>CAJTOK010000035.1 GCA_910577825.1 uncultured Lachnospiraceae bacterium | reverse complement strand
TCTTGCTAAAGTATAGCAGGTTTTTTATAATATTTTCAAAAGACTAATTGAAGTTAGCTGCTATTAATAAAAAAGCCCGTATAACTCTGTTAAAGCTATACGGGCTTCTAAAATACCAGCAGTATATCTGTAATACTATAAAAACAGGTTGCAAGACTACAGCCTGCAAGGGCCTGGGCCTATCTCAACTACATAAAAATCTGCATTATAACCAATCTTATCTTTATATGCCTTACCAACTTTATCAATAAATAAATCTACTGCTTCATCTTTTACAATGCTTACTGTACATCCTCCAAAGCCGGCACCAGTCATTCTTGAACCTATAACACCATCTATTTTCCATGCCTCTTCCACAAGTGTATCAAGCTCCAAGCCTGTAACCTCATAATCATCACGCAGTGAAACATGTGATTCATTCATAAGCTTTCCAAATAATTCTATATCGTTATTCTTAAGGGCGCTGACAGCTTTAATTGTCCTCTGGTTCTCATATACTGCATGTCTTGCACGCTTCCTGCGGTCTTCATCTTTAATTGCCATCTGCACTTTATCAAACTGTTCCTCATTAAGGTCGCCAAGAGTATTAATCCCCATCCCGGCTTGTATTTCTTTTAAAGCCTCCTCACATTCTGCACGTCTTTCATTATATTTGGAATCCCCTAAACCACGTTTCTTATTACTGCATGAAATAACAATTTTAGCACCTTCAAGTTTTATTGGGGCATATTCAAATGATAAATCTGATGTATCAAGGAAAATTGCATTATCCTTTTTGCCCATTGCAATAGCAAACTGGTCCATAATGCCACAATTAACACCATTAAAATTATTTTCTGAAAACTGCCCAATAATTGCAAGTTCCTGGTCTGGAACATTAAGCCCTAATAATTCACTAAGTATATATCCTGTCACAACCTCTACAGAAGCTGATGACGAAAGCCCTGAACCATTTGGGATATTTCCATTTAAAAGTATATCAAACCCACATCTGATTTCATAGCCTTTTTCTAAAAATGCCCATATAACCCCTTTAGGATAATTAGTCCAGCCAGCCTCTTTTGATGGCTTCAAATCATCAAGACCTGACTCTATTATTCCAAGATGTTCAAAATTCATAGAAAAAAAACGCAGCTTTCTGTCTTCTCTTTTACGTGCAACTGCATAAGTACCTATAGTAAGGGCACACGGAAAAACATGTCCCCCGTTATAATCAGTATGTTCCCCAATAAGATTAACACGTCCTGGTGCAAAAAAAGCCTCTGCCCCATCTGCATCACCAAAAACTTCCGCAAATTTTTTAATTACAATATCCTTCATCAATTCCTCTCTTTCTGAATATAAATTCTTATAATATTATTAATAACTTATTTTATAGCTTTTGCTACAGCTTTATATCCATTATATCACACTATTTCGCAGAAACAACTGCAAAAATAACCATTTTCTTAAAGTTTATTATCAAGTACCAGATTATGCAAAAGCCCCTCGCACCCTTCACAAATATCCTTATACGTTTTATCAAAATCCCCGGTATACCATGGGTCAGCAATATCACGTGTCAAACCGGCAAACTCCAGTAAAAGGTATACCTTATTCTCTGGGTCACTTCCCGTTATACGCAAAATATTTTTATAGTTCCAGGAATCCATGCCTATTATATAATCATACTCATTATAATCATTTTTATCCATCTGGGATGCCCTGTGTGGTTCTATTGGAACTCCCTCGCTCTTTAACTTGTTCCTGGTACCATAATGAGGGCTGTTTCCAAGCTCCTCAGTGCTCGTTGCCTTAGAAGCAATAAAAAAATCATCTTTATAACCGCTTTTATTAACTAAATCCTTCATAACAAATTCAGCCATCGGGCTTCTGCAAATATTGCCGTGGCAGACGAAAAGTATTTTTATCATATCTCCAAAACCTCCTAGCTTCTCACTACCACAAGTCTTACCGGCTGCATATTGGCAGCTGTCGGCGCTACATGGGCAATCTCCAGAATCTTTTGCAGTTTTTCTTCCTCCACTGCCTGTCCTGTATAAGCACGGACAGAAAAACGTGCCTTTGCTGTATCTAATATTGACATTTTTGTATCCTTCCTTTCCTTATTGAAAATTTGGCCGGCCATAGTATAATAAATTACCAGAAACTTGTTCTGTTTCTGATAATTTATATTATATCAGGAACAAAAAAACATACAAGTACGCACTTTCCAGGTATATACTTACTAAAAAGCAAGCAAGGCCTAAAGAGGATTTTTATTATATTAGGAGATAAAAATGACAAAACAATGCAGCAGATTTACCTGTCCTGTAGAGGCAACAATTTCCCTTATTGGCGGCAAGTACAAGGCAGTTATATTGTGGCATCTGATGAACAACACCATGCGGTACAGCGAACTGCACCGCAAAATGCCAAAAGCAACAGATAAAATGCTTGCCCAGCAATTAAGAGAACTTGAAAAGGACGGCCTGCTTAACCGTGTGGTCTATCCTGCCGTACCGCCAAAGACAGAATACAGCCTGACGGAATACGGAAAGACTCTTGCCCCAATACTGGATGCCCTGTGTGACTGGGGTGTAAAATATTTATCTGGAAAACAAAACAATAAGGAGGACTGCCAATGAAATATTTCTACTCCAGCCAGTATCCGGTTGAGATTGTCCTGTCTGAAAATATAAATAAAAAATTTTCTTCCCACAGCCATGCAGGCCATTATATTATTTCTCTCTGTATAAAAGGCAGTGTTGCCGCTACACTGGAAAATAAATCATTACAATTAAAAGAAAACGGTTTCTTTGTTGTGCCGCCATTTATGCCCCACCAGGCAGATATTACAGACAATTCCATCCTTGCATCCCTCTGCATTGGTAAATCTTTTGTAAGTAATTACCATCCTAAAGAAGGTACAAGAATTTTGAAAATGATACTGGAATCCTCCAAAATACAAAAACAGATAACAAAATTCCAGACAGAACGCTTAATCCGTGTAGTTCCCCATGTATACAGGTTACATAATACATATAATAAAGAAATGGAAAATGATATGCTTATTCTTTATGAAAGACTGGCAAGTGGTTTTCCGGACTCCCTGCCACTGGACAGTCTTGCACAAGATTTATATATCAGTAAATATCATCTTATCCGTAAATGTAAAAAAAATTTAGGACTGACACCGCATAAGTTCTATCTCCAGAACCGGATACGCCAGGCACAGGCTTTATTGCTTGCAGACAAATCTGTAAGCAGGGTGTCTGCAGATATGGGATTTTATGACCAGAGCCACTTCAATAAGGCTTTTAAAAATATAACCGGGATTTCCCCCGCAGAATATATTGCTTCAAGTACCACTCTCCGGCTATAACAGCAATTTTTTACAAGCCAGGATTCTCCATTATTTTTATACTGTAAATATAGACACAATATAAAATAATAAAAACAAAATGGAGGACACAAAATATGGATACATTTGAAACTTTTAACAATGGAAAACTGGTTACTCCTGCTGCCACAAAAGATTTTCGTAATATTCCATGGTCAAAACACCCTGTCTTTACAGGTGTAGAATTAAAACATATCCTTACACAGGAAGAAACAGGCGGTGCTTACAGTTACCACCTGGTACGTATTGCCCCAAACTGCAGTATTGGGAAACATATCCATGAAACACAGCTAGAAACCCACGAGGTTATCGCTGGAAACGGCACCTGTATCAATAAAGGCATTGAAATCACTTATGAACCGGGCGTAATCTCGGTTTTCCCTGCCGGCATCCCGCATGAAGTAGATGCTGGCAAAGATGGATTATACTTATTTGCAAAATTCATGCCTGCCCTGTGCTAACCCTTACTGTCTTTACTACAGAAGTGGCCTTTCCAGACCTTTCCAGGCCATTTCTGGTTATATTTTACATTCCTTATAATATTGAATCCTTGTAAAAATTAATCTTATCATCCAGATTATCTAAATATTCTGTCCATTTCTTCTGCTGCTCAAGCACATATACTCTGTGTTTTTCAAGCATTTCCAGACGTTCCGGCATAGTGGAATCTCCCTTATACCGTAACCTTGAATATTCCCTGATATCCTTTAGCAGCATACCAGTGTCCTTTAAGCGTTTGATAAATTTTATCCATTCAATACCGTTTTCATCATAACAGCGTCTGCCAGCACCGTCCCGCTCTACCTGTATTAATCCTTTTTTCTCATAATACCGCAGGGTATATTCACTAATCCCTGCAGCTTTTGCCATCTCTCCAATCCTCATAAAAACCCCCATGCCGCCTTTAGTCGGCACAAATAGTGATGAAAAGTTCTTGACTTACACTATACTCTAAGTAATATGCTCTTATTATAATTAAAAAAGGAGGTAAAATCAAATGGAAAACACAAGGTTTATCCAAGGCATGGAACAGTTAAAGGCGGTTGATGGCAAAGGAGGTGAAAATGTTATAAAGTCCCTTGAGAACATAGCACCAGATTTAGGAAAATTCATTGTTGAATTTGCTTTTGGCGATATTTATACAAGGGAAGGGCTTACAATAGAAGAACGGGAAATAATAACACTGTCCAGCCTGCTTACTGCCGGAGGGTGTGAACCGCAATTAGAGGTGCATATTAATGGTGCACTGAACGTAGGAATATCTCCAGGAAAAATAATAGAAACATTTTTACAGTGTATTCCATATACAGGATTTCCAAAAGTATTAAATGCTGTATTTATGGCAAAAAAAGTATTTATGGAAAAAACCTAAGATAAAACCATAACTGCAATACCAGATTATACATAAACCAGACGGCAGCATCCTTTTTATAGAGAACCTGCCGTCTGGTATTAAAGAATATATATTATATAGCTGCTTTTTTATATATTAGCTAAACTTCATTTCTGTCACATCTGTTCCATAATCCCTGTCTTTCCTGTGTCCGCCCATGCCTCCAGGTCTTTTTCCGCCGCCCTTCCCTGTCATGCCGCCTTCTCCATAAATAAGGCCTGTCATTGTAATTTCACTTACTGAACCACCTGCAGTTAATTTATAAGTCCCACCTTCTAACAATTCTGGACAACTGATATTTACACATGAATAATCTTTTTCAGCTTTCCATGATACAAGTACATTCCCATCTGGGCCAGTTAAAGAAATTTCATCGCCAGCATCCCCTGCTTCTGTCATTACAAGCATTGCTCCCTGTGTAGAAGACGGGCTAAAGTTTTGTGCCATACCTGATACACTTGATGCTGCAAAAATACCACCTGAAATAATTGCTTCCCCATTATAATCAAGCGCACCATTACCACTATTTGAAGGGCCTGAAACATAAGTTTCCCCTCCGCTTATAGACAGATTGCCATTAGAATCAACACCATCTCCCGAAGCAGTAATATAAATAATTCCGCCTGAAATTGAAATATATACATCACCAGAAGATGAAAATGAATCACCACGTCTGCCATAACCGCTGCTGTCTGCACCTCCGCTTGCATTTAACCCATCATCACTTGATACAAGCGAAATATCACCGCCTGAAATATTAATTGTCTTTCCCTCAATTCCCTCATAACACCTGGATATATTAATAGTCCCGTCTGAAACAATAACACCAGAACCAGCATGTATGCCATCATCACCTGATGCCAGCTTATAATTCCCTTTTGTAATAGTAATATTACTATTAGAATGTAAAGAATCATCTTCAGAATCAATTTCAAATTCCCCGCCATCTAAATACAAATCCCCGTCTGTCTTAATACCCTTTATGCTAACTGTATCTGTACTGTCACTATTTTCTGTTGTATCTGGTGGTGCATCTGGCGGTGTATCTGCCTTATCTCCACGTGGTTCCTGCATACGCATGCCACCAATATCCTTATCTGCCTTAACCCCTGCAGCTTTAGCGCCCCCGCCCGTCTTGATTTTAAAACTTCCATTTTCAATCTGTCCAGACGCTGCGCCACTTATTCCATCACCTTCTGATGTAATATCAAAAGTCCCATCCAAAATATATACAAACCCCGAATTTTCATTATCTGCATTTTCTGCATGGATTCCGTCCTTTCCTGAAACAATTTTATAACTTCCACCTGCAACAGACACATCATCTTTACCTGAAACCCCATGTCTTTCAGCCGTAATATTATATTCACCACTTGCAAGCACAAGACTGTCCTTAGAAACAATACCATGCCCTGCCTTTGCATTTATTACAAGCTTTCCCTCTCCATTAAGTGTCAAATCCTCTTTAGAATAAATAACCGAATCAATATTATTTTCATCAATAGCTTTATAAGTACCGCCATTAGAAAAAGTATTTTCAGATTTTGCGGCTGTAGTAATAAAAACCTTATCTGCTTTTAGTACATATAAAACAGCGGAAGTGGAATTAGAAATATTAGCACCATTTAAAACAATCTGTATTTTATCAGATTTATCTGCATCCACAACTATCATTCCATCCTCCAGTGTACCAGAAATAATATAAGTCCCCTCACCGGTAATAGTAATTCTACTTCCACTGGCCTTTACAGCATCTGAATCACATAATGCACTCTTTCCATTAAGTTTTATAACAGCAGCAGAATTTTTATCATATCCTGTTTCTAAGTCCCTGTCCGAAAATACATCAGAAGCAGATACCCTGTCTGCCTGGCTGTCTGCTGTATTTCCAGAAGAAATATTATCCTCTGTGCCAGCAGGGGCAAATGAATTTTTATTACCTGTATCCACACTGTCTTTTCCCATATTTACATTTCCTGCATTGCTGCAGCCTGCACAAAACAAAGCAGATATAAGTATAACCTGCCAGATACTGTTTTTTAACTTCATAGACATTTCCTCCTTTTAATTTTGGGACATTCACTAAAGTTCCCCATTTTCTGTTGTCTGCCTTGAAATACTTATTTCCAAATTTCCATTACGGCAGCGTATGTTATCAATAAGTTCTTTTTCCTGGCCAGGATTTTTCAATACTATATTATATGTAAGCTTAAACAGGCTTCCCATATTTGTAGTTCTTACATGGATTAATTCATATTCTGATGTATACTCCCCTAAAAGCCCATCAAATACATTATTATAATCTAAATCCTCTGGTATGGTAATATTAAGTGTCTTATATAATGACATTTTCTTCTTCATGCCAAAGTCAAAATGGTTATACAACATACCTGCTGCCCCTAATAAAACTGCAACCAGCAGGGTATATCCTATATATCCCATGCCTGCAACAAGCCCTGTGCCCATAGCAAGAAAAATTGCCCCGATTTCTTTTGCTGTACCAGGAACTGAACGGAAACGTACAAGACTGAAAGTCCCTGCAACAGCAACCCCGGCCCCTACATTGCCATTTACCATCATTATAACAACGCAGACAATAGCAGGCAGAAGGGCAAGTGTTGCCACAAAACTTTTAGTATAACGGGATTTGTACATATACATAACTGCTAAAATAACCCCTGCAATTAAAGCAGTCCCGACACAGATTAAAAAACCAGCCACAGAAATAACCACTGTCATATCTGTATCAAAAACCCCACGGAATAAATTATTAAGCATATTTTAATCCTCCCCCATTTTTAAAAATATCCTGGTAGGCCAGTCCATATTTTGAAAAAGATGTTTTAAATATCTGCATTTCAGTAAGTTTCCTGCACAGCCACAAAGGAATAGCACCTGGGGTTTTAATCTCCATTAAAGTTTCCCCCTCATTAAGAATAGGCGTTCCGTAAATTCCAGAGGCAAATGAAAAATCTTCCTGCCTATATAATATATTTCTGTCAAACGTTACCCGGAAATCACTGCCATCAATCATTTCATATGCTTCACGGCTATAAGAAATAAAAACTTTAGGATACAGCGGCTTATAAAAATCCCGGAAATATTCTATTTCATTTGCAATCTGTGAACTGGAAGGCAGCGGAATATCTTTCTGGAAACATTCCCATGCCTGTGATTCAGTAAGAACAAGCCTGCGTTTATAAACAACTGACTTGTATTTTTTCTTCAGTTCTACAAAAACATTATCCTCCCCTTTTGCTGCCCTATAGCTCCGCAAACGCAATTTTTCCTTATATACAGGCTTTTCCAGGGAATGTCTTATAAGGCAGAATGTATCTGTATCAAAATATACATTGCGTATTGTTGAATATCCATACTGGCCAGGCTGCATATACGGCTTTATAGCTTCCAATATAAATTCCTTTTCCTGCATGGACAACAAGTATTTTATTTCATGCCGTTTAAATATTTGCTGGTAATCCATAGCTTTCCTCCCCCTGTTTCTATGATGATGATATTATAACAAAGATTTAGTGTATTTTTTATGTCCATATAACAGATTTCAAAATTAATTCACAAATTTTTGCCACATGCAGCTGTATAAAATAATTGTCCCCAGACAAAAATGGCTTAAAATCTTGAAAGCATATTACTTTCAAAATTTTAAGCCATTTATCTTTCCATTCCTGGCATTTATTATTTAAAATCCAGATTGGGAATAATAATATATAAGAAGCTGTACTACACGGCTATAACTTTTTATTCCATCTTTTACACCATTTAGTACAAGATTTCCATCCAGTAATTTACTGGAAATTGTTTCAACAGTTTCAGTATTAAAAGGAGAAGTTTTATTAACCCGCTCCCATGCTCCAGGTGTTAAAAATATATTATCAGCAGCAGCCTCTTCTGTAACAATGGTACGTTTATCCCATTCTTCTTTACCTGCATTATTCCTAAAATCATTTGATACATAATTCAAAACATTTAAATAGCCGCTATACTGGAAAAATAAATTATCAGACATGGTACAGGCCATAAATGCAATAAAATTAGCTTCATCTTCATATATATAACCTTTTAAATGCGCAAGTTCATGGCATATTGTATAAGGCATATTTGTTATGTACATATCCGTATTATAATTAGCTTCAAGCGTAAAAGGAAAAAATATCCCTGACAAATTCTGCTGGCTCATAATATTTGAAAATAATATTTTCTTAGGCTGCGGATAATAGCCAGATAACCCCGGATATTTTTCCCCAAGCTTTTTCATAGAATTTATACATTCAGAATATAAATCCTCTTCCTCATTAAAAATAATTTCACCATTACTGTCACGCTCAAACTGTGTTGAAAGAAAATTAAGCTTTTCTACAATATGTTCACGTAAATTATAAAGTTCCTCAAATCCATATCCATTTCTTTCTTCTTCTGCCATATATTGTGATGCAAATGTTGAAGCATGGTAAAGTATAAAACAATTTAATGTCTGTATTAATAAAACAAAAACCACAATCCAGCTGATTACATTCCAATATCTGCGCCTAAGTAATTTTAACTTTTCTTTTTTCAAAAATCCAAGCAGGAATATAACCACACCTGCAGCAAGCAGGATAATTCCCAGAATTATAAGCTTCTCACCAACAGATACGGGGAAAATGCTAAAAAAACGGCTGTATGTATTAACCCATAAAGGCAGTATATTTTCAATATACCAGTCACAAAAAGCATGGCTGTTCC
This sequence comes from uncultured Lachnospiraceae bacterium, assembly GCA_910577825.1. Classification (GTDB taxonomy): domain Bacteria; phylum Bacillota; class Clostridia; order Lachnospirales; family Lachnospiraceae; genus Butyribacter. Next base: position 28,840 of record CAJTOK010000035.1, on the reverse strand, counting down.
AGGATAAAACATTGAGAAATATAGTTATTGCAAATATTAAAAGTTTTATTATTAATGGTATTTTATTTTTTTGTATGGTATTTTTTTCTTTTATATCTGGTAAATTTATATGTATACCCATTATATACCTCTTATCCTTTATCTAAATAATTTTTAAAATTTTATTATAAATATGTGATAATTCAATGTTAAAATCCAAAAAAATAACATTAAAACACACAGGCTTCTGGCCTGTGTGCTGGAAAACACTGGAAAGTATAATTTATTATATTTTACATTAGCAGGATTTTTTATCAATTTGTGGGTTAAATGCGTAGAAATTTTTACTGTTAAGGTCATCCTGTACCCGGCGCAATGTTTCACCAAAACGCTGGAAGTGTACAACTTCACGTTCCCTTAAAAAACGTATAGGGTCTGCAATTTCAGGCTCTTTAACCAGTCTTAAAATATTTTCATAAGTGCTTCTTGCTTTCTGTTCAGCTGCCATATCCTCATATAAATCAGTAATAGTATCACCTTTACTCTGAAATTCACATGCGTTAAATGGAATACCTGCTGCTGCCGCAGGCCAGATTGCAAGAGTATGGTCAACATAATATTTATCAAAGCCTGATGCCTTGATTTCTTCAGGTGTAAGGTCTTTGGTAAGCTGGCGCACAATAGTTGCAACCATTTCAAGATGTGCAAGCTCCTCTGTGCCTATATCAGTAAGTGTTCCAATAGCTTTTCTGTTCTCCATGCTGTATCTCTGTGAAAGATAACGCATAGAAGCACTTAATTCACCATCAGGGCCGCCATACTGGCTAATAATTATCTGGGCTGCTTTTGCATTAGGCCTGGTAATATTTACAGGGTACTGCAGCCTTCTTTCATAATTCCACATACACTACTCTCCTTTCTATTCCCAAGGCCAAGGTTCTTTAACCCATTCCCAGTAACATGAATTGTCTACATTATCATTTAACAGCGGCCCATACTTATGGGTATATTTGTCAAGTGATTCCTTACGGGCTTTTTTAAGTTCCTGGTAATATGCAAGAGCCTCTTTATCGCATGGATGTGTATCAAGGAAAAGCACCACTTCATCAATAGCAAAGCTTACCTGTGAAATATAGAGAAGAAGTTTATTTTTGTCCTGGTTCATACTGCACCTCCCTGGCCTTTAAAATACCCACGTGGAATACATCCATAGAACGGCAGGTCAAGTGAAGGGAAAATTGTCCCTTGCTGCAGGCCTTTACATAAATCATAAACCTTGCACCACTGCTGCCAAGGCACATACCCTATAGCTACAGCCATGCCATTTAAAGGGTCATTATATAAACTGGAATCCGCATCACAATTTGAATTGCATCCGCATGATGGTTTATTACCCCCGCATTCCATTTTGCAGTTTGGATTAAAGCCACAATCTGGAGATTGCGTAAAATTGTAATCTGTTTTGCATCCGCAGTCATTTGGACGTCTTAAATTCATATTATTCATAAGAAACATCCTTTCAGTTAAAATTGACGGGAATTATTTTCCGTACTAATTAATATATATGTAATTTCAGGATAATTGTTACTTTTTAGTACAGGAAAAATAATTATAATCCAATATATAAATTTCCTTAATTGCTTTTTACAAAAATCTATGTTAGAATTTTAGCAAGACCTCTGTCCTGCACATAAAACCCAGCATTAATTTTTGAGGAAACGCATATGAAAATAATAATCTGTGATGACAGTATTGAAGACTTGCTGAAAATAGAAAAAATTTTATTAAAATATAAAAAATTCCATCCAGACACTGGTTTTGAAGTGGAAAAATTTTCTGATGCTTCACAGTTATATAATAATATACAAAATAACAATCTGGCAGATATATACATATTAGATATAATTATGTCTGAAAAAAGCGGAATTGACATAGGACACCAGATACGCAAAAACAGTAATAATAATATAATTATCTATACCACCTGTTCAAAGGATTTTGCACTTGAAGCCTATGATGTACGTGCAGTAAGGTATATTTTAAAACCAGTAAATGAAAACAGGATATTTGAAGCCCTTGATTACGCCCTGTCATATACCAGTGTTAAAAAAGAAGCATCATACCTTATAAAAACAAAAGACGGGCTTGTGCCAGTACCCTATTCACAAATAGAATATATTGAAAATTCTTCCAGGATGCTAGAAGCACATCTAACAAATGGCAAAACCATCAGAAGTATATTTATAAGAAAATCATTTGAAGAAGAAATTTCCGGGCTTATAAAAGAAGCACAGTTTACACAAGTACATAAATCTTTTCTTATTAATTTAAAATATATAAAACAGCTTGCTAAAAACAGCGTTATAATGGAAAGTGGTAAAAATATACCTATAAGCCAGAAACGTGCTGTAGCTGTTAAAAAAGAATATCTGGTATTTTTTTCGGAATATTATTAGATTTTTACTGGAATATTCAATATTTCATAATAACTGGCACACCATTTCTGCTGCCAGTGCAGCCACACATGATACAACTGCAACCATAAGCAGGCTCTTTCTTTTATATGCAAATAAAATCCCTGTAACTGTCCCTGCAATGCCTGGCACAATACCATCTGCTGAATATATTGCTGCTGGAAATGTCATGGCGGCAAGGACAGCATATGGGACATAATAAAGAAATGATTTAATAAACCTGTTTTTAACTTTGTTCCTGCACAATGCAAACGGCAAAGCCCTTATAAGATATGTAACCCCCGCCATTACTGCAAGATATATAAAAAATTTGTCTGCTGGCATAACTCATCCTTCCTCCCCGTCATCTACAGGATATAATAAAGCACCTGCAACAGATGCTGATACAGCACATATTATTATTACAAAACCAGAAGATATATTATTAATTAAAGGAATATATTTAAAACTGCAGCTTAAAACTGCAGCAACAATTATTACTATAAGGCATTTGTGGTTATCCCGTGCCTGTGGGATAATTATTGCCATAAACATTCCATATATCGCTATACCCAAAGCACTGCTTAAAATTCCTGGTATAACTTCACCAAGAAGCGCACCTGCTGCAGTGCCAGATGCCCACCCAATATATGGCATAATTATTAATCCTGCCATATAATACTTTCCTACCGTCCTGTTTTTACTGGCAGCAACTGCAAATATTTCATCAGTAATACCAAATCCAGTTAAAAGCCTTGATACCAGGTTAAATGAAGCATCCGTCTTTTGTGACAGTGAAATTGACATAAGGGCATAACGCAGGTTAATAACAAACTGTGCCAGTGCCATTTCAACCAGCCCGCCAGACATAACCATAATCCCAAGTCCTGCAAACTGCCCCGCAGATGTAAGGTTTGTCATTGAAATTAACAAAACCTGCCACCATGGCAGCCCGGAAGAAACCCCCATAATACCAAATGTAAAACTTACTGAAATATATCCAAGCGCTATTGGAATACCATCGTGAAGCCCCTTTTTAATATCCTTAATATTCTTTATCTTATCTACATTATCCATTTAAAACTCCCCTGGTCTTAAATCTGCCCGCATATTTTATACTTTATAACTGCAAATGCTTCACGCAAATAACAGTTTGGCAATGTATAAAGAACTGTATATGCCCCAATCCCTGATACATTTCCATACCCCTGTTTTATTGCAATCCTTTTAGCCCTGTATATATGGAAATTATTACTAACAATCACAACCTTTGCAGATTTATTCCCAATAATATCCATACTGTATCTAAGATTTTCATCTGTATTAACAGACTTTTCTTCTTTAATAATCCTTCCAGAATCCAGGCCTTTAGCAATAAGATAGTCCTCCATTGCCTGTCCCTCTGTTATATCTTCACCTTTTCCCTGGCCGCCTGACACAATAATTTTACATCCAGGATTATCTTTAACATAATCAAGTACAGCATTAAGACGGTATTTAAGGTTTGTAGAAACATTTGTGCCATTTACCCTTGCACCAAGTACAATTACATACTCTGCACCTGGCTCCGGCTTCTGGAAACCATTTGTTATTATAATACATTCTATTACAAATAATGTAAAACAGCAAATACTTATAACAGAATAAAAAGCAGTTAATAAAGGCTTTGGAATTACAATCTGCTTTTTATACACAATATAGCGCAGTATTCCTGCCCCAATTAACAAAATGCCAAGTAAAAGCCAGAAATATGTAAATAAATTATTATTGCCTGTCCATAATATATAAAACAGAAAATATAATATACTGGCAAATCCAAGCAAAGACAATATAATTGTAACCATATATCCTCCAGGTACAGGCTAAAATATAAACTGTACTACTGCATAAGCTTTTCCATCTTCACCATTAAGTGAAACAAATGCCATATTTTTACCATTATATACAACAGGAATAATTTTATTGCCAAGAAGTGCCTGCCTTTTATATTCAACCCTTAATTCTTTTGCCTTTTCCCTTATTCCAAGCGCAAGCATTGCCATTCTTACATACTGCCCGTTATTTACATGGTGGTTAGTATCAAGATGGTACTCCTTTACAATAAAACTTTCCTTTTCCTGCCCGTCACCGGGCAGTTTTATTTTTCTTGGTGCATAATCCATATCAAGCGGCTCATGCCTGCCATATACCTCCCCAATTTCAGGCTTTATTATAACAGGCCTGCCTTTCTCCATGTCCATAAGCACCCAGTTTGAATTAGCTTTTACAATTACACTGCCATCTTCCAGCTTTATAAAAAAATTCCTGAATCCCATCATTTTATCATAGCCATATGCCTGTGTACCAACTTCTATCCTTTCACCAAAAGAAGGATAATATCCAACAACTATCTGCCATGAGCTAAGAACCCACATAATATGGTTCTTATCCAGAAAATCTATGCCAACACCCAGGTCTTCTGACTCAAAATTAGTACAGTCCTGCAAATAATTAATAATTGCATCAAGTCCCAGGCAGCCTGTTTCATCTGTTTCACTATATCTTACACGGCTTTTAAAAGTATACATTAAATCCCCTTCCTGTCACATCTGGTACTGTGACATATACAAATTATAATAAAGCCCCTTCTTCTCCAGAAGCTCTTTATGGCTTCCCGATTCCTGCATTCCGCCATTGTCAATATACATTATCCTGTCTGCATTTTTAATTGTTGAAAGACGGTGTGCAATAATAAAAGAAGTCCTTCCTTTAAGAAGCTTTTCAAGCCCCTCCTGCAGTATTATTTCAGTTTCTGTATCAATACTTGAAGTTGCTTCATCAAGTATAAGTATAGCAGGATTGGCAAGAAGTGCCCTTGCAAATGAAACAAGCTGGCGCTGCCCCGCTGACAGCCTGCTGCCACGTTCATTTACCTGTGTATTATAACCATTTTCCATATTCATTATAAAATCATGGGCACATACAGTTTTTGCCGCCTGTATTACTTCTTCATCTGAAGCCTCTTTATTGCCATAACGTATATTATCCATAATAGTACCCGAAAATATAAAACTGTCCTGCATCATTACGCCCATCTGGCTGCGCAAAGAATTAAGCTTTACACCAGATATATCAATTCCATCTATAAGTATCCTCCCGCTATCCACATTATAAAACCTGCTCAAAAGATTTACAATAGTAGTTTTCCCTGCCCCTGTAGGCCCTACTATAGCTATGCACTGCCCCTTATCTACATTAAAATTAATATTGTTTAAAATTGGCACTCCGTCTTCATAACTAAAAGTTACATCTTCAAATGTAACATCACCCTTTACAGCAGGCAGGTTTACAGCATCTGGCTTATCCTTAACCAGTACAGGTTCATCAATAGTTTCAAAAATACGTTCAAGATATGATACTGCTGTAAGCAGGCTGTTATAAAAACTTGCTATAGTGTTTACAGGAGCCCAGAACCTGCTTATATAAGCTGTAAACGCAAATATAACACCAATCTCAATTCCTGTATCCTTCCCGCCCATAATACTGTAAACCCCAACAACATAAATAAATGAAGTAGTAACTGTTGATATAAGGTCTACAACAGGCCCCATTGCAAAATTAAAATATACTGCCCTGAGCCATGATTTACGGTACAGGTTGCTTAAATCATTAAAAATATCAGTATTCCTCTGCTCACGTACAAAAGCCTGTGTTACACGTATCCCATTTATACTTTCTGCAATATAAGCATTAAGGTTGGACTGTTTATTGCTCTGAACCTGCCACGCATGCCTTTGCTTGCGTTTAATTACTATAACATAAACAGCAAGTACAGGAAGCCCGCATAAACATATTAATGCAAGCTCCGGGCTCATTGCAAACATAAATATTAATATAAAAACCAGGTTACACAAATCAGTTATAGTATTTAAAATACCATTTGATAAAAGGTCACTTAAGTTATTAACATAATTAACAACACGTACCTGTATCTTGCCATGAGGACGGTCATCATAATAACTAAAAGGAAGCTCCTGCAGATGCTTAAAAATATCTTCCCTTAACTGGTGTATTATATCCTGTCCTACCCTTGTAGTAACACTTATTTTTATCCTTGTGCTTATAACTGAGTATACCACAATAACCACTGCAAGCAAAGACAGAAAGATAATTCCATCTGTATCCCTGGCTGGTATATAAATATCCATTTCCATCTGCAGAAACTTTGGAATAAACATTCCAAGCGCAGAAGATGAAAGCATAAGAAAAAGCACTACAGCCATTTTCTTTTTATAAGGCTTAATATATCCTGCAAGGCGTTTAAGCTGGTTTATATCAAACTTATCCTCTAAAGTTTCATCTATATCATAACGGTTTCTTGCCAAAACTGCCACCTCCTGTTTTATACAGCAACATGCTGTGCATTTTTCTTCTTTAACTCTGCTGCCATAGGGTACTGGTGGTAATAAACAGTTGAATAATAACCATTTTTTGCCACAAGTTCTTCATGTGTACCCTGTTCAATTATCTTTCCATTATCAAGTACAATAATTTTATCAGCATCTCTTATGGAAGAAATCCTGTATGCAATAATAAATGTTGTACATGAATGGTTTATATTTTCAAGCTGCCTTTGTATATAACTTTCTGTTTCCATATCAACAGCAGAAGTAGTATCATCAAGAATAAGTATTGAAGGTTCTTTCAGAAGAGCCCTTGCGAGCGAAATCCTCTGCTTCTGTCCTCCAGAAAGCCCTACACCCCTTTCCCCAATCATGGTATCATATCCATCTGGCATATTTTTAATAAAAATATTGGCATCTGCCATTTTAGCAACTTCCTTGACCTTTTCAAAACTGCAGTCAGGCCTTCCATATGCAATATTCCCTTCTATAGTATCCGAAAAAAGAAACACATCCTGCATTGCAATTCCTATATTTTCACGCAGCTGGTACATATCAAGGTCTTTAACATTCACGCCGTCTACAAGTATCTCACCATCTGTAACATCAAAGAAACGGCATAAAAGGTTAATAATTGTAGACTTGCCGGCACCAGTAGTACCAGTTATGCCTATAGTCTGGCCTTTCTTTACCTCAAAACTTATATTCTGCAGGATATCTTCATCATCTGCTTTATAGGATACATTATGAAATACAACATTTCCTTCAAATTTCTTTCTTTCAACTGGATTAAGCGGCTCTTTTACATCAGGCTCTGCGCTATATGTATCATATATTTTCTCTACAGATGTAGTAAACCTCTGTATATCATTAACCCACCAGCCAGCCATACGCAGCGGTACAGTAAGCATCCAGAGATATCCATTTACTGCCACAAGGTCCCCCATGGTCATCCCGCCTTTTACAACCATTATCCCGCCAACAAGCATAAGAATAATATTAAGTGCATTTGAGAAAAATTCAAATACAGGTACATATTTCTTCCATATACCTGCTGCACCAAGTTCTGCATCCCTGTAATTATCATTCTGTACTGTAAATTTCTCCATCTCATAATCTTCTTTTGCAAATGCTTTTACCACCCTGTTGCCGCTTATATTTTCCTGCACATATGTATTAAGGCTTGAAAATGCGTTACGGCAGTTTGTAAATGCAGGCTTTACACTTTTTGCCTGTGAATATGTAGTCATTGCTGTAAGCGGCAGGACTATTACCATACAAAGTGCCATTTTAACATTTGTAGCAAATATCATAACCAGTGCAAATATAAAATAAAGCACATTTTCATAAACAGTATAAATTACATATGCAACAAAGTGGCGTATTGCATCCATATCGCCAGTCTGGCGGCTCATAAGGTCACCTGTGCGGTTCTTGTTATAAAATGCAAAATCTTCCTGCAAAAGCTTGCGGTAGACAGTTTCCCTCATACTAAATAAAACATTTTGTGAACTTGTTTCAAAAAGCACCTGTGAAAAAAACCTGCATATCCCTTTAATAATTACTAATGCTATAAGAATAGCAAGAAGCTTCCCAAGTAAATCTGTCTGCCCGCCATTAATAACATCATCAACAATAAGCTTAGATACATAAGGCCCTGATAAAGCCGCAGCAGCAACTATAGTCACAAGAAAAAGACCTGCTGCCATACGTATCCTGTATTTCCTTAAAAAAGAATAAAACCATTTTAATGGTGTCATATTAATTACCTCCTTTGCCTGTTTTAAAGAATTAGATAAGAGTATATCATTAGCATTGCAGGTATAATATAATAAACTTATCAAAAAATTGTACAAATCTATCATTTTTTCCATAAAATAATTATGGCAGTTTTGTGACAAAGTATTATAATACCTGTACTTTTTTAAGAAAAACTACTATACTGGACATTGAATAAAAATTTAAATAATGGAGGTTAATTATGAAAAACCTTTATGAATACAGCGACAGGCTTAACGCCCCGTTAGTAGCATTTAACTATATAGCGTCACCTGTTAACTTTCCTGTACTTCCACACTGGCACTATTTTATTGAAATTATACATATACTTGATGGTGAAGTAGAAACAACATGTGGCAATTATGTATATGTGCTGCATCCCGGGGATATAATAATATTTTTCCCACAGCTTGTACATTCAATATATAAACTTGAAGACAATACTAAAAATCCAGGGCTTGCCAGGCTAAAGCCTGCCAACAGGAAAACACATAATACATTACATCCTAAATATAATTTAAAATATAATTCAATAATACCTGTACCAGAAGAAAAAACTACTACGGAACAATACAATATAAAATACCAGGTATTAAAATTTGATTTAAATTTTTTAAATACCAGTACAAATTATAAGACAAGATTCACTAAAATATTTGAACTGGCATATGCACAAAATCCTGAATACCTTTACTTTTCTAAAGAAATGTTTAAAGACCTGCCTGTATATGAAATATTTGATACCTGTATAAAAGAACTTGAAACTAAAAAATATGGTTATGATATTATAGTATGCTCACATATATCAGCTTTGCTGTCATACTTTGCAAGGAACTGGATTGGACGGGGACTTAATATAGATGAAGCAATAAGGAAATCAAACAGCAAACCAGATACATTTGCAGAAATTACAGAATATATTGAAAAACATTATAATGAACCAATAAAAATCAGCAGCCTTGCAAGAATGTGCGGCATGAGCTATTCTAATTTTGCAAGGCTTTTTAAACAGACATACAACCAGTCCTGCAAAGAGTATATTGAATTTATAAGGATTAATAAAGCAGAAGACCTCCTTCTTATGACAAATATTGACCTTACATATATTAGCAATGAAACAGGTTTTGCAGACTGCAGCCACCTTATACGTACATTTAAGAAATGGAAAGGTGTAACACCCGGACAATGGCGTGGTAAAAATGAAAAGTAAATTAAGATTATATAACATTAATTGACTTACATATTATAATGGAATATAATATGTACACTTACAGGAAAAGAAATGGATTGATTTTATGAGGATATGGAACAATTTCTTTGGACATCTTTCAACTATATTACACCACAAAAAACTGGTACGCAGGCTCTGCTTCCGGGCAGGGCTTTATAAACAGGGCATAATGCACGACTGGTCAAAATACCATCCTGTTGAATTTATGGCTGGGGTAAAATATTACCAGGGTGGCAAAAGAAGCCCGAATTTCGGGGAAAAGGAAGCTTATGGGTACTCTTCCGCATGGCTCCACCACAAAGGCAGGAACAGACACCATTTTGAATACTGGATAGACTATTCACTTAAACCACAAGAAGGGCTTAAAGGAATGCCAATGCCAAAACGTTATGTTATTGAAATGTTTTGTGACAGGGTAGCAGCAAGCAAAAATTACAACAGGGATTCTTATAATGATTCATTTCCGCTTGCATATTATAATAAAAACAAAGACCATTATGTACTTCATCCTGATACAAGAAAACTAATTGAAAAATTACTAAATATGCTTGCAGAAAAAGGCGAAGAAGAAACATTCAATTATATACGTAAAGAAATAGACTGGAAACATTCACGCAAATGGTAAATACCAGCTGACTGGAGGACTTTTTAATGAGGAAATTAAAACAACTTCTATTCAAATACAAACATGCAATTATAATACTATACCTTCCAATATATATAATCTGGTTTATATTGCTTGAAAAACGTACAGATGTTAAATTCAGTGAAGTACACTGTATTGTAGATGACTTTATACCATTTTGCGAAATATTTATAATACCATACCTGCTATGGTTTGTATATGTTGCGTCAAGCCTGGTTTTTCTTTTCTTCCAGACAAAATATATAGATGATTTTTACAAGTGCGCTGCAATACTTGTTATGGGAATGACTACCAGCCTGATTATATATACATTTTTTCCAAATGCACAAAATATGCGTCCAGGCTCATTTGAACGGGATAATATCTTTACAAATATAATATCAGTGCTATATGCCGCTGACACAGACACTAATGTATGTCCAAGCATACATGTATATAACTCTGTTGCAATACATGTCGGAATAGCCACAAGCCAGTATTTTAAAAACAAAAAATGGATAAAAAACAGTTCCCTGGTACTATGTATATTAATCTGCATGTCAACACTATTTTTAAAACAGCATTCATTTGTTGACCTTGTATGTGCCATTGCATTATATCTGTTTTACTATACTATTATATATAAGCAGTTCCCGGTACACTACCAGATACAATACAAAAACACCAGAAGCCACAGGCTTGTTAAAAATATAAAACACCACAGGGAGTTACAATAAAATATTGTAACATAGAAAGGAAAATATATGTCTTTACAATTTGAATGGGATGAGGAAAAAGCAAATGCTAATATAAAAAAACATGGCATTCCATTTGAAACAGCAGCAAAAGTCTTCTTAGATGAAAACCGTATAGAAATTTATGATAAAGAGCATAGCATAAAAGAAGACCGATATATTACAATAGGTATGGCAAATGATGTATTATTCGTTGTATATACGGAAAGATATCCCAAAACCAGGTTAATCTCTGCACGCCTTGCAACAGCAAAAGAAAGGAGAATATATTATGGTAACATTTAATTTAAAAGAAAATGCCAAATTAAGTAATGATGAAATAAAAATAATAGAAGAAGCAAAAAAACTCCCAGTTATTTATGATGATGATTCTCCTGAGTTAACTGAAGATATGGAAAAATCCTTTATTGCGGCAAGAAATAAAAAACCTTACCATAAAGAACCCCTTACAATCTATGTATCTTCTTCAACACTTGAAAAAGCCAAAAAAATGGGAACAAATTATATTACTATACTAGGAATGTTACTAGATAAAGCCGTTGATGAATATAAACTATTACAGTAAAAACAGGCTGGCAGTACAAAGAAATTACTTAAAGACTGCCAGCCTCAATATTTAATCCCACCAGAAATACCAGACTGAAGAACCCATCAGGCAGTCTGCAACTTCACCTAATGTATAAGTTGCAGTACACTGGTTTACCCTGTCACTTGAAAATGCGTAGTGCTCTTTTGCAAGTTTCCATGCCTCATCTTCATTATCTACAGGTTTTTCAACATAAAATTCTATAACATCATGTGTTATAACTGCCGGGAATGCACTATATTTTTTATACCAGTAACGGCAGACAGTTATCATATCTTCTGGTGCCGGGCATTCATTCCAGCCACCTATAGGAAACCAGCCTATAACCTTCCAGGGCTCGTCCACAGGAACTTCAAAAAGAATAGTTTCATCTATACCGTCCCCTGAAAATGACGTAAAGGCGGATAATGAATTAATTGCCTCTCCTTCTTCCATCTCCCCCATAAATTCTTCTTCATCATCAACAAAATCTTCAATAGCAGTATTATACCACTCCTGTAAAAGTTCTTCACCATTATCACCAGCAGCATCAATAATAGCCTGTCTTTTTTCCATAGTAGTTTCTTTTTTTACTTCCTCTTTATCATCATCAGACAAAGAAAACCACTCATCAAGAATATCATCACATGGTACAAGTACTGGTACAAACCCTTCCTTTTTCCCACGTTCCAGTTCCTCTTTATAAACCTGGTTTACCTCTTCTTCAGTACATTTCCCATTAAAAACCTTATAATTGCAGCCGGTTATATCAATAATATTCTGTGTTGCCTTATTATAAGGCGCTTCTTTAAACAATCCCATATCTTTTCCTTTCCCTTTATAAAATGCTAAAAACACAAAAAATTCCAAATATATACTCTAAATACCATTATAACATACAATTCATTATTAGTCTTTAACTATTTGTTTTCATTTTGTGCTTTTTTACAAACAAATCCGGGATATTTATTTCTTTTCCTGGTCTTTTTCATAATAATCCCCCATGCCGCCTTTAGGCGGCACAAATAGCAAAACGGGTAAACCCGTTTGTGAAAAATGCTGGTTTTGCATTTTCCTGTGTGAAATTTAATATATCTTAGGTAGCGTTTTTTGCTGCCTTAGATATATTTTTCACACTATTACCCCTAAAAATTTTCCAGTTAATATTTTTAATTTCTATATACCTGGTAAAAAATATTTCTTATCTGTTCCCTTTTATTTATATTTAACTTAGCAAAAATATTTGACATATGTTTCTTCACTGTTGTTTCAGAAATAAACAATTCCTCTGCAATTTCAGCATTGCTCATACATTTAAGGACAAGTACAGCTACCTCTGTTTCCCTTTTTGTAAGCCCTGCCTGTAAAAACTTCTGCCTGTACTCATCAATATCTGGCAAAGCACTTTTAATACTGCTGCTTTCTTCCTGCCTTGTTTCTTCTGCTGGTATCTTACTTTGCAATATATCATTTTCTTTTACTGCCTTTACTTCTTTTACTTCTTCTAATTCCTTTTTTTCCTCTTTCTTATCTTCATCATGTAAAATTACCCATGTGCAAAACCCATACAGCAATGGTCTGCATGATAATGCCGTATTTAAATACCTGTCCCCCGGGCTATTAACAATTACACTAAAAAATAATACAAACGTTTGTATCAGGCTTGCCCATAAAGCATTCTGGCCTATCAGTTCTTTATCAATCTTTTTATCTGTATTGTCCTTTATTGACGGAATATATAAGATAGCAGCCCCTGCAAAAACTAAAAACATCTGTCTTAAATCAACCAGTTTCCTTATGTCAAATTCTAAAAATACAGTAACTAAAACCAGATATAACAATACTGATATACATTTTTTCATATTCATTCCCCATATTGTAAGTATCTGGAATATACCAGCTTATTCCTGCATAAATTCCGATATCTTAATTTCAATTTTTGATTTTACAGGCAATAAAAGCAAGTACAATACCAGCCCATAGAACATTGTAAGTACAGATACTGCCGAACCAGATGCCAGCTCCTCTATATCTATGCCTGTACTGCTTATAGAATTATGGACATTAACTATAAAACCACAGCATGTTGCCATTGCACCTGAAGCAAGGCTTGTATTAGCGGCAAGTTTTACTGCTTCTTTAGCCCTTTTTAATTGTAACATGCTTTCTGCCTTTTTCCTGCCAATAACCAGTTTCAGGGCATTATTAAAATCCTTTAAAAGCCCTGATGCTGCTAATATAGGAATTATTATAATAACAAACTGTAATATGCTTATATAATCAAGATAACTAATTGCTGCATCAAGACCACTTTCTGATACTGCTGTATTTAGTAAAACAGCCAGGATAACCCCTATTACTGCCAAAATATACATATTAATTCCTCCTGGTTTTATAAATAATCTGAAATAAATTATACTACTTTCATTTTTATTAATCAATCAGCAGGCTATTTTAATTCACTTTTATTAAAAACCATGGCAGAAAGAAATAATGATATTATAGAAGTTAAAACCATAACCACCAGGTATATTACATCTGAAAAACCATCCTCACATAACCTGAACATTTCAGCCTGGTATAAATATATATATTTAACATAAGGTTCTATAGCGGGTTCTTTATAAAACCTCATATTTGCTTTTATAACCAATAATATATATGTAAAACTTATACTAATAATATTTGTTAAAGCACCACTTTTTACAGTAACAGCTATAAAAATAATAACTGAACACTGTGCCATAAATCCTGTTAAAGCATATATTAAGCGCATTAAAACATAACCAGCGCCATTTCCAGATGAATTTATAGTACCATTAACAAGTACCACAACAAAAGGAACAGCTGCCATTGCTATTGATAACAAAAACATTCCTGCAGATAATACTATAAACTTTGCCAGAAATATCTTTAAACGTGTATTGCCACTTAATAAAGAAATCCCATAAGTTCTTCTTTTAAACCCGCTACATATAAAAACTGATGCAAGTATACCACCAAATACCATATTAAAAAATGTCATTTGCTGGTATGCAATAATTTCATCAATTCCAACAGTCCTTTCATTAGTTACACCTGAAATAATAATAGTTATATCCATAATATCAGTTATGCAGATTAACCCTCCCATAAAAAATGAAAAAAAGAGCAGTATTTTAAAGCATAAAGACTTAAAAAGCAGGAATAATTCCGCTTTTATAAGATTTTTCATATTATCCTCCTTTTATTTTAATTCCATTCTTTTAAAACACCAGACAGAAAGAACTAATGCCGTTATAAATGTTAAAATTGTAACTGCAAAATACAATCCTCCTGAAAATACATCGCCGCCAAAGTTATACTTTTTATTAATAGAAAATGCCATTAATTCTATCTGGTAAAAAAATGTATACCTTAAAAAATATATTCCCTGCAGATTTGTCCTTGCAAAAAGGTAAACATATGTAAAAAGAATACCAGCAGCAACTGTTACTGCCTCTTTTCTTATAATTGTAAACATAAGTATAATTACAGCACCAAATGCCATATAACCTGTTAAAACATATAAAAATAATAATAAAATATTTTTACATGTCCCAAGGGAAAAATCCATTCCAAAGCCATTATAATATGATACTATAACAACAGTTACCAGCCAGGTTATAAATAACATCAGGAAAAATCCTGCAAAAAACACTATAATCTTTGCCAGAAATAACTTCTGCCTTGGCTGCCCGTTTAAAAGGCTGTTTCCAAATGTATGGTTTTTAAATTCACTTCCTATAAAAACTGCTGCAAAAGTATTTCCAAATATTGAATGGACAATCAGCATGTCTATACAGCTGGTTAATACATCATATGCAGAAAGTTTCTGGTCTCCTGTAGCAGCAATTACTGAAAATAATATCCCAGTACATATACAACAGGTTATTAATATCTTATATCCCAGTGATTTTGCAAGTTTAAACCACTCCGCTTTTACAAGATTTCCCATATTCTTATCTCCCCTTATTTACCAAAGACATATAATACCTTTCAAGGCTTTTGCCTTCAGCCTTTATTTCCTTCACATCTGCCTCATTTAAAACAAGTTCCTTTATTAATTCTTTTGTACTTCCTGTAAACCCATATAAATTTACCCTGCTTTCTGAAACAATTTCAAGCTCATTATCCGGAAACATACGTTTTAAAACTTCTGCCGTATTTTGTACATTACCAGCACGTATAGATAAATAAGGTTTACATTTTGCAATAAGCCCATCTGCCTGTATCTGCTCCTTCATCTTACCCTTATCTATAAAACCATAGCATGTCGCAAGCTGGTCAAGTTCACTTAAAATATGGCTTGAAATTAAAACCGTAATTCCCTGCTCCTTATTCAGTTTTTTAATAAGTTCCCTTAGCTGCAAAATTCCTTCCGGGTCAAGCCCGTTTACTGGTTCATCTAATACCAGAAGTTCTGGCCTGCCTATAAGTGCCATTGCAATGCCAAGCCTCTGTTTCATTCCAAGTGAAAAATTCCCTGCCTTTTTAGAACCAGTATCTTCAAGCCCTGCAATCTTTAACAGCTCCTTAATACATTTCTTTTCTTTAATTCCATGCTGCAATCTTACAACTTCAAGATTATCCTCTGCTGTCATTCCAGGATAAAATGCAGGACCTTCAATTATTGCGCCAACACGCCTCCTTTGTAAATACAGTTTATCTGGATTACTTTCACCAAAAAGGCAGATATCACCACCTGACTGTGCTGCCCTTCCTGTTAAAATACGCATAAGCGTTGTTTTTCCGGCACCATTCCTGCCAATAAACCCATAAATATCACCCCTGCATATTTCCATATCAAACTGGTTTAAGGCATAGGTTTTATACTTTTTTGTAAGTTTTCTTGCTATAAATATCTTTTCTGGCATTTATTCTCCTTTCCTACAGCTAGTGTGTACACTTTAAATTTAATATATATTATTTATACACTCTTTACATTTATAAAACTATACTTCACAAGTAGTATTATAAGTAGTAAAATAGTAGTAGCAGCCAAGGAAAGGAGGGTAGAATAAGCTTGTTACATGATAAACTGTTTCTGGCACTTTTAGGGGCTTCATCTGCACATGCTGATGCAAGCAGGACAGAATTTGCCAGACTCGGGCTTACAGAAGCACAGCCCAAAATCCTGTATATACTAAACAGGACAAGCGGGATAGTACAAAAAGAACTGGCAGAATTATGTAATATACGGCCATCAACTTTAACTGTCATGCTTGCCAGAATGGAAAACCAGGACTACATATATAAAGAAGTATGTTATGTTTCTGGCAAAAAACGGGCATATAAAATACACCTTACAGAAAAGGGCAAAGAAAAAGCAGAACAGCTGGAACATATTATTGACAAATTAGAAGACAAAGGTTTTGAAGGATTTACAGAAGAAGAAAAGTATATTTTATTAAACCTTCTTGGCAGGATTGAAGAAAATATGCACAAATCCTTATAAATCATCTTGACAACCCAGAACCAGGATGATATTATAGATTACTAATTAGTATACTAATTAATTTAAGGAGAAAAGAAATACACAAGCAAATTAAAAATTTAAAAAACCGTTGATAAACCAATGGAAATATGGAGAAAATTGTGACAGAAGAATTAATAATTAAGAAAAATGACCAGGAGATATATGGTAAAATTTATTATCCAGAAAAAGACGGGAAACACCCTGCAATAATCTGCAGCCATGGATATAATGGAACAAATTCGGATTTTGTACAGGAATGTACTTATTTTGCACAAAACGGGTATGTTGCATATGCCTATGATTTCTGTGGCGGTTCTGTTAATTCCAAAAGCAGCGGCAAGCCGGCAGATATGACTGTATTTACTGAAAAAGAAGATTTACTGGCAGTTTTTAATTATATACAGAATCTTGAAAATGTTGATTCCTCCCAGATATTTTTATTTGGAGGAAGCCAGGGAGGTTTTGTTACGGCACTCGCTGCCGAGGAACTTATGGATAAGGTAAAAGGCATGGTATTATATTTCCCTGCACTTAACATTCCTGATGACTGGAGACGCACTTATCCAGATAAAGATAAAATTCCTGGAATTACTGATTTCTGGGGATTAACACTTGGTAAAGAATTTTTCTTATCAATACATGATTTTTACACATTTGACAATATTGGCTCATATCCAAATAATGTGCTTATTATATATGGCAATAAAGATAATCTTATTCCATATAATACAATGCTTGAAGCCAAAAAGGCATATAACAATGCACAACTTATAATCCTTGAAAATGAAGGCCATGGTTTCTCACCATCAGGAGGTAAAAAGGCAAGGGAAATGGTACTGGATTTTTTGAAAAAAATTAAGCACAGCCATTTTATGGCATAAGGAAATGGGGAAAAGGTATGGAGAAATCAAAAATTGAATTACAGAATATTAGTAAAAGCTATTATTCCGAAGCTGCCGTTACACAGGCCCTGCGTAAAGTAAGCCTGACATTTGTACACGGTGAATTTGTAGCTATTACTGGTGAAAGCGGAAGTGGCAAGTCCACACTTTTAAATATTATTGGTGGAATGGACAGCTTTGACGAAGGAGAAATGATAGTAAATGGCCAGCCAACATTCCAGTATACGGAGGAGGGCTGGGAGGCATACAGGCGTAACCAGATAGGATATGTATTCCAGGATTACAGCCTTATAGGCCATTATACTGCACTTGACAACATAACGGGTGCACTTCTTATTATGGGGAAGGATAAGGAGGAAGCACAAAAAACCGCTATGGAGTATCTTAAAAAAGTAGGGCTTGAGGGTTACGAAAAACACCCTGCAACAGAGCTTTCGAGCGGACAGAAACAAAGGCTGTCCATTGCAAGGGCACTGGCAAAAAATACAGGCATCATTATTGCAGATGAGCCTACTGGCAATCTTGACAGTGAAACAGGCAGGCAGATTGTAGAACTTCTTAAAGAACTTTCTAAAGAAAGCCTTGTATTAATGGTAACACATAATTATTCACAGGCTGCACCTTATGTTACACGTAAAATACGCCTGCATGAAGGAACTATTGTTTCAGATATAACAGAAAACTAGTCTGGCAGCATACCAGAGCCAGCCCCTGCTGGACAAAAAGATACAGACATACAAAAAGATGAAGAATATTCTGAAATTCCATTTAAAGAAAAGTTAAGCAATTACATCAGGCAATCCAGGGAACATAATAAACTTGCAATGTGGTTTTCACATTTAAATATAAAAACACAGCGTGGCAGGGCAATTATGTTCACATCATTTCTATTTATAATAAGCATAGTATCATTTCTGTTAATAGGTGAACTACACCTGCAAAGTGATGATATATTTACAAAAGAATATTCACAGGCTGCATTCCGCCATAAAGCACCAGAAAGGCTTATAGCAGCACATACAGATGACAGTGAAATAACAGAAGACGCCCTTGATGAAATAAGGAAAATACCATATGTCAAAACAGCAGATTCATGTAGTTATGCCAATGATATAAATTTCTATATAAAACAAGGCAAAGATTATAAATTCATCTATGGCCAGAGAGGCATAAAGGGTTTCGGGCAGACTACATCTGAATCGGAAGGCGGCAAATTAGTTTCATTCCTTGACACCAGCCATTTTATGATGTCGGATGATAATATTACGGAAAAAGACCTTGCAGAAGGAAACCTTCCACAGTCAAGAAATGAAATAGTCCTCTATTCAGAAGATAAAAATATTATTGGTACAATCATTCCATGTTATTTTACGGCCGCTAATATATGGGATACAAATGAATATTACCAGGCAGATTTAAAAATATCAGGTATATTAAAAGAAAAAACAGAACAGGTCTATTTCTCAAAAGAATTATGAATATGCTTTCAAGCAGTATTAATTCCGGGGAATTTTTAATCTGTTCCATATACAGTGATATTCTAAAAGATTATAAACAAAAAGTTCCATTAGTTCCTGTTATTAATGATAAACTTAGTGGAAATGAAATGCTTATTTCAAGTGAAGTTTATAGTAAATATGGCGGAAATATATTCCAGTATAGGGATTACGGCCCAGATAATAAGACAAAAGAAATACTAAATACTGAAGAAGTCCAGACTTCTGAAAATAAAACCAATACATCTTCTTCTTATTTTCTGGAAACCAGTGAAGAATTTTACTATAAATACAACACTAATAGCAGCAACCAGGTTTCAATATATATATCAAGCTATGCTAAAACCAGCCAGGTACTTAAAAAACTTGAAAAGAAAAATTATAAAGCTATAAGTACATACAGAATAAGTGCAGGGGATTATATTGAAGACCTTGTTAATGAAAGACTGGTAATAATAGGTATATGTGTACTTGGATTAGTTATACTGCTTGCTGCCGGAATACTGATTCTGCGTTCACTGCTTAAAATACGTATAAAAGATTATT
Source organism: uncultured Lachnospiraceae bacterium (assembly GCA_910577825.1). Classification (GTDB taxonomy): domain Bacteria; phylum Bacillota; class Clostridia; order Lachnospirales; family Lachnospiraceae; genus Butyribacter. The sequence continues at coordinate 8,630 of CAJTOK010000035.1, read as the reverse complement.
ATGTACTCAAATTTATTGGCATGAAACTTAATGCCATACATAAAACATGTTACCATGAAACATGCCTGTACAGTATATTTGCAATGGCAGCAACTCTTATAGTAATGTTTATTACCAGAATGTGTAATATAAAAATAGTTTCAGAAATTATATGGTATTATACATTTGGTGCATACCTGCAGTTCTTCCTATATAACTTTTTATTGGCGGCATTGTCAGCTAGAGCATTCAACCGTATTTTAAAAGGGAGGTTACAGGTATGATTAAAGTAAATAATCTTCAGAAATATTATAATAAAGGCAAAAAAAGTGAACAGCATGTATTAAACAATATAAACCTTGAATTTGGCAACACAGGGCTTGTATGTATACTTGGTGAAAGTGGTTCTGGCAAAACTACACTTCTTAACACAATAGGCGGGCTTGATGATTTTGCAGAAGGTACACTCCAGATTAATGACACTGTACTAAAAAGTTATAAGCAAAAACAGATTGAGCCAGTACGCAATGAACATTTTGGATATATATTCCAGAATTATTATCTCTTAAAAGACTACAGTGTAAGTTATAATGTCAAAATTGCACTTAACCGCTATAATTTATCTGAAAAAGAAAAAGATGAGCGCACAAAATATATACTTGGCCTTCTTGGCATAAGCAAATATAAAAACAAGCCTGTTTCAAAGCTTTCAGGAGGACAGCAGCAGCGTGTATCAATAGCAAGGGCACTTGTAAAAGCACCTGATATAATTCTTGCCGATGAACCTACAGGCAACCTTGATGAAGAAAATACAATACGTACAATGACAATACTGAAAAAAATATCTAAAGAGTGTCTTGTGCTTCTTGTTACCCATGAAAAAAGGATTGCAAAGTTTTTTGGCGACAGGATTATTGAAATATGTGATGGAAAAGTAGTACGTGATGAAAATAATACAGCCAGCACATATGAACGCAGCGATGATTCAAATATATACCTTAAAGAATTTGAACCAGATAACATTGAAAATGGCTATTCCAGGTTTAATATTTATTACAAGAAACACGAAGCTCCTCCATCTATTAATATGAACATGGTATGGAAAGATGGAAAACTTTATATACAGAATCTTTCAGACTATGACATTATTTTTGAAGGTGAGGAAAATGGAATACAGATACTTGACACAGAGCGTCCATCACTTGAAATGGAAGAAATAGAAAATTTGTCATATGACTTAGAAAGACTTCCATCCAAAGGAAACGCCAAACTCCCGTTCCATGAAATCTGGCGTATTGCCATGTCAAATATACGCCTTATGGGAAAGAAACAGATATTTATTACAATAATACTAATTGCTGCTGCCGTAATGCTTTCTATTACTACTGCGAAATTTACAAATATGGTTTCTATAAGTGAAGAAAAAATTGTTTCCACAGATTCACATTATGCCAGGATAGATTTTAATAATATCTCTGTTTTTGACCATGGCGACCATCTTAAAGTCCTCGGGTTTGCCTGGAAATACCTTGATGGCAATGATTATGGCTATACATTTTTTACACCAGATGGCAATGTATCTATTACTGGTGAGGGCTTTGAACAGATTAAAAACCTGAAGCAGACTGTATATAAAGCTTCATATGTTCCGTTAGATTTCTTAAAAAAGGAAGACCTGGTTTATGGCAAAATGCCAGAACTAAGAAATGAAGTAGTACTTGACCTGCAGGTTGTCAAAAATCTTATAGCATCAAAAGGCGTTGTAACAACAAACTTTAAAACGCCAGAAAACTTTATCGGGGCTACATTAAAAACCCCCCGTTATAAAGTTGAAATGAAAATTGCCGGTATAAGTGATACCCATGAGCCAGCCCTTTACTGCGGACAGAATATATTACTTGGATTCCCACAAAAGGGTTATAAAATTGCAAGCCTTGATGAACTAAAAAAAGAATATCCCGGAAAATATGATAATGTCAAACTTGCAGATAATGAAATCCTTATAAGGGACGGGCTTTACGATTCCCTGAAACTTGAAACAGATACAGAATACAGGATTGGTGATGACTATAAAAACATATACAATATTACTGGCAAATTTACAGATGATATTGGTGTAGATTATGTACTATCAGACAGGGGCTGCTTAAATATACGTGACTTAATGATTTTCGAGTTTAAAACCTGTATGGTTTATTCAGACAATCCAAAATCTGCAATTAACAAATTAAAGGGAATTAAAGACAAAAGCATGAATGTATTTAAAATGAGCCTTACAATACCACATAATGATGAAATCAAAGCTTACCGTGAAGCAAATGCAGGTGATGCAGATGCAAGCAGCCTTGTTACTATAGCAGTTGTTGCAATATCCATAATTATGGTTTATTTCACAATCAAATCCAATGCTATATCACGCAGTGAAGAACTTACTGTATACAGCCTGCTTGGTATCTCAAAAGGAAGCATACTCAAATCATATATAATTGAAATAATACTGCTTACCTCATATACTTCACTTCCATCAGTCCTGGTTACAAGTGGAGTTATTAAATTTATAGGAAGTATCCCTTCTCTTGGAATTACAATGCTATTCCCATGGTGGGCTGTACTCCTGCTTATAACAGTAATATACACTGCCCATGCAATAATCAGTATACTTCCAGTATATGGAATACTTTCAAAACCTCCTGCAACACTTGCTGTTAAAGGATAAAACTTATTTTATCAATTAATATATTTTATTTATAAAACAGCCTCATTAAGTAAATTCCAGAAATACAGCTTAAAGCCGGGTTTTAAAGGTATTACTTAATGAGGTTAAACCCTGGTTATAAATTACATCCCTGCATATTTATCAACCAGTGCATCAAGTTTCTCCCTGTTATCCACAATCCATTTATCATAAGTAGTATTCTCTGCTGAAATAATCTTTCCAAGTTCCACAAAAAACTGTGGTATTACTTCTGTTATTATTGACTTTCCAAAGTCTGAAAGACTTTCTTTTCCCTGGTAAGGACAGCCTCCCATATATATAGCAAATGCTTTTTGTGGCCCGTCTGGTGACTGTTTTACAGCTCCCCTGAACCCTATCTGGGCAACCTGCTGTGCAGCACATGAAGAAGGGCAGCCCGAAATACGGATTTGCGGAAGCACACCATCAGAAAAATTTTCCTTACGTACAGCATCTATGCACAAACTTAAAAGCTCCTGTGAATCCCCCACACCAACTTGGCAGACCTGGTTTCCAATACATGCAACCGATTTTTCAAAAACAGTTGAAGCGCCATCATCTGTTACTTCTAAAACTTTCTGGGCTTCTTTGCCATTACAATTAATTATATAAAGGCTTTCTTCAGGAGTAATACGCAGTTCCACATCCTCCATATCTTTTATTACGCCGTAAATCTCCCTTAACTTTGAAGGTGCTAATTTACCACCCACAGGCTGGTAGTATACTGCATAAAGCCCGTTTTGTTTTTGTGCTGTAATCCTTTTTCCAGAAACCCTGGCACCATCTTCCTTTTTATTAATAATATATGGCCCTGGATTTATATCAAGCTGTTCCGTTTCCATTGCTTTATCCAGTTTATCAAGAAATGCTTTTTTAAGGCCGCTGGTACCAAGGGTATCCTGTAAAAACCTTGTCCTTGACTGTGCCCTGTTTGTATAATTGCCATATCCAATAAATGTATCCACCATTGCTTTAGCATAATAAAGCACCTTGCATGGCTCTATACCCTCAGCAGCTTTTACGCCAAGCCTGTGTTTATTGCCAAGGCCTCCTGCAATATATACATCAAACTTTCCATCAGGGCGTGAAACAAATCCCATATCCCTGAAAGTTGCATGTGTTTCATTTAAAGCAGAATTAGAGAAACAGACTTTAAGCTTCCTCGGGAATTTTACTGATTTGATAAAATTCATAAGATAATCTGCTGTCTCCTTTGCATAAGGAAGGACATCAAAATTTTCACCTTCCTGTACGCCAGAAAGCGGTGAAGCCATTACATTACGTGGAAAATCACCACCGCCTCCACGTGAAACCATGCCTGCCCTCCATACACTTTCTATCATTTCACATAAATCTTCTGCTTCAATGTTATGGAGCTGTACAGACTGGCATGTTGTAAGCTTAATAAAACCAATATCATATTTTTCACATAAATCTGTTATAAACTTTAATTTATCCTTTGTAACCTGCCCTCCTGCAAGACGCAGCCTTAACATATGCTTTTCACCGCCACGCTGCGCATAGCTTCCAAAACCACCAGAAAAACCTTTGTACTCTGCCACTGTAATTTCCTTGTTATGGAACGCCATAGTCTTTTCTTTAAACTCTTCCAGGTCAGGAATAAACTCCTCCAAAAAATCCTTTGCCATAAGCATATCTCCTTTATTATACTATCCCAAAAATTAAATTTATTATATAACATATCTATATTTTTTTAAATAGTACCAGGAAATTTTCTTATTTATATTTAACAGGCTTACATATATTTTCTAAGTGAAGCTGGCTGTGCAAGCTTTGATGGTGGTATTTTATAGACTGCCCTTCCTATAATTTCCAATAAAGCCATTCCCACAGCCATACATAAAAATGCAATCCCTATTCCCTGTCCAAATGTAAAATTATATGTGTGGATTATAATATTAACTAATACATTTGAAAAACTACAGCTTATACAAAATAATATTACTGAAATAATGAAAAATTTATAAACAAACGCCATATACAATAGACAAATAAAATACATAAAACCTGTTGCTGCCAGTTCATTGCCTGCACATTTCATAAATCCATCTATAGTGCCCTTCTGGATAAGCCTTATAACCATTAATACAGAAACCGTTATTAAAAACCCAATAAAGTTTATTACCCTCGGCATCCCCAGGCAGAACTGCCTGTACCTTGGAGAAGACTTTATCATGCCAGAAGCCGTAAGTGTATTTGAAACTTGTATAACAAATAAAAAACTGCAATAAAATACCAGGTACATAGACGGGCCTTTATAAAAATCAAAAAAAGATAAAACTGCAATTCCCATTAACATAAAAAGCACTGAACAAACCATACTTAATTTAAACTGGTATCCATATTTAATAAGTTTAAAATTGTTAATCATAATAACCCTCCTTTATAGCTTTAAATAAAATACTGGTATGGAATAATATTAAAAAAATGCTTAATACCGCCATTATTATACTGGCCAATATAAAAAGATTCCTTATAAATACAATTATACAGAAAACAACATATAATAATAATATAATGCTTGTTATAAAATAATAAGCTGTAAAAAAATCAAAAAACCTTAAAATGCAAAGGGCAGCAGTTATAAAAAAATTAACCGAAATTGCTGCAAAAATGCTTATATTAAATGGAGCTTTTAAAACTGATGATACTATAAATATTATAAATAATATGCTTAAAATCCTTCTTATTATATCTGAAACAAAAGCTCTTTTTAACATCTGCATATACCTTACTGATGTTTTTAAATATTCATTCCTTCCACTATCCTTTTTAGCATACCCGGCAAATACAAATAAATCTGCCATACATTCTATAAATAAAACCAATGCTGGTGCAGTCAGCAAAATAATATAACTATTATTTACAAATATATTTTCTATAAATAAAATCCCCCACACAATCAAAGGATATACTATATATAATAAAATACTAAATATCCTGTCTGGAAAAAACATATGGTAACTTTCTATACATTTTTTCATAAATAACCTCTTTTCTATTTTAATAAATTCTTTTTATGTAAGCTGTGTGTATTTCTTCATAATAGCAATACTAATCTGTGAAAGCTCGGGCACTTCTTTTGATACATTTAATCCTGCAAGTTTATCAATATTTTCTGCAAGGCACAATCCCTCAAACCCATAATTGCTTTTCTGGAAACTGAATAATATATCCTTTGCCTTATCTGCATCTTCATTATCACCCTTGACAAGAATATATTTTTCTTTTAAATCTTCAACAAAACCCTGTTCCACGACTTTTCCCTTTTCCATTATAACTGCATAATCTGTTACATTTTCCATATCAGAAATATTATGTGTGGAAAATAACACACTGTTATCACCATTTCCTGCTTCTATATATTCCCTTAACATCTGGCATAATTTATCTCTCATAAGGGGGTCAAGTGGTGAAGCAGGCTCATCCAGAAGAAGCATTTTGGTTTCCCTTGCAAACACATTTGCAAGTATTACTTTCATCTTCATTCCATCTGATAACTTACTAAAGCCTTTATTTTTCTTTTTAACCCCATTAACATCTATCCCAAGCATTCCACAGAGCTGGTAAAACTTACTTCTGTTAAACTTATCAAATAAAAGTTCACTTGCACCTGCAATCTGTGATACAGTCCAATGTGGCATAAAATAATTTCCAGAACCTGTATACCCTATATTTTCACGTATTACCTGCTCATTCTTTTCACCATCAAAATAATCTATACTGCCTTTATAATCAAGGCGTACTCCTGCCAGTATATTTATAAACGTACTTTTCCCTGCACCATTTTCGCCAATAAGTGCAGTAGCAAATCCTTTAGGAATATTTAATGATGGTATATTCAATTCAAAAGCCTTGAATTTCTTAGATAAATTATCAATATTTATTACATTACTTCTATACATATTTTTACTCCTTATTTTTATTCTTCATTTTCCTCTGTTTCAATTAACATTTTTAATATCTCTATAAGTTCACTGCTTGAAACATTAGCAATTTTTGCTGCTGATATAGCATTTAATAAATATTCTTCCATCTTCCTCATATGCTGCTCCCTTAACATTTCATTATCCTGTGCATTAACATAATAACCTTTGCCCTGGACTGCTGTTACAAGCCCGTTCTTTTCAAGCTCCTCATACGCTTTCATGGTTGTAATAACACTAATTCTTAAGTCCTTTGCCAATCCCCTGATTGATGGGAGATACTCACCCTGTTTAAACTTTCCTGCAAGGATATCTTCCTTGAATTGTCCAGCTATCTGCTGGTATATAGGAACTCCTGAATTTTGCATTATCCTCAAATATAACCACCTCCCCAGTAACTGTTTTATATAAACTGTTCATATGTTATATATACACTATAAACAATTAATTGTCAATACCCTTTATAAAAAAATTAGACCAAATTAAAAACAGCAGGCCATAAAATTTAATACTATAACCTGCTGTTTTACTTTTATATTTGTATTTCCCTGTGTTCTACAGAAGTTGAAAAAACTATAAGGGTTTTTGTCCGTCCATACCGTTGTAATTCACCTATAAACTGGTCTAATTCATCTGTGCTCTGGAATAACACTTCTAAAAGCATTGAATAATCACCTGTAACACAATTACATTCAATAACATTTTTACATTCCTTGATATATGGATAAAATTCTTTTTTATCAACAGGTGATACTTCAAGATTAATAAATGCCTTAATATGGTAGCCAAGCTTCACAGGGTCTACATAAGCATGAAACCCCTGTATATATCCATTATACACAAGATTATCAATTCTTACCGAAACAGCAGGAGAAGATAAAAAAACTTTTTCTGCAATTTCTTTTAAAGACATTCTTGCATTTTCCTGGAGCATCATTATAATCTGCCTGTCAATATTATCAAGTTCATTATTCTTCATATTATATCCCTCCCTATAAATACAATATCAAACACTACTTCCATTATAGTCTGTTTATCTATTACGGGCAAGGGATGAAATACTAATTAAAATTTATGTTTCTTTCCAACAATTAAATCATAACTTTCTGCAATCATTCTTTTTATATCATTATCTGGTATACTTCCATCAAGTATTATAGTATTCCAGTGTTCTTTATTCTGGTGGTATCCTGGCTGCACTGCTTTATACGTATCTCTCCAAAAATCCCTCCACCGGGTATCTGCCTTGACATTAACACATATATATCCATTCCTTTCATATGTCCATGCAAAAGCTTTTTTGTTTTTCTTATATCTCAATAGTATCCAGTTGTTATCATGAAAAGGTGCGTCTATGTATACATCATCAAATAACAACCCATATTCTAATATTTCTTCCCTTTCCTTCATAATTATTCTTCTCCTATAAAGCAAAAAAACCAGTAACATAAGCTACTGGTTCCAAATGAGACACGGGGGAGTCGAACCCCCGACAACTTGATTAAAAGTCAAGTGCTCTACCAACTGAGCTAGTATCCCATCATGCCTGACACCTGCAGGCACAATGCCCAGAGCCGGAATCGAACCAGCGACACGAGGATTTTCAGTCCTCTGCTCTACCAACTGAGCTATCTGGGCATTAGACACCTTAACAGAGATATCTAATAAATGGCGGGGACAGGATTTGAACCTATGACCTTCGGGTTATGAGCCCGACGAGCTTCCTAGCTGCTCCACCCCGCGTTAAATATAATCTTTATAAAATTATATACAAAATTATTATTAATATAACTAATTTATCTTATGTTAAATGGATGGAGAAGGATTCGAACCTTCGAAGGCGAAGCCAACAGATTTACAGTCTGCCCCCTTTGGCCACTCGGGAATCCATCCATAAGCCGATGATCGGACTCGAACCGATAACCTGCTGATTACAAATCAGCTGCTCTGCCAATTGAGCCACATCGGCA
>CAJTOK010000034.1 GCA_910577825.1 uncultured Lachnospiraceae bacterium | reverse complement strand
GTTAGCTTTATGCTAAAGGAAGCCCTCACCTCTTTAGGTGGGGGAGGATGTCACATAAACTCCAGAGTGATGCAGGTATTAAAATTAAATGGGACTGTATGAGTGATTCGCTGGCTGAACAGGTAAATATCCGTATTGGCGGGGACCAGCTGCCAGATGCTTTTATGGGGGTTGGGTTTAGCAACTATGACCTTTCAAGATATGGTGATGATGGTACTTTTATTGACCTGACACCAGAGTATATGCCGAATTTATCTAAAATCCTTGAGGAAAACCCGGGCATACGCAGTGCTATTACAATGAGTGACGGCTGCATTTACGGGCTTCCGGCAGGTGAGAAAATGGGTACGGCTGGTATTGGAAAAGAAGAAGATAACAGTATTTATACAATACCACAGTTCAGCATGATTAATAAAGCATGGCTTGATGATTTGGGGCTTGCTGTGCCAAAAACACTTGATGAACTCCATACAGCATTAAAAGCATTTGCGGACAATGATATGAGTGCAAAGTATTATAAAAACCCTAAAGGGAGTACAATCCCTATGAGTACAGGTTTTGACCAGTGGTGCTGGGGACAGAATATTTTCTACGCAGGATTTGGTTTTACTAACTGGCCTAATGATGTTATTAATGATTTAGTGCTTACAGATGATAAAAAGACAGAGTTTGTATGTGCTACAGATAAATACCGCAAAGCAGTTACTTATTTCCATGACTGGTTTGCAGAAGGGCTTATAGACCAGGAAATGTTCAGCCAGTCAGATACACAGCTTATAGCAAAATGTTCACAAGGATATGTTGGTGTTTCTACATGGTGGTATATCGAAGAGCTTATGGGTGATTATGCAAAAGATTATGTATTCCTGCCAGTCCTTGACGGGCCTGATGGCACACATAATGTAACAGTACGTACAGGCGGCGGTACTAACAGTGGCAATTTAAGCATTACCAAAGAATGCAAAAGCCCTGCAAACCTTTTGAAATTTTATGATATGTGGTATGACCCTGAAATTGTAATGCAGTTACAGTATGGGCCTATTGACACTTACTTTACAAAAAAAGATGAGAATGGAATATGGCTTAGTATTATAGATATAGAAAGGCTTACAGATTTAAATGACTTCTGGATGCCATATGTAGACAGTACAGTCACATATCCTGTAGACTGTGTATTTACATCAGATGAACTTGAAACAATAGACCAGTATAAGACAGATTTTGAAAATACAGTTTCAGAAAAAGAAGGTTTATGGATTAAAGAAGGCGGGCCAACAGATGAAGAATGGGAAAGCTATATTTCATCTTTAAAAGAAAACTGTGGCATGGAAGAGCTTCTGAAGGTATACCAGGATGCTTATGACCGCTATGCAGGCGGCGGCAGTGCAGAGTGATTTTATATAGGATATAGGAGAATAAAATATGACAAGCCAGACATTACGTGAAGCAAGAAAGTATGAAGAAGCGTCTGAAAAATTTATTAAAAAAAAGGAGCGTCCTGATTTCCATTTATCTGTACGTACAGGCTGGTTAAATGACCCAAATGGTTTTTCATATTATAAGGGAAAATACCATATGTTTTACCAGTACCACCCATATGAATCAAAATGGGGGCCAATGCACTGGGGGCACGCTGTTAGTGATGACCTTTTACGCTGGGAGTACCTTCCAGCTGCATTAGCTCCAGACGAAGCATATGACAGGGATGGATGTTTTTCAGGAAGTGCAGTGGTACTTCCTGATGGAAGGCAACTTTTAATGTATACAGGCGTATTAAAGGAACACCAGGCAAATGGTACATATTGTGAAATACAGACACAGTGTATTGCGGCTGGTGATGGCATTGATTATGAAAAGTATGCAAAAAACCCTGTAATTTCAGAAAAAGATTTGCCAGAGGGTGCAAGCAGGTTTGATTTCAGGGACCCTAAAATATGGCAGAAAGAGGATGGCACATACTGCTGTGTTATAGGAAACAGGCAGACAGGCGGGAGCGGGCAGATTTTGCTATATACAAGCCCGGATGGTTTTGAATGGAAATTTAAGAATATACTGGTTTCCAATAACGGCCGTTTTGGAAATATGTGGGAATGTCCCGATTTCTTTAAACTTGATGGGAAATGGGTACTGGTTACAAGCCCCCAGGATATGCTGCCTAAAGGCCTTGAATACCATAATGGCAATGGTACACTCTGCCTTATAGGGGAGTTTGATGAGGAAAAAGGAATTTTCAGGGAAGAATATAACCAGACAGTTGATTATGGCATTGACTTCTATGCACCACAGACAATATTAACGCCGGACGGGCGGCGTGTTATGATTGGCTGGATGCAGAACTGGGACACCTGCAATATGCGTTCAGCAGATGAAAAATGGTTTGGGCAGATGAGCCTGCCCCGGGAACTTTTTATTAAAAATGGCAGGCTGTACCAGAAACCATTAAAAGAGCTTGAGAAGAAAAGGTGTAATAAAGTGGTACATAAAAATATAATATTTTCTGGTGAAACAACATTAGAGGGCATAAATGGAAGGATAATTGACCTGGAATTAAATATCCGTCCTGCAAGCGGGCAGAACCTTTACCAGAAATTTGCTGTACGTTTTGCTAAAAATGACAAGTACCATACTTCTTTAAGTTTCCGTCCATGGGAATCTGTATTAAAGGTAGACAGGAAATTTTCCGGTTCAAGGAGGGCAATTATACACCAGAGGAGATGTATTGCAGATACAAGGGATAAGGAACTGAAACTAAGAATAATCCTTGACCGTTTCAGTGCAGAAATTTTTGTTAATGACGGTGAACAGGTTTTATCAGTTACAATGTATACAGAACAGTCAGCAGACGGGATTTCGTTTTTTACTGATGGAAGTGTAGAAATGGATGTTGTAAAATATGATTTACTGGCAAATTAACAGCCTGCTGGCAGATATGGAAGGGGAATAAGTGTAATGGATAAATATGATGTTACAGCATTAGGGGAACTTTTAATAGATTTTACTGAAAATGGAAAAAGCGGGCAGGGAAACCCGCTTTTTGAGGCAAACCCTGGCGGTGCGCCATGCAATGTGCTGTCCTTGCTTTCAAAACTTGGGCATAAAACGGCATTTATTGGAAAGGTTGGTGATGATTTCTTTGGAAAGCAGTTAAAGGAAGCAATTACCGAAGTAAATATTGATGCTGCTTATTTGTATACAGATAAACAGATACACACAACACTTGCAATGGTACATACTTATCCTGGCGGGGACAGGGATTTCTCATTTTACCGCAATCCAGGGGCGGACATGATGCTTTCAGAGGAAGAAGTACCAGAAGAACTTATAAAAAATTCAAGGGTTTTCCACTTTGGGACACTTTCCATGACACATGAAGGGGTACGTGCGGCAACTAAAAAAGCCATAGGCATAGCAGAAGAAGCAGGTGCAATAATTTCATTTGACCCAAATTTAAGGCCGCCTCTCTGGAATACACTTGATGATGCTAAGGAGCAGGTGTTATACGGGCTTGGGCATTGCAACATTCTTAAAATTTCCGATAATGAAATACAATGGCTTACAGGCAAGGAAGATTACACGGAAGGCGTGGAATGGATTAAGGAAAGATATAATATTCCTTTAATTCTTGTATCTATGGGCAGGCAGGGAAGCCGTGCATATTATAATGGAAATATCGTGGAGGCAGCGCCGCCAGAGCAGGAAAATACTATTGAAACAACAGGTGCAGGTGATACATTCTGCGGCTGTGTGCTGCATTATATATTAGGACATGGTTTAGACGGGCTTTCAGAAGATAACTTAAAAGAAATGCTTATATTTGCCAATAGTGCAGCATATCTGGTTACAACTAAAAAAGGCGCACTACGCGTAATGCCATCACTTTCTGAAATAGAAAAATTAATTGCAGATGTATAATGGCAGTTATGTGATGTATGTTTTTTGCCAGGCTGTGCTGCGGCAATGCCTGGCTTATTTTAACCCTGAAGGTACCAGCTTTAAATCCATCAGGGTTAAAACTAATGGCATAAGCAAACTTCTTTTTATTATATTTATGTTTTAAAATAAGTTTGAGAATATTTCTTTCAGTGGTATGGAAAAACCATCATATAAAGAAACAGGTATTATTTTTTTACTTTCTTCCCTTTCTTTGTCCGTTATTCCGAAACCGTCAGGAAAGACAGCGTATATATCTTCTAAATTATATTTGCCATCTGAAAGCAGGTATGTTTCAATGGAACGGGAAAAAGGGTCAGCAATCCAGTATTCTTTTACACCCGTTTTCTCATACAGGTTTTTTTTGTATCCACGGTCATTTTTAGCTGTACCTGGGGATATAACTTCTACAATTAAATCTGGCGCACCATATATGCCATTTGGCTTGATAATATCATTATTGCAGATAATCATTATATCAGGTATTACACAGTCATTTTCAGTAAGGTGTACATCCACCCCGTCACTGAAAGCTTCACAGGTTTTGCCTTTTAAATAATTGTAGAAAGCGTTAAAAATATGTGATGCTACACGGTTGTGGTTTATGGAAGGGCTGGACATCATATATATTTTTCCGTCCAGCAGTTCTTCCCTTGGTTTTTCTTTGTATGCAAGATTATCAGGCATAGGTTTCTCTCCTTCTTATTTTGCCAGCATTTTAATATTTTTATTATAGCAAAAAATATGTAAAACAATCAATCGCTACATGTAGTTTTTAGTGGTATTTTAATACTAAATATAGATAATATTTAATAATATAAGCCTGGATTTTATAGGTGATAAAATAAAACAGTACAGGAATGTTTATTATTGCAGGTTAAAATATTTTGCCAGCAGGCAGCCCTGGTGCTAGTATGTATTAAAATTTCTAAGGCTTTTATGGAATTTCTTATTCCATTTTTGCCCGGAATGGTATATAATGGATTTGATTTATATGTTACGGCTTCACGGGTGTGGAGCTTATAAAAAGATGGAGGTTATAATATTATGTTAGTATCAGCTAAAGAGATGCTTACCAAAGCTAAAGCTGGCAAGTACGCAGTAGGCCAGTTTAATATTAACAATCTGGAGTGGACAAAGGCTATTTTACAGACAGCACAGGAACTTAATTCCCCTGTTATCTTAGGTGTATCTGAAGGTGCCGGCAAGTATATGTGCGGCTACAAGACAGTAGTTGGCATGGTTAACGGCATGTTAGAGGAGTTAAATATAACTGTTCCTGTAGCACTCCACCTTGACCATGGTTCATTTGAAGGTGCAAAGGCTTGTATTAATGCAGGTTTTTCATCAATTATGTTTGACGGTTCACATTACCCTATTGAAGAAAACATCGAAAAGACTAAACAGTTAGTAAATGCCTGTGATATACTTGGGCTTTCAATCGAAGCAGAAGTTGGTTCAATAGGCGGCGAGGAAGACGGTGTAGTTGGTGCTGGTGAGTGTGCAGACCCTGAAGAATGCAAGATGATTGCAGACCTTGGCGTTACAATGCTTGCAGCAGGCATTGGCAATATCCACGGCAAATATCCTGACAACTGGCAGGGGCTCAGTTTTGAAACACTTGATGCAGTACAGGCTAAGACAGGGGACATGCCTCTTGTGCTCCACGGCGGTACAGGTATTCCTGCCGAGATGATTAAGAAGGCTATTTCACTTGGTGTTGCCAAGATTAATGTTAATACAGAGTGCCAGCTTTCATTCCAGGAAGCTACACGTAAGTATATTGAAGAAGGCAAAGACCAGCAGGGCAAGGGATTTGACCCACGTAAGCTTTTAGCTCCTGGTGCGGAAGCTATCAAGGCTACTGTAAAAGAAAAGATGGAACTCTTTGGTTCAGTTGGAAAAGCTTAATAAAACAGGCGGGTTAAGTTAAGATTAAGGCGGGATTATTCCCATCTGGTAAAAGCGCAAGCCATATTGACTTGCGCTTTTAGCTTATCCGGTGATTACTTTTATAATGTAAAAATATATAATGGAGGTTACATGGTAAAAAAGGAGTTTTTAGATATTCTTAGAGAAAGCCTTGCAGGAAATGTGCCTGCATCTGAAGTAGAAGAAAATATCCGTTATTATAAAGATTATATTGAAAATGAAGCAGAATCTGAGGAAGAAGCACTAAAGCAGCTTGGCGACCCGCACCTGATTGCAAGGACTATAATAGATGGTTTCAAGGCTTCAAAAGGGCCTATGGCAGATTTTTATACAGAACAGGCGAGGAATGAATATAGCAGCAGTGTTTTTGATGATGATGCAGATAGTAGTGAAGGCAGTGATAATATAGAATATAAATATAAGGCAGAATTTGGACATAAAATGAAATGGTATGAGAAACTTGTACTAATTCTTTTTGCTATTGGCATAATTTCATTAGTCCTGTTTATTGGAAGGATTGCATTAGCTATTGTTTTCCGTATTGTTATACCGGTTATTCTGTTATTTATAATTATAAAGTTTATAACTGATTATTTCAGGAGAGGTTGACAGGATATAGCATATAATGGTATTATCCTTAATTGGAGCGGAAGAAATGAGGTAATATGTATAAAATATTATGTAAAGACGGAGATGCAAAAAGAGGGCAGCTTGAAACGGTACACGGTACTATACAGACACCTGTATTTATGAATGTAGGGACAGATGGTGCAATGAAAGGGGCTGTTTCCACGCAGGATTTGCAGGAGATAAAAACACAGGTTGTACTTTGCAACACATACCACCTGCATGTAAGGCCGGGTGACGGCATAGTTAAAGATATGGGCGGTATCCGCAGTTTTATGGCATGGGATAAGCCGGTACTTACTGATTCGGGCGGTTTCCAGGTGTTTTCACTGGCAGGCCTGCGGAAGATTAAAGAAGAAGGCGTATATTTTAATTCACATGTTGATGGCAGGAAGATTTTTATGGGGCCTGAGGAAAGTATGCAGATACAGTCCAATATCGCCTCTACAATAGCAATGGCATTTGATGAATGCCCGCCACATCCTTCTACAAGGGAATATATGCAGGACTCTGCAGACAGGACATTCCGGTGGCTTGTGCGCTGCAAAAAAGAAATGGCAAGGCTTAAAGGCCTTGATACAACAATTAACCGGTCACAGCTTCTTTTTGGTATTAACCAGGGAGGCACATTTGAAGATATACGTATAGAACATGCAAAGAAAATAACAGGGCTGGAACTTGATGGCTATGCGCTTGGAGGGCTTGCTGTTGGCGAGAGCCATGAAGAGATGTATAATATAATAGAAAAAACTGTGCCATACCTTCCACAGGACAAGCCGGTTTATCTTATGGGTGTCGGTACTCCTGCCAATATACTTGAAGCAGTGGAACGTGGGGTTGATTTCTTTGACTGTGTTTATCCTGCAAGGAATGGACGCCATGGGCATGCCTATACTAATTATGGAAAGCTTAACCTTTTAAATAAACAGTATGAGCTTGATGGACGGCCGCTTGATGGAACATGCGGGTGTCCTGTATGCAGGACATACAGCCGTGCTTATATAAGGCATCTGTTAAAGGCAGGGGAAATGCTTGGTTTAAGGCTTATGGTTACACATAACCTTTATTTTTATAACACACTTATGGAGGAGATACGTGACGCAATAGAAAAAGGCTGTTATAAAGAATATAAGAATAAAAAATTAGCAAACCTTAAGGAGGATTTAAAATGAATCTGGTATTATTAACTGGCGGCGGGACACAGGGTCTTTTAAGCATAGTTATTGTATATGCTGTTGTAATTGGTGTATTCTGGTTCTTTGCAATAAGGCCGCAGAAAAAGCAGCAGAAAGAACATGATGCACTTATAACGACACTGGAAGTAGGTGACAGCATACTTACGACAAGCGGCTTCTTCGGCGTAGTAATAGATATAATGGAAGAAGTTGTTATTGTGGAATTTGGAAACAATAAAAACTGCCGTATCCCGATGAAGAAAGAAAACATAGTAGAAATAGATAAACAAAGCAGTGAAAAATGACAATAAAAATTTATAGTGATTTGCGGTATATTCTTGGAGATATACCGTATTTTTTTTGAAAAGACGGTTAAAATATGAAAGGTTGGTAAAACCGGTTTCACAGGATATTTCCAGTACAGGTTTATCGGTAGTGGAAAGAAGCATACATGCAGAAGAAAGCCTGTAATCATTCAGGTATTCTGTAAATGTACATCCCATATGTGTTTTAAAGAACTTCATAAAATGTGATGTGCTGAAACCTGCAGCACGGGCAGCATCAGAAGGGGACAGCGGTTCAGTGTGGTGTATGCAGATATAGTAAAGGATTTCTTTTAACTTTGCTGCCTGCCTGTTTACTGGCTTTCTGGAACTGGTATCAATAAGGTTTGTAAAGAGCAGTGAAAAGAACTGGAACAGCCCGCCCTTAATTCCAAGTTCATGGCCCGGGGCAGGGGCAGAGCGCAGCTGGTCTATGGAATCAATACATGAATAAAGCTGGTTGTAAATATCAAAAGATTTATTAATATGTACGGGAAATACGAAGTTATTTTCAAAAAAAGGGTGCAGTAACCCGGAGGTGCAGTAATCATGCCCGTTGCCATATAAAAGCCCCGGGGAGAAAAGTATATTTTCATATTCCATATAGTTATCTTCATGCTGGCTGATAGAATGGAGCTGGCCAGGAAGCACAAGCACAATATCACCTGCAAATACAGTATATGGCTGTAAATCAACAAACACCCTGCCACAGCCTTTTTTAATAATTATAAATTCTGCTTCTTCGTGCCAGTGTGTGTTTATATGGGTAAAATCAAGCGGGATTGTACACAGGTATGTATTATATGGAAAGTCTGCAGATACATGTGGTTTTTTCTCATGGTAGTATTCATAATCAGGGCTATTCATATGTACACGTCCTTTTATAATAATTTGATAGTATTGTACCACTTTTAGAAACTATTGTGCAAGATAAAAACAATAAAATTCAGTTATAATATAGGCAGTTAGAAACAAAAAACCAATATGCAGGAAAATTTTTAAGAGGAGGATTCTATTATGGAGATGCAAGACAAGATTATTGGCTATCTGGGGAAACCGGTTAAAGAGGCATCAGGCCAGGAGATTTATTATGCACTTTTAAAACTTGTAAAAGATATGTGCAAGGATAAGGAGGCAAATAAAGGGCCTAAGAAAGTGTATTATATCTCTGCGGAATTTCTTATTGGGAAGCTGCTTTCCAATAATTTAATTAACCTTGGGATTTTTGATGATGTAAGGAAATGCCTTGCTGAAAATGAAAAAGATTTAACAGAAATTGAAGAAATTGAGCCAGAACCTTCACTTGGCAATGGCGGGCTTGGAAGGCTTGCTGCATGTTTTATGGATTCAATAGCAACACTTGGGCTTAATGGTGCAGGTATAGTGCTTAACTACCATTTCGGGCTGTTTAAGCAGGTATTTGAGGACAACAGGCAGAAGGAAGTAAAAAACCCATGGATTGAAGAAGAAAGCTGGCTTGTTGACACAGGAATACATTTCCCTGTACAATTTAAAGATTTTACATTAAATTCAACATTATATGATATTGATGTGCCTGGGTATGAAAGTGGTTTAAATAAGCTTCATTTATTTGATATAGATACATTGGATGAATCTATTGTAGGTGAAGGTATATCTTTTGATAAATCACAGATTGAAAAAAACCTTACACTGTTCCTTTATCCAGATGACAGTGATAAGGCAGGGGAACTTTTGAGGATTTACCAGCAGTATTTTATGGTAAGCAATGCTGCACAGCTGGTTCTTAAAGAAATGGACGACAATGGCTATGATGTAAGGAAACTTTATGAACATGCAGTTATACAGATTAATGATACACATCCTTCTATGGTAATACCTGAACTTATCCGCCTGCTGCAGGAGCGCGGGATAGATTTTGATGAAGCAGCAGATATTGTAAGCAGGACATGCGCATATACTAACCATACAATTCTTGCAGAGGCGCTTGAAAAATGGCCTGTCCCTTATCTCCGGGAGGTTGTGCCAGGGCTTATGCCTATTATAAAGAAGCTTGATGAAAAAGTTAAGGAAAAGTATGCTGATGAAAGCGTTGCAATTATAGACAAAGATAACCGTGTCCATATGGCACATATGGATATACATTATGGTTTCAGTGTAAACGGTGTTGCAGCCCTCCATACTGATATACTTAAACAGTCGGAATTAAAAGCATTTTATGATATTTATCCAGAGAAATTCAATAATAAAACAAATGGAATTACATTCCGCCGCTGGCTTATGCACTGTAATACAGAACTTGCAGAATATATTACAGAGCTTATAGGGGATGGCTGGAAGAAGGACGCAGGAGAGCTTGAAAAGCTTCTTAAATATAAAGATGACAGTAAAGTCCTTAAAAAGATGCTTGCAATTAAAGAGAATAATAAAAAGCAGCTTAAAAAATATCTTAAAAATACACAAGGCATAGATATTCCGGAAAATTCAATATTTGATATACAGGTAAAACGCCTGCATGAGTATAAACGCCAGCAGTTAAATGCACTTTATCTTATATATAAATACAAGGAAATCAAGTCAGGCAAGCTTCCAGAAACGCCAATTACAATGATATTTGGCGCAAAGGCAGCACCTGCATATACACTTGCCAAGGATATTATACACCTTATATTGTGTTTACAGCAGGTTATTGAAAATGACCCGCAGGTTAATCCTTACCTGAAAGTAGTTATGGTTGAAAACTATAATGTAACAAAGGCAGCAAAACTTATACCTGCATGTGATATTTCAGAACAGATTTCCCTTGCATCAAAAGAAGCAAGCGGTACAGGCAATATGAAATTTATGCTTAATGGTGCTGTGACACTTGGTACAATGGACGGGGCAAATGTAGAGATAAATGACCTTGTAGGCAGGGAGAATATCTATATATTTGGCAAATCCAGTGATGAAGTTATTGGTTTATACAGGACTAATGGCTATTCATCAAGGAAAATATATGAAGGGGATGCACTTGTAAAGGAACTTGTTGATTTTATAATAAGCCCTGAATTAATTATGGCTGGAAATCCTGAAAGCCTGGGAAGGCTCTTTAAAGAAATTGTAAATAAAGACTGGTTTATGACATTGCTTGATTTGGAAGAATACATTGATGTAAAAGATAAAATGGTTAGTGATTACCAGGACAGGACAGAATGGGCAAAGAAGATGTTAGTAAATACAGCAAAAGCGGGCTTTTTCTCATCAGACAGGACAATAGAAGAGTATAATAAAGATATCTGGAAACTTTAGAAACAGGCTGTATAAGCCATTAAAAGAACCTGTAGTGTGCGGACTTTTTTATGCCAGCGGGCACGCACGCTACAGGTCTGTTTTTATGCAGGGTTACAGGTATATTACAATGGGTAGTTGCAGGCTTCAGCAAGTTTCTCAAGATATCTATATGGCACTGCTAAGTTTCCCCTGCCTGTCCCGATATCTATTGCCGGCTTGTTGCTCCCATGGAAATCAGAACCGCCACTTGGCAGCAGCCTGAACTTTCTGGCAAGTTTCTTTGCATATATTTCTTCTGCTTCTGTATGGTTTGAATATAAAACTTCAATTCCCATCAGCCCTGCAAGAGCCAGCCGTTTTACAAGTTTTTCAAGTTCGTCTTCTTTTAATTTGTAATGCAGCGGATGTGCAAGCACAGGGACACCACCTGCATTCCTTATCAGCTCTATGCCTTCCTCCGGCTCTATATATTTACGTGGCACATAATAAGGCGTATCTGTATCAAGGTACTTTTTAAAAGCCTCTGCGGGAGTCTTTACTATCTGGCTGTCAACAAGGAAACGGGCAAAATGCGCCCTTGTCACAACTGTATCCGGGTTGCCCTCCATAAGCGCTTCCATTGAAACCGGGATACCAGCTTTTTGAAGGTTTGAAACCATCTCCATATTGCGGTCCTCACGTCTTTTAACTATCATTCTGGCAGCATTATTAAATGCGGTGTTTTTATGGTTTATAAAAAGTCCTACAATATGTATATCCCTGTTTTTATATGCAACAGACAGTTCTGTGCCAGGAATAAATTCCAGTGGTGCTTTTTGTTCTTTTACAGCTTTAATGGCATCATCTATGCCAGATACTGTATCGTGGTCAGTAAGTGCAAATGCGGCAAGCCCTTTTTCTGCTGCCCTTGCAACAAGTTCACAAGGCGGGCATGTGCCATCTGAATAATTTGAGTGGGTATGTAAATCAATATATTCCATAATAATTATATCTCCTCCATTGGGCGTTTTTATAAAAATAATAAATATTATACCATAACAGGCATAATTTGTGGCAAAAAGGTATAAATATTGAATAATAAGAATTATCAGGAGATATTTTTAAAATGGAGAAGAAAAATATCCGGAATTATGCTATAATACTGGCAGGCATGTTTATTTTTAGTGCAATCCTGCTTGCAGTAATGTCTGCAATTATATGGAAAACTGATGCCGGGGCGGGTGCAGTAAGTGGCTGTGTTATTGCTGTATACATATTATCAAATTTTATTGGCGGTTTTATGGCAGGGAAGCAGGCTGGCAAACACAGGTTTTTATGGGGGATATCTGTAAGTGTTATATACTTTGCGGTTATATTTGTTGTCGGGATATGGTTTATGGGAAACACGCCAAAATTAAGCCAGGAAGTTATAACATGTGTACTTGCCTGCATAATTTCAGGCATGTTTGGCGGAATGTTGTCATCTTGATAAAAGAGTAACAAAAATTGACATAATTGTAATATATTTTTAAAACAAAATTAAAAGATATATGTTAATATAATTAAAATGTTGCAGGATTTTGGGAATAATGAAATTGCTGATAAAAAATTGGAGGGAACATTTAATGGAAAATAGGGGAAAACACTTTAAAGATGAAAGTGGTATTTTTGAACGGGAGTCATACCATGTAAGAAGTATTATGAACCAGAGGAAAAGAAGAAATGAATTGAAAACAAAGGTAGTGCTTTTTGGCACGGCATTTGTGCTTGTAGCCGCCCTGACCGTACTTGCTTTTAAACTTGCTGGACTGAATGGCAGTAATGATAATAATGATAATGTTGCAGCAGCTGGCAGCCCGTCCGGAAGCGGGGAAGAAGGGACAGGGAATAAACAGAAGAAAAAAGATGAAAAATCCAAAGACAAAGAACAACCTGTAAAAGAAGTATCTGCAACAGGACAAAAAAGATGGCTGCGTGACGGGCTCGACCCTGACAAGCCAATGGTTGCACTGACATTTGATGACGGCCCTTATACACCTGTAACAAGTAAAATTTTAAAAGTTCTCAAAAAGTATGATGCAAGGGCTACGTTTTTTGTTGTTGGCAGCAGAGTGCCACAGTATGAAGATATGGTAAAACAGGCATATGAACAGGGCAATGAAATTGCAACCCACACATATAACCATGCAAATCTTACAAAACTGGATAAAAAAGGCATAAAATCTGAACTGGATAAGAGCAAAAAGGTTATAAAAGATGTTATTGGATGCAGTTATTCAACTTTAAGGCCGCCAGGAGGCAGCATTAATGATACAATGCGTAATGTTATAAAAGTCCCTATGATTTACTGGAGTGTTGATACTGAGGACTGGAAGAGCAGGAATGCAAAATCTGTACTGAAGGAATGTAAGGTTATACAAGATGGCGATATTGTGCTTATGCACGATTTGTACCCGTCAACGGCAGATGCAGTTAAAAAGCTTGTGCCAAGGCTTGTAAAAGAAGGATACCAGCTTGTTACAATCGACGAATTATTCCATTACAAAGGAATTGATGCCAAAGGCGGAAAAGTTTATATGAGTGGAAGATAATAGAATGGATGCCCCATATTAATATGGGGCATTTTTAAGTGGGTGGGTGGAAATTCCAATTACCCTTTAGTTAAAGGAGATGTGTCAAAATGTATTGGTTTGGCTGGCAATTCCAAAGTGTTTCATGGACAGGCACACTCCCGTTTGGACGTCGCACGCAATGGATGCGTAAAGTGCCAGAATACGGCACTTAAGCACCAGCGGCTCCGTACAGCCGTCCATTGAAAGCACTTTGGAATTTGCCAGCTAATCTGCTCTTTGGCAGTTAAACCACCTTAATTATTTGTTTATTTGTCCGCGTTTATAGGTTAGGTGGGCAAATAAAGCCATCCAGACCATAAGGAAAGGAGGGCGGTAACAATGTATGTTACATATCAGGATTTAATCCAGATTGGAATATTTATTGTTGCCCTTGTTGGACTGTTTTACACAATCTTTAAGGGAAAAAGAAAATAGCCGCCACTATTGCGATTAGTGACAGCTTATACCTGCATAGCAGAATAAATTAAGCAAACTATTCGGGGTAGAGCCGCTTCTATGGCTTTCCCTTTTTTATATATCTAAATATACCATACATGGCAGCAGGAAGCAAGAAGTTTTTTGTGTTCTCACACGTCCGTTTCATAAAATTTTTAAGCACTTCTAAAAGCCTGTTGTCATTTAACAGGCAGCCAGACATACTGGTTTTATAAACTTTTTTTTCTTGGCTGTGATAAAACATATTTTTTATGCACCATCAATGCAGACTTTCTTAATATATTTAGTGATTTTAAACTGTTTTCAGACAAAACAGCACTGCTGTCCTCTGAAAATACAACATATATTTATACCACCTGTTGTTTTTCACCTATTATACATTATTGGAATATACAGGAACAACCCTTACGAAAAAAGACATAGAAGAAAAGCTTGGCACAGGAAAATATTCACATAAAACCACAATAATTGGAAAAGGATATGGGAATTATGCTGTAAAATACATACTTGATTTTGAAGTTGTTCCGGTTATAAACGAAATAAGGATTTATGAGGATGAAAATGGAAAAATTAATATACCAGCAGAGCATAGAAGTAATGTTATATATGGTTCTTTTTTAAAGTCTGTGGTTGTGGATTTATATGCAGAGGGGGCAATGTCCAATGAAAGGATATGCCAGTTCATTAATGCATTAACCGGAAACACTCTTGATATTTCTTCTGGAAGTATATACAGCTTCTGTAAAAGTTTTTCTGTAAAAGCAGAAGAAAACTTAAAGCAGATTGGGAATGAACTTTTAAATGAAGAAACTATATGTACTGATGCAACAGTAGTGACAGTGGACGGGAAACAGTGTTATATACGCAATTTCAGCAGCAATAAGGCTGTATTATATACAGCAATGGAGAAAAAAAGTATAAACGCACTGGATAAAATATCTTTTCTTAAATCATATGCAGGTACACTGGAACATGACCATGAAACGGCATTATACCATTATGGTAAAGGACATGGTGAATGCAATGTCCATCTGCTGCGTTATTTGAAAAAGAATACAGAAGAAGCTGGTACAGAATGGGCATCAGGGATGTCAGCTTTTCTATGTGGTATAAACGACAGAAGAAAAAAACATATTTCAGAAGGGACATTTTTTACAGATGAAGAAATATCCAAATATGAAAAAAGATATGATGAAATACTGGCAGATGGAAGAAAGCAAAATAAAACTGTTAAAGGAAAAATTGCAAAACAGGAAGAAAAAGCACTGCTTGTACGGCTTGAAAAATACAAAGAGAACCACCTTTTGTTCATGCACAATTTTTCAGTACCATTTGAAAACAATATGAGCGAAAGAGACCTGCGGAAATGTAAAAACCGCCAGAAAATATCAGGAGGATTCCGTAAATACAGTGGAAATGAAATGTATTGCAAGATAATAAGTGTAGTGGAAACATACAAAAGAAAAGGTATGAGAATACTGGAAAATATACAAAAAGTTTTTGAAGGCACACCAGCTTTTTAACTGTGTGCCTTATAAATGTGCCTTTATGACTGAATAGTAACAAATTTATCAAATGTACACAGTGTAATGCTTGCAAAGCACTTGACAACTATGTTATAATGACTTTTAGTGTGGCTTTTTGCATAACCACAAAGAAGTTTAGTAAAAAAGGAGACATGTAGCATGAAGAACAAGAAGAAAGGGTTACTACATTTGTTTATTATACTTGCAGTGACCGGGCTCTGTGTTTATACAACATTGGTTGGTTTTACTGATGCTCATAGGGGCAGTGCCCAGAATATTAAACTTGGTTTGGACCTGGCAGGTGGTGTGAGTATTACATACCAGACTGTTAAAGGTAATCCGACTGATACAGAGATGCGTGACACAATCGCCATGATGCAGGACCGTGCAGAAGTATACAGTACAGAGTCTTCTGTAGTACAGGAAGGAAATGACCGTATTTCCATTGATATACCTGGTGTTGAAAATGCAGACGAGGTTCTTGAATCTTTAGGTAAAGAAGGTACTCTTGATTTTGTTGCAGCAGATGACATGAAATTTGATGATGATGGCAACCCACAGTACACTAAAGTGGTATGTTCAGGAAAGCATGTTAAAAATGCAGAAGCAGGTACGCAGCAGGATGAAATTACTAAAAATAAAGAATATGTAGTACAGCTGACATTTAATGCAAAGGGAACTAAGAAATTCGCTGAAGCAACAGCAGAAGCAGCGCCTTCAAGGAAGCAGATATATATTGTATATGACGGGAAAGTTCTTTCTTCCCCTGCTGTACAGGACGAGATATCAGATGGACATGCTGTTATTTCTGGAAGTTTCAAG
Organism: uncultured Lachnospiraceae bacterium; assembly: GCA_910577825.1. Taxonomy (GTDB): domain Bacteria; phylum Bacillota; class Clostridia; order Lachnospirales; family Lachnospiraceae; genus Butyribacter. The sequence goes on along the minus strand of CAJTOK010000034.1, from coordinate 23,111 downwards.
ACATACAATGAAGCAGACGAGCTTGCTTCTATGATACGTATAGGTGCACTTCCTGTTGAACTTAAGGAAATCCAGTCACAGGTAGTTGGCGCACAGTTAGGGCAGGATGCCATTGACACAAGCCTTCTGGCTGGTGCTATTGGTTTTGGGCTTGTAGTATTGTTTATGGTAATTTTCTACAGGCTGCCAGGGCTTGCTTCTTCCCTTGCGCTTTTATTCTATCTTGTAATTATGCTTGTAGCGCTTAATGTGCTTGATATTACGCTTACACTTCCAGGTGTGGCAGGTATTATATTAAATATTGGTATGGCAGTTGATGCCAATGTTATTATATTTACACGTATTAAAGAGGAATTAAGGAAAGGCAAGTCAGTACAGTCAGGTATAAAGATTGGTTTTGACAAAGCCCTTTCAGCAATCGTAGATGGCAACGTAACAACACTTATTGCAGCAGCAGTTTTATATATTAAAGGTTCTGGTACTGTAAAAGGCTTTGCAACCACACTTGCACTTGGTATTATACTCTCAATGTTTACATCACTTGTTATTACAAAGCTTATCCTTAATGCAATGTATTCATTAGGTGTAGATGATGTTAAGTATTTTGGTATTGAAAAAGAAAGAAAACAGATTAACTTTATTGCAAATAAAACAAAGTTCTTTACAATTTCTGGTATTATGGTTATTGCATGTGTAGCTATGCTTATAGTTAATAATGCAAGGGATGGCCATATACTTAACTATGGCCTTGACTTTATGGGTGGTACAACATATGATATACCATTTAGTGACAGCCAGAAGATAGATGATTCTTTAAAGAAAGAAATAGAAGATATATTTATGAAGGAAAGCGGTTCAAATGATGTCGTTATTGCCGAAGTTGCAGGTGCTAATGAACTTACAATCAAGACGGTTGAGCTTTCTGAAGAGCAGCGTAAAAACCTCACCTCAGCTATTTCTTCAAAGTATAGTGTTGAAGAGGACAGTATACAGATACAGAGCATAAGTGCTTCAGTTTCTGATGAAATGAAATCAGATGCTATTATTGCAGTAATTATTGCAGCAATATGTATGCTTATCTATATCTGGTTCAGGTTTAAAGATATTATATTTGCAGGCAGTGCAGTTTTAGCACTTCTGCATGATGTGGTATGTGTGCTTCTTGTATATGCGGCAGCAAGGATTTCTGTAGGAAATACGTTTATTGCATGTATGCTTACAATAGTAGGTTACTCAATTAACGCTACAATCGTAATATTTGACCGTATACGTGAGAACCTTGGTACACGTACAAGCAGTGATGCACTTGAAGGAATAGTTAATGAAAGTATTACACAGACCTTGACAAGAAGTATAAATACATCACTCACTACTTTCTTTATGGTATTTATGCTTGCTATACTTGGCGTAGAATCAGTAAGGGATTTTGCAATACCTCTTCTTGCTGGTATAATATGCGGTGCGTATTCTTCTGTATGTATAACAGGTACACTCTGGTATACAATTAAGAAAGCAGCGTCAAAGAAAAAAGCTGGTACAAAGAATACAGCAGAAGTTAAAAAGGCATAATTTTTTATACAGTAAAAGATATAGAAGGAGTGTTTTTACTATAGGCGGCTGCCTTAAGTAGGGACACTTCTTTATTGGTTTTATACTATAGTGGAGAAAGGGAAATGGAAATGACACTGAAAGAACTGGAAATTGGCAAGACAGCAGATATATTGTCTGTTGGTGGCAAGGGGGCATTAAGGCAGCACTTCCTTGATATGGGGCTTATACCAGGGGCGGAAGTTACAATGGTGAAGTTTGCGCCTATGGGCGACCCGCTGGAATTAAAGATACATGGTTATGAACTTACTCTCCGTGTTGCAGATGCAGATAAAATTGAAATACATAATGTAAGGGAAACAGAGGCAGAGAAAAGCCTGCCTAAAAAACATAGGACTGTACCACACCCGGGACTGGGTGAGGGCGGTAGGTACCATGCAAAATCAGATGAAAACCCGCTTCCTAAAGGGCAGGCCATTACATTTGCACTTGCAGGAAACCAGAACTGTGGAAAGACAACATTATTTAACAGGCTTACTGGCTCAAACCAGCATGTCGGGAATTTCCCGGGCGTAACTGTTGACAGGAAAAGCGGGATGATAAAGGGACATGCAGACACATTAATTACAGATTTGCCAGGGATTTATTCTATGTCACCATATAGCAATGAAGAAATTGTAACAAGGGAGTTTTTGTTAAAAGACCAGCCACAGGGAATTATAAATATTGTTGATGCTTCTAATATTGAGAGAAACCTTTACCTTACAATGCAGCTTCTGGAACTGGGGCTTCCTATGGTAGTTGCACTTAATATGATGGACGAGGTAAGGGAAAATGGCGGCTCTATATTGATTAATGAGATGGAAGAAATGCTTGGCGTGCCGGTTATACCTATATCTGCGGCTAAAAATGAAGGGGTAAATGAACTGGCAGACCATGCAATCCATGTTGCAAAGTACCAGGAGTGCCCGGCAAGGATTGATTTCTGCAATGGTGAAGATGGAAGCAGTGCTGTACATAGATGTATACATGGGATAATGCACTTAGTTGAAGACCATGCCAGAGCGGCAGGGGTTTCTGTAAGGTTTGCTGCCAGCAAGCTTGCAGAGGGTGATAAACTTATTTTAGACAGCCTTGGTTTAGGCCAGAATGAAAAAGAGATGCTTGAACATATTATCTTGCAGATGGAAGAGGAATGCGGGCTTGACAGGGCGGCAGCTATTGCAAATATGAGGTTTAATTTTATTAAGCGTATTTGTGATGCGGCAGTGGTAAAGCCTAAAGAAAGCAGGGAACATCTAAGAAGCCTTAAAATTGACAGGGTTCTTACTGGAAAATATACAGCAATCCCAATGTTTGTATTTATTATGGGCATTGTATTCTGGCTTACATTTGGCGTGATTGGTGTATTATTATCAGATATACTGGATATGGGAATTTCATGGCTTTCAGATTTAACAGACAATGCACTTGCGGCAGCACATGTAAACCCTGTATTGCATTCTCTGGTTATAGACGGGATTTTTAATGGTGTTGGAAGTGTACTGGGTTTTCTTCCTGTTATTGTAACATTATTCTTCTTCCTGTCAATACTTGAGGACAGCGGATATATGGCACGTGTAGCGTTTGTCTTAGACAAGCTTTTAAGGAAGATAGGGTTATCAGGCAGAAGCATAGTTCCTATGCTGGTAGGTTTTGGCTGTACTGTGCCAGGGGTTATGGCAAGCAGGACGCTGTCATCAGAGAGGGACAGGAAAATGACAATTCTTCTGACTCCGTTTATGAGCTGTTCCGCCAAACTGCCGGTTTATGGATTTTTTACAGCTGCCTTTTTCCCGGAATATGGTGCACTTGTAATGACAGGGCTGTATTTCTTCGGGATACTTATGGGGATACTTACAGCACTGGTTCTTAAAAGGACTATATTTAAGGGGGAGGCAGTCCCGTTTGTTATGGAACTTCCAAACTACCGTATGCCAGGTGCTAAAAACGTGTGCCAGCTTTTATGGGAAAAAGCAAAGGACTTTTTACAAAGGGCATTTACAGTTATATTTGTAGCAACCATTATAATCTGGTTTTTGCAGACTTTTGACATAAGGTTAAATATTGTAAAAGATTCACATGACAGCATACTTGCATCACTTGCAGGGGTGGCTGCACCAGTATTTAAACCACTTGGTTTTGGTGACTGGAGGATTTCCACAGCACTCCTTACAGGATTTATGGCAAAAGAAAGCATAGTTTCTATATTGTCAGTCCTGATAGGGCCGGCAGATGTGCTTTTAAACACAATCACAACAGCGGGGGCAGCAGCGCTTCTTGTATTCTGCCTGTTATATACGCCATGTGTTGCCGCAGTTGCATCTGTAAAAAGGGAGCTTGGCAGCAAATGGGCACTGGCTGTTGTCTTTGGGCAGTGTGCAATAGCCTGGGTTACATCATGGATTATTTATGTTGTTTTAACGCTATAAATGATACCCATTCACCAAGGGTATTTTTACCTAGAATTTTAAAATTATTATTTAACAGTGCTTCTTCTACTACGCCAGCTTTTTCTGCAAGTATGCCAGAAGATATAAAAAGCCCGTTATCTTTAATATACCTGCCAATATGGCTGGCAAGGGGTACAATTACATCTGCAAGTATATTTGCAACTGCAATATCAAAAAGCCCTTTATGGTTTTTAGTTATAATATCTGTATCTTCAAGTATATTTGCTTTAAATACCTTTATCCTGCCAGGGTCTATATTATTAATCCTGGCATTTTCAATGGCTGCACTGGCTGCCGAAGGGTCAATATCCAGGCAGAAAGCAGAACGTGCACCACATAACAGGGCACTTATTGCAAGAATGCCGCTTCCACAGCCAGCATCAAGGATATCTGATTCAGGAGTTATATAATCTTTAAGTGAAAGCAGGCAGAGTTTTGTTGTTTCGTGTGTACCTGTACCAAAAGCAGAACCAGGGTCTATTTCAAGAATAATGTCATCCTGGCGTGCATCTGCAGGTACTTCTTCCCATGTAGGCTTAATTATAATATTATCCGCAATACGGAAGGGCTTAAAATTTTCCTTCCATTTATCTTTCCAGTCTGCATCATTTTCTACTGAGTAGTTAATTTCAGGGACTGGCACAGGAATAAATTCCTGCATTTCAGTAATGCGGGATTTAATTCTGCCTATAAGTACACCAGGGTTTGTAATCTCCTGTGTATCCTTGATATCTTCATCACGCAGGGAAGAACCTGTACTGAAAAAAGTGCTGTCATTATTGCCAGGTGCTTCTGTATAGAAAGTAAGGACAGAAGAACCATCATCAAAACCTAAATCAGCAGGAATATCTGTATACATCTGTTTTTCTTCTTTTTCAGACAGTGGCACATGGTCTGTGATTTCATAACCATTAATTCCCAATTCACAAAGGATTCCGCCAATTATGCCGGCATATTGTGTAGTGGTGTGCAGCTGGTATTTTATCCAGTTCATAATAAATTCTCCTTTCAAAATATTGGTTTTTAAAAATATATAAATAATACCAGCCTGCTGTGAGGAATAGATTTTGGCATTTACTATAATATTATTATGTATTGGAAAATTTGCGGAAAATTGTTGAATAATTTGCTGTTTGTGACATTATTACAACATGAAGGCAACTGTGTTACAATATGCGCTGGTTTCATTCCAGAAAGAATGTTCTTTTGGCATTGTTTACATTTTGTAAGTGACTTATACATAGCAAAAATCGTTCTGATACTTTGACCGGTCTTAGGGGCAGCAGTGCTATTTTACTATTTGGTCAACCATATTGTGGGCAGTTGTTTCTTTTTTTATTTATGAATATAACATATCCGGCAACAAGATTCAAGTGTTTTTTGTGTTTATTCCATAACTTTTTGAAAATTTTAAGATAAATTAATACTGTTTAATAATATTATTTTATTAAAAGTTAAAATAAGTTTTTAATAAGATTGTATTTAAAATTGTGGTCAATATAATGATGCAAGGTGGTATGGCAAAAAGAAACCATATATGCTTTTTCTAGTTGTTTTTAAAATTTTAATTTACAGAAAAATAAGTTTATATAAAAGTAATATTGGATATAGCAATTTTCTAATGCTACGCTTGTATCTTGACTCTGAATTTTTTATTACATATGTTAATATTTTTTGGTAGTATTAATAGATTCTATTATAGAACAAAGATTCCTGCCATCTCAATTCTGATTTATATATTGCATTATTAAATCAAATGTGTAATCTAGATATATTTTCGATATTAAAAAACAATACAATACTTATTTGTAATATATAATAATTTTATAAAACAGTAATTTGTAAAAATAAAGAAATTAATATATATTAAGTAAAAAAAAATATATACAAAAAAATTGACAAAAGGATATTAATAATGTATACTATATTAAATAATATATATTATTTAATAGTTGAAAAAATAAGTGTTAAAGGAGGAAAAATTATGGAAAAAAGAAAAACACGGACTATGGTAATGTATGTAATATTAGTGGCAATTATTTCTTCTAGCATTCCAAGAACAGTATTTGCTTTTAATGAACCTGTAGCCGGGGAAATTACATTAACACAGGAATTTAATCTAGAAGATTTAGAAGGACTTTCGTTGGATTTCAGTGATGAAAACCTCATGCCAGATAAAAATGGTACAGTAGAAGTGCATTTACAAGATAAGGTTATTTCCGAAAATATTGGAGGAACAGAAAAAGCTAAAATAGATGGTGTACAAAAGTTTAAAATAACCAATTTATCAAATTTCTCAGATATTAGTGGTGTGACAGTTAAATATAGACCAATACAGAATATTTATGTTACAACCAAATATGTTTATGTTACACAAGTGTATAGTCATAAAAATGTTAAGCTTTCTAGATGTAAAATTAATGAAGAAGGTACAGAAGCTGCCTATCAAGATTCTATGAATTTAGAAAGTGTTGGACATGGGCAAACTCTTGTTCCTTATACAAGAAAAGATAATGGTGTAGATAATCACTATTTTCTTGTATGTGCCAATGCAATAGAAGGGTCTAATTACTGGGAAGCTAACAGGATAGGCAGAATTAAATATGTAGCAGGAGAAACAAAGCCAAATACAGAAATAAAAAGCCTGTTAAATACAGAATATTCAAATGCAAAAAGAAGCTTGTTTGCTGATTTAAGACGGTGTGCTGCAAATCTTTCAACTAATGGTGAAACAATGCTTATGTTTAAGCAAAGTACTTCTGGCAATGTTCAATATTCATACTATTCTTTCGATGTTATACATAATGTTTTTAATGGAAACAATATAAGTGAAAGGAATTTTAAAACAAGCACAAAATTGTCAGATGCTTGTTTAGATGTTATAAATAAAAGCGGACTTCCTTTATCACAGTTGCAAGGAATAGATATTGATGATGATTTGAATATATATATAGTAAAAAATGGAAACAAAACTACAGCACAGCAGGCAATACTTTCTGTAATTTTTTGGAGTTCCGAAACAACAAAAAACTATAATTTATCATGGACTGCTTCAGAAGAGCTTGAAATTGAAGGCATACAGGTAAGGACAAATAAAATATACATAGGGGCTTCGCCGTATAATGAATCAGATAGAAAGAGGGCATATATTTTTTCTATTGACAAGAGCGCTGTGACATGATAGCATTAAATACAATAAAACGGTATAATTTATGAAGTATGGTGAAATGATGGACGATAAAAATTATAGAAAAACCAGAAAAGGTTTTGTATTACTACAAAAAAAACTAGTGGTAATAAGTTTTATTATTGTATTAGCAGGCATTCTGGATGCACCATGCAGGGTAGCTACATCAAAAAAAGTTTCTGCCAGTATAACAGCAACCCTTAAAAACGGTGTGTTTACTGTCCAAGGTAAAGGTGATATGCCAGACAGTGCAAGGCCAAAGGCTTCCCAAAGAAAGAAAATTAAAAAGATTGTGGTGAAAAAGGGAGTTACGTCTTTGCCGGAGTTTGCATTTAAAAACTGCAAAAAAGCCACAAGCATAAAAATTGCATCTTCTGTTAAAAGAATTGGTATGCAGGCATTTGCTAAGACTGCGGTTAAAAGCCTTACTATTCCTAAAACAGCAGAGAGTATTGGCTGGGGGATATGCCTGGACTGTGATTTGCTGGAAAAGCTGGTAATACCTGGGGATTTTAGTGTACTTGGACCTTCCAGTGAAAACTGGGAAGAGCCTTTTGTAACTGGTAAAAAATCCCTGGAAACAGTAAAATTTTCTACAGAACTGAATCTGGAAAATGTGCGTATGGCAGGTGACTGTGAAAATTTCATTGTATCACCAGATGACCCGGAATTTAAATCAATAGACGGGATAATATATACCAAGGATGGAAAAACACTTGCCAGAATACCTTATGCAAGGGAGGAAGCTGTTATTGCAGAAGGCTGTGAAATTATTGCCGCAGGCAGTTTTAATTATACGGCGGATGCCTATAACCAGTATAATTCATACTGGGGATGCGGGGCTTTAAAAAGTATTGTCCTGCCATCTTCTGTAAAAGAAGTGACAGATAAGGTGTATAGCAGTTTTGCAAGAATTGGCAGGGATAACAGGGAAGGCAGTATAAAGTTAAATATGGCAGGACTGGATATAAAATCTATTAAAAAACTGTGGAAATATTGTGACTGGAAAAAATCATTGTCAGATGAACTTGCAAGAATTGGCTGTGCTGATGTTACAGATGGAATGGTGGTTCTCCAGAATGGTTATTTATGCGGATATGTTGGTAATGGGAACCAGGAAGAAGCCGTAGTTCCTGAAAGTGTGAAAACAATAGGTGAAAGTGCTTTTTCTGAAGCCTGGTTTAAGTATGGGTTAAATTCAGTTGTCCTGGGAAGCAATGTGAAATCAATTAAAGATTATGCTTTTAAGATGGACAAAAATATAAAAATATATATAAAAAGTAAAAATATTAAAGTATCAGACAAAGCATTTAAGGACTGTGGCACTTATGAACTTATTATTGGATAATGTTTAAACACCTGCCATACAATGGCAGGTATTCCTGCATCCCTTAGCCTTTTCAGTACATCAAAACGTTATAATTGGCCAAAGTTATTTTAAATCCTGGCACAATTTTTCTTGTGTGCTTTTAGCTTTTTTATTGCCCATTCATAGTGGCTTGATGTATTGCTGGTAAAATAAGAACCCAGGGTGCTTCCGCCCACCCATTTATAAACGCCTTTGGAAAACAATTCTTCATTGGAGAAAGTTTCTGCTAGTTCCATTACTTCGCTGTGGGATTTCTGGAACATGCTTTTTGCGTCCTCTAAAGATGTGGACTGGTGTTTTTTCCAAAATTCCACATTCATATCCCCGTAGGTTTTCCAGTTATAAGGCTTTGGAAGGAATGGTTTATTATCACCATTCTGGTTGGAATGTACCCAGTTTAACAGGAGCTGGTGCCATTCATAGAGATGGATGAAAATATCCCGCAGGTTTTTATCCCTTTTCCAATGTGCTTCTTTCTTTTTATAATTTGAAAAATCAAAAGGTTCTGATAATTCTTTTCCGGTTAATTCTCCTGCTAAAGCGTTTAATTTTTCATAATTAGAGGTTGCTGCTGCTAGTAAATCAGTTTTTGTTGTTGGTCTGGCCATATAATATTCTCCTTATCAATTTAATATAAAAATATTGTAACATTTAAATCCTGGCATCTTATGTCATGGTTTGTATTTTTTATAAATTTTCTTTGCTTCTTCTGCCACAATTTCTTTTAGATATGCAGGCTCTATAATATCTACTTGTGTTCCAAATGATAACAGATATCCTATTAGCCATTCATTTTCTGGCATTTCGGCAGATACGGTTAAATACCCGTTTTCTTTCTGGGTTACTACTGTTTTATCAAATTCATCATAAACACGGTAGGACATATATTCTGGGAAACGCAATACAACCGTATTACACGCCTGTTCTGATGCTTCGTTTAATTCTGGAAATTTACTTTTGCAGAAAACATCTGCCAGGACTTCAAAATCTATAATGCGGGCCAGCTTAAAAATACGGTAATCCTGTTTTTTTGTACAATATGCTTTTAAGTACCAGGACTTGGATTTATATGACAGTTTTAATGGCTGGATAATTCTCTCATTAATTATTCCACAGGAATTTGCATATAATATTTTTACGTATCTTTGGTTAATTACTGCTGATTTTAATGATTCAAATTTTTTGTTGTCAGTTCCGGTGTTTCCCCATCTGGAGAAATCAACTTCAAGCCAGTTTTCTGAATTTAAATGGAATATTGCAGAAAGTTTTTGCAATGTCTGGCTGCTGTTAATATTTTGTGCAAAATTTATGCTTTGTAAGGCTGTTAATATTTCCTGCTTTTCTTCTTTTGACAATATAGTTTTATCCAAAACAAAATTATCCATTAAATAAATGCCCCCGTTCCGGCCGGGTTCTGTATAAACAGGTATGCCCGCCCCGCTTAAAGCATCAATATCCCTGTAAATAGTTCTTATGGAAACTTCAAATTTTCCTGCCAGTTCTGGAGCAGTAGCCTGTCCTTTACCAAGTAAATAGTATACAATCTTAAATAGCCTGCTTTCCTTCATTGTTGCCCCTCCTTATATTATAGTAACATTTAAAACCTGACATGTTATGTCAGTATTTATTATAATTTATTTTCTGGTGAAATTATTACATAATTTTATTTTTCCAGATGGCTGCTGTTCCATATTCTTAAAATATGTTGCAAATGGGGAATGAAAAGAATATAATTAGATAGAAATGGGGAATACAAGAGAAATCAAGTAAGCGGAGAGAAAAAATGATTTTGAAACGGAAAAAAAATAAAATGGACCAGGGAGTCCCCCTTCTTGTTTCAATAATAGTAATCTTTTGTATTTTGGGAGCGGTTGTGTTTTCGGTGGCACGGAAAATATCGGCAGAAATGTCTGCGTCGGCAATCCAGAACCTGAGCGAGAGCCTGGATTTGATTGAATGTACTATTGAGGCAATCTTAAACAAGGAGGCGGAGTTTCAACGGCTGGTAGCGCAGGAAATTGAAATGGCTGATGATAAAGAAGGATACATACGTTCTTATAAAAAAAATAACACAATGGCGAAGCTGTCGCTGGTCCGTGCAGGGGAAACAGAGGGAATTTCTAATACGGGCGAAGTTTTTCATGCGCAGGATTTTGATTTTTCAGCGGGTGGGACTGTTGACGGGCTTGCGGTTTCCGAGTCCTATGTGAATTATATGGGGACATGGGCGTATACTATAAAATGCCCTGTTATACGGGACGGGCATGAGGAGGCATCATTATATACCGAGTATCTTTATGATTCGCTTGATAATTCACTGCCGAACAGTTTTTATAATGGCAAGGCAATGCTTTATATAATGGATGCTGGGAATGAACGGCTTGTGCTAAAGCCAAAAGGCATGGGCGAACGCAATGCAGGACATCTGAATCTGGAGGATTTTTTCAGGGCTAATGATATTTTAGAGGAGAAGCTGGTTGCGGAAGTATTTGAGAGTGTACACAAGGGAGAAAACATGATGTTCTACCATGACATCCGTGGGAAGAGCTCGCTGATTTATATGTGGCCAGTGAATGGCGGCACACTTTATCTTATTGGGTATGTGCCTATTGAGGCAATCCAGCAGGAGGGGCGCACGGTCAACCAGAACATTTTCATTGTTGTTGCGGTGATGCTTGTCGCATTTTTCCTTTGCTGCCTGTTGTATTACTTAAACCAGCGGCAGCAGAATAAAATCCGCAAAGAGAGGGAAAAGGAGAGGGAAGTCCACAACAGGAAGCTGGCGGAGGCGCTGCAGGCGGCGCAGGCTGCAAGCAATTCTAAAACAATGTTTCTTTCAAATATGTCGCATGATATCCGCACGCCGATGAATGCGGTTCTAGGTTTTGCAACACTGCTTGAAAAGGATGCGGAAAATCCTGGGAAGGTACGTGAATACACGAGAAAGATTATGTCGTCGGGACAGCATTTATTAGGGCTGATTAACGATATACTGGATGTTTCCAAAATTGAAAGCGGAAAGGTTGTGCTTACGGCTGGGGAATTTACCCTGAATGACCTGGTGTCCTCCGTAGATGCAATTATCCGCCCGATGGCGGCGGCAAAGGAGCAGATGTTCCATGTCGAAGTGAAAAATATTGCACATGAATATCTGCTTGGCGATGAAACACGGATTAACCAGATTTTAATAAACCTGCTTTCCAATGCTGTGAAATATACGCAGCAGAAGGGCAATATCTGGCTCCGCATTATTGGATTAAAGCAGCATTCAAGCCAGTATGAACATATACGTATTGAGGTGCAGGATGACGGCTATGGTATGACGCCTGAGTACCTGGAGCTGGTTTTTGACGCATTTACAAGGGCAGAGAACAGCACTACAAACAAGGTGCAGGGAACAGGGCTTGGCATGGCGATTACAAAAAATATCGTGGAGCTGATGGGTGGTACGATTGATGTGTCAAGCGAAGTGGATAAAGGAAGCCTGTTCCAGGTAGAACTGGAACTGCGGATTTCTAAGGAGCAGGAGTACAAGAGGTTTTGGGAAAAAAGCGGCATTTCGCACGTGCTTGCCCTGTTTGGCAGTGAGGAAAGTGCAAAAACGGTACAGATGCTGTTAAATGATGTTGGCGTAAGCGTCCATATGGCATTTGACGCACAGGAAGTATTAAGGCTGGCAGCAGATAATGGCAGTTACCATGTGGTCCTGATGGACTGGGACGCAGCGCAGGTTAATGTTCTCCAGGTGGCAAAAGAGCTCCGGGGGATTTGGCCGCAGGAGATACCAGTTTTATTTTTAACTGCCCATGATTCTGGGAATATGGAAGATGCGCTTGCAATGGGCAATACAGGAGTGCTTGCCAAACCGTTTTTTATCTCAGCATTCCAGGAAAAGCTTTTGGAACTGCAAGGAGACGGGGACGCCAAAGAAGAGCAGGAAACAGAGGATATGGACAATCTCTCGGGACTGCATTTTCTTGCGGCGGAGGACAATGAAATCAATGCGGAAATTTTGCATGAGATTTTATTAATCCAGGGTGCAGACTGTGAGATTGTTGAGAATGGAAAACTTGCTGTAGAACGGTTTGCTGCGGCAAAAGAAGGAGAGTTTGACGCAATTCTGATGGATGTGCAGATGCCTGTGATGAATGGTTATGAAGCGACGAAGAAAATCCGGGCACTGGAGCGTAGTGATGCCAGAACCATACCGGTTATTGCTATGACGGCAAATGCTTTTGCAGAGGACGAGAAAGAGGCGCTTAGTGCGGGAATGGACATCCATTTGGCAAAGCCGGTTGACATTGAGTTGTTGAAGAAGGTTATTAAACAAGTGTGTAAAGAGAAAGGGGCAGTAAGATGAAATTAAAGAAAATAAAACAGGCTGGTACCATTGTAATTGTATGTGTGGCCATGCTTGGCATGACAGCGTGTGGTAAAAAACCAGAGTTAAATAATAATCTGGTTTCCAACAAGAAAGAGGAGGCACGCATTGTACGGCTGTACACTCCAATGGAGAAAACTAAGCCAGGCCTTGACAACGTTGCAAGAAGCGCATCAGAAAAGACAGTGGTTATGGCAGAAGAGAAGCTTGGTGTGACAGTGGATTATATTACGTACACGGCAGAGAATTACCAGGACAAGACATATGATGATGTGGCACTTGACCGGGCACGCCATGATATGGATGATTTGTACCTGCTTAACCCTGATGTAATCAAAACGCTTGGTTAAGAGGGAAAACTTATGGATTTGTCAGGACTTGACAGTGCAAAAAACCTGCGTGACGTGGTTAAGACGGCAAACGTGGTGGACGGGAAACTGGTAGCAATCCCGCAGGAGGTTGTAGCATACGGGCTGTTTATCAATAAGGATATGTTTGATAAGTATAAGCTTTCATTGCCGGAAACACCTGAAGAATTTTTAGAATGCTGCAAGGTTTTTAAAGAAAATGGAGTGGAAACGCCTGTTGGTGCAAACCGGTGGTGGCTTGAAACTTTTGTTCTGGCACAGGCGTATGCTGATTTGTATAACGGCGGTAACACGGAAGCGGAAATCGCAGCGCTTAACAGTGGGGAGCGCAAATACAGCGAATATATGCGTCCAGGTTTTGAGTTCCTAAAGGAGATGATTGACAAAGGATATATTGACGCAAAGAAGGCTTATGTAAGTGAGGCAATCGAAGGGGAAAGTGCAGATTTTCTTGCACAAAAAACACCAGTTGTCATGGCATACTGGGGTGCTGCCAATGCAGAAACTGCTTATGGCAAACCAGATTTCAATATGCTTGTCATCGGCTTTCCGAGCAGCAGGGGGCAGATGCCTGTGATGCCAATGACAGGAATTGCAGTTGGTGCAAATGCAGAGCATGCGCAGGACGCAATGGATACGCTGGATGTGATGGTTTCTGATGAAGCGCTGAAGGTTTATGCGGAAACAAATAAAGTGATTTCACCGTCTAAGAATGTTGAAACAGAGTGTATTCCTGCATTAAAGCCGCTCAATGACAGGATTAATGAGAATGTTTATGTACTTGGCGCAAATGCGTCAATGAAGCTGGAGCAGTGGGGCAATACATGCCTGGTTGTCCGCAAACTGCTAAATGGGGCGGCAGTGGATGAATGTATGGCAGAATTTGACCGGCTGCAGCAGGAAACACTGGAATAAATCCTTGACAAACTGCCAGGCAGATATTAAAATGTAAAAAGTTATTAGAATAATAATCTAAAGGCTGTGAAAGGAAGAGTAAGTAATCCTATGTACAAGACAGAGAGCCCTGCTGGTGGGAATGGGTGTACAGAATATTACTGAAGATGGTCCTGGAGCTGCGCACCGAAGTGGTATTTTACGCCAAGGCTGCGCCGGGTGCGCCTGTTATAGCGTCACACTGTGATGGCAGTGGCAGAGGTCCTTTGTTGTGAAACAGGGGATAAATTAAAGTGGTAACACGGGTAATTCCGTCTTTAAGAGTTTTTCTTAAAGGCGTTTTTTTACGTGTATTCCATTTTAAAATAATTAAATATAGAAAGAGAGGAATTATAATGGCAGAGAAAAAGACATTTTATTTAACAACAGCGATTGCATATACTTCTGGCAAACCGCATATTGGCAATACGTATGAGGCAGTGCTTGCTGACAGCATTGCCAGGTTTAAAAGGCAGCAGGGGTATGATGTGCGTTTCCAGACGGGGACAGATGAACATGGACAGAAAATTGAAATTAAATCAAATGAAGCAGGCATTACGCCTAAGCAGTTTGTAGATGATGTATCAGGGCAGATTAAGGGCATATGGGATTTAATGAATACATCATATGACAAGTTTATACGTACAACAGATAAATACCATGAGAAACAGGTACAGAAGATTTTTAAGAAACTGTATGAACAGGGCGATATTTACAAAGGTTTCTATGAAGGTATGTACTGTACACCTTGTGAATCATTTTTTACTTCCTCACAGCTTATTGGCGGCAAGTGCCCTGACTGTGGCAGGGAGTGCCAGCCAGCGAAAGAGGAGGCGTATTTTCTTAAATTAAGCAAATATGCAGACAGGCTTATAGAGCATATTAATACACATCCGGATTTTATACAGCCAGAACCACGCAAGAATGAAATGATGAATAACTTCCTTCTCCCGGGGCTGCAGGATTTATGTGTATCACGCACATCATTTAAATGGGGGATTCCCGTGGATTTTGATGAAGGGCATGTTGTATATGTATGGATAGATGCACTTAGCAATTATATTACAGGGCTGGGCTATGATGCAGATGGCAGTAATGTATTAGAGGACGGGGAAGACCTTTTTACTAAGTTCTGGCCTGCAGACCTGCACCTTATAGGAAAGGATATACTGCGTTTCCATACGATTTACTGGCCTGTTATGCTTATGGGCCTTGGGCTTCCGCTTCCAAAGAAGATATTCGGCCATCCCTGGCTTTTGCAGAATGATGGCAAGATGAGCAAGTCTAAGGGAAATGTAATTTATGCAGATGACCTTGTAGATGTATTTGGCGTAGACGCCGTACGCTATTTTGTACTACATGAAATGCCATTTGAAAATGATGGTGTAGTTACATGGGAGCTTATTACAGAAAGGATTAATTCTGACCTTGCAAATACACTGGGAAATCTTGTAAACAGGACAATTTCCATGACCAACAAGTATCTTGGAGGCGTGGCGGAAGATAAGGGTGTGGAAGAGCCAGTTGATAATGAACTTAAAATGCTTGTAACTTCTGCATATAAAAAAGTGGCAGAAAAAATGGAAAACCTGCGTGTTGCAGATGCGCTTACAGAAGTATTTGCAATATTTAAAAGATGCAATAAATATATAGATGAAACTGTACCCTGGATACTTGGCAAGGATGAAAGCAAAAAAGACAGGCTTTCAACCGTCCTTTATAATCTTATAGAAAGCATTGTAACAGGTGCAAGCCTTCTTGAAGCATTTATGCCAGAAACTACAGGGAAAATATTAGGGCAGTTAAATGCTGTTAAAAAGAGTATTGGGGATATGGATAAATTCGGGCTATATGTACCAGGGACAAAAGTTACAGATAAACCTGAAATCTTATTTGCAAGGCATGATATGGAAGAGGTTCTTGCAAAAGTGGAAGAGATTAGTGCATTGCAGGCAGCAGCAAATGGTGGCGGCAAAGAAGATGAAGAAGTAATTGATATTGAACCAAAACCAGAAATTACATTTGATGATTTTGAAAAAATGCAGTTCCAGGTTGGGGAGATTATATCATGTGAGGAGGTTAAAAAGTCTAAAAAGCTTCTTTGCTCACAGGTTAAAATTGGAAGCCAGGTAAAGCAGATTGTGTCAGGGATAAAGCAGTATTATAAAGCGGAGGAAATGGCTGGAAAGAAAGTAATGGTTCTTGTAAACCTTAAACCAGCTAAAATTGCAGGAATTTTATCTGAAGGAATGCTTCTTTGTGCCCAGGATGCTGATGGAAATCTTGCACTTACAGTACCTGAGAAAGATATGCCAGCAGGGGCAGAAATCTCTTAAATTCTTTATAAAGTAATTAACCATAATTGCCGATAAGTAAAATAAGTATAACTGGTTTTATGGATAATTATTATATTAAGGCGGCTGCCGGGATGAGTAAGTGGCGTTCTGGCGGCTGCTGTATATAAGGAAATGGAGTTGCTTATGAATGGATTTATAACCACGGATGGTAGTTTTGGAAACCATGCAGGGCGTACATATTCTGCTAATGGAAGAAGCAGGACAACAGCTGCTGCAAGAAAGAATGCTGCCAGTGCCTATTCACAGGCAGGCGGCAGGACAGGTGCTAATAGTGCACAAGGAGTAAATAACAGTGCTTATGCCCTTCCAGGAAACTTTGCAAGGATTTCTTCTATTGTAAGCCAGGAAGATATAGGGCACTGGATGCAGGATGAATCTGTAAATAATGGTGAAGGCATGGCAGAAAGCACTGTAGTGCCACAGGGGAATGCAAAAGATTTTAATGCGGCACAGGAAGCATACGGCAAGCAGGCACAGGCTGTAAGTAACGCAAACGGCCTGCAGGATGCTTTAAACAGCACCGGGACAGCAGATAAAACGGGACAGCAGGAAGGTGTAATGACAGATGAAGAACTTGCACTTCTTGCAGAAGAAGAAGAAGGGAAAAAAGGAAGAAGGACATATGGTTTTAATGAAGAAGATATAGACTATATGAACAGGCTGCTTGAGGACATGAAGAAGGCAAGGGAACGTTACAGGGCCAGCAATGAAAAGAACAAAACAGCAAAAAAGCCGCTTAATTACCAGTTTAAGAAAGTTTCTGTTACTATTTCAAAGGCAAAGAATGTCACACAGGCAGGCAATGCTGTATATAAGGCAAAGAATGCACTGGTAAACCTGCGGAGGAAGTCTGCAAGCGGGAAGTATGATTCACAGGAGATTACCATGGCTATAACACATGCAGGCAAAATGGTACGTATAGCTAAGGTTAAGCTGGCACATATGAAAGAAGAGGAAGCAGCTGACAAGTACGGAAGCAAAGATAAGGTATCAGTTGATTTCAGGGAACAGCGGAAAAAAGAACGCCGCAGGGATGAGGACTTAGAGCTTCTGAAAGCTGATATGGAATACCTTAAAGCCCAGATTAAGTATATCAGAAGCGGCGGAGGAAAGGGTACTTCTTCAGGCGCTATGAATATAAGCATGAAT
The DNA here is from genome assembly GCA_910577825.1 of uncultured Lachnospiraceae bacterium. Taxonomy (GTDB): domain Bacteria; phylum Bacillota; class Clostridia; order Lachnospirales; family Lachnospiraceae; genus Butyribacter. The sequence goes on along the minus strand of CAJTOK010000034.1, from coordinate 5,327 downwards.
ACTGCTATTAATGCAAGTTACAGTATTATGAGAAAAGAGGCAATAAAAGAAAGCATTGAAGAATTTCTTGAGAATAATGATTCAGGGGCGGCAATGGCTTCAATAGCAGAAAGCGTTGATGCAGCAGTTTCTGCTGCACAGCAGTCAGGCAGCCAGACAGTGGCTGCATCTGCCATAACGGGTGCAGTGCCTGCATCTGTGCCATCAGGCGGTTTTACTACACTGATGTAATTATTAATAATTATATGTACAGCTGTCACGTTCAACCAGCCTGCATGGAAGTTCAATGCGTATATTTTCCCTGTGCCTGCCAGCTTTCCTGTCAAGAAGCAGCATAACAGCAAGGTGTGCCATTTCTTTTTTGGGAATGTCTATTGTGGTAAGCATAGGGGTTGTTTTTTCAGAAGGATAAATGTTATCAATAGATATTACTGATGGCAGGTATCCTCTTTTTTTATTTGATTTTAAAGCATTTAATACACCTATTGCAGTAATATCATTGGCACAGAATATTGCAGAAGGCCTTCCAGGTGAATTTATTATATCTTCCATAACCATAAAACCTTCTTTTTCTGTCTGGCCAGTCTGGTGTACATTAGCATAGTTTAAAGGTATTTTATGGTCAAGGAGTGTCTGGTAATAACCTGTATATCTTGATTCAAATGTGCAGTCGCCTATATATGCAATGTTATTATGCCCAAGCTTTACAAGATACTCCACAGCCTTTCTTGCAGCAGTTATACCATTGCATATTACTTCATCATATTCATAATCTGTAGGGTTCCTGTCTATTCCGGCTATATAATTGTATCTTTTCTTAAGGACAGGAATAAGCCCCTGTGGGCATTTGCCAAGCAATATAAGCCCTGTATTGCGTTTTTTGGAAATAAATGCAGATGAAGTAGCCGGGTTTTCCCTAATTACTTTTGAAGAAGTTTTATAAGGTACAGCCTTTGCATTGGCATCTTTTTCACTAAGTGACATAATATCAGTAAAATTTAAAGTTTCACCAGGCAAAGTGTTGCTGGCAAGCAGTTCTTCCTTGATATGTATAAAAAGTTCAGCGAAAAACGGGTCTTTATCTATTGAGTCAAACCTGGTAAGTAAAATATCTATATAAAAAGTTTCCTCTGTTGCGTTATTCCCCATTCTTAAATTTCTTGCTGCTTCATTTGGAATATATTTAAGTTCCTTCGCAATCTCCCATATTTTATCAGACAGCCCGGGTGTATGGCATGTATGGCCGGGGGTGTTTAATACACGTGAAACAGTGGATACTGATGTATTGGCAAGTTCTGCAATTTTTTTTAATGACATATAGAAGTCCTTTCCCTGCATAAAAAGTATATAAGTATATAAGATTAATTTTATGAGAAAACTATAAAAAAGCAGTTGTTTTAATTTTATTTATTGTGATAACGTTATCTAATTTAGTATTAATAAATGTTGTAATTAAAAAGGAACGTTTCTTATATTAGCATATTATATGGAAAAAATCAAGTGATAACGTTATCATATATAGTTGTTAATTTCTGGATATATTTATCGTAAACTAGGGTACATGGAATTAATCAAGGAGGTTTTAATTATGATAAAAAATAGTTTAAAAAAGATTTTATTAACAGGTATTATTGCAGTAACAGCTTTTAGTGCTGCTGGATGTGGAAAAGGTTCTGGTAAAGATAAGGAAGTGAATTTTGGCTATTTTAATAATATTACCCATGCACAGGCACTTCTTATGAAAGCGGAGGGTACGCTTGATAAAAGCCTTGGTGATGATGTAAATGTAAAATGGACTGCATTTAATGCAGGTCCTGCAGAAGTTGAAGCATTATTTTCTGGTGATATAGATATAGGATATATAGGGCCTGTGCCTGCTATAAGTGCAAATGTCAAATCAAAGGGTGATGTGGTAATTATATCAAGTGCAACTAAAGGCGGCGCAGTGCTTGTTAAAAGAAAAGGTGCAGATATTAACAGTGTGGCAGATTTGGATGGAAAAACAGTTGCCATACCGCAGATTGGGAATACACAGCATCTTTGCCTTTTAAAGCTTCTTGCAGATAATAACCTTAAACCTGATACAAGCGGGGGGACAGTTAAAGTAAGTGCAGTTGCCAATGCGGACGTTGCCAATACAATGGAGCGTGGCGATATTGATGCTGCGCTTGTGCCAGAACCATGGGGTGCTACACTTCTTGCCAATGATGCAGAAATGGTTCTTGATTATAATGAGATTTTTGAGAATGGTGAATATGATGTTGCAGTTGTTGTTGTAAGAAAGGAATTTATGGAAGAAAACCCTGAAATTGTTGATAAGTTCCTTAAACAGCATGAAGAAGCAACTAAAAAGGTAAATGACGACAGGGAAAATTCACTTAAAACAATTAATAATGAGTTAAAAGAAGCTACAGGAAAAGCCCTGGGCGAAGATATTATAAGCAAGGCTTTTGAGCGTATTGGTGTAAGCACAGAAGTGAATGAGGCATCTGTTACTGGCTTTGCAGATATAAGCAAGTCGGAAGGGTTTATTTCTGAACTGCCGGAAGGAGAACTTATATGCCGTTAGTAATTAAAGGTCTTAATAAACATTTTGAAAATAGTGAAAAGGCAACTCTTAATGAAATAGATTTGGAAATTGAGAACGGGGAGTTTGTCTGCATAGTCGGGGCGTCAGGCTGTGGCAAAAGTACACTTTTAAATCTTGTTGCAGGGCTTGAAAAGCCTACAGGCGGCAAAATCCTGCTTGACGGCAAAGAAGTAAACGGGCCTGGGGCAGACAGGACAGTTATGTTCCAGGAACATGGGCTTTTCCCATGGCTTAACGTTATAGAAAATGTCAAGTTTGGAATGAAGCTTGCCGGTGTCCCGGAGGAAGAACAGGAAAAGAAAGCCATGTATTATCTTGAAATGGTGCATCTGCAGGATTACAGGGATTATCCTATACACCAGATTTCAGGTGGCATGAGGCAGAGGACTGCACTTGCAAGGGCACTTACAATGGATTCAAAAGTCCTGCTTATGGATGAACCGTTCTCTGCCCTTGATAAGCAGACATCAAACAGGCTCAGGGAGGAACTGCAGAGAATCTGGATGGAAACAAAGAAAACAATTTTATTTATAACACATAGTGTTGAGGAAGCAGTATACCTTGGTGACAGGGTTGTTGCGCTTTCTCCTGATACAGGGCGTATAGCAAGCATAATAAATATTGGCATACCAAGGCCAAGACATGTCTATTCACCTGAGTTTGTTGAACTAAGGCACCAGATTATGGAACAGGTCAGAGGGGAGGCTGTCTGATGGGAATGATAATATTTCTTGTAATACTTATAGCATTATGGCAGGGCTTTTACTGGCTTGGGGTCAGCGTGCTTGGATTATGGAAGCCATATGCAGTCCCAGAACCGGCAGGTGTTGCAAAAAGGTTTGTTGAACTGTGCAGTGACGGGACTCTTATTGAAGCAACTTTTAATTCCCTTATGCGTGGAATAGCAGGTTATATTATAGCGGTTATTATAGGTATAGCGACAGGGCTTCTTATAAACCATTTCCAATACCTGCAGAAAAACCTTAAACCAGTTGTATTAGGCATACAGACACTTCCAAGTGTATGCTGGGTTCCTTTTTCAATACTCTGGTTCGGGCTTTCAACTAATGCTATACTTTTTGTTGTAATTATGGGTTCAGCTTTCAGTATTTCGATTTCAGTTGACAATGCTATTAAAAATATACAGCCAATATATACAAAGGCAGCACTTACAATGGGCGCAACCAAAAAGCAGATGTATATAAATGTAATATTCCCTGCAAGCCTTCCTGAACTTATATCAGGATTAAAGCAGGGCTGGTCATTCGCATGGAGGGCGTTAATGGCAGGTGAGGTTATGACAACGTCCATAGGTCTTGGGCAGACACTTATAATGGGGCGTGACCTTGCCGATATTAACCAGGTTATGCTTGTAATGGTTGTTATAGTGGCAGTTGGGATAATAATTGATAAATGTATATTTTCAGTAATAGAAAAAAGGATATTAAAGAAAAGAGGGCTTGCATAAAAGGAATGGAAAACAGGTTTTAAAAGAAACCTGTTTTTTATCTGCCTGGAAATAATTTGCAAAAAAATGAGCAAACCTTTTATAGAATAAAGATTTGCCCTGTTTTTAAATAATGCGGAAGAAGGGACTTGAACCCTCACGTCGTCGCCAACACTAGATCCTTAGTCTAGCCTGTCTGCCAGTTCCAGCACTTCCGCAATTCCAGCATATTAAATTATATCTGTAACGCACTGACAGTAGCTATAATATCACCAAAACAAAATCCTGTCAATACTTTTTAAAAAAAATTTCCAATATTTTTATATCCTGTTTCCCTTGCCAGTGATTTTAAGCCATAGTACACTTCTTCTTCTGAATAATTATTTTGCTTTAAAAAGCTACTGCCTTTGATTTTTGTGATAAGTATAACAAAGATAATAACAGCTGCCAAGGCAAAAAGGAAAAAATAATATTTTACATATCGGGTAAATAGGAGTAAACTATATAAATAAATTAAATTACGGGAGGTATTGTTGAATTGGCTAAACAATTAAAAAAACAGAACGAAAAGAAAATAGTGCCTATGCTGGCTGTCCTGGCAGTTGTCCTGGTTGTTGCATGTATAGTGTTTGTTATTTATAACAGGCAGAAGGATAATGGCAGTTCCGGGCAGCAGAAAGCAGGGCAGGAAAGTGATAAAGATGCTTCTTCTGGCAGCGGGGGTACACAGGCAGATACTGGCGGGAAGTGTTATGCGGATATTGACATTAAAGACTATGGGAAAATTACTGTTGAACTGGATGAAAAGTCTGCACCAATAACAGTTAAAAATTTTGTTTCCCTGGCTAAAGACGGATTTTATAACGGGCTTACATTCCACAGGATTATAGAAGGGTTTATGATGCAGGGAGGAGACCCTCAAGGAACGGGGCTGGGAGGTTCTGGCAAAACAATTATTGGGGAATTTGCTAATAATGGATATGATAATAAACTGTCACATACAAGAGGGGCAATTTCTATGGCAAGGTCAAACAGTAATAACAGTGCAAGTTCCCAGTTTTTTATTGTACACCAGGACAGCCTGTTTTTAGATGGGGATTATGCAGTTTTTGGCTATGTAACGGAAGGCATAGAAGTAGTAGATGCTGTATGCCAGGCTGCACAGCCAGTAGATGATAATGGGACAATCCCGCCAGAAGCACAGCCTGTTATTACTTCTATTACTATACGTAGTTAACTTCAATTAGTCTTTTGGACATGATATAAAAAATCTGTTATAATAGACAAGGG
>CAJTOK010000033.1 GCA_910577825.1 uncultured Lachnospiraceae bacterium | reverse complement strand
TATATGTTTTGGCAAAAATTATTTATTTTTATACCCTAAAGCCTGAATAGTAACTTTTTTTTAATATGTGTTATAATAAAGGAGAAAAAGCAGGTTTCTGCCTGCGGAAAATGAAAGGGTTTTATTTATGAAGGTGAAAAAAAATATCTATCTGTGTTTAATTATAATTATAACATTAGTTTACCTTGTCCTGTTAACTATTCTTTACTGTTCAGAATCTGCAGATGATACAGCATTAATCCGTACATTTGGAGATGCTTTCTGGTATTCGCTGGTGACTCTTACTACAGTAGGATATGGTGACCTGACACCGGTTACACCATTAGGACATGCGGTAGGAATAGTATTTCTGCTTTTGTCTGCTGGTATTATGGTGACATTGCTTGGGGCTGTAGTATCTTTTGTTACCAGCGAAGGGCTTCCTTTTCTTATGCTTAGCATGCAGAAGCATAAGAACTGGTATTATTTTGCAGATTGTGAAGCAGAATCAAACACACTTGCAGCCAATATCTATAAAGAAGACCCGGACGCGCTTGTTATCTATGGTGAGAAAAGAAACAGCCAGAGTGAAGCCCTTGGTTTTCCTTGTATATATATAAGTGCTTCACCAGATAAAATCGTGGCAAAAAAGAAGAATACAGGTACTAAGTGTAAAGTTTTTCTAATGAAAGAAAATGACATTGGTGTTAACAGCCGTGCAATCAATTTACACAAACTGCCTGTAGATGTCTATGCAAGAACTACAAATGGACAGGATAAACTCTCAGGTAACATTAATTTTTTTCACAGTTATGAATGCTGTGCCAGGCAGTACTGGCGTTCCAAACCATTATGCCGCCACGAAAACACTATTGTACTTATTGGATTTGGGAATTATGGGCATAGTATCCTGGAACGGGCTATATTAACTAATATCATTTCAATAGAACAGCATGTGGCATACCATATTTTTGGCAATTCAGAAGAATTTCTTGCCATACATTGCCATCTGGACAGATTATTTTCAATGGATAAAGAATCACAGACAGAGGATTCCCTGGTTTTCCATAATGAAAGCTGGGCAGAGAACCATCTGGTTCTGGAACATGCTGACCGTATTATTATATGTGATGATGATGAACAGAAAGGCTGGAGTATTTTCTGGACGTTGAATAAATATTACAAACTGGCCGGGCGCATAGACCTGCGCAGCAGCAGAAAAGTTCCTGGAATATCTTATTTCGGGTCAAATGAAGATATCTATACATCACAGCAGATTATCCGTACAGATTTAAACAGGGCAGCAATTACAATTAATGAAATTTTCCGAAAGTCTGTTTCCTATCCTACACTTAGCTGGAATGAGCTGGATGACCTCCACCGGCAATCCAAAATTGCAGCAGCAGACCATCTTCTTATGAAAACCAGGATTCTTCTGGAGGATGAAACAATTACAGAACTTACAGCACCTGTATTAAAAAATGCGTATGACAGGTACTGCCTGGCAAAGCATTCAGAAACCACAAGGGAAATGTACCGTAAAATTGACCATATGCGGTGGCTCCGGTTTTATATCTTTTATAACTGGAGTTATGGGCCTGTCCGTAATGATGCGTTAAGGCAGCACCCTATGTTATGCCAGTATGAGGAACTTTTACCAGAACAAAAAAAAGAAAGGGATGCTGCATGGGAACTGATGGGTAATATTTCTGTTGAACTTGGGTAATCTGCATATAATAAAGGCTATATCAAACAATGCTGTTAATGATATAGCCTTTAACTTAAACCTGCCTTATAAACAACTTTATTCTTAGAACTTGCGCTGTTCCTTAGAAACGGCCTGCGTCCGCTGCTTCCTGCACGGAAACTGCTACTGCTACTGTCATTCCAACCATTGGGTTGTTACCAGCACCGATAAGCCCCATCATTTCAACATGGGCTGGTACTGAAGATGAGCCAGCAAACTGTGCATCGCTGTGCATACGTCCAAGTGTGTCTGTCATGCCATACGAAGCAGGGCCTGCTGCCATATTATCAGGATGGAGTGTACGTCCTGTGCCGCCGCCTGATGCTACTGAGAAGTATTTCTTGCCCTGTTCTGTACATTCTTTCTTATATGTACCTGCTACCGGATGCTGGAAACGTGTAGGGTTAGTAGAATTGCCTGTAATAGATACATCTACGCCTTCTTTGTGCATAATTGCAACACCTTCACATACATCATTAGCACCATAACAGTTTACTTTAGCACGGAGCCCGTCAGAATAAGACTTACGGAAAACTTCTTTTACTGTATTGGTATATGGGTCATATTCTGTTTCAACAAATGTAAAACCGTTGATACGTGAAATAATCTGTGCAGCGTCTTTCCCAAGGCCGTTAAGTATTACACGGAGAGGTTTTTTACGTACTTTGTTAGCTTTCTCTGCAATACCAATAGCACCTTCTGCTGCTGCAAATGATTCATGTCCTGCCAGGAAGCAGAAACAGTCTGTTTCTTCTTCAAGGAGCATTTTTCCTAAGTTACCATGCCCGAGCCCTACCTTACGTGTATCGGCTACTGAACCTGGGATACAGAATGACTGTAAACCTTCACCTATGGCTGCTGCTGCATCTGCTGCACGGCGGCAGTCCTTTTTAATTGCAATAGCTGCACCTGTAATATAAGCCCAGCACGCATTTTCAAAACAGATTGGCTGTATTGCCTTAACCTGGTCATAAACATTAAGCCCAGCATCTTTTGTAATCTTTTCAGCTTCTTCAAGAGAAGCAATGCCATAGCTTTTTAATACTTCGTTAATCTTATCAATTCTTCTTTCATATGATTCAAATAATGCCATTATCCGTTGCCTCCTTTATATTATTTTTCGATTTCATTATCTGTTCTAGGGTCAATGAGTTTAACAGCATCATCAACACGGCCGTACTGGCCACTTGCCTTTTCCCATGCTGTATTAGGGTCATCACCCTTCTTGATGAAGTCTGTCATCTTTCCAAGGCTAACGAACTTATAACCAATAATTAAGTCATCTGCGTCAAGAGCGATTGCTGTAACATAGCCTTCAGCCATCTCAAGATAACGTGGGCCCTTCTTTAATGTACCATACATTGTACCAACCTGTGAACGGAGTCCCTTTCCAAGGTCTTCAAGCCCGGCACCTATAGCAAGGCCGTCTTCTGAGAATGCTGACTGTGAACGTCCATATACAATCTGTAAGAATAATTCCCTCATAGCTGTATTAATAGCATCACATACAAGGTCTGTGTTTAAAGCTTCCATTACTGTGCGTCCTGGAAGGATTTCTGATGCCATTGCTGCAGAGTGTGTCATACCTGAACATCCGATAGTTTCAACCAGTGCTTCCTGGATAACCCCTTCCTTTACATTAAGGGTAAGCTTGCAGGCGCCCTGCTGCGGTGCACACCAGCCTATGCCATGTGTAAAACCGGAGATATCCTTTACTTCTTTTGCTTTAACCCATTTTGCTTCCTCCGGGATTGGTGCACAGCCATGTGCAACACCCTGGGCAACTGGGCACATGTTTTCTACTTCCTGTGAATAAATCATGTTCATGCTCCTTTCAATAATGCTTATTATCTGTGGCATGTCTGCCACAGTCCTGTTAATATTTTCTCACAAAAATGCGTTTTAGTCTACACTTTTTGACAAAGAAATAACAAATTTTTTTAAACCTGGTTAAAATAGTTACAAAAAGGCAATATTTTTTACCTGGTTTTTCATTCCTGCCCGGGATTCCAGATAAATAAATTATTAGGTTAATCATCTTATTAACAATTTTACTTTATGGTAGAAAAATATTTTACTATTTAATAAAAAATTCATTTGACTTTTTTGCAATTACATTATATACTGTATATGATTACCATTTATTTAATAGCGTTTATAGGGCTATTTTACTTATTTTTATAACCAAAGTTAAAGGAGAGAGAGAAACCATGAAACAGAAACGCAAACAAATCATGAACATCAACCTTACAAAGCGGGATATGGATGTAATGAACATCTTATGGGACAGTGAAGAGCCTAAGACCGCAGCATTAATTGTCAAGGCAAATCCTGAACTTACAATGAATACAGTACAGGCTGTCCTTAGGAAATTACTTAAGAATAATTTAATTGAAGTAGCTGATATTGTTTATAGCGGCACTGTACTTACACGCAGCTATAAATCAATGGTTACACAGGAAGAGTTTTTACTGTTTAAAATGACTTCTGAATACCAGTCATTAAGCAAAAAGGTTTCCAAAGTTTCCATATTGTCTGCACTTTTAGATACAGAAGAAGACCCTGTACAAATAAAACAGGATATCGAAGAGATAGAAGAACTGATTAAGAACTATGGCAAAAAAACTTCTTAAAGCCATATAATTTACTGGTATGCAGATATTAAAAAGAAACCCTGTACAGGGTTTCTTTTTAATATACAGGAAAGCCATTTCTATTCTTTGTTCTCTTTTACAGATACTATCTGCAGTGTTTTGCCAAATGAGCCCAGTATTTTTAATATGGTAGATAGCTTAGGGTCTGTATTACCACGTTCCATCCTTGAAATTATAGGCTGTTTTACCCCGCTCATGGCTTCTAGCTGTTTCTGGGTAATCCCCTCTTTTTTTCTTGCATCAATAATATCATTAATAAGAAGTATGCCCAGTTCATTATCCCATGTTTCTTGTGGAATATACAATGTATTTTGTATCTCCTGTTTATCCATATTTTACTGCTCCTTTCATAAAAGCTATAATTATGTACTTCCATTCCCACAATAATACCCGAAATATTTCTCTTTTAAAGTTTTGTACACACCCCTTGGCAGATATATTTTCTTTCCTGTATTAAGGCATATATCCTGTGCATTAAGGCTGTCAACATATTCCAGGTTAACAATGTAAGCTGCCCCTGCCCTTACAAATTCCTGGTAACATGACAACATGCCATAAATCTCTGCCATAGTCATGCGGAGCAGAAGCTTTGTCCCGTCTGCAAGATATAAATTCTGTATTTTTCTCTGGGCTTCACAATATACAATATCATTTACAAGGATACGGTGTATTCTTCCATCTGCCCTTACAAGGATATATTTCCTGCGCTCACATGACACATCTTTTAATACCATGTCAAGTACATTAAAAAGAACCTCTTTGCATACTGGCTTTACAAGATACTGCACAGCACCTACGCCAAACGCATCAAGTGCATGCTCCTTTGATGCAGTTAAAAAAACAATCCTGCTTTTATTTCCCAGGCCACGCAGTTCCTTAGCAGCCTCAGTCCCGGTTTTATCCGGCATATAAATATCCATTAATATTAAATCTGGTGTATATTTTTCTTTTCTTACCTTGTAAAGAAGCCTGTCTGCACTTATAAAACATTCTACTGCAAAATCAAGCCATTTATGTTCTTTTTGGTAACTTTCCAGCATCCTCCCTGTTCTCTGGATTTCTCCTGTTTCATCATCACAAAGCGCTATCAGATACATTACCTGTGTTCCTCCATAACACTTTAACCTTATTAAGTATGTTTTGCTTCCTGGCTATTCCTGGTGCGGGATATTCATAATAAGCCGGAATACAAAAATACCATTATTATTTTTAAAATCATATTCCCCGCCATATTTTTCTGCTGTCTTTACAATGCTTGACACTCCCACACCACCTGTAAATTCAGGCTTTGGCTGTCCTTTCATAATTTTTGTTTCTTTGCGGCATGTATTGCTGCAGCATATAACAAGCTTGTTATTTTTCCTTTTAATTAAAATATGTATAAAACATTCCTGTCCCCCATGTTTCATAACCTCCATACATCCATAAATTGCGTTTTCATAAGCATTTGAAAGTATTGTTACAAGGTCAATATTAGATACCGGGAAATTTTTGTCCAGTTCTGCTTCTATTGTAACTTTTATATTCTCTTTCTCTGCTTTCCTTGTGTATGCAGAAAGAATATTATTTACTGCTGTATTGGCACATATAACTTTTTGTCCGCTTCTGTCTATTATTTTACCATATTCCTGCAGGTATTTTAAAAGTTCTTCATATTGTTTCCTGTACACAAATTCTGTAATAACAGTATTATGGTGCCTTATATCATGGCATATCCTTCTGCCTGATGCAACGGATTCTTCTAAAAGCTCTAACTGGCGCTCTAAAAGCCTGTGGTTCATCTGCATAAGCTGGTTCTCTTTCTGGTACTCCTGTTCCCTGCCAATATGCAGGTAAAGCCTGTATATAAGAACCTGCAGTATGCCTGTAAGGAAAAAGTTCATAATAATCTGGAAAATGCGGTACACTGTATGTTCCATCCTGTCCGGGTTTAAAATATAGCCTATTCCAAATACCAGGCTCATTATCATAATGGCAACACTGAATTTATCCAGTTCTTCTTCAACATAAATACTAAACTTTTTAATAGATTCTTTTAGATATTTATTGATAAAATATGACATAGTTATAATTATTATAATACGTACAATTATATCTGCCCACACATTTCTATTAAAGAAAATAACTGAAATTTCTATTCCGCCAATTAAAAATACTGCCAGCAGGTAAAAAACAAGCGCAAGTTTGTATATTGACAGAAAAACCGTGTCATTACACATAAATATAGCAAATAATGAAAAACAGATATATGATACAAATGCCACCATCCTTATGCAGCTTTCCCAGTCTGCCATATACCATACACATAACATGGCAGCCATGATAATATTAAAACCTGCACATGCTGGTACCATAATCCTTATGCCAAAACGTGGTGTACTTATCATAAAATAAAATATGGTTACACCTGCAATGCTCAGCATAAACCTTACCAATGCTATAAATACAGAACCTCCTAACACAATCCACACCTGCTTTCATTATATAATTATTCCCTGCCTTTATCCATTTTATTTTTATAATTATAGCAAAAACCGGATTAAAAGTTTATACCTCTGGCACAATATGCACTTTTTAAGGTATGTTTTGTTACTATGTCCTGCCAGGCTTGACAATTTCCAGTTTCACCGTTAAAATATTTAGTGTTGTACATAAACAATAGATTTATTTGAATGGAGTGATTATTTGGATTCTAGTGACGCGTCGAGGATAGCAATATTACTGGTCCTGCTGCTGCTCTCTGCTTTTTTTTCATCAGCAGAAACATGTCTTACAACTGTTAGTAAAATGCGTATAAAATCTATGGCAGATGAAGGTGTGAAAAATGCCTCCCTTGTCCTTAAGCTGGTTGAAAACCCTACCAAGCTTTTAAGCACAATACTTATAGGCAATAATATAGTGAACCTTTCTGCATCTTCACTTACCACCTCATTTGCCATAAGCCTTGCAAAGAAAGCAGGGCTTGCAACAATGGAAAGCATAGCTACAGGGCTTGCGACAGGGATACTTACTATACTTGTAATTATATTTGGTGAAATAGTGCCAAAGTCATTTGCATCAATGAACAGTGAAAAGATGTCGCTTATATATGCAAAACCTGTATATATGCTGGCAAATATACTGTATCCGCTTTCTTTTCTGTTTGACAAGCTTTCAGGTGCACTTATGGGCCTTTTCCAGACAGATGGCCAGGAGCGTCCTGCAATTACAGAAAATGAACTTCGTACAATACTTGATTTAAGCCATGAAGAAGGTGTAATTGAAACAGTAGAAAGGAAAATGATTACCAATGTTGTAGATTTTGGTGACTCCCTTGCAAAAGATGTGATGGTGCCCAAAATGGATGTGGAATTTGCCAGTGTAGACCTGTCATATGATGAGCTTATAGAATGTTATTCAAAGGAAAAGTATTCACGTATGCCAGTATACGATGACAGCCGGGATAACATACTTGGAATAGTGAACCTTAAAGATGTATTCTTTTACCATGGCCCTAAAGAAGAGTTCCATATTAATGATGTAATGAGGGAAGCTTATTTTACTTATGAGTACAAAAAGATATCTGAACTTTTTTTTGAAATGAAAAAGGATTCTATAACAATGGCAATCGTCCTTGATGAATATGGCTCAACTTCCGGGATACTTACTATGGAAGATTTAATTGAAGAAATAGTTGGTGATATCCGCGATGAATATGATTCTAATGAGGAAGATGAAATTACAAAAATTGATGATGAAAATTATATTCTTCTTGGAATTGCAAAACTTGATGATATTGATGAAGCACTCGGGATAAAGATACAGTCTGAAGACTATGATTCAATAGCCGGCCATATAATTAACCTGCTCGGCCATTTTCCTGGTGCGGGGGAATCAGCAGAAGATGAATATGCAAGATATACAGTTATTGAATCATCTAAAACCCGTATAGAAAAGGTTAAACTCCAGCTTCTCCCAAGGGAAGAGGAAGATGAAGAGGAACATAAACAGGAAAGCGGGGAAGAAGATACGGGGGAATAAATAATTAAAAGGATAATACCTGCTTTATGCTGTATTATCCTTTTTGCTGTTTATGAAATATTATCCGGCCTGCAGTCCTCATATATACATTTCTCCACTTTCATGCCTGCCACCCTGTCAATGGCACCGCCACTGTATTCTGATACGCATCTCCTGAATATACAGTTCTTTATACTGCCCCTCCTGCCATACATCTGTATGCCTGCACCGCTTTTTGCACGGCAGTTTATAAACACACATCTTTCTATGCTGCCTCCCTGGCTGTATATTGCGCCTTTCTGGCAGAAGTTAAATATACAGCCTGATATTTCCGGCTGGTAGGCATTATAAACTGCCCTGCCGCCATCCATATTCCGGAAAAGGGATTTTGCTATATTTATGCGTGTATTTAATAAATTAATCCCGCCTGTCTTTAACATGCCATCCAGTTCACAATGGTATATGCTGCACTCTTTGGCATTGTCAAGGTATATCATGTCGCCCCCTTCAAGACGGTTTGATACAATCTTTGAATTAATGGTTACAAGGCTGCCAGAACAGCGCAAAGGGTAATTAAGATAAATATTTGCATCTTCAATTACCAGCCTGCCATTTATCCCTACTGAAACAGGGCAGTCAATTATAGTAGACATACTGATATGGTATTCATCCTTAACCAGCAGTTCCCTGGGCAATGCCAGGTGCTGCACAATTTCAGCACCTGCCGGGTGGCAGTCTGAATATTCAAGTTTAACGGCATTTCCCTCCATTGTCCCTGAGTAATATACTGCTGCACCGTAATCTGCTACATTGCATCTTGTAAAACTGCACCCTGATATAACAGTCCCGTCTGTCCCGTAAACTGCCCCGCCGCGTTTTGCTTCGCAGTCATTGAAACTGCAGTCTTTTATAACTGCCCTCCCGCCTCTTGCCATAACTGCCCCGCCGTCCTCTGGTGAATAACATTCATAAAAACCTGTGCCTGTTACTGAAAGTTCCTTTCCCCAGAAACGCACCGCCGCACCCCTGGAAGTATGGCGGATATTTGAATTTTCTATAATTACTGTGCCTTCCTCTGCCCTTATAAACATCCCGTAATTGCGGCAGTCAGCCTCTGCAGAATAAAGTTCCACCCTGCTGCCTGCTGCCTGTAAATTTATACATGACCTGTGGCGTCCTGATTTGCGTACAATTTTGGAATTATTTATAATAAGGCAGCCGCCATTAAGAAGTATATTGCCAAATATCCTTACAACTGCATTGTCTATAACCAGCCTCATTCCTTTATTTAAAACAATATCTTCATAAATATTGCATCTGTCAATAATTCTGTAATCCTTCTTTTCATCAAGTATCTTCTGGGTAAAATCAACGGTTTCCGTAAGCTGCATTATGTAATATTTTAAATCTGTAACCCCTATGCCTGGAACCCTTTCTTCAATTAAAGCTGCAAACCTCTGGCATTCCCTTATATCTTCACTGTACGCATATGTGGTAAACCTATGCAGCAGGTTGAGCCTTTCATCTGCCACGCCAAGCATCTTTGCAAAAAGTTCTATGGATTTGCTGCTGTCCTCTTCTATATCCCCGTCATTTATTGAAACATTGACCAAATCCATTATAAAAAAAGCCCGTTCCCTGTCCTGGTTAAGATTGTCAAGCAGCCACCCGGTAACCGCTGCCTTGTCCCCTGATGTACGGAGTGCCCATGCAAAATCAGAGGAATCCAGCTTAAACCCGGACTTTACAAGGCGTTCGAGTTCATAATTATTAAGAAGCCCTGTTTTCTTAACAAGCTGTGCCTGGAGTATAAGGGCAGAAATGTACATAACTTTAAAACCCTTTGGCATTGTGCACAGCGGGTGTTCTGGTGTCATCCAGAGCTTGCGCCTCATATTAAACTTTGTAAGTGTATCTAAAATCATGCTGCCACCCCCTTAACGCACTTTTAATTCTACATCATCGTCATATACATTAAATATACATGTATCCTGTGGAATACAGGCATTACATTCACAGTCCTTTACATACTGTCCGAACTTCTGGTACTTAAAATATACTGCCCCGCCAAGGTAATCTGCCCTGCACCTGTTAAAATTGCATCTTTCAATCTTTACATTCCCTATGGATTCAGAATACACTGCCCCGCCATAATCTGCCGAAGCATCATTAAAGCTGCACTGGCCAAGAACCATTTTGGCAGAGCCGTAAATCCCTATTGCCCCTGAAACATTACTATAAAACTCTGTATTCTCTATAACAGAAGAAAGCCCGTTAAAACTTACAGCCCTCTCCCCTTCTGTCCGCTTTATCTCACTTCTGCTTATAATAAGCCGGCCTGCTTCCTGCCTTAGGAAACCACATGCCTTGCCACAGTCAATAAATGAATCCTCAATATTTACAACTGCAGTTTCTTTAAAATCCATCCAGAACCCGCTCCCACATTCCTCTACCCTTACCCTTGCACCTTTTAAACGTATCCTTCCGCCAACAGTGCTTACAGAACCTTTCATGCTTACAAAAGCGCCATTAATAAGAAGCGAACCGCCACGTTCTACTGTAATGTCCCCGTCAATTACTACAGGCTTGTCAAAAGCCACCGTCTTTCCAGGTTCTATATGTATATCCTTGTAATGCTCTTCCATTTCAAATTCCGGGAAAAAATACACAAGAATCTGGTAACTTATATCATAGCCTTCATTCTTAAATTCCTTGTAATACTTAACTGCTGCCTCCACATTTTTTTCCTGCGCAGCCTTGTTAAACTTTTCAAAAAAACTGCACTCTGCATCTGAAAACCTGAAAACCTTTAAATAATTGCCAAGTATCCCCCTGCAGTAATCCTGTGACCACAAGGCAAGCCTGTAAAGCTTGTAAATATCAGCCATAAAACAATACTGGGCCTCTTTGCTGTTAATCCTTTTAAAAAATTCCGCAATCCTGAAATCAAAATAATTATTAATATCAACAATTACCTGGTTCCTGCTTTTCTGTGAAATATATATACTGTCAAGGACTGCCTCAAAAGAAGGCTGCAGTTCTGTAACTGCCTTTAAATTGCCAACTGCCATAACACCAAGCCCATAACAGTACAGATACTTAAACCTCTCATCCTGGTCTGCCACCGGGTGGCTCTTATATTCAAGTTCACTCTGCCGCTTTTTTAAATATTCCAGTATATCCATTTAAACCACCACCTTGCCACTTTTACATTCTGTCATTATACATTATATTTATTTTACCATAAATCCATCCATCTATCTACAATAAAAATGATATTATTATAAAATTATATATTGCAAGAAATAAACACCAGATATATAATACAAATATAAAATTAAGGGAGGTTTAAAATATGGATTTAGTTGCATATGAAATTAAAATACCTTATGAGATGAAAACATTCTTAGAAAAACCTGATAAAAAAACAGAACTGCAAATAAATGCAATGCTTTTATACCCATACATCCATAATCTTTCCATCTCCCATGGACGGGCAGCAGAAATATTAGGAATAAATAAATATGACTTAATTAATTTATATGAAGATTTAGGATTACCATATTATAGTATGGATTTTTCAGAAGTAGAAGAAGATATTAAAACATTCCATGAACTGGAGAATAACCTTGTATGATTGTAATTGCAGATACAACGCCTTTGATTTCATTAATGAAAATAAATAAACTGGTATTACTTACAGAATTATTTGGATATATTTTAATCCCAGAAGCCGTATACCATGAATTAACTAAAAATCCATCTTTTAAAAATGAAGCAGAAGAAATAAAAAATTGCAAGTATATACATGTGGTATGTATTTCCAGTAAAAAAACTGCCAGAATTTTACGTACAGCAACAGGACTTGATATTGGTGAAAGCGAAGCTATTGTGCTGGTGGATGAACAAAATGGAAATTTACTTTTAGTTGACGAAATCAAAGGACGGAATGTTGCCAGGCAAATGGGTATAAAAATAATGGGCACTATAGGAATACTTTTAATTGCTTTAGAAAAACAACTGGTTACATATACAGAAATTACAGAATCAGTTGAAATCCTTAAAAACTCTGGCAGGCATATTAAAAAGGAGTTGTATGAAACACTTCTGGATACTGCCAGAAAATATAAAGAAAAATAACAGGAAACATTATGCTTAAAAGCAATAAAATTTTTTTGTTATTTTGTTGCAACTTTAGGTTCTTATAAATTATATTCCACTTTAAAACCCCCTGCAACTATAATTATTTATGGTATGGTTCACCGTTTATTATCCTGTATGCCCTGTATACCTGCTCTAAAAGTATTACCCTCATAAGCTGGTGGGGGAATGTCATTTCTGAAAAGCTTAATTTGCAGGCGGCCATATTTAATATACTATTATCAAGCCCTATTGAACCCCCTATTATAAAGATAATGTGGCTTGTTCCGTTTATGCCGAGCCTGTTTATTTTATCTGCAAAGGCTTCTGAAGACATCTGTTCCCCGTTAATTGCAAGTGCAATTATATAGGCATCACTTTTTATGTATTTTTCCAGCCTCACACCTTCCCTTGCACGTATTATGCTTTCTTCAGCAGTACCTGAATTACCAGGGGTTTTCTCATCAGCAACTTCTATTATTTCCAGCCTGCAGTACCTGCCAAGGCGCTTTTTATATTCCTGTACTGCATTTTCTAAATATTTTTCTTTTATCTTCCCTACTGCTAATATTGTTATCTTCATAAATTACCTGCGGCCTCTTTTTCTGCTATCCCTCTTAGAACTGTACCTTTGTGCAGCCTTTCTGCGCCCTGGTATTCTTCACCGAGTGCAAGGCTTATACATAATGCCTTATCTATCTTATTAAGTATTTCATCATCCAGATGGCATACCTTTTCACGCAGCCTTGATTTATCAATAGTCCTTATCTGTTCAAGCAGGATTACTGAATCTTTGATTATATCATACTTTTTAACTTCAAGTGCAACATGTGTAGGCAGTTTTGCCTTATTCATTTTAGATGTAATTGCAGCACAGATTACTGTAGGGCTGTGCCTGTTGCCCATATCATTCTGTATAACCAGTACAGGACGTATGCCTCCCTGTTCAGAGCCTACTACCGGCCGTAAATCAGCAAAAAATATATCTCCACGTCTAATATTCAAAACGTCCACGCTCCAATTCAATGTTTTCGAGAAGCAAACCGTCTTTTACCGGTCCATATATGTATTTTTAATCTTCTCCTTCCTATCTTTTCCATATTTGCAGATAAGTATTCGTAAACGTTTATATTTTTATCTTTAACTGGTTAATATTCCGGATAACAGTCCTTTGTTTTAATGGCTTTCCCTTTCCTGTAATACACCCTTGGGACTCTTTTCCCTATACCACATACAAATTCATAATTAAATGAATGTGCCATTCCTGCTATTTCTTCTATGGAGATATACCCGTCACCGTCACGCCCTGCTAATGTTACAGTATCCCCCTCCTTTACACCGCCTATATCTGTTACATCTGCCATAAACTGGTCCATACAGACCCGTCCGAGTATTGGGGCACGCCTGCCATGTATTAATACATAACCCCTGCCTGAAAGTGACCGCGGATACCCGTCCGCATATCCCACAGGTATGGTTGCAATTTCTGTTTTCCTTGTTGTTGTAAATGTGCCGCCATAACTGATTTCTGAACCTGCTTCTACTGTTTTTACAAAAGATACATATGCTTTAAGTTCCATTGCCGGCACAAGCTTTAAACGCCCTTTATCCACTTCATCTGAAGGGTACATGCCATATAAAGATATGCCATCCCGTACCATATCAAGGTGGGCTTTTTGCATCTCTATAATACCTGCACTGTTTGAAACATGTTTTAATGGCAGCTCTATGCCAGCATCTTCAATACGCTTTACAAATGACATATAACGGCTGTACTGTAACATGGACTTTGTTTTGTCCTTCTCATCCATTCTTGCAAAATGCGTAAAACACCCATCAATTAAAATTCCTGGAAGTTTTGCAATATTTTTAATTATTCCAAGGCTTTCATTATCCTGTTTAAAACCGATACGACCCATGCCTGTATCAAGTGCAATATGTATGTGTGCCTTTTTGCCGGATTTTACTGCTGCCCTGGATATCTTTTCTGCCATATCATACTGGAATACAGCTGTGGATATATTATAATCTATCATTGCCATATACTGGGGTTCCGGGGTGAACCCAAATATTAACACAGGCTTTGTAAAACCTGCCTGCCTTAATTCAATTCCCTCTTCCAGTATTGCAACACCATACGCATCAACTATATTATCAAGCACACCTGCTGTTTCCACGGCACCATGCCCGTAACCATCAGCTTTGACCACGGCCATAATCTTTGTTCCAGGCTTTAAAAGCTTCTTTGCATTAACAACATTCTGGTATATTGCATCAAGGTTAATTTCTGCCTGTACCCTGTAATATTTCTTAATATTTTCCATCTCTATACCCCTTGGTATCCATTATGCTTAGAATGGCAATATAAACT
This sequence comes from uncultured Lachnospiraceae bacterium, assembly GCA_910577825.1. Taxonomy (GTDB): domain Bacteria; phylum Bacillota; class Clostridia; order Lachnospirales; family Lachnospiraceae; genus Butyribacter. The sequence goes on along the minus strand of CAJTOK010000033.1, from coordinate 25,311 downwards.
GGAGTTCTTCTATAATATCAGAAGCAAGCATAGAATACCTGTTCTTTTTTTCTGCATATAAATCTGCTGCTGCACCATGTATACATACAGCAAGGCAGGCGGCCTCCATTGGTTCCATTCCCTGTGCAAGAAGCCCTGCGGTAATGCCGCAGAGCACATCACCTGAACCTCCTGTGGCTAACGCATTATTCCCTGTTGTGTTTATATAAATGCTGCTGCCATCTGATACAATAGTCCTTGCATCTTTTAAAACAACTGTGCAGCCGCTCTTATGGCATGACGCATAATCTATTATATTCTCCTTGATATCATTTAAATCTGCACCTGTAAGCCTTGACATTTCCCTAAGGTGGGGTGTTATTATAAAATTACTCCCAAGATTATAACTGTCTGCGCCAGTCCCGTCTGGCATAAGCAAAGGAAGTACATTTAATGCGTCAGCATCCATTACAACTGGTTTGTCTTTTATCTTTAATACCTCTGTTACAAGTTTTTTTGCATTTTCATCTGTCCCTGTGCCAGGCCCTATGGCAATTACATCTGCCCAGTCTATGCCATGTGCTATGCCATCTTCATATGTGCCTGTTATTGCTTCTGGAAGATATGTTTTTAATATATTTATATTCTGTAATGCTGTAGCAACCCTTACAAGCCCGCATCCTGCCCTGTAAGCCGCTTTGGCAGCAAGGCAGCATGCCCCGCTCATTCCTGCAGAGCCAGCAATAATAAAAACTTTGCCAAAGCTTCCCTTATTGGTCCGGGCTTTCCTTTCCGGCATAAGGGATGGCAAATCCTCTTTCTTATAAGTATACGCCTTTGGCGCAGCCTTTAATAATGCCCTGGCAGGAAAACCTATATCTGCCACAATAACTTTCCCGCTGTAAGCTGCCCCTGGAAATACTGCAATGCCTCTTTTATTACTGCCAAATGTTACCGTATAACTGGCTTTAACTGCACATCCATATACCTGCCCGTTATCTGCATTTATGCCTGATGGTATATCAGCTGCCACAACCTCTGAGGACTGTGAATTAATCCAGTTAACCCATTCTGCATATTCCCCTTCAATATTTCTTGATAATCCAATTCCAAATAACGCATCTATAATAATATTATATTCATTGCCTTCTGGCTTTGTGATAAACCGGACATCAAGGTTTTTAGCTATATTAACCTGTATTTCCATCTCTTTTGTGGTCTTGGCGCTGCTGCCTGCAAGAAAAATACTAACATCAAAACCAGCTTCTTTAAGTATCCTTGCACATGCAACACCATCACCGCCATTATTCCCCATGCCGCATACTGCAAGGATTTTAGCACCAGGGGCTGCTATCTTGCTAACGCAGCCTGCAACAGCCATTGCTGCCTTTTCCATAAGCACAACAGACGGTATCCCGGCCTCCTCTATAGATATCCTGTCAATTTCTGCCGCCTCAGCCCTGTTTAATATATATTCCAAAAAAAACACCTCCTGTATCCAGAATACTATAACATTAATATTCTGCCACAACATAAGCTATAGCATTGTCTTTTGTATCGCTTAATGAAATATGGATATAATTTATCCCAAGGCTTTCGGCCCTTTTTCTTGCCCCGTTATGCAAAAGCACATATGGCGCACCGTCCGGTTTACGCAGTATTTCAATATCTGATGGCACAAAGCCGGCAAAACCTGTGCCCAGTGCCTTTGCTACTGCTTCTTTGCCGGCAAAATTACTTGCCGCCCTGCTTTTTTTTTCTGCTATAAGCTTCTGCTCTTCTTTTGTATAGCATCTGCCCAGAAATGATTCCTTCTGTATTGCCTTAAATATTCTTTCTGTTTCAACTATATCAGTTCCTGTACCAGCAATCATTGTATATTCCCTTTTTTATTCTCCTCAATATTGCCTTTCCATATCTTATGGTTTTTGTCAAATATTTCAACCACCTGTGCACCTAGCAGATTGTGCATATATGTATAAAGCTCTGTATTGCGCATTTCCATATCCTGTTTCTCAAGTATCTTATTTTTAAGGATATCCCTTGCTTCCTTTATCCATTCTTCAAGTGCCTCAATCTGTTCTGTATTAGAAGTAAGTTCAGCATAACACAGTTTCATCCCTTCAATTAAAAGTTCATTATTAGCAACTTCTATCTGGACAGGCAGCTCTTTTTGCACTTCCTCAGCCATGCTTAGCTTATAATTAAGGTCTGCCATAAGCTTCTGGTTCTTCTCCTGCTTCCTGGCTTTAAGAAAGCTGTCAGGCCCGCTCCCGTCAGTCATGTTATTTACAATATTGCTCATAATTGCTTTTTTTGCTTTTTCATATTCCTTGATATCATTCGTATTCTTCCCCTGTTTCTTCAGAAGTTCATTCAGTTTCCTTTCACAGTTTTTAATTTCATCTGTCTTACGGTCTGCAGGAAAAAGTTCATGCCACTTTGCATCTAACACAAGCAGGGATACTTTTTTATTTTTAAGCGCCTGCAAATACATATAAGTTTCTTCATCAGCCTTTTTATTCTTTTTTCTACGCATACCATCCACTCCTTATACAATAATCTGCAGCCTGGCTGGCCTCCCTGCCTGCATCTACTGCTACGGAAAACCCGGATTCTTTAAACATTGGTATATCACTGGAAGAATTGCCAAATACAGCAATATCTTCTGGTTTATACCCCATCTTGCTGCATATATGTATTATCCCTTCTTTTTTTCCTGCCATAATACTAACTATCTGGATACAGCCATCTTCAATAATTACATTAATATTTTCCCTGGCACAATAGCCTTTATCCAGAAGCCCAAGCCCCTCTGCCGCAGACATTACTGCCATATCCCTTTTTCCAGGCTTTTTCTTAAAAGAAAGGGTTATCTTATAAACTGTATCCTCCATGGCATAAATATATACAGAATAACCATATCTTCCCGCATTTTTTTTTAACATCCCTGTATCCTTATATTTTAAAGGAAATGTCTTCTTATGTAAAGTATTTGTTTCACCATGTATTATACAAATGCCCCCATGTGCAAACACACCGCCTGATATTATATCCTTTGCAGGGGCAGTTTTTCTTAGTGCATCCTTATATGGCAGCGAAGTTGCAAGAAATATCCTGCTATGTACAGAAAGCCTGTATAAAAGTTCCTTTGTCCTGTCTGTAATTACACTTTCCCCATTACATAACAATGTGCCATCCACATCAAAAAATACCGCCTTTTTATAATGTGGTATACGGAAAGCCGGGTAAGGGTTAAAGAAAACCAGTTCTGGCACCTGCTGGTTACAATAGGATAAATAACAGCTGCATTCCTTTCTTGTACACAAAATGCCATTCTTTCCAGGAATACAGGTATTGCACCGTTTAACAGAACCATCTGCCTCCACAAAAAGACTGTTTGTACATTTGCTTGCATCAGCCTTATAATGCCGGAGCCCTGTTTCAAAATATTCATCAATTTCTGTAAACTCTTTTATCTCCGCTTCTGTATACCTGCGCCCCATGCCATCCATCTTATTCACCCACAAGTACACATTATCCGGAAGATGTTCCCTTATATAATGTATGCTCCCTGCCTGTGACGGGACACCTACCGTGCCCACACAATATAAGATACCATAAGAAGAAAGCTTACGGCACTGGCGTAAAAACTGTTCCTCCGTAACCATCTGGGGATGGAAAGTACACCATAGCCTTAACTTGCAAAGATTACCGTTATTTTCCCTGAACACTTTTACCATGCCATCTATATTAAAAGACAGGTTTGTCTGTATGCCTGCTGCTTCGATATAACTGCTGCACGACAGGCGCGCAATTTCCCTCCAGTAATATTTATGTACCATTGCTTCACCATATGGCACAATCTGCACAGCACATTTTTCTTTATCCTTCTCTGTCTTTTCTATAAGGCTGCCAGTAAACCTTACAAGACACTCCTCGTCCCTTGCAAGCTCTTTCCTGTCTGGATGAGGCCTCTTAGAAAATGGACAATAAGTACATGAATAATTGCATGAATACAGGCACCCCCTGTAATACCACTGGTGTATGCCTGTATATTGTTTAATATTTTCCATATGCTTTTCCCTTGGTAATAATAAGTGTTAATGGCATTGCCCCCACTCTTCCATTTTACTTTTTACTTCACCTGATATAAAGAAAGCCCCTAGGTAATCAGATAATGCAGTTCCTTCTTCTGTAAGTGAGATAAATTCATTGCCAATACATGAATACCCTTTTTTGCACCATTCTTTTATAAACGGGAAATCTTCTTCTGCCCTGCTGTTAAAATGCTTTGTATAATCTTCTTTTAAAATGCCTTTTCCAAATAAAATATGTTTTACTGCATACCGCCTTTTCTCTTCATCTTCTGATAGTATAAAACCATGTTTTATTTCCAGGAAGTCTTCCTGTTTTATATAATTATTTAACTGCTTTATACACTCTGCATTGCCTAGTGTATAAGGTGTGCAGAAGTGCAGGTTTCCTATATAGCTTCTTCCGCCGCACCCTATTGAAATTGTATTGCCCAGACCACAGAGTGAAGCATTGTTCTCTTGCGGCGGCATATATTTTTTAAGTACAAAGCGCCTCATTGACTGCTGTATATATCCATTTGAAAGCAGGAAATCCCTTGCGCATTTATAAAGTTCCATTGTATCCGGTGAAGGTTTTATCCCCCTCTGCCCAAGATATGTGCCGCTTTTAACATAAAGAGGGTATACAAACATTTCCTCTGGTTTAAATAAAAGCGCCTGCTTTAATGATTTTAACAATGTATTTTCTGTCTGCCCCGGGATACCATAAATTATATCTATATTTAAACATGGAAAGCCTGTTTCCCTGATAAGTTCCAGTGCTTTTACTGCACGTTCTGGTGAATGGAAACGGTGCAGTGTCCTGAGTTCAATTTTGTTAAAACTCTGTACGCCTATGCTGATTCTTGTTACATTATTTTCTTTAAGCATATCCAGCCTGGCTTTATCTGTCTGGTTAGGGGAGGTTTCAATATTTACCGGGATTGTGCCATATTTTATGCTGAAATACTTTTCTGCAATTACAAATACATGCCTTAGGACATGCAAAGGAAGCAGAAGCGGTGTACCTCCGCCAAGTGACATGCTGTTAAATGACACACCTTCTGGAAGCACGCCTGCAATCTGTTCTGCCTGCCTTTCCATTGTATAGACATATTCCTCCATAAAAGATAATTTATTCTCTGCCCCTGCAACAGAAAAAAGATTACAGTAGCCGCATTTATACTGGCAGAATGGTATATGGAAATAAAGGCTGTTTGCCTGTCCTTTAAGTACATTAAGCCTGTCTGCAAGATTAATGCCGGAAAGAGTCCTGTAAGCTGTTTTATGCGGGTAACTGTACATATATTGTATATATGGTTCTTCTATATTTCCATTGTGGCCTGTTTTATCCCCTGGGATATTTTTAATATCTGTGCTTTCTGGCATATTGTTTTTGTCCTTTTTATTTTTTTCAATTATAAAGTGTTTATATGGTACAGTATTTACTATAGGATGGTTTATGCCATGATACCATACTCCGTCTTCGCCATAACATGTCCCATGGTCTGAACAGCATATAACAAAAGTATCCCCAATATCTGCAAATCCGTCAAAAAGCCGTGACAGCTGGCTGTCAACATAACGGAGTGCCATCCTGTGTGATTCCTTGCTGTCCCTTTCCCCGCAGTTTGCAATGCAATCTGTATTACAGTTTGCATTGCAGTTTGCATAGAAATAATTAGGATAATGGAGTGCGGAAATATTTATATACATCATTATCCTGCTGTCTGTATTTCCTTTTGAGATACTGTATTCTGAAATCTTTTTTAATGCAAAGTCAACCTGGTTCTTTGCCGAATCCTTTACTTTACAGCTAAATGACGGGTTCCAGTAACTATGCTGGAATACTGATGGCAGTACCTTTCCCAGTGCTGTCCTTTTATCAAAGAAACTTAAACCGCCTATACAGTATGTTTCATATCCAATGTCTGCAAGCTCTTCTATCCATGTAGGGCGGGAAAATAAAAAAGCTCCTTCTGGTGCTTTTCTTCCCATTCCAATATCCTCTGAAAAAAATAAAGTTTCCCTTTTCTTCATTTCATTTATTTCACAGTCTACTGGAAGAAAGCCTGCAAACATTGCCTGGTGTGACGGATATGTGAAATTCCCCGGGGCACTGCACTTCCTCCATCTGCCATATCTGTTTAAAACAGGCGTCCCACCGTTTGCCTCCTCTTCAGATGCCACGTCAAAACGCAGCGAATCTATACATACAAATAAAATATTGTGGCTTTTTACTATTTTATCCATATTAGTTTCTGGTACCATATATATCCCCCACTTCCTATGCCTTGCCAGAAAGCATTTTCACTTGTTCTGAATATATTTTATTTCCTGAAAATATATCCTGGTAAATCAAATCACCCTGCCCGTTTATTTCAATAATACGCGGCTTCCTGCTTCCCTTGTCAAGCATGACATCTATTCCTGCCATATCCAGCCCTTTAAAAACAGACATTGCATTGCTGCATATTTCTTCTATTCCGGATACAATATTTTCTGGAAGCATTAATCTTCTAAAATCCACTGCCTGGTTATTAAGATGAAGGTTGGTAACTGGCCCGTCTGACTGGCGCACTACTATATATGAAATCCTGCCATACTGGTATACAACACGCAGGTCATAGCTTCTGCCATTAAATGAATCTTTGGGATGCCACCTTTCAGCTATAAGCCCTGGCATATTATGCGCACTGCAGATGCCTGCCAGGCTGTCAATTATATTTATAATATCTGCATTGTTATCAATGACATGCAGCTTCTTAGTATTATAAAGCTTCCCTTTATCAAGGCAGCAGGAAGTATAAAGCTTCATACGCCCGTTTAAAGGATTTAAACGGAATGCCAGCACCCCTGCTGCCCCTGAATAATTTACAGGCTTTATAAACACGGAATATTCCCTTTTATCTTCCATAATGCTAATTAGCTGTGACGCTGGACCTGCATTTTCTGAAACCATACGGGTCACAGGGACCATATGCTTTGCCAGTTCCCTTTTAGCTGCCCTTTTATCAAGTACATTTAAAATTGCCTCTGGTGTATTTAAAAATGTACACCTGCATAAAGCCATGCCCTTTAATATATCCTGGTAAGCTGACAGGCTTTCCTGCATTATTCCAAGCTCTGTAATCTTATAAGAGGGCGGGTCTATCTTTACAGCCGCCCCCTCTAAAATCCTGTAATTAAAGCCTTTAAAAATCTCCTCCCAGCTTATAAGCTGTACAGGGACACCTTGTTTTTCTGCTGCTTTTAAAAAATATTCTGTCCTCTTAGAACCTTTACCACCAATTAAAATTACCATAAACTGCCGCTTGCTCCGTAATCAATGCTTACTCTGTAATCAATGCTGGCTCCGTAATCAATGCTTACTCCGTAATCAATGCTTACTCCGTAAGCATGGGATCATAGTACATCTGGCCGTCCCACTCGTCTGCCTCATTATCCTCATCAACATTGATTTCAACATCAAGTTCATCTGCAAGGTCATCTAACTTGTCCATTACTTCATCCGTCATATAGTGGAAATGTAAATCCACTTTCCTGATATTTGGATAATCTTTAAGATGGTCTGCTATAAACTGGCCTCCTTTATTGGTAAGCGAGCCATTGGCAAGGTCAAGTGTTTCTATCTGTGAAATATACTTGCTGTTAAATACAAGTTCTGTAATATCATCCTGCATTTCACTGTCCTCAAGCCCGAGATACTTAAGTGCAGGGAAGTCTGATTCTTTAAGGAGTGTTTCTATTGTGCCCTCATCCCCGTCAAACCCGTAATCTTCTACACCGATATATAAGAGAAGTGTTTCCAGTGAAGGAAGCTTTGCATTGGTAATGCTTTCAATTACACTGCATGGCAGGCCGCCACATATAATTTCTAACTTCTTAAGGTTATCATGCTGTATATCCCCAAGTATAAGGTCTGTGCTTCCTTTTATGGAAAGTGATTCAAGCTGTGGCATTGCTGCCCATAACTTTGAATAATCAGCCTGGATAATCCATGAAACTTCACAGTCCTCAAAATCCATATCACCAATAAACAGGCTTTTAATATGTGAAAACTTGTCCTTATTGGCTATTATGTCATCAATAATGCTCTGGCAGGCATCTTCCCACGCATCACCCCACGAACCAATTATTATTTCATCTAACGACGGGAACTCCTCATCTGCCATAATATCAGCAATCATTGTTTCTGCGCTTTTATCACCCTCCTCATAATCATCATAATCATATGCGTAACGTTTGCTCTTGTACATAAAATACCTCCCTTTAAGTTTTTAGATATACACATTTTACCACTTTGCCAGCCAGTTGTACATATATTTCAGTAAAAATTAAGGAAAAAATGCAACATATGTTTTGTTAATTTTTCACAACAGGGCAAAAGTGTGTGATATAATATTAATAATATAAAAAGAACCAGCCATAAACGCCAGTCCTTTTGTATTATTGCAGGTTAATGCCAGAAAAATCTATTTCAAAATCCTCATAAATTCCAGCCTGCACCTTGTCTGAAAATGTATATTCATTTACTGTGCCATGTTCAAAGTTATATACCATAATCCTGTTTTTTTCAGAATCCACAATCCAGTATTCCCTTACTCCTGCATAGCTGTATTTAACCAGTTTTTTAGAATAATCCATATTCCTGCTTCCTGGTGATACAATTTCAATAATCCAGTCAGGCGCGCCATTGCAGCCCTTATCTGTAAGCCTGCCTTTATCACAGATAACAGACAGGTCAGGCTCTACATAAGTTTCATCATCTGCATTTAAAAATACTGCAAATGGTGCAGGATAAATTTTGCATCCTCCATTTTTCCCCATAATATAATTCTTTATCATGTAATGTAAATCTGATATAAGTTCCTGGTGTATCCTGCCTGGTGCTGCCATCATATACATTTCACCATCAATTAATTCTGCTCTCTGACCCTCTGGCAAATCATATATATCCTCTATTGTATAATAATCCAAGCTCCTTGCTGTATCCATATTCCGCCCTCCTTTTTATGTTTCTATTATACCAGATTATTATAGTTTTTCAATCTGTTATTTCCCTGTATTACAGTTTTTTGTTTTGCGTTGGGTGGCACTAAACGGTATATTGTTTGCGTGGATTATATTTTATGTATATAATTTTTATATAATAAAAACCAGAAAGGGCGCTGTTTTATGAATGAAAATTTAGGAAATATTATCTGCCAGCACAGGCAGGCTAAAAACCTTACACAAGAAGAATTTGCTTCAAGGCTTGGCGTTACGCCACAGGCAGTAAGTAAATGGGAGCGGGGCAACGGGCTGCCTGATATTTCGTTTATCAGGGGCATATGCAGTATTCTGGGCATAAGTGCAGATACATTATTGGAAATCCAGGGCAGTATTGTTGAAAATTCTGATATTACCGCTGAAAACACAATTAAAAACAACATGGCAGCAGAACCTCTTGTACTTGAATTTGGAAAATGTTTTATTCCATATATTGTTACAGGTTTAGAACAAGGTTACCTGAAAGATTTTATTAATGAAAAACGTGTGGAGCTTGCAAGCCGGACTGGCATGTTAATGCCTTTGCTAAGATTTAAGGATAACCTGGGACTTGGAAATAATTCATACCGTATCTTGTCATATGATAAAGAACTTTTCACAGATAATATTATAACAATTAATAATGATACTTATAAACAGCTGGTTACACAGGTAGTGGAAACCTGCCAGGATAACTACCACACAATTATTAACAAGAATATTGTAAAATTAATGGCTGATAATATAAAGGAAAAATTCCCCGGGGCAGCTGACGGGCTTGTCCCTGAAAAAATTTCTTATCTGCAGCTTGAAAGAAAATTACAGGAAATTATAAAAAATGGCGGTACAATAAGGGACTTAATCCATATTCTCGAAGAAATGGAGGAGAGCCAGGAAAACTTGCCCTTGCAGCCTATATCCTGATATTGTATAATAGACATGCAAAAAATGTAAACCAGTAGAAAGGTATGGTTATTAATATGGATTTTAATAAAGCGTATGATAAGCTTGCAAAGTATGGACAGGAGCATGTTTTAAAATACTATAATGAATTAAGCCAGGAAGGCAGGGAAGCACTTCTTTGCCAGATTGCAGGCACTGATTTCTCAGTAACAGCAAATGTTATGGATGGCATAAAGGAAAAACCACGTGGCGTTATTACCCCAATCAGGGCAATGGAACTTGATGAGGTTAATGCAGGCAGGGAAGAATTTACAAAGGCAGGGCTTGGAATAATACGTGCCGGCAAGGCTGGTGCTGTCCTTCTTGCAGGCGGCATGGGGACACGCCTTGGTTCTGATAACCCAAAAGGCATGTATGATATAGGAATTACAAAGCCTGTCTATATCTTCCAGCGTATTATAAGAAACTTGCTTGATGTTGTTGATATGGCAGGTACATGGATACACCTTTTTATTATGACAAGTGATAAAAACCATGAAACTACAACAGCATTTTTTAAGGAAAAAGATTATTTCACATATAACCCGGATTATATACACTTTTTTAAACAGGATATGGCGCCTGCTGCCACGTACAGCGGAAAAGTTTATATGGAGGCTAAAGACAAGATAGCAACTTCGCCAAATGGCAATGGCGGCTGGTATTCTTCAATGCAGAATGCAGGTATTACAGATTTTATCCATAAGGCAGGAATTGAATGGCTGAATGTGTTTGCTGTTGACAATGTGCTGCAGCGTATTGCTGACCCTTGTTTTATAGGTGCTGTGGCACAGAAAAACTGTGCTGTGGGTGCTAAGGTGGTACGCAAAGCCAGCCCTGATGAAAAGGTTGGTGTAATGTGCCTTGAGGACGGGCGTCCTTCTATTGTTGAATACTACGAACAGACAGAGCAGCTGCGCAATACAAAGGATGGAAATGGCAGGCCTGCATATAATTTCGGTGTAATTTTAAATTACCTTTTCCATGAAAAAGAACTTGAAGAAATATGCGGCAATGAACTTCCGCTTCATATTGTTGAGAAGAAAATACCTTATATGGATGAAAATGGCAGTTTTATAAACCCGGAAGAACCAAATGGATACAAGTTTGAAACGCTTATACTTGATATGATACACATGCTTGACACATGTCTTCCATTTGAAGTTGAAAGAAATAAGGAATTTGCACCAATTAAAAATAAAACCGGCATAGATTCAATAGAAAGTGCAAGAAAGCTTTTAGAAGAAAATGGCATAAGTTTATAATTAAAGCCCGTTGTTACAGTTATTTATAATAATGTAACAACGGGGTTTTATGGTTATATTACAAATTTATATATTCCCTGAAAGCTTTTCATTAAAATATTCATCTGCTACCATTTCAATATAGGAAACATCAAGCTGTTTATAAGCATCCGAAAGTGTACTGCTAATCTTTGATATTACAATTAATTCATTTTCTTCGTCTGTTACACTGTTATCTTTCCAGCTTTTAACCAGCCCGCTTGTAATATTTTCATCAAGCCAGAGTTTCAGTTCATTTGTAAGGTTTTCTTCTTCTGCTATCTGTCCTTTAATCTTCTGGGACTTTATAACTGATTTAAACCCGCCAGCAACGAAAAATACAAACATACATAATAAAAGAACCAGCACAATTTCATTATATGTGAGCGGGATAATTCCAAGCCAGCATAATATCAGATATGCAATTCCAATAAAACCAAATATAATAAATGTAATTCCTGAATTTTTTACATCTTTATATTCATCTGCTTTCTTTGTATAAGTCCGTGTTTCTGCATCTTTATTTTTATCCCCGGCTGTATCTTCTGTTTTATCCTGTTCCTCCTGCAAAGCCATCATAAACCCACGCATAAGCTTTTCTGCCTGCTTTGCCTGGCTCTGTGGCACGGTTATCACATAAGCCCCTTCTTCTTCCTGTTCTTCCGCTTTTTTAATGCCTGAAAAGTGCAGGTATTCCAGAAGCTTTTTTGCCTCATCTTTATCTTTCAGGCTGCATAAACTTTCTGTTACAAAATCTTCTTCTGTCCCTTCTTCCAGTGCCGAACCGCACTCCGGACAGGCTGTAATCCCTTCCTGGTATTCTGTCTTACAAACCGGACACCACATATTTTCCCCTCCTGTACCACCGGATACAATAAAACGGGGTTATGTCCGCCAGAACTATAACCCCATTATTATAACGTCTGAATCCTTAATTATATTATTTTGCTTCTTTAACTTTGGCTGCCTTGCCAACCCTGTTACGGAGATAGAATAATTTAGCACGCCTTACTTTACCTTTACGGACTACCTCAATCCTGTCAATAATTGGTGAATGTAACGGCCATGTCTTTTCAACACCTACACCATTGGAGAACTTCCTTACTGTAAATGTTTCCCTTACCCCTCCATTCTGTCTTTTAAGGACTGTACCCTCAAATACCTGGATACGTTCCCTTGTCCCTTCAATAACCTTGGCATATACTTTTACTGTATCACCAATTCCAAATTCAGTAATTTCCTGCTTTAACTGTGCAGCTTCAATTTCCTTAATAATGTCATTCATCTGTGCAGACCTCCTTATTTATCTTGATGTTCTTAATACTTATGTGCAATGCAGCTGTAACAGAGGAACATCTCCTATACACAACATTCTGTATTCTAACACATACTGTCATTTATTGCAAGCATTTTATCTGTCTGCTGCTGTTTTAACAGTTCAAAAAATTCTTCCTCTGGCATAGGCTTTGCATAATAATAGCCCTGTACCTGGTCACACCCTATGCTTTCTAAAAGTTCTATCTGGTCTTTTGTTTCCACGCCTTCTGCAAGAAGCCCGAGGTCAAGCTTTCCAGCCATTGAAACTACCTGTTCAAGCAAAAGCCTTCCCTTCTCTGAAACCATCATGTTCTCTATAAACTTTTTATCAAGCTTTATAACATCAAAAGGCGTTTCAAGCAGGATATTTAAAGAAGAATACCCGCTTCCAAAATCGTCCATAAGAAGTGTAAAACCTTCTTCTTTTAATTGGAGCGCCTTAAGGCTTATCTGCTGGTCATCCGCTGTTTCTGTTATTTCCAGTTCAAGCAGCTCTTTTGGTATGCCATTTTCTTTTATCATGCCAGCAAGCATCTTTATACACTCATCATCACGCAGGTGCACCCTTGATACATTTACAGAAACCGGGCAGGCATCAATTCCTTCATCTATACACTTCTTTATAAAATGGCATGCTTTTTCCCATATGTAATAATCGACTTTTTTAATAAATCCGTTTTCCTCTACAACGGGAATAAACTGGTCAGGGTAAACCATGCCCCGTTCAGGGTGGTGCCACCTTACAAGTGCTTCCGCACCTATAATTTCATTCTTGGTAATGCTGTATTTAGGCTGCAGGTACATCAGGAACTGTTTCTCTGTAATTGCCGCCTGCATATTTTCCTCAATGAACTTCCTGTTATAAAGGGAATCCTTAAATTGTTCCCTATAAAATATAATGTTTTTCAGCACATCGTTTTTAGCAGCTTTCCTTGCCATTGCAGCCCTGTCTTCCATCTGGCGCATTTCCATCTTCCTGTCTTCCACCGTATATACACCATAAGCCATCTGCAGTTTAACATTCTTAAAATAACTGGTCTTTACATCAAATTCCCGTATAAAGCTTATAAGTTCTTCCTGGCTGTCATACTCTGTCACTACCATAAATACATCACTGCGCAGGTTTATATAGAACTGTTTATCATTACAGCTTTCTTTTAACTGCCTTATAACAAAATCTAAAACCTCATCACCAAACTTTTCCCCATATAAATCATTTACAATCTTAAACTTACGTATATCAAACTGTATAAACCCAATTTCTTTTGAGGATGAATACAAAAGATTATTGACATTCCTCCGGAAACGCCGGAGCCTGCCAATACTTTTAAGAAGCCCCCGCATTTCATCATCCTCAGGTATATCCTCTAAGTCTATGCTGCTCTCTGTTATATATTTAATATGTTCACGTAACATATCTTCCAGTATGTCAATGCTCACATCTATTGCCCTTGGGCATTTCTTAAGTATAAGCCCCTCCTTGCGTATACTTGCCATCCCGTCCGGCTCTGATATGTCCCGCCCTAAAATATCACGGCAGTTTATATCCCCGTTCATCTTTTTTGTAAAACGTTTTATAAATTCATCAGTTTTTTTATTTACATATATTTCCAGTTCCCTGTCCTGGGAATCATAAAAACCAACTGCCATTCCAATAACAAGCATTGCTGCAGTAATACAGCCGCATATGCCGCCCTGGCGCATACCCCCGCCAAAACATGTACTTATCTTAAATGCTGTCTTTAAATCTAACCCTACGTCCCCGGCAAAAGCCCCGAATAATGCCTGCGAACAGTGGTACTGCTGCTGCAGCAGCTGCACTGCCTTTTCCTTATGTGTCATAAAACACCCCGTTTCTAATTTCATATGCCAGAAATACCGGCAGTCTGTACTGTTGTTGCCCTTGTATATTTATTTTAACATATAAACATTATAATGTGAAGTAATTGTTAAAATAGTGTTTTCTAACGTTTTAAAAGATGCAGTTTGTCTGCAAGCACTGATATCTTTCTTCCCATAGGAAATTCATAGAGCTCATGCCTGTTTAATCCCTGCAGTTTAATGACAAGTACAAAGTATACAAATACAGCAGCTGCTACAGCTGGCAGTATTGCAATATAAATTTTATGTGTCAGTATAAAAAACAGGTAATATACAGCAAGTGTTACAATTCCCATTATAAATGAAGCTATAAGTGGTACACAGAAAGTCCTTGTTACTTCCTGGTTATATCCTAAATATTTCTTTAATGACCTTCCGTTTAAAACGCATACAAGTACAGGGTATGTTACATTGCCTGCTACAAGTGCAAACACCCCCATGTCTGTCCACATAAGAAGCCCTGCAACTATGCCTGTATGGATTGCAAGGGATATAAGGGAATGGATGACAGGAAGCCCCATTTTATCTATACTTTGCAGCACGCCGTTTGTAACAGTGGAAAGTGCGTAAAATATTATGCAGACTGAACCTGTTATAAGCATAAGCCCGCCTGTCTTGTAATCAGAGGATGGGAACAAAAGCCTTATTATTGGTTCTGCAAGCACTGAAAGCCCCATTGCTGATGGAAATGCTATAATCATGTTAAATTTAATTGCCATTGATACTTTGTCTTTTACACTGTCTGTTTCGCCTGCGGCAAATGAAGTTACAAGGCTTGGTATCATTGAAGATGCTATTGCAGTAGATACGGCTACAGGCACATTTACAAGAAGCCTGTACTTTGTGCTGTATATCCCCTGCATTGTGCTTACTACCTTGTCTGAAACCCCTTTCATGCCCATAATTGCATTAAAAAGTGTTACATCTGTAATACCGCTTAACTGGTAAACTGTCTGGCTAAGTATTATAGGTATAACAGTAATTGCAATTATCTTAAAGGACTGCGTGGCAGATATGGTTTTAGATGTCTTGTCCCTTTCTTCCTGCCTGCTCATAACAGGATGGTAGACTAAATATATAAATGCCAGTATTACAAGTGCCACTAACGCACCTGCACATGTGCCAAGAGTGCCGCCTGCTGCCCCCCATGCCGGCAGCTTGTCTGAGGCACTGTGTGCACGCATAAAAAAGTATGCCGCAGCCACACTTACAAAGGCATTGACAACCTGTTCAAATATCTGTGAAACTGCTGTAGGAAGCATTGTTTTCCTGCCCTGGAAAAGCCCTCTTAATGTACCCATTACAGCCACTATAAATATAGTAGGCGCAAGTATCTTTAAAGGGATTGCAACACCATTGTATTTAGAAAAAAACTGGTGTTCAAGCCATTCTGCACCAAAATAGACAAACAGGGCTGCACTGCCGCCTGTAATTACAGATACAAGCATTGAATACCTGAAAATTTTATACGCATTTTTATACCTTTTCTGCGCACATCTTGCAGACACCATTTTAGACACTGCCATAGGCATGCCATATGAAGATATTATAAGGAGAATATTATAAATCTCATATGCCGCAGAATATATTCCATTGCCCTCATCACCTATTATATTTGCCATAGGTATACGGTAAATCATGCCGATTACCCTTACCATTATAGATGCCACGGCAAGAATGCTGCCCTGTTTAAGGAACCCGGCGGCGGTGTTTTCTTTTGAAGAACCCATCCTGATGTCCTCCTTCTAATCTCTTGTTATCCCAAGTGCATTTAATATTTCTTCCTGTTTATCCTCCATTACTTTCCTGTCTTCTTCCTCCATATGGTCATATCCCATAAGATGGAGCATACTGTGTGCTGTAAGGAAGCAGACTTCCCTTTTTAAAGAATGGCCATACTGCTTTGCCTGTTCATCTGCACGTTCCAGGGATATGACAATATCCCCAAGAAGTAATTCACCGCTTTCAGGATTAAAATATGATGCCACTGCCCCGTCCTCTTCAAGCATTGAAAAATCTGCTGGCACTGTATACTCTGCCATTGGGAATGAAAGGACATCCGTGGGCACATCAAGCCCCCTGAAATCCCTGTTAAGCACCCGTATACCATTATCATCTGTAAATGTAATATTTACTTCACACTCATATGGGCAGTTTTCCAGTTCTATGGATTTTGCAACAACTTTTTTTAATAATTTCTTATAATCAAAACCTGTTTCAAAATTTGTTTCCTTCTCCATTAGTATTGTCATGCCAAAACCGTACCTTTCCTTATAGATTAACTTCTTCCTTAAAAGCATTATTAATATAAAAATCCATAAGCTTTTCTATCTGCTCTTGCCCCATCCCTGAACTGCCAAGTTTTTCTTTCATGGCTTTTGAATTAAATACGCTTTCTACAAGCTTTTCATCTGGTACCTGTTCCCTTTTGCCTGTCCTTACAAGATATTCATCTGTTGCAATAATACCATCACTTACCATTACAATTACTGCTTCTGGTGATACCACCCCTCCGGATTTACCACCGTGCTGTTCTATTATATCTGTAAGCTGTAACGGAAAAGCATACTCTCCGGCAATTTTTCTGCAGGCTTCTTTATAATCTTCATTTTCATAAATCCTTCCTGCCTCATGGTAAAACCCGCCTGCCATTGCAAGGTTTTTATTATATCCTGCATATTCCGCCACCCTGCATGACAAGTTCCCGGTCTTTACTGAATGTGTATATAAAGCTTCTGAATAATGCTTTATCCTCTTCATAAGCATATGGTCTGTGCCAGCAAGGGCAGCAAGTATTTTCTGGTCTTGTTCTTGCAGCTTGTACTTTTTGCGGCGGGAACTCTGCCTTTTAATACAGTATGTAACCCATGAAACAGCCAAAAGAATGGCATCCCCTGCAATGCAACGTGCCAGAAATGCCCTGCCTGCCCATACTTCCTTTATATTGCCCCCGCTTAGTACTATTGCCAGTACAAGTGTCAGTGAAATAAAAATTACCGCTGCATACAAAAACATCCGCCGTTTTTTAATCTCTGGCACAATAAATGCAAGGAGCATCCCAAGCACAGCATAAAAAATTACTATCCTGTTGTTCTTTGCGGCATCTGCAGAAAGTATTAAATACTGTAACAT
This sequence comes from uncultured Lachnospiraceae bacterium, assembly GCA_910577825.1. GTDB lineage: Bacteria > Bacillota > Clostridia > Lachnospirales > Lachnospiraceae > Butyribacter. The sequence goes on along the minus strand of CAJTOK010000033.1, from coordinate 7,670 downwards.
AAGGAGCAGGTGGCATGGTACTGCATGTCCCATGCCATCCATGGCTGCTATGGCGGCAAGCCCTGCCATCCAGACAGTGCCTGTATCTGTAACTGCCGTAAATGCCACAAGCAGGTTTGAAACTGCAAAGCTTATAAAAAAAGCTTTCTGTGGCAATACAGCCTTTACCATTTTCCCGTTTTTAAGCCCGTAATAATATACAAATACCATTATGCCTGTTATTGAAACTGCAATATTCTTTAAAATGCCAATATAGCCTGTACCACATAAAATACTGCCAAAAACCGTGCCTGATATTACTTCAGCATAAATCCAGAACCTGAACACAGTATTTTTCCTGCGGCTCTTTATCTTTTCCATATCTGTACCACTCATATTTTCTTTATATTTTCCTGTTTATTTATTTCTTCTCTTCCTCTGCCTGTTTTCCGTTTCCCTGGCATCCCTTGCTTCCTTCTTCCTCTGCTGTTTCTTTTCATAATCATCATAAGCCATTACAATCTGCTGTACAAGCGGATGGCGCACAACATCTTTATTTGTAAGGTATGAAATACCTATATCCTCTACCCTGCCAAGGACTGCAAGTGCATGTTCAAGCCCTGACACTGTATCAGAAGGCAGGTCTTTCTGTGTAAGGTCGCCTGTAACAATTACTTTAGAACCAAACCCAATCCTTGTAAGGAACATTTTCATCTGTGCAGGCGTTGTATTCTGTGCCTCATCAAGTATTATAAAAGAATTATCAAGTGTGCGCCCCCTCATATATGCAAGCGGCGCAACTTCTATAAGCCCTTTCTCCACATTGCGCAGATAGCTGTCAGCACCCATAATCTGGTATAGTGCATCATAAAGCGGACGAAGGTAAGGGTCAACCTTGCTCTGTAAATCGCCAGGCAGGAACCCAAGTTTTTCGCCTGCTTCTATTGCAGGCCTTGTAAGGATAATCCTGCTTACATCATCACGCCGGAAAGCTTCTATTGCCATTGCCATTGCAAGATATGTCTTGCCTGTGCCGGCAGGGCCTGTGCCAAATACTATCATTTTCTTCCGTATCAAATCAATATATTGCTTCTGTCCCGCCGTCTTAGGCTTTACAGGCTTTCCCTGCACTGTACGGCATACAATATCTGAATCAATCTCTACAAGCTCCCCTTCCCTGTGCTCTACTGCAAGTGAAAGTATATAATTTACATTCTGCTCTGTAATCACATTCCCCCGCTTTGAAAGTTCCATAAGCTGCATAAGTATGCTTTCTGCCTGCTTTACACCTGCCTCGCCGCCCACAAGCTTAACTGCACCGTTCCTTGCAACCATTGTGACATTTAAAGATTTCTCAATCTTTTTAATATTTATATCAAAACTTCCAAAGATATTTCTTTCATGTTCCACTGGTATCTCTATTACTGTTTCCATTATTGCCATTTTTCTTCATTCCTTTTTTAGTGTTTAATTTATTATAAATAACCTGCTCCTTTTGTACTTTTACATCAGAACTTGCAATATAGCGCCCTCTTTCTTTCTGTACAAAAAGGCGTGCATCTATAATTTTATAGCCGTTATCTTCCTGCTCTTTAAGATAATAAGCAAACCTTTCATTCAGAAGCTCCTTTGCCTCTTTTTCTGAATACCTGGCATCAGTATACTTTATCTCTGCAAAGCACTGCCGCCAGAAATATACAGGAAACCTTTGTGATAATTCTTTAAATAATTGTCCGCCTTCACGAATTATATCATATTTTTGGTAAGTTTCCAAATTATTTAATGGATTATAGAAAAAAACATTTGTGCCAGACACAATAATATTATATAAATACTTCTCCCTGCCTGTATATTCTTTCTTAGAATACTTTTCTGGAAGTCCGTCTTTATACTTTTTAACACTTTCAATAACAACTTTGCCTTCTGCCCTTACACGCCTTTTCCTTATAAATTCATTATTATCCCCTGTAATTTTATCAATCCCTGAAATAAGCACCTTATTCTTTTTAACTTTATCCCCTGCCCTTACCTTAGCTGTACCACGGCTTGTAACAATAGATACCACCGTGCCTGCATCCTCTGCCACAAGGCTTGCCGGCGTTTCATCCTCCTGTTTCTCCTGTACAAGCTGCGCTTCTTTAAGCTTTATTAAAATCCTGCTGCCACGCAGTTCCACAGAAACCCAGCTTATATCTTCAAAACTGTGCCTCAAATCTTCCCTTATTGTATTACATTCCACATCACTTGCAGCCATGCCGCCATATACATCACGGCTGTCAAGGTACTTTAACAGGCTTTCCTTAGTATGTAATGACTGCCCCTCTACTGAAATCCCCCATATACGGCTTGAAAGAAAGAAAAGCAGGAATATAAACACACCCACCCCCACAAAAAAACTAAGACGCTGGCGCATCATGTCAAGTACAAACGGGAAGCCTGACCTTTCCTTAACAACAGCCCACACCTTGCACTTCCTTGCAATAGGGCGCAGCTTATAGAAATCTTTAAGAAAAATCCTGCAGTAAAGCATTTCCTCACTGTCATTATAGCTTATAAGCCATAATTCAATGCCATGGTTGCGGCAGAGATTTACAAAACGCCTGCTTCCATACCCTGTTACACGTATTAACAGATACCCTTTAAACCATCCTGCCACTTTATGTACCATATTAAAAACCCCCTTAGTGGTATTCTATAGAACTTATATTGCCTGTTATGCACATGCCATCCTCCCTGAAATATGCAATTACAAGTTTTTCGCCAATTATATGTATCCTGCAGGTCTTTGTCTGTATTCTTACAATATGGTCTGTATATTCAATAATGCTTCTGTAATTTTCAACGCAAAACCTGTGTGTGCCGTATCCTGTAAGGACTGGTGCTTTTGCAATAATATCTTCTGTCATATTCAGTTTCCTTGAAATCCGCTCTGCTATGACTGGTTCACCCATTGATGGTTTTACTGCAGGTTTCTTGCTGTGTTTATGTACAGATGGCTTATTCCTGTCCCTTTTAAGCATCTGTTACCCTCCTGGCAATTTAAGGCTTCTTATTATTTTATGCAGAAATATAAATAGTAGTTACGGTATTTTTTATAGTTCTGGTATTAAATGGCAGATATGCTGGAAGTAAGGGCTGGAAGGGGGATGCAAGGTTCTGGTGCAGCAGGGGCAGAAATTTTCCTTCTGGGGCACGTTCCCACTACAATGGTGCACGCAGTGGTGCATAATACCACTATGTTCCAAAGAAAAACCATCTTTGGAACATTAATACGTGGTATAAACACCAGCGGCACCATAGTGCCCCTGCCAGGAATAATTTTCTGCCCCTGCTGCATTGGAACTTGCTGTATGCAAGTTTATCCTGTATGTAGTTTACATTCCCTTGCTATCTTTAAAAATTATGGTATAATTACCTTTAAAGCTTCCAGATATTTGCAACAGTCATTCTATTATATTATAGAAAGGAATACAATAATTATGCATGAAAAGTACAATAAAGAGATACTAAACCTAATACGGAGCATGCAAAATATAGATTATATAAGCCCTGAAGATATACCAGGCATTGATTTGTATATGGACCAGGTTACAACCTTTATGGATGAACATTTAAAATCCTCCAAAAGGTTTGATGATGATAAAATACTTACCAAGACTATGATTAATAACTATACTAAAAATAATCTCCTTCCCCCTCCTGATAAGAAGAAATACACAAAAGAACATATGCTTCTTCTTATTTTTATATATTACTTTAAAAACTTCCTTGCCATAAATGATATTAAAAGTGTACTAGACCCCGTAACAAAGAAATTTTTTAAATCAGAAAACGGGCGCAATCTTGACAGCCTGTACAAAGAAATCGTAGAACTCGCACAGGAAAATGTGGACTCACAGCTGCGCGACATTATACGGAAGCTAAAGAAATCAAATGAAATATATGCTGGCATAAAAGATGCCGAAGAACAGAAAATACTGTCCAAATTCGCATTTATATGTATGTTAAGTTTTGATGTATGGGTTAAAAAGAATATTATTGAAAATATAATAGATGATACATTTGGCAAGAAGAAAAATTAATAACCAGGCTATTAACAAAATGCACAGGAATAAAACCTGTGCATTTTTATAATCATTTAATCCTGCTCCCCTCCATAAAAAGCCCTATTGCCCACATATGGCCCGCTGGTTACTTCATCTACAATAACATCATCTTTCTTCTCACATTCACAGTAAAAGTCCGTACAGTTATAGTAGAAAGTTTGACATTAAAAATACCTCCATTAGGTGGTTTGTACGGGATTTGGTTTTAAAGCACTGTATTTTATGGCATAATATGGCTATAATTTACCATGGTTTTTCCTATAGTTTGCCAGATTGAAGAACTCATCTTTTTTTTATAAAATATTTATAATAAAAAAGAGGTTTTTATATAAGAAAATAGCTGTAGTTCTTAGCTTTTCTATTGTTAGAAACCTTGAATAACAGTAACCCATTAACTATGCAGATAAAAGTGTCCGGACAATATCTGTATGTATCTGAAAAAATGATAAGGAGAGAAAAAATATGAGAAAACAAAATGTTTCAATCGCAATTATTATTTGTATTTGCCTGCTTATGTTTAATCCAGCAAATGTTAATGCTAAAGGCAAAGAAATTGATGATTCTTTGCTGACAGTCCAGCAATTTGTGCTGGAAGCTCCCAAAGACTTTCCAACGACATCCTCCTGGATTCACAATTCAATTATTAGTGCAACCCCGCTATATGGTATTAACGATACGGTAAGTGCTTATTGTGTAGATTTTTTTAATGAAGATATAAAACAAGAAGCATATATGATTGTAAATATCACATCTGGTGAACCACAAATTCTTGAATTCCATCCAAATGGAAAATCACCATATTCAGATTGTGGGCATGAAGAATATTACTATGGCGGTTTTGAAAATTATTATGTGAAGGAAAACAACAATCAGTTGCGAAATTTATTGACAAATACCCTGGCTTCCGAAGATGTAGTTTTATGTGATAAGCAAGCCAGTACATCCAGTACATCCAGTGTATCCCGCAGTGTTACCAGTGGATACCACAATATTTCAGGCGTACCTGACTACAAATGGCGAAAAGGCTGCACTCCTACAAGTCTTGCTATGTCAATAAAATATAAATTTGGCAGTTCCGTTGATGGTCAAAATACTTTAATTGACCGTTTAGCAAAAGAATGTGGTACTGATGCCAAAGGATATACTTTTAGCAGTTATATACAACCAGGTGTTTTGAGTTATTTGTCATCCAAAAATATTAAACCAAGTTTTTGCAGGGCATATTCAGCATTAGCTGTATCTGATATACCTATTTTTGGGGCGGCAAGCAATCCATTGTCAGCATATCAAAGTTATATCAATTCAGATGTTCCTGTAATAATTCTTATGGAGGATGCAAAAGGAACATCTGCAGCATATCCTAATGGGTTTGGACGACATTCTGTATGTGGTACTGGATATTATACAGGTTCAGCGGGGCAATTTGTTATTGTGCATACTACCCAATGTGAAGGTGATGTATATGTTGCTTACTCAGGGACTGCATTAGGAAATTTTGCATGGTTTATTGTTTACTGATTGACAATGATGTGTATTGGAAGTGTCCTGTGGTGAAGGAGGTGTTTGGATGAAGAAATACTTAAAAACTGTTTTAATGCTGATATGTACGGTGCTGGCACTTACATGTTTTACAGCTTGTGCCAGCCAGGAAAATAAGAGGAATACACCAGCCGGAAATCCGGATTCAAAACCATCCTCAAAAACTTGGACTCCATATAAGGAACAAACTGGGACTCCGGATTCAAATGAGGAACAATTAGAAACTGCGTACCAGGAACAGAAAACCGATACGCAGCAGTTAAAGGAATATTATGATTTTATATCAAAAACTTTCCGCTATATGCTGGCAGGAACAAAGAATAATAATATTACTTATGCACCAATTAGTTTTTATCTGCCATTATCCATACTAAGTGAAATGACAGATAAGGAAGCGGGAAAAGAATTGCAGAATGCGCTCGGGTATGCTGATTTAAACAAACATGCAATGGGACTGCAAAATATGGTGGATTTCTTGAAAGAACGTGAACCAGCCAATAAAGAAGGTATTTTCGGAAGGCTGAATCTGGATACTTCTTTTTGGCTCCAGGATACACTGCATTACCAGGAAGCTGTAATGGATACGGTTCAGAAAAAATATAACTTAGAAGTGTTTAAAGGAGATTTCCAAAATCCAGAGTTCCAGAATCAAATGGCAGACTGGGTATATGAAAAGACTAATCATTCTTTACAGCCACAATTTGAAGATTTAATGGCACCAACAGAGGATGAGGATAATGCTTTTTGTATTATAAATACGCTGGATTTTTTTGGAGAGTGGTCGTCAAAGTTTGAAACAGAAGACACAAAAAAAGGAATATTTTATTGTGAGGATGGCACACAAGTGAAATGTAAGTTTATGAACCAGGAATGGCCATATTCCGCCTATGTAGCAGGGGATGGCTATATCTCTGCACAATTAAGCTTTTATGAAAGAAAAAGCATGATTTTTATCCTTCCAGATGAAACACAAGATGTCCACGGTTTTTGGACAGAAGACCGTTTAACAGATATTCTTTCTGCCTGGAATAAAGATGACCTTAGTGTAGCAAAATTGAAATTCAGTGTTCCAAAGTTTAATTGCTCAAGCAAAATTGATTTAAAGACAATCGCAAAAAAAATGCAGGTAAACCGGCTGTTTAATAAGTCTTCTAATGCGTTTGCTTCCTTTTCAGATGCTCCATTGTATCTAACGGGTATCAAACAAGAGGCAAGTATATCAATTGACGAAAGGGGCTGCAGCGTGGCATCTTATACCGCTATGTCTTCACAGGGTTCAGCCCCGGAGCAGCCGAAAGAAATAGAAATCTGTTTAAACCGTCCTTTTTATTATATTTTATGTAAAGATGAAATTCCATTTTTGATTGGTATAATTAATAACCCTGTAAAATAAAGGCTAAAAGCGGACTGCCCACAGGTCTTTTTCAAGCCTTTATTACATGGACAGACGGTATTCCGCCTATCCATAGACAAGCTATACCATAACCAGAAAAACCGGAAAATGTTTATTAGTAAAATGCACAGGAACAGAACCTGTGCATTTTATAATAATTCCGTAATCTTGTAAGCTGTCTTACTTAGTAATAGTTAAATAAAATTTTATCTTTTTGCCATTTTCGTTACATTTAAAAATAATAACAGCTTTAGGGAATTATTACAACTCATCAATATTTATCCCGTCTGCTGCCCCTGTTACCTGTACCTGTCCCACACAGCAACAGAAGTACAAAATACCACACTACACAAAAAAGCTATAATTTTTTTAATATTTTTTATTATATACACCTCTCCTTTTCAAAACTGTTACAGCACAATTTTTATAAAATTATAATATAAGTTTATTTTTACTTATTATCAACTTACTGGATTGCGGTAATTCCTGCAAAACTAACTTCAGGCTTTTAAATTATATAGCATTTAATTATATTAACGGTATTTTATATGATTTTTCTTTTACTCTCCACCACTTAATTTAAAACTTATACTATAACGTCAATTTGAGTATACCACGGTACAGATATGAAATCAATATAGTAATATTTTAAG
>CAJTOK010000032.1 GCA_910577825.1 uncultured Lachnospiraceae bacterium | reverse complement strand
GTTAAATGACAACAGGCTTTTAGAAGTGCTTAAAAATTTATGAAACGGACGTGATGACTGGTATTAAAAATATTGACAAAGTGGAGGCAGCAAAAGCTGGTGCTGCTGCATTGAACACACTTGATGCAATAAATGCCAGGAGATGTGCATAAAGATGGGGAAGGTATTATGGGGTTAGCAGGAATTTACCCTGGCAGGACAGAGCCTCCGTATAAATGGGAGGCTCTGTCCCAGAAAAATTATTTTTTCAGTTCCAGGCCATCCTTAAAGGCTTCGCCAACCCGTTCCGTTACTTTGTAATAACCGTGCGTGTAAGGGTCAAAAGCAATGGCATTTACAAGGGAAATATCAATACTGCCACCAGGCATTACACTTTCATCTGCTGTGGCATTTACAACCCTGCCGATAACACCGCATCCATATTTATTCTCCTGGTATTCGATAAACTCACACTCTAAACAGATAGGAAATTCATTGATAACAGGTGCATCTACTGTTTCTGCTTTGCTGGCAGTAAGGCCGCTGTTCTTGAATTTATCTGCAGTGTTATTGCCAGACTCAACACCAAAATAATCTGCTTCAGCCACATGGGCAGCATCAGCAATGCTTACTGTAAAAGCGCCCCTTGCTTCAATATTCTTTACGGTTTTGTGGGTTCTGGTGAGATTGAGTGCGACATTGCCTCTTTACTGCATAGTGCCCCATGCGGCATTCATAACATTAACACTGCCATCTTCATTATAAGTTGCAACCATTAATACAGGCATTGGGAAAATGCCTTCTGTGATATCAAGTTTTTTTCTCATTATATTTACCTCATTTCTTTTATAAGACTGGCAGGACTTATATCCATAAATATAATTATAAATAATAACTGGAAAAATACAAGCACTATTTTATACGGAATGTACTATATATAAAGTACAAAGGAAAGTTTAAATTATAATAACGCCTGCCCTGTATTCATCAGGACAGGTGCTGTTGTTCCTTTTTGAAACCCTTCTATATAAATCAGAAGCGAATATATCTTTTTCAAATGTTCTTATTGCAAAATCCACAAGCCCATGTGAAATAAGAAGGCTGTTGTTTTTAAAAGACCGTATAGCATCAGCAGTCTTTGTAATAAGTACAGTGTTTTTTATATTCTTTAACATATGGCTTTTATTACGGTTCATTCCAAGAAGCCTTGCATATGGTGTAACCTGCAAAGGGGGAATATGGCTTCTGGCAGATAAAGGAAGCCCTGTATTATAACAGTCCGTATATATATCAAGCAGTATATGCAGAAGTGAACGGCAAATCCTGCTATAAGTATACTGTTTTGTTTTAAGTATCCGGGCAAATTCCGTAAATGTATTAAAATTACTGGCATTTTTAATAATCCTGCCAGAAAGCGCACCAGAAACATCAAGGAATTTTGTTAAACAGCTAATGCTTCCTGCAGTGCCATATGTGTTAATAATGCTTCTTAATTTATAATAAAGCATGTCAGAAAACATATCTTCATTAATATTTATGCGTCCTGTATTTTGTGAAAGTATATTGTAAGTGCTTACAGGAACAAAAGCAGAAACAGCATTTAATGGGTTATCCTTGGTGGAGAATAAGTTTCTTATGGCAGCAGCAGAAATAAAATTATCCTGGTTATCTGTATAATCCTTATTATTATAGCCATTGTCACATCTTTTTATTGTAAACGGTACAATCTGGCTTCCGGTAAGTTTTAGTGCTTTTAAATATTCTATTGCAAGAATATCATTAGGGTTTTCCAGAACCCGGCATAAGCCGCTTGAAGCATCTGGAAAATGCTTTTCTGCTGCCATTTGTTGTGCAGCAGGATATGAAAACCCTGATTTAACAAGCGCCTTTATTGAAGAATTAAACCTGCTGCTGCCATTATTTAAGATATCTGCTGCTTTCTTTAATATATTTATATTATTACATTCACTTCCAAAACATATGCTGTCCACAAATCCAAGGCTGTCAAGAAGCGATACGCCACCAAGGGCAAAAAGCCCGGCACTTGCAGAAGAATATATAACAGGAAGTTCAAAAACAAAATCCGCCCCGCTTTTAAGCGCCATTGCGGTACGCAGGTATTTATCAGTAAAAGCAGGCGTCCCACGCTGTACAAAACAGCCACTCATTACAACAACAATATTACAGGCGCCAGTTTCCCTGCGTATAGTTTCAATCTGGTATAAATGGCCATTGTGGAAAGGGTTGTATTCTGCAATAATGCCAGTAGTATTCATAAAAATCCTCCATAAACCTGCCCTTAATAATGCAGCAGCAATAAAAACTGTTACCAATATTAGCATATTATTTACTATCCAGCAACCAGCCATTACAAATTCCTGGCATGTTGCACTAGACAAAGAAATGCTTATAAAGTATACTAAATCCAGGTTTATTTAATTAAATATGGAGGTAATTGAAATGAATATTTTAGTAGTAAATTGTGGAAGTTCAACTCTTAAATTCCAGTTAATTGATTCAGAAACAGAACAGGTAAAGGCATCTGGCAACTGTGAGCGTATCGGGCTTGATGGCAGGATAAAATATAATGCAGGAAGCCAGAAAACTGTACTTGAAACAAGCCTTCCAGACCATGCTGTTGCTATAAGCAGGGTGTTTGACCTGCTTACAGATGCAAAGGACGGGGTTATTAATTCACTTGATGAAATACATGCTATAGGGCACCGTATTGTGCATGGCGGGGAGAAATTTTCTTCTTCAGTGGTAATTACTGAAGACATTATAAAGGAAATAGAAACATGCAACAGCCTTGCACCACTCCATAACCCTGCCAATATCCTTGGGATACGTGCATGCCAGAGGGCTATGCCAAAGATTAAGCATGTAGCAGTTTTTGATACAGCATTCCACCAGACAATGCCAGCAAAGGCTTATTTATACGCATTGCCAAAGGAATACTACAGCAAATATGGTGTGCGCCGTTATGGCTTCCATGGTACAAGCCACAGTTTTGTATCAAAAAGGCTTGCAGAGCTTGCAGGGCTTGACTATGGAAATTCAAAACTTATAATCTGCCATATAGGAAGCGGGGCAAGCATTTCAGCTGTCAAAAACGGCAAATCCATTGATACAAGCATGGGCATGACACCACTTGAAGGCCTTGTTATGGGGACACGCTCAGGCGACATTGACCCTGCAATTATTGAATTTATATGCCAGAAAGAAAATATAAGTGTAAATGAAATGTCTGTAATACTGAATAAAAACTCCGGCCTTCTTGGTTTATCAGGCGTATCAAATGATTTCAGGGACCTCCAGGAAGCAGCAGAAAACGGAAATAAAGATGCTGTAAATTCATATGATGTATTTGTATACCGTATAATTAAATATATTGGTGCATATTATATGGCACTTGGCGGTGCAGATGCAATAGCATTTACAGCAGGCATAGGTGAAAACAGCAGCGAAGTACGTAAAAGCATTATGGACGGGCTGGCAGCAATAGGCGTTGAGATAGATGAAGAAGCTAATAAGAAACGTGGTGAAGAAGTCCTTCTCTCAACACCTTCAAGCAAAATACCTGTATGGAGTGTGCCAACAAATGAAGAACTTGCAATAGCAAGGGAAACAGCACGCCTTATATAATATTATCCTAAGTTTTTTAAAAGTAATGCCGATAATATAATTAAACAAAGAACAAGTAAAAAGGGCTTATTTATTTAAGGAGGGCGTATTATGGACGGAATAAGCAGTTATGGTGCATTTACCGGAAACCGTTATGACAGTACAATACAAAATAAAAGGACAAATACCACAAAGCAGGCACAGGATGCTAAAGAGAAAGATATCAAATTAAGTGATAAAGCGAAAGATTTATTAAAAGAACTCAGGCAGAAGTACGGCAATATAGACTTTATAGTAGCAAATTATGAAACAGACGAAGAAGCAGATGCTTATTTATCAAGAGGGACTAATGAGTTCAGTGTGCTTATTGACCCTGAGGAACTTGAGAAAATGGCAAATGATGAAGAAACTAAGAACAAAAACCTTGGGATTATTGATGAAGCCAGGGAGAAATTAACAAGCTTTAAAGAAGGCCTTGGAGATAAGAAAGACGAAGTAAAACGCTTTGGGATTTCAATGGATAAGAACGGCAATGTATCATTTTTTGCTGAACTTGAAACATTAAGTGAGAAACAGAGAGAGCGCATAGAAGAGTCAAAAGAGGAAAAGGGCGGGTACATACGTGGCGGCCGTGTTAAGAGGACAAGGGTCACAGCATCTTCAGCAGAAGAACTTCTTGATAAGGTAAATAAAGTTGACTGGTCTAAGATAAAAGAAGAAAAACAGGAAGAAAATAAAAACAGGCTTGATTTCAGCATCTGATTTTACTGAGGGCAATATATATGGATAATACAGTTCTGGCTAAAAAAAATATGAATGAAACTAACAGGATATGGCAGGAGGCTATAGAAGCCCTTATAGACCCGTCATATGGCATGGATGAAGAAGAAAGTGCCGCTTATATGGCTAAGATTATGGCAAAACTTAAAAGCGGCAAGAACCTTACACAAGAAGAATTAAATTACCTGCGCCTGCATAACCAGCAGCTTTATATGACTGCCATGCGTGTAAAATACCAGAAGGAGGCATTAAAAAACCGCCTTAAAAGCTGCAAATCAAAAGAAGAAGCACAGGAAGTAATTGATTCGGCAACAGCTGGTATCAGTAAAAATGACCCTGACAAGGAATATATTATTGCAGGTTTAAGGGAAGTTGAAAAAGAATTTAAGAAGTCGGAATACTATACAAGGCTTCCAGATAAGAAAGAAGATACTGAAAGAAAGAGGCTGTTAAAATACTTTAATGATAACAATGAAGAAGTTACACCAATAGCAGAACTGCTTGATGAACTGCCAGTATTTGAGGCAAGGGCATAGACTTATAACTTTTAATAAAAACTGCCATATCCAGAAAAAATATCCTGGATATGGCAGTTTTTTAATATGTGGGATTTTTATAAATATATGCAAAATAAAAGTAATATTTATTACATACATACATAGATTTTACAAGATATAAAACAGAAAGCTGGTGTAAGGAATGAAGAACGTAAATGTACCAGATAAGGATAAAGAAAAGGCAGCAGCATGGACTTTCAAGGAAAAAGCAGCATGTATGCTTGCTATAATTATTGTATGTGCATGCCTGCTTGTAGAAAGGGCAGGGTGGCAGAACAGTGCATGGATGGCAGGAAGCAGTAATGGGAAAAAAGCAGCAGGTGAAAATGCCATGCAGCCTGGCATGGTTAAAAAGACAGCTTATCTTACATTTGATGATGGCCCTAGCTGCCTTACAGAAAGCTACCTTGACATACTGAAAGAAGAAGGCGCTAAAGCAACATTTTTTCTTATAGGGCAGCAAATCGACGGCGATATGGCAGAAATAATAAAAAGGGAAATTGATGAAGGGCATGAAATTGGTGTGCATACGTACTGCCATGAGGCTAATGAGATTTATGCAAATGAAGAATCATGCCTTAAAGATATAATGAAGATAAGGGAGCTGCTTGAAAGACAATTTAATTATGAAGCAAAACTTGTAAGGTTTCCATGGGGCAGTGCAAACAGCTATATAAGCACATTCAGGAATAATATTATAAATAAAATACATGAAAATGGAATGGAATATGCAGACTGGAATGTAAGTGCTGAAGATTCAGTAGGAACTCCCACGGCATATTCCATAATGTCAAATATAAGGAAGGATTATAAAAAATATAATGACCCGGTAATCCTGATGCACGATTCAAGCTGTAATAAACAGACACTTGAAACATTAAGGGATATAATAAGGGAATTAAAAGATGCCGGGTATAGTTTTGCAACATTGTCTGAAAGGGAAAAACCCTGCCATTTCCTTGAAAAGTAGGGACTGCTGGCAATATGCTTAAGCATATTGCCTTATAACCAGGCCTGTATAAACTGTGCAAATAAAAAGTTTTCATGCCTTGGAAACAATATCAAGGACAATCTGGTATACATGCTGCGCCTGTACAGGACTAAGCTGTTTCAGGATATCTATAAAATCTTCTATCGGAAGAGGGTTTTTGCATCCAATGTCAAAAAAATCTTTAGGTGTAATGCCCATATATTCACAGATGTAGAAAAAAGATGACATTGAAGGGTAGTTTTTGCCAGTTTCTATGGCATTTATATAATTTTTATTTTGTCCTATTGAAAGGCTTAGTTCCCGTGCACTTATACTTTTATTTTCCCTAAGCATTGCAAGCCTTAACCCGAAAGCATCTGGGTCATTAATAAAAACATTGTCTGTATTTTCCATAATTTATCTTCCTTTCTTGTAAAAAATGTGGCAGCAGGAAAGGGCACTTGGCAGAGTACATATCCTTTTAATATGGATTTTAACAATCTTTTTCTTAAATACACTACTTCAAAAGTGGCAAAATCAATAAAGTACAATGTATAAAGTGGTACGCACGTTTATTTAGTAAAATTCCAGTTATTTTAGTTTATTATTAATGGCTGCCAGGTGTACTGCATTAAGTGGCATATATATAATATTGATTTAAATAACTTATTATGCTAAAATCATTAAAGTATAGGCCTGTTTTATTATTTGTAACAGGCATATTACAGAATGGAGGAATATAAAAATGAAGTATTTTGGAACAGATGGTTTCCGTGGTGAGGCAAATGTTGGTTTAAATGTTATACATGCCTATAAAACCGGACGTTTTCTGGGATGGTATTATGGACAGGAGCACAAGGCAAGAATTATAATAGGAAAAGATACAAGACGTTCAAGTTATATGTTTGAAGATGCACTTTCGGCAGGGCTTACTGCAAGTGGTGCTGATGTATACCTTCTGCATGTTACACCGACACCAAGTGTTTCATATGTAGTAAGGACTGAACAGTTTGACTGTGGAATTATGATTTCTGCAAGCCACAACCCATACTATGATAACGGCCTCAAGGTAATAAATGGCAATGGATACAAACTTGAGGCAGAAATAGAAGAAAAGATAGAGGAATACATAGACAGTGCTAACGATACAATTCCATTTGCAACAAAGGAGGATATTGGATGCACTATTGATTATGCCATAGGCAGGCACAGGTATATAGGCTATCTTATGTCACTTGCTACACGTTCATTTAAAAATATACGTGTAGGGCTTGACTGTGCAAATGGTTCTTCATATTTAGTTGCCAAAGGTGTATTTGACGCACTTGGTGCAAAGACTTATGCCATAGGTATAGAACCAGACGGCACTAATATTAACAGGAACTGTGGCTCTACACATATAGAAAGGCTGCAGGAATTTGTAAAAGAAAAAGGCCTTGATATAGGTTTTGCATATGATGGTGATGCAGACAGGTGTCTTGCAGTTGATGACATGGGTGAAGTAATAGACGGTGACGCAATACTTTACCTTTGTGGCTGTTATCTTAAGGAGAAAGGCGAGCTTAATAATAACACAATAGTTACAACAGTTATGTCCAATTTAGGGCTTTACAAGGCACTGGACAAAGCAGGCATTGCATATGAGAAAACTGCAGTTGGCGATAAATATGTCAATGCAAATATGATGGAACATGGCCATTCACTTGGCGGTGAACAGTCAGGCCATATAATATTCAGCAAATACGCCGTAACAGGTGACGGGGTTCTTACATCACTTATGCTTATGGAAGTAATGCTTGAAAAAAAGGCAAAACTTTCAGAACTAAGAAAAGATTTAAAAATATACCCACAGCTCCTGAAAAATGTAAAAGTGGAAGATAAAAAAGCTGCCATAAATGATGCAGATGTACAGGCGGCTGCAAAAGAAGCAGAAAAAGCACTGGGAGGCAACGGGCGTATTCTTTTAAGGGAAAGCGGCACAGAACCTTTAGTACGTGTAATGGTGGAAGCTGAAACACAGGAGATATGTGAAAAATATGCAGACAGTGTTGTTATGGTACTGGAAAATAAAGGATTTATTACAGGTTAAAATTTGCAAATCTATAAAACAGGCATGAAAAGTTATAAAATTTAACAAACCCCCTTGATTTCAGTGGTTTGTTCGTGCTATATTATACAAATGGTAAATTACGGGAGATTACCCGTTTATTATAAGGAGGAAATATTAAAATGAGTGTACAGGTAGAAAAGTTAGAGAAGAATATGGCAAAGCTTACAATCGAAGTCCCTGCAGAGGATTTTGAGAAAGCACTTGACAGTGTATATAAGAAAAGCAGGAATAAAATAGCAATGCCAGGCTTCCGTAAGGGAAAGGCTCCACGTAAAATGATAGAGAAAATGTATGGTGAAAGCGTATTTTATGAGGATGCTGCCAATGATATAATTCCTGGTGCATATGAAGATGCTGCAAAGGAAAGCGGGCTGGAAATTGTTTCCCGGCCTGAAATAGAAGTTGAACAGATAGAGAAAGGCAGTGCATTTATATTTACTGCAACAGTAGCTGTTAAACCAGAGATTACCCTTGGTGCTTATAAAGGCATAGAAATTGAAAAGAAGACAGCAGAAGTAACAGATGAGGAAGTTGAAGAAGAAATAAACAGGGCCAGGGAGAACAACTCACGTATGATTACGGTTGATGACAGGGCTTCCAGGGAAGGGGATACTGTTGTTATAGATTTTGACGGTTATGTTGACGGTGAGCAGTTTGAAGGCGGCAAGTCAGAAGATTATTCACTTGTCCTTGGTTCACATACATTTATTGATAACTTTGAGGAACAGCTTGTTGGAAAGAACCCGGGTGAATCTGTGGAAGTGCATGTAACATTCCCTGATGCGTACCAGGCAGAAGAATTAAGGGGCAAAGAGGCTGTATTCTATGTAGATATTAAGGATATAAAAATAAAAGAGCTTCCTGATATTGATGATGAATTTGCACAGGATATCTCAGACTTTGACACATTAGATGAGTATAAAGAAGATTTAAAGAAAAAGCTTCTGGAAAATAAAGAAGCAGCGCTTGACAGGGAGAAAGAAGAAACAGTAATAAACAAAATTATTGAAAATTCCCAGATGGATATTCCTGAACCAATGGTTGATGCACAGACAAGGCAGATGACGCAGGAATTTGCACATCGCCTCCAGAGCCAGGGGCTTTCACTTGAACAGTATATGCAGCTTACAGGCTTTACACCACAGAAGATGGTTGATGAATTAAAGCCACAGGCACTTAAACGCATACAGAGCCGCCTGGTGCTTGAAGCAGTAGCTGCTGCTGAGAATATTGAAGTATCAGATGAAGACTTTAACAAAGAAATAGAAAACATTGCAGAAGCATACAACATGGAGAAAGACAAGTTCATTGAACTGGCTGGTGATAATGAAAAAGAACAGATACGCATGGATATAGCTGTACAGAAAGCTGTAGAACTTGTTGTAGCTTCCGCTGTTGAAAAAAGCGTGGAAAATTAACCCAGGCTTTAAGGACAGAAAGGAATGGTGGAATTATGGGGTATAGCATACCTTATGTTATTGAAAAGACTAGCAGCGGCGAACGCTCATATGATATTTATTCAAGGCTTTTACAGGACAGGATTATATTCCTGACAGGGGAAGTAAATGATGATGTTGCAAGCCTTCTTGTGTCACAGCTTCTTTTCCTTGAATCACAGGATTCAGAGAAAGATGTACAGTTTTATATTAACAGCCCTGGCGGCTCAGTAAGCGCAGGATTTGCAATATATGATACAATGAACTATATTAAATGTGATGTATCAACTATATGTATGGGACTTGCTGCAAGCATGGGCGCGTTCCTGCTTTCAGGCGGCACAAAAGGAAAAAGGTTTGCACTTCCTAATGCCGAAGTTATGATACACCAGCCATCGGGCGGTGCCAAAGGGCAGGAAACAGAAATCCGTATTGTGGCAGAACAGATTTTAAAGACAAGAAGCCGCCTGAATGAAATACTTGCAGCCAATACAGGGAAACCCCTGGAGCAGATACAGGCAGATACAGAACGTGATAATTATATGACAGCACAGGAAGCTAAAGACTATGGCCTTATAGATGAAATAATTACAAAGAGAAAATAATAAAAGGCATTGTTTTTCATTAGTTTGGAGGTAGCAATGGGCATAAAAAAAGACGAAACAAAGCTTAAGTGTTCATTCTGTGGAAAGACACAGAACCAGGTACACAAGTTAGTTGCAGGTCCAGGCGTTTATATCTGTGACCAGTGTATTGAACTTTGTTCTGAAATCATTGAAGAAGATGCAAATGATGATGAATTATATATGAATGATATGGATATCAACCTTCTGAAACCAAAAGAAATCAAGGAATTTCTTGATGAATACGTAGTAGGGCAGGAGGATGCCAAAAAGGTTTTGTCTGTATCAGTTTATAACCATTATAAACGTGTACTTTCAAGCCGCAATATGGATGTAGAACTGCAAAAGAGCAATATTATGATGATTGGGCCTACTGGTTCAGGCAAGACTTTCCTTGCGCAGACACTTGCAAAGATACTTAATGTCCCATTTGCTATTGCAGACGCTACTGCCCTTACAGAAGCAGGTTATGTAGGCGAGGACGTGGAGAATATCCTTTTAAAGATTATACAGGCAGCAGACTACGACATGGAAAGGGCTTCACACGGAATTATATATATAGATGAAATTGACAAAATCACACGCAAGGGTGAAAATGTATCAATTACAAGGGATGTTTCAGGCGAAGGGGTACAGCAGGCATTACTTAAAATTTTAGAAGGTACTGTTGCAAGTGTGCCCCCACAGGGCGGCAGGAAGCACCCGCACCAGGAATTTTACCAGATTGACACAACAAATATATTATTTATATGCGGTGGTGCATTTGACGGCCTGGAAAATATTATCGGTACACGTATAGGCAGGAAATCTATCGGGTTTAATGCAGAGATTTCAACAAAGAGGGATGAAAACATTGGCGATTTGTTCCGCCAGGTACTTCCTGAAGACTTTGTTAAATTTGGCATTATACCAGAACTTATAGGCAGGCTTCCGGTTAATGTTGCACTTGACCTGCTTGATGAAGAGGCACTGAAAAGGATTCTTACTGAACCAAAGAATGCAATTACTAAACAGTACAAGAAGATTTTTGAACTGGACAATGTAAAACTGACATTTGAAGATGATGCCATTGAGGCGATTGCAAAGCGTTCTGTTGAAAGAAAGACAGGCGCAAGGGGGCTGCGTGCAATTATGGAATCCATTATGATGGATGCAATGTTTGAAGTCCCGTCAGACAGTGATGTAAAAGAGTGCATTATCACCAAAGAATCAGTAACAGGTGATGAAGAACCGCTGCTTATACTTGACAATAACGAAATAAGGCGTACAAGCAGAAGAACTAAAAATGAAATTGCATAGGCTTAATAGAAGCTGGCAGGCAGAGGGATTAACAATCCCTCTGTTTAGGTTATTCCAATAGCTGCAAGACAGAATGGAGATAGGATATTAAATGGAAGAAAATTTAGATGGTATTCCTGTAGTTACCCTGAGGGATTTGGTGGTATTCCCAAAAACCACTGTATATTTTGAAGTAGGCCGTGAAAATACAGTACAGGCACTGAAAGAAGCCATGAATGGAAAACAGCTTGTATTTACTGTTGCACAGAAAGACCCGTCAGTTGAAACACCAGGAATGGATGATTTATTTGAAACAGGGACACTTGCAGAGGTCAAACAGATTATAAATATGCCTGGCAAGATTATAAGGGTTGTGATATCCGGCAAGGAACGGATGAAACTTCTGTACCTTAAAACAATGGACGGATACCTGGCAGGGACACTTGGAAGCCTTCCTGAAACAAAGGATACATCATACACTTTGGAAATTGCTGCAATGGTACGGGGGCTTAAAGACCTGTTCCAGACATACACCAGTGCAAATGGCAGGTTTAACCAGAAACTTGTGGAGGAAATATTAAATATAACTGACCTTGACACATTAATTTACCAGATTTGTTCCAATATACCAGTAAATTACCAGATAAAGCAGCAGGTCCTGTCAGAAGACAGCATAATAGACAGGCATGAACAGCTTTCAGTTGTATTAAGCCGTGAAATTGGAATAGCACGTATACAGGATGACATTTCAAGGCGTGTAAAATCACAGGTCGAAAGCAACCAGAAGGAATATTACCTGCGTGAACAATTAAAGGCAATCCATAAAGAACTTGGCGAAGAGGACTTTGCATCAGATGCAGACAAATACACAGAAGCATTAGAAAAGCTTAAAGCACCAAAAAAAGTTAAAAAGAAACTTAAAGAAGAAATCAGGCGTTTTAAAATTACGAGCCAGAGTTCTTCTGAAAATGCTGTTATAAGGGGATATATTGAAACTTTGCTTGACATTCCGTGGAAAAAGGAAAGCAAAAGCAATACAGATATTGTACATGCCAGTGAAGTGCTTGACAAAGACCATTACGGGTTAAAGAAAGTTAAAGAAAGGGTGCTTGAGTGCATTGCAGTAAAAGCCATTAAAAAAGACGGGCAAAGCCCGGTTATATGCCTTACAGGGCCTCCGGGCACAGGCAAGACTTCTATTGCAAAATCTGTTGCAAAGTCAATGGGCAGGAAATATGTACGCATATGCCTTGGCGGTGTGCGTGATGAAGCAGAGATAAGGGGGCACAGGCGCACTTATGTAGGCGCAATGCCAGGAAGGATTGTTGCTGCATTAAGGACAGCCAGGACCAGAAACCCTGTAATGCTTTTAGATGAAATAGACAAGCTTGGAAATGATTATAAAGGCGACCCGTCATCTGCACTTCTTGAAGTATTAGACCCTGGACAAAACAAACATTTCAGTGACCATTATGTAGACATGCCCGTAGACCTGTCAAAAACAATGTTTATATGTACAGCTAATACAACTGATACAATTCCAAGGCCTTTGCTTGACAGAATGGAAATTATAGAGCTTTCAGGTTATACTTCTAATGAAAAATTCCATATTGCAAAGGAACATTTGGTAGAAAAACAAAAAAATGCCAATGGTTTGACAAAAAACCAGCTTAATATATCAGACAGGGCTATTAAGATAATAATTGAAAATTATACAAGGGAAGCCGGGGTCAGGAACCTTGAAAGGAAAATTGCACAGATTTGCCGTAAGGCAGCTATGCAGGTGTCTAAAAACCCTGGAAGCCGTGTAAGGGTTTCAGAGCGCAATATAAAGACATTCCTTGGCATCCAGAAGTACACTACAGACATGGCAAATACGGAAGCAGATGTGGGCATAGCCTGCGGGCTTGCGTGGACAAGCGTGGGCGGTGATACACTGGAAATAGAAGTGAATGTTATGAAAGGCACAGGAAAGCTTGAACTTACAGGAAAGCTTGGAGATGTAATGCAGGAATCAGCAAAGATTGCATTATCTTATGTAAGGTCAGCTGTACCAGATGATCTTCCTGAAAAGTATTTTGAAAAGCATGATATACACCTGCATGTACCAGAAGGTGCTGTTCCAAAAGACGGGCCATCTGCTGGCATAACCATGGCAACAGCTATTTACTCTGCTGTTATGGATAAAAAAGTAAGGCCTGGGATTGCCATGACAGGGGAACTTACATTAAGGGGAAGGGTGCTGCCTATAGGCGGCCTGAAAGAGAAAATACTTGCCGCAAAGACAGCCGGCATAAAAACTGTGCTAGTCCCCCTTAAAAACCAGAAAGATATTGATGACCTTGAAAAAGAGATAGTGGACGGCATAATCATAAAATATGTGCAGCATGCAGAAGAAGTATTCAGGGAGGTTTTATTGTAGATGAAAGTTAAAAGCATAAACCTTGAAACAGTATGTGGAATTACAAGCAGGCTGCCTGAAAACCAGATGCTTGAAATTGCATTTGCAGGGCGTTCAAATGTTGGCAAATCATCACTTATAAACTGCCTGTCTGGAAGGAAGTCTTATGCAAGGACTTCTTCCCAGCCTGGCAAAACCCAGACTATTAATTTTTATAATATTAATGAAATGCTGTATTTTGTTGACTTACCGGGATACGGGTATGCAAAAGTATCTAAAAATATTGTTGCAAAATGGGGCAAAATGATTAATAATTATCTAGAAGGCTCAAAAGTCCTAAGACTTGTATTTTTACTTGTAGATATACGCCACACCCCTAACAGTAATGATATACAGATGTATAACTGGTGTACA
This sequence comes from uncultured Lachnospiraceae bacterium, assembly GCA_910577825.1. Taxonomy (GTDB): domain Bacteria; phylum Bacillota; class Clostridia; order Lachnospirales; family Lachnospiraceae; genus Butyribacter. The sequence continues at coordinate 27,462 of CAJTOK010000032.1, read as the reverse complement.
GGCTATGGCTTTAATCCTATAATAATTGCAACCAAAGAGGATAAAGTAAAGAGGTCACAGAAAGCAAGGCTTCTTAAAGACATAAAACAGGCACTTGGAACAGGTGAAGACACACCAGTAATACCATTTTCATCAATGACAAAATCTGGAAGGGATGAGATATGGGAGTATATTGACATGGTCTATACGGACTTTAAAGATGATATTATTGCAGAAACACAAACTAACTAAAAGTAACAGAAATGGAGGATGAAAAATGACTAGCCTTGTTAAAGACTTTGTTAAAGGCAAAAAAGACACAAAAAAGATATTTACAAGCCTTAGCAGGATTATTAAGCAGAAGAAATTCCTGTGTTTATTTGTAATGCTTATTGCAAGTTGTTTTTTATGGCAGAAGGCATCTGCACTGGACAAGCTTTTATACCAGGACAGGGTGCAGGTATTTGAAGGCGGCACTTTAAGCCTCAGGGCTTTTATAAGCGAAGAGTTCTTAGGGGCTAATTATAGCGGCAGTTATAATGAAGCAGATGCAGACTACCAGATTAGTTACAGCTGGAACAGCGAAAACCCTTCACCAGAATGTGCAGAGCTGGACAGTAATGGCACTGTCAGGGCACTGGCAGAAGGAAGCGCTAAAGCAGATGTCACATTTACATATAATAACATCCATCAGACAGAAACAGTTACAATAGAAGTGCTTATGCCAGAACAGGCAGATTTAACATATGGCGGGAGCACTTCCCTTATGGCAGCACAAATATATGATACAGGAAAGTATATGTATACATCCTCCAATAAAAACGTAATAATAAACCCGGATGGTACCGTTACTGCCCAGGGATTTGAAGGCGCACAGATTTATGTATCAGGTGATGACGGCGTAAAAACCGAAGTAGCACAGATTAATATAACTGCACCTGTATTTAATAGTGAAATCCAGACAAGGGCAACAGGGACAGAAGCATATATTCCTGGCATAACAGGTTATACACCATTGGAAGGTGATAAACCAGTACAATGGGAAATTTCCAATGAAGCCGCAGCAGTTGTAAGCGGAAGCGGCATTGCAGCAGCTGCAGCAGGCGAAACAGACATTACAGCTGTTATAACACCAAAAAGCGGTGACGCTGTAAAAATCAGCACAAAGTTAATAGTAACAGACCCTGTGCTTGAAGAAACAGATATTGTAATTGCAGAAGATGCTACTAAGAACATTGCACTTGACGGCATAAACGAAGCCAGCACAGTAGAATGGAACCTTAAGAAAAGTGAAAATGGAATAGCTTATTTTAAGAAAGCAGGAAAACTCTATGCTAACGGCACAGGTGAAGATGTAGTTACAATTAATGCAGACGGAAGGGACATTGAGTGTTATGTAACAGTAACAGACCCTTGCTATGAAGGAGATGGCATTATTAGTTACAAAGGCATGACAGACCAGATAGAAATAAAAGGGCTTGATGAAGACAGAAGCACCGTTACATATAAAAGCAGCAAAAAGTCAGTTGCCACTGTAGACGAAGACGGCCTGGTAGAAGCTAAAAAAGCAGGAAATACAGTTATTACTGTAAATGCAGACGGACGTGAAATAGAAATACCAGTAGAAATATCTTCTGCCAAGGGCTATAAAGCTTCAAAAAAAGCAATCTCAATTTCTAACACAAAGACGCATTACAGCCAGGCAAAAAGAATGAAAAAAGGATATTATGACTGCAGTTCACTTATCTGGAGGGTATATTCAAGGTACAACGTATTCTTTGGAGTAAAATCAGGCTGGGCACCAACAGCTGCCGATATAGCAAAGTGGTGCAGCAATAATGGAAAAGTGCTTTATAACAAAGCAGTATCAAGTGAAAAACTCCTGCCAGGTGATTTAGTATTCTTCTCTTATGCAAAGAATGGACGTTATAAAAATATATCACATGTTGAAATGTATACAGGACAGGATATGGATGTATCAGCCAGCAGCAGCAACAATGCGGTAATACATTATGAATACTCACAAAATGATTCAATAGTTATGATAGCAAGACCAGTTAGTTAAATTTTGTATTTGCATATTTTAATGGCTGTGTAATACAGCAGGATATTAAAGGCTGGCAATTCCAAAGTGCCCCATGGATATGGGAGCACATTTGGAATTGCCAGCCTTTAAAAGGACTTGCTTCTTGACTTTTTCCTGCCCTGTGTTAATATATCAAATGAAAGCAAAAGTATAACAGCATTCCGGTGCAGAATGGAGGTTATTGTGAAAATTGTTGTTTTAGCTGGAGGTATTAGTACAGAAAGGGAAGTTTCACTTGTTACAGGCAAGGGTGTATGTGGCGCATTAAGGAAAAACGGGCATAAAGCGGTTCTGCTTGATGTTTTTTTTGGATACGGTGAAGAGGGGGCTTTTTTAGAAGATATTTTTGAAAAGGAATCCCTTTTAAATGATGAAGTCTGTGGCATAGATGTTACAGACCCTGATATAGAAGAGGTCAAGAAGCTGCGTAAAGGGGATGGCGGCGGCCTTTTAGGGCCAAATGTTTTAAATATATGCCGTATGGCAGATATTGTATTTATGGCACTGCATGGCGCTGATGGTGAAAATGGCAGGCTTCAGGCAGCATTTGACATACTGGGCATAAAATATACAGGTTCAGGTTCATTTGGGAGTTCACTTGCAATGGATAAGTTTATATCCAAAAAGATTTTAAAAGAGGGCGGCATACCTGTGCCATATGGTTTTATTGTTACAAAAAAGGAAATCAAAGAAGGGCTGGGTACAAGAAAAATGCCAAAGGACGGCATGTTCCCATGTGTTGTCAAGCCATGCTGTGGCGGTTCAAGTGTTGGCGTAAGCATAGCAAAGGACAAGGAAGAATACATGCAGGCATTAAATACCGCCCTGAAATATGAAGATGAAATTCTTGTTGAAGAATACATAAAAGGAAGGGAACTTTCAGCCGGCGTAGTAGACGGGACAGCTTACCCGGTTATTGAAATAATACCAAAACAGGGATTTTATGATTATAAGACAAAGTACCAGCCAGGAATGGCAGATGATGTCTGCCCGGCAGATATAAGCAGCAGTGTGTGTAACCAGATACAGGAATATGCCAGGAAGGTGTACCATATGCTTAAACTTGAAGCATATGCAAGGATAGACTTCCTTCTTGATGCAAATGGCAGTATATACTGCCTTGAGGCAAATACACTTCCAGGAATGACACCAACAAGCCTTCTCCCACAGGAAGCAGGGGCAGTTAATATAAGCTACGGGGAGTTATGTGAAAAGATAGTTAAAGCTTCATTAGAGAAGTATGGGGCTTAAAAAATATAAATGAAACCAACAGGGGACTTATGGATATGGAACAAATAACACCAGCAAAGGTTGCGATGATTTGTAATGGCATTTATTATGGGGATAAAAGTGTAAAGGATACAGAAGTGTCTTCTATAACAACAGACAGCAGGGACATTACTGGCGGAGGGCTTTTTGTAGCTATAAAGGGTGCACGTACAGATGGCAATAAATATATAATGCAGACATATAATAACGGTGCTGTCTGCTGTATTTCAGAACTAACACCACAGGAGGCCTTAGGCAGTACAGATGTGCTGCCTGCGGGCTGTGTATTTATACAGGTAAAATCATGTTACCAGGCGTTAAAGGATATTGCAGGCTTTTACCGTATAACCTGTGGTACTAAGATTATAGGAATAACGGGAAGTGTTGGCAAGACTTCAACCAAAGAAATGGTTGCTTCTGTTCTTTCAAGGCATTTTAATACATTAAAGACACAGGGGAATTTTAATAATGAAGTAGGTGTGCCCCTTACATTATTCAGGCTCCGTAAAGAACACGAAGTGGCAGTAGTAGAAATGGGCATAAGCGGATTTGGTGAAATGACAAGGCTTAGCCAGATAGTAAAGCCTGATATATGTATTATAACCAATATAGGGCAGTGCCACCTTGAAAACCTTGGTGACAGGGATGGTGTACTGAAAGCTAAAACAGAGATTTTTACATCAATGGCAAAGGACGGCATGGTATATCTTAACGGGGATGATGACAAGCTTGCACAGATAAAGGAAGTGAATGGCAGAAAGCCAGTTTTCTTTGGGACTGGGGCTGGCTGTGATGTTTATGCGGAAAATATTTTGCAAAAAGGGCTTGAAGGCACATATTTTGATGCTGTTGCAGGAGATAAAAGGATTGCCCTGCATGTGCCAGTACCAGGAATACATATGGTTGTAAATGCCCTTGCTGCTGTGGCTGTGGCAGCAGGGCTTGGTGTGGATGCTGAAGAAATAGCAGCAGGAATAAGCAGTTTTACCCCGGCAGGCGGGCACAGCAATATTAAAAAAACAGACAAATTTATAATAATGGATGACTGTTATAATGCAAACCCTGTATCAATGAGGGCTGCCATTGATGTACTGTCATGTGCAGGGACATATAAAACTGCAATAATAGGTGATATGTTTGAACTTGGCACTAATGAAAAGATAATGCACTTTGATATTGGGGCATACGCTGTCCAGAAAGGCATTGACTGCATAATATGTGCAGGGGCACTGGCAGCGCAGTATGTGGAAGGTGCACTTGCCAAAGATGAAAACCATAATGTATTATATTATAAGGACACAGAACATTTATTAAAAATGCTTAAAAGCATTGTAAAAGAAGGAAGCCAGATACTTGTAAAAGCCTCACATGCAATGGGATTTGACAGGGTTGTAAAAGCTTTGGAGGATATGTGATTAAGTTGTCAAGAAAAATGCTTGACAATATTTCTGGCATATACTATAATGCTTCTTATGCTGGATATGTTTTAAAAGGAGGTTACTATGGCATTCGACAGCCTTACTGAAAAATTACAGAATGTTTTTAAAAATCTGCGCAGTAAAGGGCGTCTTACAGAAGAAGATGTAAAGACTGCATTAAAAGAAGTTAAAATGGCATTGCTTGAAGCAGATGTAAACTTTAAAGTAGTTAAGAATTTTACTAAGACTGTGCAGGAAAGAGCTGTAGGGCAGGATGTTATGAACAGCCTTACTCCCGGACAGATGGTAGTCAAGCTTGTTAATGAAGAGCTTGTAAATCTTATGGGAAGTGAAACAACAGAGATTAAGTTAAAACCCTCCAGTGAGATTTCAGTAGTCCTTATGTGCGGGCTGCAGGGTGCAGGCAAGACGACTACCACAGCAAAGATTGCAGGAAAACTTAAATCCAAAGGCCGCAGGCCGCTTCTTGTAGCATGTGATATTTACCGCCCTGCCGCAATAGAGCAGCTGCAGGTCAACGGCGATAAACAGGGTGTTGAAGTTTTCTCCATGGGAAAGGGCCATAAGCCTGCAGATATAGCAAAAGCTGCCATAGAGCACGCATCAAAGAATAACTTTAACGTTGTTATAATTGATACAGCAGGGCGTCTTCATATTGATGAAGACATGATGGCAGAGCTTATAGAGATAAAAGATAATGTTTCCATAGACCAGTCACTTCTTGTTGTAGACGCAATGACAGGGCAGGATGCAGTTAATGTTGCGGCTGCATTTAATGATAAGATTGGAATTGACGGTGTTATACTTACAAAGCTTGATGGTGATACCAGGGGCGGTGCAGCACTTTCAATAAAAGCAGTAACAGGACGCCCTATACTGTATGCAGGCATGGGCGAGAAGCTTTCAGACCTTGAACAGTTTTATCCTGACCGTATGGCTTCACGTATCCTTGGAATGGGCGATGTGCTTACCCTTATTGAAAAGGCAGAAGCAGAGCTTGACCAGGAGAAGGCAAAGGAAATGGAGCGTAAGTTCCGCAAAGCAGAATTTGACTTTAACGATTTCCTTGACCAGATGGGGCAGATGAAGAAGATGGGCGGCATACAGAGCATTTTAAGCATGTTGCCAGGAATGGGGATTCCAAGTGATATTGAAATAGATGACAGCATGTTTAAAGGAATAGAAGCAATAATATATTCCATGACACTGGAAGAAAGGGGCAACCCTGCTATAATTAACCCTTCAAGAAAGAGGCGCATTGCAAAAGGTGCAGGGGTTGACATATCAGAAGTCAATAAGCTTATGAAGCAGTATGAGCAGTCTAAAAAAATGATGAAACAGATGTCAGGGATGATGTCTGGCAAGAGCAGGAAAAAGGGCAGGTTTGGTTTCCCTAAACTGCCATTTGGCTTATAAGGCATATCATTATGCTGGTTTACACAGCATTTAGATATATAAATACTTTTTAAGGAGGTGAAACAGGAATGGTTAAAATCAGGTTAAGAAGAATGGGCAAGAAGAAATCGCCTTTTTATAGAATAATAGTAGCAGATGCAAGGTCTCCAAGAGATGGAAGATTTATTGAAGAAATCGGCACTTATGACCCGAACCAGAATCCGAGCGCATTTAAGATTAATGAGGAAAGCGCAAAGAAATGGCTTGCTAATGGCGCAAAGCCTACTGAAACAGCTGGCAAGCTTTTAAAACAGGCTGGAATTATGTAGTATTAACACATAATAAAGCAGGAAAAGGGGAGGTTTACAGTAATGAAAGAATTAATAGAGGTTCTTGCAAAGTCACTTGTTGACCACCCTGGGGAGGTCACTGTAACACAGACTGAAAAAGATAATGAAATTATTTTTGAACTTAAAGTAGCCCAGGATGATATGGGCAAAGTTATTGGAAAGCAGGGGCGCATAGCTAAGGCAATCCGTTCAGTAGTTAAAGCGGCTGCCTCCAGAACCGATAAGAAAGTAACTGTTGAAATAGGACAGTAGCCATGGCACAGGCCATGGTAATACGCCTGTGCCGTCTGGTATAGGCGCTTTTTATTTAATGGAGGATTATATGACAGATTTATTCCGGGTTGGCGTAATTGCCAATACACATGGCATAAAAGGGGAAGTAAAGGTATTTCCCACAACAGGAGAACCAGACAGGTATACTTACCTTAAAGAAGTAATTCTTGACACTGGAAAGGAAAAAAAGACCCTGGAGATAGCTTCTGCCAGATTTTTTAAAAATCTTGTAATAGTTAAATTCAAGGGCATTGATAATATAAATGATATAGAACAGTATAAAGGCTGTGAATTATTTGTAACAAGGGAAAATGCAATACCGCTTAAAGAAGGCGAGTGTTATATTGCAGATATGGCTGGCATGGAAGTAGTAACTGATGACGGCACAGATTTTGGCATATTAAAAGATGTAATGGAAACAGGCGCAAACCTTGTGTTTGTAGTAATACATGAGGGTAAAGAGGTGCTGCTTCCTGATATACCTGACTGTGTAAAAGAAGTAAATATGGAAGAAAACCGGATTACAGTCCATATAATGAAGGGGTTGCTTGATTAAAATGAATTTCCATGTTATGACACTATTTCCAGATATGATAAATAACGCAATGGGTGAAAGCATAACAGGCAGGGCAATAAAAGCAGGTTATATAAATGTAGATGCTGTGGATATAAGGGATTTTGCAACAAATAAACATAGCAGGGCAGATGATTATCCATATGGCGGCGGGGCAGGAATGGTAATGCAGGCAGAACCTGTATATTTATGTTACAGGCATATCTGTAACAATATAAAGAAAAGCCAGCCTGTGCAGGATAATATTATCCATAAAACACCCGGGATACGTGTAATATACCTTACACCACAGGGAAAGGCTTTTACCCAGGAACTTGCGGCAGAGTATTCAAAAGAAGATGACCTGGTATTTTTATGTGGGCATTATGAAGGTATAGACGAGCGTGTAACAGAAGAAATAGTTACTGATTATATTTCTATTGGCGATTACGTGCTTACAGGCGGCGAACTTCCTGCACTTGTAATGATGGATGCAATATCACGCCTTGTACCAGGTGTGTTAAATAACTGTATCTCTGCGCAGACAGAATCATTCTCAGGAAATCTGCTGGAATACCCGCAGTATACAAGGCCTGCTGTATGGCGTGGCAAAGAAGTGCCGCCTGTGCTTTTATCCGGCAACCATAAAAAGCTTGCAGAATGGTACAGGGAGCAGTCAGTAATAAAAACTGCATTGCTAAGGCCTGATTTACTTGAAGGTGCAGAGCTTACACAGCCAGAAAGGGAGCTTGCAGATGAAATTACAGGAAACAGGAGTTAAATATATCTGTATATTGCTTTTAAACCTGGTCTTAATAACAGGATGTGGCACAGGCGACGGCCTGCCACATGGCAGTAATAAAGAACTTGTAAAAACAGGTTTTGCATTTAACACTACTTATACAATAACCCTGTATGCGGGTGGAAGTGAAGAACTGCTTGATAAATGCGTTTCAAAGTGCAACGGGTTTGAGAAAATTTTTAGCAGGACATTAAAAGGCAGTGAACTTTATAATATAAATGAAATAGAAAAAGCTTATAAAGACTATTTAAGCAAGGCAGGCAGGGATATAAAGATAAAAAAGGGAGATACCAGTTTTATAGAAGATGGAATTAAAAAACTGGCAGACCCGGGCAACCAGGCCACATTCCACTTAAATACAGACGGGAGCATATCATTTGAAGTATCAGATATACTGTATGAAATACTGGAAAAAGGGCTGTACTACTCAGAAATATCAGATGGATGCTTTGATATTACAATAGAGCCTGAAAGTTCATTATGGCAATTTATGGCAGACAATCCGGAAGTGCCAGAAGATTCACAGATAAAAGAAGCAGTAAAACTTACAGGTTATAAAAATGCAGTGCTTAAAGACGGGCAGCTTGTATTAAAAATTCCCGGCATGGGAATAGAGCTTGGCGCCATTGCCAAAGGTTTTATTGCTGACAAACTTAAAGAATACCTTGCAGGCAGCGGGGTTACAAGCGGCACAATAAACCTTGGCGGCAATGTACTGTGCATTGGCAAAAAAACAGACGGCACACCTTTCCGCATAGGAATCCAGCAGCCATTTGCAGACAGGAATGAAATTATCACAGCAATAAAGGCAGAAGATATCTCAGTAGTTTCTTCTGGAATATATGAAAGATATTTTAAAAAAGACGGGAAGATATACCACCATATATTAGACCCGTCAACAGGGTATCCATACAACAACGGGCTGGAAGCAATCACCATTATTTCAAAAAAATCAACAGACGGTGATGCACTTTCTACAACCTGCTTTGCATTAGGGCTTGAAAAAGGGATGGAATTTGCAGAATCACTTAGTGGCGTATATGCAGTATTTATTACAGAAGACGGGGAAATGCACTATTCAGAAGGTTTTCAAGAAATGGAGATTAAAAATTGAGAGAAAATTATATAAGAAAACATCTTATATTCCATGGACGTGTGCAAGGCGTTGGTTTCAGATACCATGCAGAATATGCAGCACAAAACCTTGGAGCGTCAGGATGGGTACGCAACCTTTATGATGGCACTGTAGAATGTGAAATACAAGGAACTAAAGATATGATAAATGATTTTATCACAATGCTTTATAATGGAAGATACATTGTAATAGATGCCATAGAACAGAAAGAAATTCCCGTACAGGAGGAAAGATGCTTCAAAATAAGGTATTAGAATATAAACTTTATCTTGCAGGGCTTGTCTTTGCGTCAGTATCTGCCATAGGAATTGCACTGGCAGCATTGGCTCCGTTTAAAATACAAAATATAATTCCTGCATGTACATTTAAAAAAATTACAGGGCTTTACTGCCCGGGATGTGGAGGGACAAGGGCAGTAGCAGCATTTGTAACAGGGCATTTTGTAAAATCATTCAGATACCATCCCTTTGTACCATACTGTGGCATATTGTATATAGTATTTATGGCAAGAGGGACAATAGCATTTCTTTCAAAAGGGAAATACCAGTATATGAAATTTCGGGACGGGTATATATTCGCTGGAATTGCAATACTTCTTTTGCAATTTATAATAAAAGATGCAATGCTTATAGGATTTGGCAAAGATATAATGGCAGGGATTTAATTATAAATAATTAAGGCTATATTTTTAAACTGATATAGAAAGAGGATTGGAAGTGGATAATAATTTGAATAATCTTGAAATGGCAAAAAAACGTAATCATAAGATTATGATTACAGATGAAGCTATCAATAAAATTCCAAGAATAAAGTATAGGGATATCCCAGAAAATGAATATGATAATCTTTGGGATTTAGCAAAAAATGTTTTGAAAATATCAAAAGAAGAAAACAATTCTAATGAAGTGGCAATAACATATAGTCTTGACAATGCTAAATTAATTGAACAAGGAGAGAGGTATATTGGTGTTGCACTTGGTGGTGAACATAATGTAGACCCATTGAGTGATACAACTGCATATCATTTAGTTTCTTCTGTTAAGAAGTGTGTGGTAATTGTATTGCATAACCACCCATCGTTATCAGATTTTTCTTTAACAGATGTGCAGTTTTTATTGAAATATGATAATATAAAAATGATGGTAGTTATAACGAATTTAGGAAGTATATCATATTTGGTTAAGGGTGGGAAGTATGATTTGGAAAAGGCTATTGCTCTTTTTAATGAAGCTGTCGATAAAAATAACAAAGCAGAAAAGTTAAAAGACTTACAAAATGCTGCTATTTATTTTTTAAAAAATAGTTGCAATGCAGGTATTTATTATGATAACCGATAGGGGGTGCACTTATGAATGAAGAACATGTTATATTAAGTGAAAGACCAGAAGATTTAAAAAAAGCAGTTAAATGGGGCAGAGAACAGCAGAAAAAAATTATAAACAAAAAAAATAAGCGTATTGCTGATGCGCTGATGGAAAAAATGACACCATTAATATTACAAAGAAGGTCTTTAAAATGACATAAAATTATCTTGCCGGAAATTAGACTTAGAAAAATAGTTTTCCAAGCCCGGTTATCCAAATAAACAAAAACAGAAAAAGGAAATTGACTGGGACAGTTTTGTAATACCAAGCGAAAAGAGAAAAATATTGATGAATATATGAAAGAGATACGGGAGGATGATAGATAAATATATTTGCATTATATATGAATAAATGGTAAAATAGTGAAGTGGTAATTTTAATAAAAAACACAGGAGGATTTTTATGGACGACAATGGAAATTTTGAAAAAGAACCACATAATGGTTTCCCAAAGCAAAATTTTGAAAAAGAACCAGATGATGGTTTTACACAATCAGGCACTTACCAGGATACACAACAGAACCTTGCAAGGATGCACAGCCAGTCAACAGAAGGTGCGTCAGGTTTTGCTATAGCAGGCATGGTATGTGGCATATTATCAATTATATGCTGCTGTGCATGGTATATTTCAATTATACTTTCAATACTTGGGCTTGTATTTTCTATTATGGTACTTGTAAGGAAACTGCCAGGAAGAAGCCTTGCTATAGCAGGTGTTATATGCGCATCAATCGGGCTTGTATTAGCCGTTGTATTATTAATTTCAGTAATTTGTTTTAACAGAGGGTTATCATCAATGAGCCCTGCAGAATGGCGTTCATTAATTGAGAGCATTGAAAACATGGAATAATTAACAATTTGGAAATTGTATAAATATTTGTACCAGATTTATGGCGTCACATTTGTGGCGTCTTAAACTTTTCCCTTATTTGGTGAAAGCTGAATTTAATATACAAATCCCGGACATTTTTAAGTCTTCTCCGGCTTATAGATATCAAACTTCCATTACTCATATTAAAAGTGTTCTTTTCCTGTCCTGCTACCTCATGGAAATTTACAATTATGCCTTTAGAGCAGCAGCAAAAATACTGGTGGCAGCACAACAGTTCTTCCATTTTGCTGTGTGAAATCCGTGTTTTTATATTCTGTCCTTTTTTATTATAAATTGTTATAACATGGTTAAAATATTCGGTATAAATAATATTCCGGAGCAATATTTCCTGTCCGTCTGGAAGTGTTATTGACTAGTCCTTGTCCTGGCTGTCTTTATAAAGATTTAAACATGCAAACATAGTTGTTATATTTTTCTCTGAAAATTGTTTAAGCAGGCAATACCTGGCGTCCGTCCCATAACTTTCTTTTGCAAATCCATTATTGTTTGTATAAAACACAACTGCTACATTATTATCTGTTTCCATGATTTTTTTGGCAATACCAATGCCTGCAGTATCTTCAAGGCAAATACCAAGTAAAACTAAATCATATTTTCCTGTTTTAAAGCCAGATAAAAATTCTTTTACAGTATAAAATTTATCAATAATATCTGCCCTGGTACCAGTAACCGGCATATGTTTTTGTACTGTTTGTTGAAGAAATTCCAGTTCATCCTGCCCGTCTTCTACTAATGCGATTCTCATAATAATCCCCCCATGCCGCCTTTAGGCGGCACAAATAGTGATGAAAAATGCTGGTTTTGCATTTTTCCTGTGTGAAATTTAATATATCTTAGGTAGCGTTTTTTGCTGCCTTAGATATATTTTTCACACTAATTCCTCTTTTTAACAGGGGGGAATAAACATATGGTAAGAAGAATTTTAAGCATTATAATTACACTGGCTGTAGTTATTGGGACACTTCCAGTTAATACAAATGCAGCAGAAACAGGACAGGAAATGACACCAACACGTACTGAAACCCTTGAGTTATCAATAAGCCAAGGTGAAGAAAACCAAGAAGAAGGCTGGAAATGGACAGCAGATAATAATGGAGGGACACTGGAGCTGGAAAATTGTTATATAAAAACAGATGAAGTTAAAGCGTTACGGTTTGTATTTCCAGATAATAATAATAGTAAAACTATAAATATTATTCTTAAAGGTAATAATATTATAGAAACTACAAGTACAGATTATAAAGCCATGATTGGAAGTACAGACAAAGCAGGGTCGTCTATAACATATAATACTTTAGGTGATTATGTAATAAAGGGGGAAGGAAGCCTTGATATAAGAACAAGTGAACCAATAACAAAACCTGAATCACCTTATGCTTTTGGTGGTAAAAGTATTAGAATTGAATCAGGGAATATAAAGTCAAACATAGGATTTTGTTTTGTCCGGAAGGAAGTTAATATACAGGGTGGTTCAATGTATATAGATATACCATCAGGCATAGGCGCACTTGATGGAGTTTATGGTGAACCTATAAATATCAGTGGGGGAGATATTTATATTAATGCACCACAATGCGCCATACGTTCAGATGATGGAGATATTAATATTACTGGTGGTAATGTAGAATGTGGAAGTAAAGAAAGCACATCAGGTATTTTTTCTTCTTGTAATATAAATATTACAGGAAATGGAGAAACAATACCAAATGTAAAAGTATCAAATAAGCCAGGAACTGCATTTTCAGCACTTCATTCTAATAATATATCTGTTTCTGGAAGTGCTGTTATAGCGGACAGTATAAGAAATTTTGATAGTATTGAAGAAATTATAGAAAAGGGTATTGTATTTAATGGCAGCGATGGGAAAGTATATGGGGAAACAGAGCTTACTTCCTGTATTACATTACCAGTGGGTAGCACTCTCTCTGTTCCAGAAGATTCTGTATTACATATAAAAAACGGGGGGGGGAGTTTAATTATTCCAGACGGGGCATTACTGGTAAATAACGGAATACCTGTTTCGGCAGGAAATGGGGAAGAAATATGTATAACTGGAGGATATATAAAAAAGGAAGGTGTTTTTTGCACAAATCATAATAAAAAATATTCTATTGTTACAATAAAGGATGGTGATAATGAAACACCAAATTATTATTCTGAAGGCAGTATTATATTATTAGAGCCAGGATAAGCACCAGAAGGAAAGCGTTTTAAGGAGTGGAAAGTAAATCCAGATACTTTAACAATATCAAATAACAAGTTTACCATGCCAGCAACAGATGTTGTTATAGAGGCAGTGTATGAAGACATTCCTGTTGTAACAGAGCCGCCAGCGCCAACAGGGGGTATAAAACCAACAGAAACACCAGCAGGAAGTGCAGTACCAACAGAAACACCATCCCCTGCAGCAAGTACAGTACCACCAGCAAGCACAGTGACAACAGCACCGCCTGTAAATACAGAAACTCCTGTCCCTGTACAGACATCTTCGCCATCAAGCCAGCCGTCTTATTATATTCCTTCCATTAATAAAAGCCAGGTTATAATAAAAGTTATGGCAAGCCCCGCGGAGGGAGGTACTGTTACTGGCCCTGCAGAAGCAGAGGAAGGCGCTTCTGTTACTGTTAAAGCCATTGCCAGTGCTGGTTATATATTTGCAGAATGGAGGGAAAATGGACAGCAGGCAAGTACAGATGCAGATTATACATTTACAGCAAAAGAAGACAGGGAACTTACTGCTGTATTTAAAAAGGACACACCACAAGCCACAGAAAATCCAGCCAATGGCAGAATAAATGTTGCTAATAATATAAAAACAGTAGCTTTGGTACCGCTTCCTGATGGCTGGTCATGGGATACAAATGACCGTGTGAAAGAAATCCCTGCGGGCGGTTCTATAACTGCTGCCGCATATAATACCGGGATATCTGGGAATATTACGAATAACCCTGTAATAATAACAATTACAAGGGATAAATGTGAAGAAGATGTAAAGGTCTTATACACTGGAAATAATGAATATGCGCCAGGCTGTACAACAGAAGGGTACGGGCATACAGAATGCCGCCTGTGTGGCAGCGTTGTAAAGTCTGGCATAAAAGTACCTGCCAAAGGACATACAGAAAGTGTGCCTGTAATTACAAAAGCCAGTAAAGGAAAGGACGGAAGCATTATAAATAACTGTACAGAGTGTGGCACTGTTTTACACAAAACGGTAATAAATGCAGTACAAAGCGTGGAATTATCTAAAAAATTTGTTACTTATAATAAAAAAGTACAGCGTCCAGTGGTAACTGTTAAAGACAGCGCAGGAAACATTTTAGGAAATGGCACTGATTATATGGTATCTTTTGCAAAAGGCATGAAAAAAGCAGGTATTTATAATATTAAAATTACTTTTAATGGTAAATACCAGGGTACGGTAAATAAAACATATAAAATAGTGCCAGAAGGGACATCTGTTATAAAAACAAAGAAAGAGAAAAAAGGCTTTTTAATAAAGTGGAAGAAACAGGCAGAACAAACAGAAGGATACCAGGTGCAGTATTCCACAAGTAAAAAATTTATAAATAAAACTACTGTTAAAACTACTGTAAAAAACAGGAAAAAAACTTCAAAAGTTATATCCGGGCTGGAAACTGGCAAAAAATATTATGTAAGGATACGTACTTATAAGAATGTAAAAGCTGGCAAAAATACAGTAAAAGTATTTTCTGGCTGGTCAGCCTGGAAAGCTTTCAGTGTACAGTAAATGTGAAAATTGAAAATTATACCAGTCTATGCGGGATGCCATATAAGAACAGGCAGCCCGCATTTTTTGTTTAATAAATTTACTTGCAGAAAATCTGTTTATAGGTTATTCTATATGAAAGATTTATTGTGGTGGGAATTTTAATTACAGAAGCATATTTATAAGGAGACATGCCATGAAACAATTTTTTGGAATGAGCCAGAGAGGTATTCTTAAAGAAGCCGCAAAAGGATTAGCAGCCCCTCAGTTTATTATGCTTATATCAAACAGCAGCCAGTTTGTGCAGCATGTAGCAGAACTTGAGAAATTATTTCCAGGAGTACCTAGCATAGGATGTATTGGAATGGGCTATGACACAAAGGTTGCAGAAGAAGGTGTAAGCATTATAGCACATACAGATGGTGTAGAAGCAGTGGCAGGTGTACTTGAACAGGTATCTTTAATGCCTGTAAAATACATACACCGGCTGGAGCAGGACATGCAGAAAATCAAGGCGTCTGGCAGGGATACTATATGTATTGATTTCTGTTCAGGAAATGATGCCTGTGTGCTGACGACAGCATACAGTATGCTTAAGAAGAAAAATATACAGCTTGCCGGGGGGACAGGGGATGCCGGCAAGGTTTATAATGATGCCGCCGCATATGCACTTGTAAAGAATAAGAACGGGAAAGTCAAGGCATATAAAGAAAATATATACAGGCCAATGAATATGAACAAGTTTATTGCATCTGAAACAGACCGCAGCAAATATCTTCTTGGGAAGCTTAACGGAAGGCCGGCAAAACAGGTTTACCAGGAAATCCTTAATATACAGGAAAAAGATATTACAGAACAGACATTTAAGAACCCGTTTGGCAAATTAAATGGAAAGGATATATGTATTATATCAATTAAATCTGTAGAAGGCGGTGCACTTACATGTTTCAGGCAGGTGAATGACTCTGATGTGCTTGTGCTTTTAGAGCTCCAGGATTACAGGAAGATAGCAGAAGAAACAATACAGAAGATAAGAAATGATTTTGGGCATATTTCAGCAGTGTTTTCTGTAAACTGCCTTTTCCGTTACCTTTTATTCAGCCAGAATAACCAGATGGATACGTACCTGCAGGATATGGCAAAGCTTGGCAGCCATGCAGGGCTTGTAGGGTACGGGGAGCATTATAACAGCCAGTTTGTCAACCAGTCAATGACATGTGCTGTATTTGAGTAATAAGATGTTAAAACCAGGAGGATATAAAATGTTTTTACCTAAGCGCAGTGGCAGGAAGGGCAGGGCAGCAGAAGGGACAGGACTGTACCCGGTTGTACATATTGCAAACAGTCTTAAGGATTACAGGAAAGAGCTGGTATTAAAAGAAATTGAATCACTTAATGAACTAAGGGGGATAAGGCTTGCATTCCAGAAAGTGCTTAAAGAAGATATGGCACTAAAAGAGAAACTTGATACATTTAATGATGTTTTCACATCAGTTGGTGATGCAGCGGGACAGTTCACAGTGGTAAAAGACGGGATTACGGATAAAGTAGGCAGGGTGCAGCAGCAGGTAAACGGGCTTAAAGCCAGTTCAGTCCAGGTGCAGGACTGTTTCAGTGAAATCCAGGATACATTTGCCGGGTTTGAGGAGGCTATAGAAGATATTAAAAAAATTATGAAACAGATAGTAAAAATTGCAGACCAGACAAATATACTTGCACTTAATGCTGCTATTGAGGCCGCTAAAGCAGGGGAGCACGGAAAGGGTTTTGCAGTAGTTGCAGGGGAAGTAAAAAGCCTTGCGGATGAAATCAAAGGCCTTGCAGGAATGGTTGATACAGGGCTTGGAAGTGTGGAGCATGGCACAGGAAAAATGAATGAAAGCATTACAGCATCCAATATGGCAATGACACAAAGCATGGAAAATGTTGACAGGACATACCATATGTTTGATGAAATCATCACAGCAGCAGGAAGTGCAGAAGCAGTACAGGAACAGATAAAAGGCACTGTTTATTCATCACAGGAGAGGTTAAGGGAATTTAAACAGCTTTTTTCAGATACAGAAGCACAGTATAATGAAGTAGTAAAGCATATTGACAGGGCAAGTGAATTAAATACAACTAAAAGTTCAATGTTTGAGGATATGGACAATATGCTGGAACAGATAATACCTGTTGTGGACGGATTAGAAATAAATAATTGACATAATAATGATATATCTGGCAGATAACCTATTACCGGGCTTAAACTTTATAGTGGAAATCCTTTAATTTGTATGATATAATAAAAAAGATGTTTACTGGAGAATTAAAAGGAAGCAAATTTAATTACAAACGGAGGGTTATGAATGGTTAACAGGGGTCTGGTAATTACTAATAATAATTGTATTGGATGTAATAAATGTATAAGTGTCTGCAGCTGTACCGGCGCTTGTGTATCTACAGAAAAAGATGGCAGGAACAGGATAGATGTAGATGGGGACAAATGTGTTGCATGTGGTGCATGTTTTGATGTATGTGAACATAGAGCAAGGGAATTTATAGATGATACAGAAGAGTTTTTTGAAGCATTAAAGAGAGGGGAGAAGATTTCGCTTCTGCTTGCACCGGCATTTAAGGCAAATTACCCGGAGGAATATGAAAAAGTACTTGGAGGCCTTAAAAACCTGGGAGTGAACAGGATTATAAGTGTATCCTTTGGTGCAGATATTACTACATGGGGATATTTAAACTATATACAGAAGCAGGATTTCAAAGGCGGGATTTCGCAGCCATGCCCTGCGGTTGTAGGATATATTGAACGTTACCTGCCAGAACTGCTTCCAAAGCTTTTCCCGGTGCAGAGCCCTATGATGTGTGCAGCAATATATGCAAAGAAAGTTATGGGCATTACAGACAAGCTTGCCTTTATAAGCCCGTGCATAGCCAAGAAACTTGAAATGGAAGAGCCTTCCAATAAAGGCTATATACAATATAATGTAACATTTAAACATCTTATGGAATATGTAAAAGAACATAATATACATGGAAACCTTTGTTCAGATGAAATAGAATACGGGCTTGGCTCACTCTACCCTATGCCTGGAGGGCTTAAGGAAAATGTATACTGGTTCTTAGGGGAAAGTGTATTTATAAGGCAGATTGAAGGTGAAAAGCATATGTATGAGTTCCTTGAAAATAACAAAGAACGTATAACAAAGGAACGTACACCTTATCTTTTTATAGATGCGCTTAACTGTGCTGAAGGCTGCCTGTGCGGTACAGCAACAGACCCTGCAATTTCTAAAACAGATGATGCACTTTACAATGTGCTTAAAATAAGGGAGAGCGTGAAGAAAAGCGGCCTGGCAAGCGCATGGTCAAAAAACCTTTCACCTAAACAGCGGTTAAAGAAGTTTAACCGCCAGTTCAGGAACCTGGATTTAAACGATTACTTAAGGACATATGAAAATCTTTCGTCTTCATGTAAAAATAATATACCTTCTGAGGAACAGAAGCAGGCAATATTTATAAGCATGAATAAAGATACATATGAAACACAGCATATTAACTGTTCATGCTGCGGGTATGACTGTTGTGAAGATATGGTTACAGCCATACATAATGGATTTAATAAAAAAGAGAACTGTATTTACTATATTAAGAGCCAGGTTGAAGAACAAAGGGAAAATGCAATGATGCTTGCAAGGGAGAATGAAGAAGAGAAAGAGATTATTAAAAAGCAGGGAGAAAATATTATTGAAACAGTTAATGAGATAAATAACAGCTTTGAAGTGCTGCATGAAGCAGTTGGCAATATGTCAAATGGCAACACAAGCAATGCTGGTGAAAGTACAGAGATTGCAAAACATATGCACGATATCACTAATTTCTGCAAAGTTTTAAATAACTCAATGTATGAAATCAATGATATGATATCAGAACTTACACATAACAATGAAGATGTTGTTTCCATTGCAGAACAGACAAACCTGCTCGCACTTAATGCAAGCATTGAAGCAGCAAGGGCAGGGGAAGCCGGCAGGGGCTTTGCAGTAGTAGCAGATGAAATAAATAACCTTGCAACAAGTTCACGTGATACCGCATCAAGAAGCAATGAAAGCCAGGAGAAGATATTACAATATGTTTCAAAGATAATAGAAGACAGTAAAAACCTGATGGATATAACAACTGATATTAATATAAGGGTAGACAGCCTTGCAGCTTCCACAGAACAGATAGCGGCTTCCGCAGACATTATTTTATCTGCTTCAGATGATGTAAAAGACAAGCTGACAGGGCTTGTAAAAGAAAATAATATACCAGAACAGTTTTAAAATCTTATTTAACTTTAACAGGCAGCAGCATCTTATGATGCCGCTGCCTGTCTGCACTTCCAGTAATTTTCTTTTATCTGGCATTTTTCCGTTTTTATTCTGGAAAAATTAATTTAGCAAAGTTACATAATGAATTATCCATTACATTTAAATCATGCCCGCCTGCTTTCTTATACCATATATGCTTTGTGCCATTGGCCTCTAATGCGTCATGGTAAGTTGCAGGGGTATTGCCCACGATATTATCAGTCTTGCCGGCAACAATCATTACTAAGGTATTGTCTGCATATTCATCATTAAGCTTAAAGGTTTCCTTTGTAAAAAGCCCGTCTTCCTTTACACCATTCATACTATAGGCAAAAATCCCTGGTGCCGGGCAGAAGCCGCCTGTATAGCCAAAAGTTTCCTGCATACTTAAACCAATATACAGTGCTGTCCTGCCACCCATAGAAAAACCGGCGATTGCTGTATTTTCACGGCCTTCCTTAATTGAGAAGTTTTCCTTTACAAATGGCATAACATTATCCCGCAGGTCATTAATAAAATTGTCAAATGCCTGGTAATTGGACAGTGAAAAAGCATCTGGAGGATTTGCTGCATCATTTTCCCTTGCACGGCAGTTTGGCATAACCAGTATCATTTCCCTTGCTGTCCCTGCTGCAATCATATTGCCAATAATAACAGGTGCTTTGGCATTGAGCCAGTCTGTATTATCCTGTCCCAGCCCATGGAGCAGGTAACATACTGGATACTGCTTTTCTGTAGTATAACCTGGAGGGAGTACAACACTTAATTTACGGTCTTTTCCTGTGGTAGTGGAATGGTAGGCCACAGTCTTAGTTTCACCATAAGTTACGTTATCCTTAAATGTATGGTAATCACTTGGTGTAGTGTAATATACATCACCATCTGCCGGGTCAGGTGAAGGGGTTGTTTCAGGGGCAGGTGCGCCCTTCTTTTTTACAGTGACATTGCAGACATATTTCTTCTTATCTACAGTAGCTGTAATTGCTGCTTTTCCTGCCTTTTTTGCCGTTACCCTGCCTGTGGCAGATACAATGGCTACTTTTTTATTGCTGGATGTCCATGTTGCTTTCTGGTTTTTGGGAAGATTTTTAAGAACAAGTTTTTTGCTTTTTCCCACCTTCAGGGATAAAGTTTTCTGGCTGATAGAAACTTTTTTTGCCGCCCTGGCATTATTGCTGCAGTGGATGCCTGTAGCAGTAATAAACAGTACAGCAGATAAAAGAAGAGGTAATGCTTTTTTAAATTTTTTCATGGGTATCTCCTTTCTTGTAAGCTGGTTAGACTGCTAATTAGAACTTAAAACCAATATACCCCAACACCAGTAGATTGTCAAGGGAAAATAAACTGGCTTCTGTAACAGGTTATTTTAATTTATTTTTAATTTATGCGCACATCCGCATGTGTTAAAACGTCATACATTTATAGCCTCTCGGATTTATAAGAGCTAGTTTAGATTTGTGTATTGACAACTGAATACTGTGGGATTTTGGAAAGATATCAAATAAACATTGAAAAAAGGGCGCACTTATCCCTTGAAAATTAATGAGATTTTTTTGAAATTGTGGTATGATTACTTTGTATTGGCAATTCGTGAGAATGTAAAAATGGTGTCTACACGGGTTGGCATTTTCCATGCATCAAGATGTTGGAGCATCATGATTGCATAGAGGCGGCAGTACCACATCTTAGAGGAACGGTGTCTGCCGTCTTCTAATTTATAATCTATTTTTTCCCGTTTATTTGACCTCTCCACAGATGTCCGTCTGTTGTACTCCAGTTTCCATTCCTTACTGTCTCTTGGTGGTATGTTAAAAATCCTTGGATTGTCTTTTTGCTGGATATGTACGGTCCTTCCGTATTTTGAATCTGAGCAGGGGTGTCCACAGAAACAACCCTTCTTCCGGTTTGCAAGAGGACAGCGGTATTTTTCGCGGTGTTTTGCTTTTTCCACACCATCGTGGTGCATGCGTAAGCCCAATTTACAGACAGGGACACCATCTTCATCTATGGTAAAGTCATCTTTATATTTGAAGTGCCCTGTATGGCCGGGATTGAGGTCAATAAAAGGGGTGATGCCGTTTGTTTTGCAGTATTCATAAAGTGGGTAAGCATCATGGGCGGAATCCAGCAGTAGTTTTTCAATATGAAATCCAGGAAGATAGGATTTCATAGCGAAAAAAGTATGCAGGAAGGAGAGCAGGTCATGCCTGGAAGCACGTTCAAGCATTGGAAAAACAGGAAGGCCGTTTTCAGAATCAGAAGCAACAAACATGTAAAGATGGTATCCAAAAAAATATTTATTTCTGGAAGAATCCCATCCCCAGTTGCAGTCTGGTTGTGAAAACTTCCGTTTGCAGCCACAGTCAGAGCCTTTTGGACAGCTGCAAATCCTTTTGGAGCGTTCAAGCCTTGCGGTTTCCAGAGGGGTTCCGTCACCGGCAAGTGAAAGGTGGCTTGGATGAACCAGCCCTCTGCGGACGGATTCATCAAGGAACTGGGCTTTATACAGCCGGAAGATAAGATAAAACGGGTTATTGTTTGGAAGGTGGATGCGCTGCATAAGTGGAAGGAGTTTTGCAGCGGCACTGTCCGTGTCGCAGGGAGTTTTATCACCACGTTTTTTACCTTTTTCAGGTTTTGGTTTTTTATGCTTAATCTGGTTGATGTAGTTGTCTTTGCCAGACTGCCATAACCGGTTAAAAAAGTCATAAAAAGTCCCAACGCCTGGAGTGTCATCAACAGAAAAACCGCTGAGGATGGCGTACAAAGGGGTTATTTTAAGCAGCCTGCACCATTGGGTAATGGAAGTTACCCCAAGTACGATTGACAGAAGATAGGAACGGAGCAGGCAGGAAGGGAAACGTGTGGCAGGTTTACCAAGCAGGGAATAAAACTCCTGCATGATGGTATCCGTTTCAGAGAGATCAAGATACCAGAATTTCACAATGATATCCCATGTTTGTTTAGGAACAACAAAGGGGTCAGGGAATAAAGAGAGGAATTCAGACACAAAGGTGTCCTGGTAGGCGGTATGGCCGCCATAATTAACAGGTAACATAAAAATCATCTCCAATCAAAAAATGCTTGCCGGCTACGCCGGGGTGAAAAGTGCTTTTTTAATTAAGAGGCGCGAAGCGCCGCATTTTTTGACTGGTTTGTCAAGTGTTTTTGGCAAAAAAGTGGGGGAATTTTTATAAAACTGGGTTTGAAAGCCGCAGAAAATAAGGGTTGGAGAATCCGAGAGGCTATATTTATAGAAAGGAGGGTGTTTATGTTTGCCGGAATTGATGAACAGTATGATAAAGTGTACCGTTACTGTTATTATAAACTGCATGATGCACATACAGCAGAGGATATTACACAGGAAGCATTTTTAAAGCTTTTTGAAAACAACAGGTACAAGGAAGTTAAAAACCCCCTGGCATTTTTATACACAGTTGCCAGGAATCTTTGTATAGATGAATACCGCAGGAAAAAGCCGGGGGAAATACCAGAAAATATGCCGGCAGATAGTTGTGAAGACAAAATAATTGAATCTGTTTCCCTGCGTATGGCGCTTGATGCCCTTACCGACAGGGAACGTGAAATTATATTACTAAGGGTTGTAAATGAAGTGCCTGCAGGGGATATTGGCAGAATATATGGCATTTCGAGGTTTGCGGTATACAGGGAGGTTAAAAAAATCCTTAAAAAACTGGAAGGGAGGCTTTCATATGAATAATCCTAAAGAAAAAGACCTTAAAGAGATAAAAAAATATTTTGAAGCCCCGGAACCTGCAAGGAAGCAGGAATTTTTAGAAAGGGCAGCAAAACAGGCGGCCGTAAGAAATAAAATAAGCCTGCTGTATATGCTGTGGATACAGTTCTCTTATATATCTAAATTCTTGTGGGTACTTTCAGCACTTATATTTGCAGGTGCATTTATAGCAGCCGGGTATATTGGCAGCCAGATTGTCTGGTGTTTATCTGCTTCCATGCCATTTATTGTAACATTTTCACTTTCTGCAAGCCTGCGTTCTGTTATATATGGCATGCAGGAATTTGAAATGTCATCAAGATTTACCCTTAAAAGCATTATTATGTCAAGGGTCATTATTCTTGGTGCAATAAATATATCACTGCTTTTTATAGCAGCATTTTTATCTGGAAACGGAATGTGGAGAAGTGCACTGTATATGCTTGTACCATACCTGTTATCTGCTACAGGCGGCTTTATAATATTAAGGAAATTCCCTTCAAGGGAGGGGGTTGGGTTAAGCAGTGTTTTTTGTATAGTTATAAGCCTTATTGACATGAAAAGCATAAATTCATACAGTCTTATATATGAAGCAAGATATACGGGCATATGGATAATCACTGTAATAATGCTTTTTATAACAGCATGTTATGAAAGCGTAAAGATGGCAGATGCTATTGGAGGCAGGACAGGATATAAGCAGAGTATTTAAATAATATACCAGATGGAGGTAAATATGAAATTATTAGCAGACAGGATTACTAAACAATATAAAAATAAAATTGCCGTAGACAGGGTGACAGCAGAATTTACAAAAGGAGTATACGGGCTTTTAGGTGCTAATGGTGCAGGCAAAACCACATTTATGAGAATGTTATGCGGCATACTTGCACCAACAAGCGGTACTGTTACATTTGACGGTATTGATGCAGGTGAAGAAGAATACAGGAATGTATTAGGATATCTTCCGCAGGATTTTGGCTATTACCCGGATTTTACAGCATGGGACTTTTTAATGTATATGTCCGCATTAAAGGGTTTTGACAAAAAGAGTGCACGTATAAGGATAGAAGAACTGCTGGAATTTGTTTCACTTTCAGATGTTGCAAAGAAAAAGATAAAAACATATTCCGGCGGCATGAAACAGAGGCTTGGCATTGCACAGGCACTTTTAAATAATCCTAAAATACTTGTAATGGACGAACCGACAGCAGGCCTTGACCCCAAAGAAAGGGTGCGTTTCCGCAATGTAATAGAAGGGATAGGCAAAGAAAGCATTGTGATTTTATCTACACATATTGTATCAGATGTAGAACATATTGCAGATTATATTCTTATGATGAAGGGCGGGAAAATTGTATTTAATGCACCAAGGGAAGAAATACAGGGGGATTTAGAAGAATTTTACCTGGGCGAATTTGAAGATTAAATTTATATATTGGAGGATTATTATGGCAAATCTTATATTTTTTGAATTAAAAAAAATTTTACAGAAAAAAATAACCTGGATAACATTTATAATTTTTTTACTGTTCCAGCTTTTCCTTACATGCGGGGCATACTGCATTGCTTCAAGATATGTTGATGGAAAATTCCTTGAAACAAAAGCAGACTGGTTTAAGACAGACAGAAGAAATGCAGAGAACTTATCAGGAAGAAAAATGGATGGCAAACTTCTTGCAGAAATTGAAGAAAGCAAAAAATATATACCAGATTCAAGTGAAGAAAGAGAGGGATATGAATATCTTTCTTCAGACATATACAACCAAAAAGTAAGGCCATATGAAGAAATAAACAGGCTTGTACAATATATGCTTGCAGGGGGCATGGAAAAAGGCAGCGCATATACTCCTGTTACACCGGAAATATTATATGATGCAAGGCGTGCAGGGGCAGAGGAAAGCTGGAAGACCTATAAACTTACAGAATCCGAAAAAGAATACTGGCGCAAAGAAGAAGAAAAACTTCCAGAAGTTTTCACATATAAATATGGCGGTGCTTTTGAAGAACTGGCAGATATGGGCGGATGTTATTATATCTGCATGTTTATAACATTTTTCATTGCTATCTGCATAACAGGAATATTTACAGATGAACATATAAGAAGGACAGACCAGCTGGTTTTATGCACAAAATATGGCAGAAAGCAGAACTATACAGCAAAAATAGCGGCAGGCTGTATTGTTACAACATGTGCAGCATTAATATTGTGGGGAATAACATTTATATGCTTTATTGGAATATATGGTGCCGGGAATTTCTCTGCAATGTTACAAGTAACAATAGCCCCGGACTATTCTGGAAATATTACAATAGGACAGGCAGCAGTTATAATGACATTATTACTATTTCTGTCATCTTTGGTACTATGTATAGTAACAATGGCATTATCAGAACTTCTTAATAACAACATTGGCACAATGGCCATAATAATTGCAGCCGCCTTCCTGCTTGCACGTTTAGTAATGATACCAGCAGATTT
This sequence comes from uncultured Lachnospiraceae bacterium, assembly GCA_910577825.1. GTDB lineage: Bacteria > Bacillota > Clostridia > Lachnospirales > Lachnospiraceae > Butyribacter. Next base: position 1,635 of record CAJTOK010000032.1, on the reverse strand, counting down.
TAAATTTATTGCTAAAATATGGAATATGATTCCAATTAATATTTTAAAAATTAATGAAGGGTTTTGTGATGTACGGCTCTGGAATATATTTGGATTAAAATTAACATTATGGCAGATGGCATTTATAGTATATATAATAACCGGGATTGTATTTTACTTTATTGGAAAAAGGAAATACTGCAAATACCAGATTAGCGGCAGATAATATTGTGTTTATGCTGTTTTTATGTTATACTAAATATACAATAAACAGGAAAGGAAGCAGTACCATGGCACCAGCATTACAACCACAGCCAGAATATATTACCCTTAAAGAATATGAAAACCTGGCAGATGATAAACGTGCAGAAGTTTTTGAAGGCATTATCTATGATATGGCAAGCCCGTCACGTATACACCAGGCTCTGGTTACAGACTTAATAACAATATTCCATACTTATATCCAGAAGAAGAACGGAAACTGTGAAGTTTTTCCTGCCCCGTTTGATGTAATGCTGTCAAAGACCCCCCTTACCATTGTCCAGCCAGATATTATGATTGTATGTGACAAGGAAAAACTGGACGAACAACGGTGTAATGGAGCTCCTGACTTTATTATTGAGATTGTTTCTCCAAGTAACCCGTCTGATGATTACATTAAAAAAGCATACTACTACAAGAATTACGGAGTACGTGAGTATTGGATTGTTGACCCAGAACGGAAAACAGTCACAGTTAATTATTTTGAGAAAAATAAAGTTTCAATCCAGCTTTCTTTTGAATCAGCTGTCAAGGTAAATATTTATGATGACTTATATATCAATTTTACAGACATATGCAGACGGTTAGGCATTTAAGCCATAAAAAGGGCGCAGATAAAAGCTAAAAACAAACAGTAAAAAGATATATTAAGCAGCAACAGAAAAGGAAGAAATAACTTATGGAAGAAGGCAAAAAAGTACAGATTGGATTTAAATTCAGGATTGGCGTTTTATTTATAGTTATTGTAATACTTTTTGGTGTATTTGCAGGCTTTAAAGCAGGCCGCATGGTTTATAAAGATACACAGCCTGAAATTACAACAGCATATATCAGTGGCAAGATAAACGGGGCAAGCGAACTTACAACAGCTGAAATGTTTTACAGCGGGCTTGTAATTTATTCAGAAGGGGAGATACCGCTTCTTACCCAGAAAGGTTTTTCAATGAGGTATACTGCTAATATACGTGCAGGGATAGATTTTTCAGAAATCGGGATAAAGGTAACAGACAGCAAAGTAGTTGTAAAAGTGCCAGAAGCCAGAGTGCAGTCGGTAGACGTAGACCCTGGCAGCATAGAATTTTATGATGAAAGGTATGCACTGTTTAACTGGACTGATAAAAAAGATGTTATTGATGCAATCTCTATTTCAAAAGAAGATGCTTCTGCCCATGCCAATGTAGAAGAACTTATTAAAAGGGCATATGTACAGACGGGCACTGTAATTAAAAATATATTAGAAGGCTCTGTAGGGGACAGGGAACTTGTAATTGAATAAAATATAAAAAGGCTTATTAATATTTTATTTGGCAACACATGCAAAAACCAGTTTTATTGTTAATGGAAGTCCAGCTAATAAATGTCAATAGAAAATTAAATAATTTTTATAATTATTTT
>CAJTOK010000031.1 GCA_910577825.1 uncultured Lachnospiraceae bacterium | reverse complement strand
TCAAAAACCACTTGAATAACTAGTAATACATATATTACAATATCCCTCAATAATGACACCCTAATATTAATATATTTCTTAATAATCACATATCGTACTATCCACATAACTGCATAACACACTACTGTTGCAACCGCTGCACCCAATGCTCCCATTAATGGTATAAGAAGTATATTTAAAACAACATTTACTATTGCAGACACTAGCGTTGTAACTGCAATTACTCTGCTGTCTTTAACAGCACTAAATAGACTTCCAAGAAATGCAGTTAGTGCATTAAACATAACCGAAATTAAAAGTACTGAAGAATATTGCCATGCTATAAAAAAATCTTTTGCATAAAGAAACCTTGCTAATGGAACATTTAATAAAATAATCCCACTACATGCGCATACAATTAATGAATTATACGTTCTATATGTGTTTGAAAAAAAACCATCCTTATCTTCTTTATCAAACTCCTTTACTGCTGATAATGTCCAGGCCTGAGAAAACACAGCATAAAACATTGATAATATAGCAGGTATTTTTGAGGCAACAGCATAAACGCCATTCTGCTTCACACCACACATATCTATAATAAAATATCTGTCAATAAATGAATTTATCCAAAGAGCAATGTTATTAAAAACCAGTGGTATACAATATATTTTTATTTCCTTTCTTGTTATAAAACTACAAGTTTGAACAAAATATTTCTTAAGTGGCAAGTGGATTTTATATATTGCATATAACGAACCTGCTAATGGTCCTAATATAAGTCCTGTTAAATATCCCCAAATGCCAATTTTAATAATTAATAGAAAAATAATATTGGCACATATCATAGCACCTGATGAAATAACTCCAGAAACAGCTACAGCTTTAACTTTATCTACAGCTCTCATATAATTGGTCAAAATTTGATAAAATGCTGTAAAAAAAAAGTAAACTAACATAAATATATAATATGGATTTTTCCAGTTCACCAGACCAGTCCACCAAACTATAATAATACTACATGTTAATACTAATGTGCCTATGCATAATATTTTTATCCCATATGATAAAATTTCTTCCGTTTTTTCTTTATATTCAAGCGCAAATCTTAATACAGCTTCTGCAATATTGATAGTAAAAATAAAGACCATCAATGTTGCAGTAGTTGTAATTAAATCAGCAACACCATACTCTTCTGTTGTCAACATATTTGTATATAATGGCACTAATAAAAATGATAATATTTTAGTACCAAAGGAGCTTATAGCAAAAACTAATGTATTTTTACCTAAAGATTTATACTTTTTCATCATAAATAATTAATTAGCTCCCTTCTAATTTTTCATTAAAACAACACCTTATCAATTTTATTTATTACTTTGTCAAATCCTACAGACAGAACTATTGTGATAAATAAGCTTACAATAACAAATATATATGGCGTATTCTCAAATATCCCATAATTATTGAAAATAAGCATAGGAATACGTTGCAGAATAAATATACTGAAAGCATGCTGGCCAATAAAATATAAAATTTTACTTTTGATTTCAAAAAATGTAACACCCCATACAATAGTAATGACAAAAATACATGAAGCAAAATTCATAATATAGTCATTATAACGCAGCTTATATGTAGCTCCAAGCAATATTAATAATACCAAAATAGAAATCCATTTTTTCTTTCTAAATAATTCTATAACCTCATTCTTATATAATGACAAGCATACACCTAAAGGATAACAAGATATAGTAGATATAAACCTTGATGGCATACCTGTAAATTCCATAATTATAATATAAATAACCATGCCTAATATCACTGCCATAGCCTGTCTCTTATAATTATCTTTAAAAATACGTGCAGCAATATACGAAACCATATACATAAAAAGAATAGCAAATATATACCAATTACTATTTCCTATGCTTGTTAACCCAATTAAACTTCCAAGATATTCAAGAGGAGTATATGAATTATTTATCATCAAATTTAAAATCATATATATAATAATTGCAATATCAAAGTTAAATAAAGTTTTTAAAATTCTTTTCCTTGGAAAATTTAACACATCCCCCCCCCCCGCCATTTTTTTCTGATTTTATCTGACTCATAACTCCAAATCCAGAGAAAGCCAAAAATGTGGCAACTACCCATTGATTATGGAAATTCTGAAAATGACGATATAATGAATTTAAAAAACTTGTTTCATCTAAGCATATATATTGTGAACTATGACTAAATAAAATACACAATACAAATATTGCGTTAATTATTGTTGTATCTTCTTTAGATAATATTTTTGTGTACGGAACTCTAAATCTTAATCCTGATAAAGCTATAATACCTGTTATAACAACAAATATAATCATCTGTACCCTCCAAAAGAAAATCTAATGCATTTAAATTTTTTATAAATACTATGAAATTTGAAATTTTTATCTAAAAAATAATCATCCTGGTTTGCCAAAATACAAAAAAAAGGCAATAATTTATATGAACCTATATGTGCATTAATAATGTTTTCAATTGCCATAATTATCAGAACTAATGTTAAATATTTATTATTTTTTTTACTAAAAACATACATAATATACATCCAAATTCCAATCATAATAATTGCAACAATTATTCCATTTTGCAAAGACACAGCTATATATCCATTGTCAACTGTATTATTAGTTAATTCTAAAGAATTATAAGTTCCTGCATATTGGCCTGACCCAATTATTCCAACTCCAAAATAATCAATTGCTTCATGTGCTAAACGCAATCTGTTATTAAAAAGCAAATCCAAAGTCCGCCATATAACATTATCAGAACTATAGCTAATAGCAGCTACAAAACTAAAAATCATCAATATTGGATATGAAAGACACCAAAATTTGCTGACTTTTTTAAATTTTACATAAATACTTAGTTTCACTAAATAGTAAAAAACACAGGTTAAAATTGTCAGAATAAATACTATTCTTGAGCCAAAAAAAACAAATATGCAATAATTTAAAGCCATAAGTATTAAATTTTCATGAAATTTTATATTTTCTCTTTTAAGTGCAATTATCAATAAATAAACAATTAAAAATGTTAATGCAATCTGATTATGTACCAGAAATCCCATGTTATGCCTATAATAAACACCACCAAAGAAAGAGCCCGCATAATCACCTATATATCTGACATCTATAGTGTCTTGTACAATTCCCAGACAGACAGACAACATAACTAATATATGAGTACTAATTAAAGTGTAAATTGTATATTTAAACAATTTTTCTAACGAATACCCTTTTGCTCCAACAACAAACAATACAATAGGCAGAAAAGATAATCCACCATCGGCAATTATCAGATTTAATACCATAAATAGTGACAATATGTTTAATAAAAAAAATTTTATTTTGTTTTCAGTTTTATAATTATAAAATATTAAAATAATTAATAAAAAAAGCACAACATATCTAGTAATAAAAAGAAATACAGCAATATCACTTATATTAATAAACTGAGATTCAGACAAAATTTGGTTTATAATATAAGAAATAAAAAGAATATAATATATTTTTTCTAATTTCAATTTACTCATTTTTTAGCTCATTTTCTATATAAATTTACTTATTAATAATATAATTTAATTTATTCATAGTTTCATCCCAAGAATAAATTTTTACAGATTCTACGCCATTATTTGAAAGCCTTATTCTTTCCCTCTGGTTTTCAAACAATTCACTGACATGTTTGATTAACATATCAATATCTTTAACTGGTGAAAGCAATGCATTATACCCATTTTCCGCATATTCCAGCACACCTTTATATGATGTAGATACAAGACAGGCCCCACATGCCATTGCTTCAAGTCCTGTCAATCCATATCCTTCTTCTATAGAAGCACATAAAAATACCTGGACTTTGTTATATATATTTACAGTTTCTTTTTGTGTTGCTCCACGTTTATAGTGTATCCATTCTGGTAAATTTTTGGGTTCAGGAAACATTCCAAACATCTCAACAGAAAGATTTGAATATTTTTCTTTTAATTTATAAATAGCAGCTAAAGCGTACCTAACCCCTTTAATTTTTTCTGTATGATATAACAATCCAATAGTATAAGGTGTCCTGTCTTTTTGATTTACCTTCCTTTGATATATAGTTGTATCAATAGGATTTTTTAACAAATATGAACTTTTTTCTGAATAAACATCAACTATCTCTTTTAACCACCTTGAAACTGTAATATTAGTAAAGCCATATTTATATGTATTATGCAAGTATTCCTCTGTAACTCCCCAATTTTCATATCCTTGAATAAAGTATATTTTTTTCGCATTCCCAAAATTATTTTTTACTAATTCAACAGTTTGTATACCCGTTGCAAAAACAACATCATAATTATTTACTTTCTTAATAAAATTATTGCTTTGTCCTGATATTTTTTTAATATTTTTATTCAGTAAGAACCACCTGGGTTCTATTTGAGTAAAAAAATTTACAAATATAAGCCTTATAAATTCTGGAAAACCAAATTGTCTCATCTTTTCATTATTCAAAAAAACCAATGAAACTTGATTACCAGATGTGCTTAGCCTATTAGCATATTCGTATACAATTTTGTACCCACCTATAGGTGTTCTTGTAAAGCCTGGCAATATAAAACATATTTTCATTATAATTTCCTTATATAATATTTCTAATTTATATATTTAAAAACAAAAAGATTATAATACTATTATATATAATTAATTTTATGCGGTAAAAAATATTAGCAAATAGTGCATCTATATATTTAATTAGTTTTTTTAATGATAGTTGCCCTGTATCCTGATTATACTTAAACTCAATAGCATGACTAAGTGTTTTTATCTCATAGCCGTTTAATACATTTCTTTTTTTCAGAATACCTAACATCTCTTTACTTGATTTTTTCATTTTTTCAAGATTGGCAGATAAATTTTCACCGCTTGCATCATTATGTATATATACAAAATCATCATTACATACAAACCTTGCACTTCTCTTAAAAAGCAACAACCATAAAAACCAATCATCAGCTCCATTATTTTTTAATCTACATTTTTTCCATAAATCTGGAATAATATCTTTTTTTATTAAACATTCTCCTGGTGAAGGAATAAGATTTCTAATCTTTATAAACATTTTTTCCTGAATTAAGTAATCCATAGTTTTTAAATTATTATAAATTTTCTTGTTCAGGTTGCCTAACATATATATTCCATTACCTACAACAACATCTGCTTTATCTGTAAGTTCAATTTGTTTTCTAAAACCATTATCAATAAGTTCATCATCCTGATCTAAAAATAAAATCCATTCACCAGATGCATTTTTTAACCCATTCACCCTGGATTTATGAATTCCAAGATTTACAGGATTAGTAATTTCCCTTACAATTATACTTGAACAAGTCCTAGGCAAAATAATTTTTATACCAGGGCTGTCATTAACTATAATAATTTCATAAATTGCTATTTCTGATGTTAACTCTGAAACTTTGATTATACTATTAAATAAACGTTCTAAATATTGATTACCTTTGTAAAATGGTATTATTATTGAAATTTTAATAGATTCCTTCATATTCATATCTTATTTCACCATATATTTTTATCTATTAATTTTTATGCTATTATGTTTAATTATTTATTGTTTTTACTTTAATATCAAATAAGTTTGCAATATTCATCAGAATAATTTTTCACATATGCCTCAATAGAAAATTTTTCTAATAACCTTTTTCTTGAATTTTTTCCCATTTGAATTCTTAATGCATCATCTTCAATTAATTGATTAATTTTTTTTGCTAAATCATCTGGATTTCCTACTTCAGCCAAAAAGCCATTATAACCATCCTTTACCATTTCACAAACTCCCCCATGTCTATATCCAACTACCGGTTTACCTGTAGCCATAGCTTCAAGTACAACTGTTGGTAATGGGTCTGGATTAATACTTGGTAAAATAAAAATATCATATAATTTGTATATCCCCTCACTATCAGTTCTATAACCCTTATTAATAATTCTGTCATTATATGGCGATTGGGCTATTTTATCTGCCAATTTTTTTTCACGCCATTCTTCACCATCAAACGCTGCTCCAACAAAAATTGTATATACATCTGGACATTTCTTCATAACAATATTAGCTGCTTCCAAAAAATCATTTTGCCCTTTCCAGCTATTAACACGCCCCATCATCCCAATTATTTTTGCAGTTCTTGGTATATTCCACTCAGAATATAAATAATCACAATAAACACATGGATTGAAACGGTCAGTATCAACACCATTATAAATAACTTTAACTTTTTTATCTTTAAAGTATCCAGAAGCTTCAAGATGATTTTTTACTGCCTTGGAATCTGTTATTGTAATATTAGAATATCTGGCTATTAGTTTACTAGTAGCTTTATACATAATTTGTGGACTAACAATTATTTCATGGATACTCCATAACTGTGGAATATGAAGTTTTCTGCTTACAAAACTTCCCTCAAGTGTTGCAGCTGTATTAGTATGGATGATATCAATTTTATACTTTTTAGCTATTTTAATTATTTTTTGTGAATATTTAATTAATTTAAAACTATATTGAATAATTCCTTTAAAATTAAAATATTTTCTACGCATAATTGGATATGGTATTACTATTACGCTTATTTTTTCTTTTTTTAGTTCATTAACTAATATTCCCTCTATTGGTAAAATAACATATGGTTTATATTTTCCTTTATCCAGCCGTTTAATTAAATCTAACATAACTCTATCTGCTCCATACATTTCTGCTCCAGCATGTAAAAATAGAATATTAATCATCTTTTTCTCCTTTTGTTTGCTATAGAGGTTCTGATTTTATATTATTAAATATTATAAAAATTTTTTATAAATCTGGCAGTTTTTACAATCCCTTCAGCTAAATTAATGGGATTAAGCTTTCCATAAGCTTTTTCATATCGGTTTATATCTAAATAATTTATTGGAACATCAACTTTCCGTCCCTCTTTGTAAACAACATTAATTTTGCAAGTAATTACATCTTCTATAGTTTTAATAACATCTTTAATACTAGTACCATAACCACAGCCCAAGTTAAAGATTTTATGTTTATCTTTTCCATTAACAATATTCAGAATACCCTTTATTGCGTCATCAATATAAATAAAATCACGTATTATAGAACCATCTCCATAAACAATAATTTCTTCACCCATAAGTGCTTTATATGTAAATGTAGTAACAGCTCCTAAAATACCATTTGGTCTTTGGTATGGTCCATATGGATTAGCAAGGCGTATTACTCGGTAGTCAAGATTATATATATATTGGTAAACATATAATAATTTCTCTATGGTAATTTTTTGTATCCCATATGATGTAATCGGGTTAGTTGCTGTATCTTCATTTAATGGACATATTCCTTCTTTACCATAAACAGTGCCACCTGAAGAAATAAATATTACTTTATCTATACCACATCTAACACAAGCATCAAGCATCTTAGAAGTTACTGCTACATTAGCGACAAGTTCTTGTCCAATATGTTGGTTTGATGTAACAGGAACTGTAGTGCTTACCAGATGATAAACAATATTTTGTCCACTAAGAATGGATTCAAAATCTGTACCCATATCAAAATTTGATTCTATTATTTTTATATTTTTTTTAGCTTTAATATTATTAAAATAATTTTTATTTACATCTACCAATGTTATTTTATTATTAGTATTTTTTTCAATTTGAAACGTTAAATTCGTTCCTATAAATCCTGCTGCACCAAATAAAATAATATTCATATTATACTTCTTTCCAAATTATAAAATTTTTAAATAATAGAATGTTTGAAAAATATTTCTCAATACTTAGTGTTTATAAATTTCTATCTATATGCCTTTATATATATTATTTACTAAAATAATTATTTAGTTAAAATATTTTATTTTATATTCTTAAATTTTAATAATCTTTTATAGTTGTATTTTATTTTAAAAATTCTTCTATGTATCTATCACAGATAAATTGCCAACTATATGCTTTTTTAACTCTTTCTTTAGCCTTTCTTCCATAATCAAGTCTTTCTTCAGCTTTCATACAATCAACTTTATTAATCAACTTCGCCAAGTCACCTGGCTTCTTATTCCAATAAAGTACTGCATCCAAACCTACCTCTTCATTAAATCCAACCTTTAATAACATATTAATTTCTGTAGACCCCATAGCTTCTATCAAACTGGGATTAGTACCACCAACTTCATGACCATGAAAATAAGCATATGCATTTTCTCTTATCTTCATCAAAAGCTCCTGGTCATAAACCGTACCAACAAATTTGATTCTTCTATCTCTCTTATATCCTGTTTTATTTTCTAATTTTTTCAAAAACTTATCATTTATATTGGTAATAATCACAAAATTTCTTTTACTCTTAGATTCCATGAATTCCCTAATCATAATTTCATAATTATTTTCTGGTACAAATCTGCCAACTGCAAGATAATATTCATTATTCTTTAGTCCTTTTTCCTTCAGCCATTTTATATATTGTTCTTCTGCCCCAGCACTCTTTCGTATTTCAGTGCCATATGCTATGAATGTAGTAGGAATATTCCCATATTCATCATGAATATACTTTTCAATATTTATAGAGTCACAAATAACAAGGTCAGATTTCCTAACCATTACCTCTTCACTTTTTTTCCAATAATATCTAATTACTTTGTTCCATTTCGCTCTTTTCCATTCATGACCATCTGGATTTAAAAATACTCTTCCTCCCAAATGTTTTATCTGTTTCACATACCTGCTAAAAAAAGGACCAATACGACATGCCATTACATAAACCACCGCATTCTTTATTCCCCTTTTTTTAATAATTTCTATACAATGTTTCATAGCAGCACAATCATAATATATAGCCTGAGCATAACCAATATTGGGTACTTTAATTTGAAAACATTCAGCATTGTGGTAAGTAAATGTACATGGAGAGGTAACAACTGCTCTATCAGGAACAAAAGCACCTTGACCATTAGATTTACATGCTACATGATATTTAATCCTGCTATCATTTTGATGATACTCTGTTAGTTTTTTTATAAATGTTTCATATCCACCATAAGCACCTAATGATTTTGCACCTACAAGGAATACATGCCGCATATTGTCCATTGTTCATACTCCCTTTTATAACTGTTTATTTATTGTAGTTTTACTTAAAAAATACTAATTAAAACTATTTTTTTCTAATTGTAAAATTTAATACTTTCAGAATTTTTATAATTAATAATTAAAATTTTTATAAATATGTTTATTGCCTAAGTACTTATAAATTATAGTACTTTATTAGAAAAATCTGACCTTATAGAATAGATAAATATTAATAACAAATAAATTTGCACCCAATAATTGAAGATTAAGTCCATCATTAAAATCTTTTTATACTTATTTCGCATTTTTATAACACTATACCCAAATCAATTATATTTTTAGAAAAAATCCTTTACTCAATTTCTTTCAAAAACCGATCATTTTTTACCATCCACTCCCCATACCTGTCACACACCGCTGGTACCTTTGCACCCATTATATAAGCCAGGCTGTATACATCACCACCAGCTTGCAGACACATTACTGCAAATGTATCCCTTAACACTTTAAAAGTAAGTCTTTTTATTCCTGCTTTCTCCCCAGCCACTTTTAAACGGTACTGCAATGTCCTTCCGTCTGGTGCATCTTCTGGCATACCAGCACTTCTTTTTCTGCCTGCTTTTTTATCTGGTTCTGCCACATAGCTTCTTTTATCTGGTTTTTTGTCATGTTCCACTTTTTCCAGCAGGCTGGACAGTTTTTCTGGCATTGTAAATTTCCTGCACATATTTTCTGAAAATTCACATTCTGCCATAGATGTGGCTGTCCCTGTGTTTTCTTTACTTCCTTTAGATATATTGTTCTGTATACGCACCAGGTTTCTGTGTATATGGATTTCCCCTGTCCCTGTATTTATATCCTCCCATTTAAGCCCGCACAGTTCCGAAAGAGTAACACCTGCATAAAGTGGCAGCATGATTTGTAACTGCAAATCTTCTCCTTGTTTTTCTGCTGTATATAAAAGTTTCTGGACTTCAAGTTCTGGAAGCGGCAGTGCTTCTTTTTTCTTAACTGTTATAAATTCTGCTTTTCCAAATGGTATTTCTGGTATTAATTTTTGTTCTGCTCCATAATGGAACATGGAACGTACCATGCTTTCTAAAAGATATACTGTATACTGTGACAGTGCTGTTTCCTTTTCTTTATTACCTGTGTTACCTTTATATAAGCTGCCAAGCAGTTCTGAAAGCCTGTCTGCATTAAAACTGTCTGCCCTGGTACTGCCTATATACGGGAGTATATATTTTTTTGCATAACTCTGGTAAATGGCATAAGAAGAGGGCCGCATGATATCCTTGATATCAAGGAACCATAATTCTGCAAGTTCACTTATAAGGATTTTATTATTTAAACCGTAAGAAAACTTACCATTGTATATGCTTTCTTTTATATGGATATAAGGTTTCTGGTCTGGCCTCTGCATAACTTCCCTTTCTTTTCACCAGGCTGTACAATATCTGGTATGGCCTGTGTATAACTGGCAGAAAACAAGTCCTTTCCTGTATGATGGAATGGCACCTGCCAGTAATATCCCTGCCTGTCATGCTAAAAAATAAAACTAATGTCAAATAGTACACCTTTTGACACGCTTTCTACAGTCAATAATTCTATCACAAAACAAGAATATGTCAATGGTTTTTTATGTAAAAACAGCAAAAAGTACCAGTTATATGTAAAGAAATATTTTAGTTATATAAAATATAAGCAATATGTAGAGTTTTTATTAACTAATGTCAAAAAGTGTACTTTTTGACACGCCTTTATGATTAAAGACATATAAAAAAAGAATAAAACAAATAATATCTGCTTTATTCTTTCCAAGTTAATATTTAATCTATTGCTGGTGCCTGCACAGGTATTTATCCCTTGTTGCCATGCCGCCACGTATATGGCGTTCAGCTTTATTTACATCAAGTACCTGCCTGACTTTTTCAGCAAGCGGATGGTTAATAGAAGGCAGTCTTTCTGTTAAGTCTTTATGTACTGTGCTTTTACTAACTCCGAATATTGTGGCTGTCTGCCTTACTGTAGCATTATTCTCAACCATATATCTGGCAAGCTGTACTGCACGTTCTTCAAGGCTGTTTTCAAGATAGTTGCTATGCCTTTGCTTTCTATATACTGGCTTTTCCAATGAAAAATGCTCCTCATAAAAGTTTTGTACATTCTATGAGGAATAATCTGGAATTATGCTTAATAACAGGCATCTGGTTTAATAAATATTTATATTTAAATTTCTTAATTTATATTTTTCCTGTAATGCACCTTGCAACATGTACCCCGCTTGCCGAAGCATGTGACAGTGAATGTGTTACCCCGCTGCAGTCCCCGATAACATAAAGTCCTTTTTTCCTTGTTTCAAGATGGCTGTCAATTCCGACTTCCATATTATAGAATTTGACTTCTACACCGTATAAAAGTGTATCGTCATTGGCAGTTCCTGGTGCAATTTTATCAAGCCTGTATATCATTTCAATAATTCCATCGAGTATCCTTTTTGGCATAACAAGGCTTAAGTCGCCAGGTGTTGCTGAAAGTGTAGGTGTAATAAACCCTTCTTTTATACGTGAAGAGTTACTTCTTCTTCCTCTTGTCAGGTCGCCAAACCTCTGTACAAGTACACCGCCGCCAAGCATGTTTGAAAGTTTTGCAATGCTTTCACCGTAACCATTGCTGTCCCTGAATGGCTCTGAAAAGTGTTTTGCAACAAGGAGTGCAAAGTTGGTGTTGTCTGTATGTTTTGCAGGGTCTTCGTAACTATGGCCGTTTACTGTAATTATGCCATTTGTATTTTCTGCTACTACAACGCCATGCGGGTTCATGCAGAATGTACGCACCAAATCTTCAAATTTGGCTGTACGGTAGACAATCTTGCTTTCATAAAGCTCATCTGTAAGATGGGCAAATACTTCTGCTGGCATTTCAACACGTACCCCTATATCCACACGGTTTGATTTTGTACTTAGTGAGAGTTCATTGCAGACTGTTTCCATCCATTTGCTTCCGCTTCTTCCTGCTGAGATAATACATTTACTACAGCTGTAGTTGCCATTTGTGGTTTTTATAATATAGTTGCCGTTATTATATGCTACATGTTCTACAGTTGTATCAAAATAGAAATCTGCTTTGTCTTTTAATAGTCCATAGATATTTTTTAAAACCATAAAGTTGATATCTGTGCCAAGATGGCGCACTGAGGCATCGAGCAGGTGAAGCCCGTTCTGCAGGCAGAGTTTCTTAATTTTGGTGTCGGCTGTTGAATAAAGTTTTGTGCCTTCCCCGCCAAATCCAAGGTTAAGCCCGTCAACATAATTCATAAGTTCCAGTGCTTTTTCTTTGCCAATGTACTCATGCAGTGTACCTCCAAACTGGTTGGTAATATTATATTTTCCGTCTGAAAATGCACCAGCCCCTCCAAAGCCATTCATTATTGAACAGCTTTTGCAGTGCAGGCATGATTTAACTTTATCATTATCCATAGGGCATTTACGTTTTTCAAGTGCATGGCCAGCTTCAAATACTGCCACTTTAAGTTTTTTATCAAGCTTTATAAGTTCATACAGGGCAAATATCCCGCCGGGCCCTGACCCAACTATAATAATATCATAATCCATATAGCACACTCCTTCCATTATTATTATTTTACAACACTTTGCTGTTAAAAAACAGTACTTTTTAAAACATCTTCCCATACTTATCATTGCAGCATATAATATTTTGTATTATAATATATCTGCAAACGTTAACTATGTATTCTGGGCAATATAGCCAGGCGGATATCTGCAGCCCGCTTTGCTGCCTGCTGTTTATTAATGCTTTCCCAGTTTTGGGAAGGGCATCCAAATCAGGAAAGAAGAGGTATAAACATGAAGAAAATTGTTTTAACCGGAGGCGGTACTGCCGGCCATGTTACACCAAATATCGCTCTGGTACCTGCATTGAAAAAAGAGGGTTATGAAATACACTATATTGGCTCTTATGATGGTATTGAGAAAAGACTTATCGAGGAATTAAATATACCTTATTATGGTATTTCCAGCGGAAAATTACGCAGATATATAGATATTAAAAACCTGGGTGACCCGTTTAAGGTTATAAAAGGGCTTGCCCAGGCAAGGCATATACTTGGAAAGATTAAACCTGATGTTGTGTTTTCAAAAGGCGGGTTTGTTGCTGTCCCTGTTGTACTTGCTGCTAAATCAAGGCGTATACCGTGTGTTATACATGAATCTGATATGACGCCAGGCCTTGCTAATAAAATATGTATCCCGTGTGCCGTAAGGGTATGTACAAATTTTCCAGAAACCCTGGAATACATACCATCTGAAAAGGCTGTGCTTACAGGTTCACCTATAAGGGAAGAACTTTTCCATGGTGACATGGAAAAAGGCCTTGCTTTCTGTGGATTTGACAGTAAAAAGCCTGTTATACTTGTAACTGGTGGCAGTCTTGGCGCTGTTGCGGTAAATAATGCTGTACGGAAGATTCTGCCGCAGCTTTTAAGTAAATTCCAGGTAATACACCTGTGTGGCAAGGGTAAACTTGATAATTCATTAAACAATACAAAAGGGTATGTGCAGTTTGAATATATAAATGAAGAATTAAGCAGCCTTATGGCAGCAGCTGATGTAATGGTTTCAAGGGCTGGTGCTAATGCAATATGCGAAATACTTGCCCTGCGCAAACCAAATATACTTATACCACTTTCTGCCGAAGCAAGCCGTGGTGACCAGATACTTAATGCTGCATCATTTGAAAAGCAGGGCTACAGCATAGTTATACAGGAAAAAGATGTAACAAGTGATAATTTATACGAAGCAATACTTAAAGCATATAACAATAAAGAAACATATGTTAAAGCGATGAAACAAAGCAGGCTTAATAATTCTATTGAAAAAATCACAGGGCTTATAAATGAAGCTGCAAACCGCAGGCGCAGATAAACAGGAGGATTACTATGGAACTGCCAAAAGACCCGGCAATACTTTTAAGTTATATAAATACACAGCTACGTGACTTCTACCCGTCTTTTAGTGAACTTTGCAAGTCATTATGTATTGATGGCACACAGGTTACAGAAAAACTTTTATCTATTGGATATAAGTATGACAGTACGCTTAACAAGTTTATATGATATCAGCCATAAATTATGCCGCTGGTACAATACCAGCGGCATTTTATATAATATATCTGTTATTTTATAATGTTATGACACTCCCTGTTATATCCCTTGATACCCACATGGACATTCCTGGCCCATGGTTGCCATATGGCCTTGTATGGAAACCAAAACGTTCATAAAAACTTTCCCTTCCATATGCTGCCATCAGGCTTATCATTACAGTTTCACCGTCAAGGACATCCTTTCTTATATAGTCGAGTACCCTGCTTATAAGTTCTGTGCCGATATGGCATCCCTGGTAATCCGGATGTACAATAACATCAGTTATAAAATATGTATACCCGCCGTCACTTACTATCCTTGCCATACCAGCAGGCCTGCCGCCGCACATAGCAACACACAGGTAGAATGAATTATTAATTGCTATGGCGGCACGCTTTTCTGTTACTTTAATCCAGCTTACTGCCTTTCTTAACGCATTATAATCATCTACTGATATATTATTTGTATACACTACAGGGCTTGTACAGCCCTTTTCATCTGGCGGCATTACGTCCATATTTTTCCCTCCTGTAATTTTATAATTTAAATATTTCCACGCTTTTCTGCAGTTCTTCTGACAGGTTCTGTAAGTTACCTGCTGAAACTGCAAGTGTACTAATTGTATCATTAAGTTCCTGTACAGAAGTTGCTGTTTCCTCGGCAGAAGCGGCATTTTCTTCTGAAACGGCGGAAAGGTTAGAAATTATCTGTACCACGCTTGTTTTTTCTTTGTCACATGCGTCCGTTTTAACCCTGATATCTTCTGCTTCTTCACGTGACCGGTCAATGCCTGTATGTACATTGGCAAACTGCTGCCTTGTCTGCTCAAACTTCTCCTGCTGTTTATTAACAATGCTGCGTACTTCATCCATGACAATAACCGTATTATGGGAATCATCAAGAAGTTCATTAATAGTTTCTGCTATACTGCCTGCCGATTCATTTGACTGTTCTGCAAGTTTCTGTATCTGCCCTGCAACAACTGCAAAACCACGTCCCTGTTCACCAGCCCTTGCAGCTTCAATAGAAGCATTAAGTGATAAAAGATTGGTTTCCTCTGCAATAGAAGTTATAAGCTGTATTGCATCACTAATCCTTGCTGCGGACTCATTGGTGGCATTTACCTTGCTGCCTATCATTTCAATGGCGTCCATTGTGGCATTATTAGAATCAGCCAGCCCGTCTATAATAACCATCGCCTCATCACCATTATTTTTCATGTCACCAGATATCTGGTCAAGGTTATGCACTGAACTGACTATGCCGCCAATCATTTTGCCGATAACATCAATTCTTGAAGAAGCATTTTCCACATCATCTGCCTGTGAAACTGCTCCTTTTGTAATCCCGTCCACAGCATGTCCAAGTTCACTTGCAGTAATACTTGTCTGTGATGCCATATTATTAAGCTCATTACCCTCTTTTTTTAATATATCTATAGAATTTTTAATATTGGATACTACATCTGTGAGCTCCTGCTGCATCTTATGCACGCTTCGCATCATGTCCCCGAGTTCATCATTTCTTTTAAGGCCTTTTGCATCAACTGGTTCGTCTAAGATTCCTGTGGCAATCCTGGATACGGCTCTTTCCGCTGCAAGGATACCACGTTTTATCCTTGTTGTAACAAATGATATTAATACAACAGATGCTGCTAATATTATAATCCATGCTGTAACAACAGACCTGATTTTTGAGGTAACAAAAACTTCAACACTTTTTGCCGGCTGTCCTGCAAAATACATACCCACTATACTTCCATCTGAATTATACATTGGCATATAACACGCATAATAATTTATATGGTTTACAACAATACCGCTCAGGTGGACAGCCTCCCCCTGCCCTGTAACCCTGCTGTATACGTCCGGGTCAGCAGTTGTGCCTAAAATCCTTTCACCTGTTTCATCACTTACCAGTGATGTAGCATACCTTACATCCCCATAAAATAAGGTAACTTCTTTATCATTGCCTTCTGTAAAGCTGTCAATAAGCCTTTCATTCCCTGTAACATCCAGCGAACCTTTTACAAGTTTGCCATCAGACAGTGAATAATCCCCTTCATCAATAGCTGTATAGACAGCATTGACACTTGTTGCTACAGCTTCAAGTGAAGCAAAAACCTCTTCCTGCATCCCTTCCCTTATACCCCGGATTCCAACACCAGTCAGGACAATTCCCATAATTAAAGTAGGCAATATAGCTATCCCCAGTATTTTACCTGCCAGTGAGAGACTGTGCTTTTTCTTCATGTCTTGTCCATTTTCAATTTTTGTCCCCATTACATTCATGAATTCTCCTCCAATTATTAGATTATTGCATAAATACAGCTTAGACGCATATATTTATTATATCATTGATACGCTGTAAAAGCTATTATTTTCGTATATTTTTACGTTTATAATGCCAGATTTTTATAATATGGTTATTAATGAAAAGATACGTATATTCCCATAAGCAGACAAAACAGATGTAGAAATGGAGGTTTTTAATGGAACTTGTAACGCATACAATCCAGACTAATGAATTAAAATGCAGAAGCAATATACAGGCAACCCTTGAGAATGATATGAATGTACCTGATACTAAACCTGATATTGAAAAGCTTGTTAAAACCCAGGGAAAAATACAAATAACTGATATAAGCCCATCTGAAGGAAAGGTAAATGTACGTGGCAATCTTTCATTTTCACTTTTATATTTCAGTAATGATGATATACGTCCAATACATAATATAAAAGGACAAATTCCTTTTAATGAATCAATTAACATGGACAGTGTGACTGCTAATGATGATGTCTTCTGCCATTTTGAACTGGAGGACTGCCAGGCAAGCCTTATTAATTCAAGGAAGGTAAGCATACGTGCAATTTTAAGCCTGGACTGCTGCCAGAATGAGCAGAAAAATATTACTATAGGCACGGATATTATATCTGAGGATGCGGCAAGGGCTGGAATGGAAGAATCTGTTTCACCTGAAGGGCTTAATAAAAAGTTCAGCACTATTTCATATACACAGATTGCCTTGCAGAAAAATGATATATTCAGGATAAGTGATGAAACTATACTTCCTAAAGGAAAGCCTGCCATTGATACCCTCTTATATTATGAAATGACACCACAAAATGTACAGACAAGGGTTGTGGAGGATGGCATACGCATTATAGGGGATGTGCTTCTTTTTGCACTTTATACCCCTGAAATAGAAGAACGCCGCCTTGAATATATTGAAACAGAAATACCTTTTGACGGCATTGTTAATTGCAATGGCTGTAGTGAAAATATGATACCTGATATAGAAATTACTGTTTCTTCAAGGGAAGTTTCTGCCAAACCCGATGAAGATGGCGAGAACAGGATACTTGACATTGAACTTATCCTGAAATTACAGATGAAATTTTATGAAGATGACGAACTGCAGATACTTGATGACGCATATTCCACTTCATGCAGCTTACAGCTTGCCAAAGAGAATATAAATTATGAGAAGCTTTTAATGAAGAACCAGAGCAGTGTACGGATTTCTGACCATATTAATATAAATAACAGCGATAATATACTGCAGATATGCAGCAGCAGCGGCACAATACAGATTGATGAGCAGGAAATAACTGAGGACGGCATACAGATTGAAGGTGCTGTAACACTTGACATACTTTATATAACTGATAATGATGACAGGCCTTTAAGCATGACAAAAGGTGTTATACCATTCAGCCATCTTGTAGAGATAAAAGGGATATCTGATGATGATTCTTATGAATTACAGTCAGATATAAACCAGATAAATTTAATAATGATTGACAAAGAAGAAGTAGAGGCTAAAATTACCCTTTCAATATGTGCACTGGTCTTTACCAGCAAAAACCAGGATGCAATAACGGGAATTACAGAAAACCCCCTTGACCTGCAGAAATTCAATGATATGCCAGGGCTTGCCGGCTTTATAGCAAATGATAATGATACTTTATGGGATATCGCCAAAGAATATAATACAACACCTGAAAGCATTATGGAATTAAATGGCCTGGCAAGCAGCCAGATACATAAGGGTGACCGTCTTCTGCTTATGAAAATAGTTGATGGTGTATAACAATGGTTTTATTATATACTGGAAGGGATTAAAACATAATCCCCTCCAGGCGGCCATTGCCGCTTTAATTTTTATTTTATAACTTTAATCCAGCCTTCAGGGGCTTCTATACTGCCCATCTGTATGCCTGTAAGCGTATTATATAATTCCCTCGTAACAGGCCCCATATCTTCCATGCCGCTAGGGAAACAGATTTCCCCGCCACTGTAAACAACCTTTCCTACTGGTGAAATAACAGCGGCTGTCCCGCAAAGGCCGCACTCTGCGAAGTCCTTTACTTCATCAAAAAATACTTCCCTCTCCTCAGTTTCAAGCCCAAGGTAATCTTTGGCTACGGCCATAAGTGAACGGCGTGTTATTGACGGCAGTATGCTGTTAGATTTAGGTGTTACTACTTTCTTGTCCTTTGTAATAAAAATAAAGTTTGCACCGCCTGTTTCCTCTACTTTTGTACGTGTAGCAGCATCAAGGTACATATTTTCATCAAAACCTTTATTATGTGCATCTACTATTGCATGAAGGCTCATTGCATAATTAAGCCCTGCCTTAATATGTCCTGTACCATGAGGGGCTGCCCTGTCAAAATCACTTACACGTATTGTAATAGGTTTTGCACCGCCTTTAAAGTATGGGCCTACAGGTGTAGTAAATATCCTGAACTGGTATTCACTGGCTGGTTTAACCCCGATTACTGCATCACTGCCAAACATATAAGGCCTTATATATAATGTTGCACCCGAACCAAACGGAGGTACATAACCAATATTCGCTTTAACGGTTTCCACTACTGCATCAATAAAACGTTCTTTAGGAAACTGCGGCATTTCTAACCGCGCTGCAGAATCCATAAGCCTTTCTGCATTCAGGTCTGGCCGGAAACAGACTACTTTGCCATCTTCAGTTGTATATGCTTTCAGTCCCTCAAAAATTGTCTGTGCATACTGAAGGACACATGCACATTCACTAATTGTTATGGTATCATCTTCTATAAGTGCGCCTTCATCCCATGCGCCATCCTTATAATTTGATACATACCTTTTGTCTGTCTTCATATAACCAAATCCAATATTACTCCAGTCGATGTCTTTCTTTGCCATATAAGTCTCCATTCCGCCACTGGCGCTGGTGACATAAATCATCACAAAAACAAGATGTGCGCCTTTCATCATTGTTGTATTATTAATTACAGCTAATACATATTAAATTGTACATCTTGTCTTATATAGTGTCAAGTTACTATATTTAATTTTATTCATCTTCAAGTTAAATTATCTTCAATCATGCCAACCCTTCTGGCATGGCGCTCTATATTTGAAAACTCTGTTTCAAGAAATGTATCTACTATCTTTAATGCAAGCCCTGGCCCTATTACCCTTGCACCCATTGCAAGGATATTGGCATCATTATGCTCCCTTGTAGCCTGTGCACTGAATGTATCATGGCACAGTGCGGCACGTATTCCTTTTACCTTATTGGCAGCAATGGATATTCCTATCCCTGTGCCGCATATAAGTATCCCCCTGTCACATTCACCTGCTACGATTGC
This sequence comes from uncultured Lachnospiraceae bacterium, assembly GCA_910577825.1. Taxonomy (GTDB): domain Bacteria; phylum Bacillota; class Clostridia; order Lachnospirales; family Lachnospiraceae; genus Butyribacter. Next base: position 22,703 of record CAJTOK010000031.1, on the reverse strand, counting down.
ATTAGCTACTTTCTTCGCATATACCGGATAGTCGCATGATTTCTCATCATAGCTTCCATAATCCTTGTACTCCATGCCTTTCTCTTCTAAATGCTTAATAACCTCCTGTTTAAGTCCATAACCTCCCTGGTCACTGCCCAATGCTATCATTATTTTTTCCTCCTTCTTCGTGATAAATTGATTCTATTCTAAGGATTACTCTTTCAACCCTTTTTTGCACTTCTTCAAAAAAATTCCCATACTGTGTATCATCTGTACCATATGGATTGACCATATCTGTATCTTCACCTATAAATTCACCTATTGTATAAACATTGCTGTCTATGCCAAAATCCTCCATAAGTTTTACCTTTTCACTAAATGCCATTGTCAGCATAAGTGTGTCCTGTGTTATATCCTCCTTGTGCAGCTGCATTGAATGTTTATGGTTGCTTACACCTATATCATGGCTGCTAAGTATTACATTTACCTTGGGGCTTATTGGCTCTGAAAAAAGAACAACTATCCCACGGGAAACAGCCTCTGGAAGCCATGCAGGGGCTATTTCTTTATAAACCGCCTCTGCTACCGGACTGCAAAAAGTATTAGTTGTACATATAAATATTACCTTATCATAACTTTTCATGTCCCTCTCCTTTCTCTGTTATTTATTGTGCATTATGCCCGCACTATATGATATGCGGCTGCTTTTATCATCCTGTTCATCACAGCTCCCCCAAGAATATCATTATCAAAACTTTCTGAATATATAAATTGTGCCCCCAGATAATCCATTTCCCTTAATATATCATATAATCCGGCAGCAATAGAAGCCTCATGCTTTCTTGAACCTATGCTTTTTACAATACTGCATCTGTACTTGTCCTTTGTTTCATCTGTGGCTATAACTGCTGTTTTACAGCCTTCTTTTTCTTTGTCTTTTACAAACATGTTAATCTTGCATATTACATTGGAAATATCCCCCTCAACAATAATAAGTTCCCCTTCTGGTGCATAATGGCGGTACTTCATGCCAGGTGCTTTTGCAGTTATCCCATCCACTGGTGTCCTGCTTTCTATGGCAGGGTCTGTAAATATATTTCCTACAACCTGTCCTGCCATATCTTTTGTAATGTAACCTGGCCGTAATATAACAGGGACTTCCCCGCTTACATCAATTATTGATGATTCAATGCCTACCCTGGCACTGCCGCCATCAATTACCATGTCAATTTTCCCATCCAGGTCTTCTATAACATGCTCTGCCCTTACAGGGCTTGGCCTTCCAGACTTATTGGCACTTGGTGCTGCAATACATACACCTGACTGGCGTATAAGCTCCCTTGCCACCGGATGTCCCGGCATCCTTACAGCAACTGTTAAAAGACCGCCGGTAACAGATAACGGGACTATGTCCTTCTTCTTAAAAACCATTGTAAGCGGCCCTGGCCAGAATGCTTCTGCCAGCTTACGTCCATTCTCTGTAATATCTTCTGCTACTTTATATAAATCTTCCATGCAAGCAATATGTACTATAAGCGGATTGTCAGACGGCCTCCCTTTAGCTTTATATATTTTTGATGCTGCAAGGGGATTTAACGCATCCCCGCCAAGCCCGTAAACTGTTTCTGTCGGAAAGGCCACAAGCCCGCCGTTCTTTAGTATATCACATGCTTCCTCTAGTTCCTCTTTTTTAAAGTTGCCAGGATTTATTTTTTGTACTTTTGTTACCATATCTGTCTCCATTCCATAATGGCACCAGATGCTTCTTTCTGTGCCCCTTTTTCCCCAAGGTAGGAAAGAATCCCTTTTGCAACAGCCTGTGCAACCTTTTTCTGGTAGTCACTGTTTACAAGCATCTGTGCTTCTTGTGGGTTTGATAAAAAGCCACATTCCACAATTATTGCCACACCTTTAGAATTTTTTAATATATAATAACCTGCATCTGGCTTTGCTGCCCTTTTATTGCTTTCATCAAGCCCTGATGCAAGCTGTGCCTGCATTATATCTGCAAATTTCTTCCCTTCTTCTGATGATGCCTGGTAAAAAACCTGTGCCCCTTTGGAGCTTTCCCGTGTAAAACTGTTCTGGTGTATGCTTACTATGGCATCGGGGTTTTCACTGTTCATAAGTTCTACCCTTTTTCTTAAATCTGCTGCTTTCTTTTTTTTATCGCTTTCACTATATAACCCAGTATCTGTTTCCCTTGTCATAACGACTTCACAATCATTATTTTCTAATTCTTCTCTCAGGTATAATGCAATAGCAAGGTTTATATCCTTTTCATATGCACCATTAACACCCACTTTCCCCGGGTCTATGCCGCCATGCCCGCTGTCAATTACAACTTTATATTTTTTATTGCCTTTAACTGATACTTCTTCAAATACATCCTTTGCGGTCATATATGTTATTATGCCCGCAACAAAAAGAACACATACCGTTATAAGCATTACCAGTGATTTGCCTTGTTTAAAAGCAGCCATACAAAACCGTCCTTTCAATATACTATATCTGATATAAGTATATGTAAACACTACTGCTTAAAGAACGTATATCTGCTGCCCTTTTATTATATCAGCCACAATATTTTGCCACTGTATCCCAGACTGCGGAGGTTTCAAGCCCAAGCTTCCAGAAAGCCAAGCCCGCTGCATTCCCGTCAACAACAGCTTTCATCTTTAAATCAAGTGATTTTGGCGTTTCTATCCACATCTTATTAAGTGAGCTTCCAGACCTGTATTCAATATAATCAAGCCCTGCTTCTTCGTCCCATTCTGTCACAGCACCTGAATTTGAAGCAACCTCAGAAGCATATTTCATTGAACACGCCTCTGATGACAGTTCCACGCTGCCATCTTTTGTTGTTTCCTTCCATAGCCTTGAATAAAATGGAAGCGCAATTATAACCTGTTCTGCTGGCACCTGGTTTATAGTATTTGTTACAGAGTCTTTGACATATTTAAGTGATGATACTGGCCCTGCCTCTTCAGAGCCTGCATAGTATTCATCATATGCCATTGTAATAACATAATCTGCAACAGCAGCCTGTTCTGTCCTGTTATAATATTCAGAATAACTTGCAGGAGGATAATTATCTATGGACAGCACTATGCCATTATTACGGCACATAATCCCTAACTCCCTTATAAATTGTACAAAATCTTCCCCGTTCTCCTGCCTTACATTCTCAAAGTCTATATTTATGCCGTCAAGGTTGTATTTTATTGCTTCTGCCATAAGGTTCTTGGCAAGCCTCTGCCGTCTTGATGTTGCCCTTAAAACTTTTCCTATCTTCATGCCCGGGTCAAAGTCATCACACAGCCCCCATACCTGCGCCCCTGCTGCGTGGGCACGTTCAATATATGTATAATCTGCTATAGAAGAAATATTTCCAGCATTGTCTATTGTCTTAAACCATGTAGGTGCTACTACATTAACACCTTTTGTAGAAGAAAGCAGCCCTTGCAGGTTATTGTTAGCTTCTTTGCTGGTAACCTGGTGCCAGACAAGGTTCACCCTTTCACCTAAAAGCAGATGTGTATATTCTTCTTCTTTAAAATTTGTTGTCCTCATTTCTTCTGTAATTTCCCCAAGTCTGTCCTCTTTAATATAACCCGTAATACCGTCCTCTGTCATTGCCTTACAGAACCCTTCTTTATCTGCCTCCTCCAATATACGCAGTTTTGTGCCAGATTCAATATCATAAAGAATAGCACTTTTCTTATCTGCTTTAAAACGCAGCTGTGTATCTTTCTTTACCGTGCTGTATTTTTCATTTTCCCCATATTTATAATTTATAACAACCCTGCCAGGATTGTCAAACTTCTTATAATCAAGTGCGGTATATTGTTTTACATAATCTATTGCAATATAAACAATATCATCTTTGAACTTAACAATACCGTAGTCTTTAGTTTCTTTCTTTTTATTAGTATAACATACATTGCTGTTTATTTCAGCTGAAACCACAGCAGAAGATGTACTGTACAAAAGCTTGTTCTCTACAGAATCCCAGTAAAACCTCGGATTAAGGATACCTTTTACTATATCCATGCTTATATAAACCTGCCCGTCCTCATATAAGCCCTGTTCCCCGGCAGTTTCATCCTGTAATATTAATTGTACCCTTCCCTCTGGTACATTAAAATAATCCGTAAGTTCCATATGCTCTTTGCCTGGCATATTCTTTTTCACAATTACAATAATAGAAACCATTATAATAGCTAATACTAATAGTGCAGCAGGGATTAAAATTTGTTTCTTTTTCATATGTCAGCTTCCTTTTCTTCTCATATAGTTATATTATAATAAGTATACCACTTTATATAAAGATAAACAAGAAGCCTGGCATGAAAAATGTTTTGCAAAAGTACCAGCCAGTGAAATCCCGGGCAAGATTCCCCTGGCTTTTTACAGCTTACAACTTACATTGTTAAAGGGCCGTTTAACCTTTCATTATAATGTAATAAATTAAAATATTTCAGACACTTATGATACGTTCAAAGTCTATCTGGACTATCCTGCCATTTTCGTCACCTGTATAACTCTTCATGTAATAATTATTTTCCATTACATGTTTAAGCTGTTCTACATTGTCAAGTGAATACTGCCTGCCATCAATCTTGACCTCAATGCCAGTGTTTTCCGCCTGTTTTATTTCAGATACAAGCCATGAATACATTTTGTCCTTTAGTTCTTCTGGTTTACTGTCCAATTTTACCTGCCTCCCATAAAATAACAGCTATGAATGTGATACGCTGCTTAAATTTCCTTAATATTTTATATAAAAGAGTTCCGGGCTCCTTATATTTATGGTATAAGTAAAATATGACTTCCATAATATCAAGTGCCTGCTCCTCCTTTCTTTACAGAACCCGTTTCCCTGATGTGTATTATATTATAATATGGCGGTTTTAAACTATGGTATATTTGACAATATTGCCAGAAATTTTTTGTAGCAAAAAACCACGTTTTTATGTAAAACCTCACATTTCCATCACATTTGAAATTAATAAACAATAAACTTGAAAAAACTCCTAGTATTTCTTATCACAATTTACAAACCCTATTTAATACGTGAAAATTATCTTTAACATTGACTTATATAATAGTTTAAATTATAATTTAAATAAGGATATTTGTACTATTTTGACGATTATTGCAACTTTAAAAGAAGGGAAGTGAGCCTGTGCGAATAGAAAAAATTAGCGACAAACAAATCCGTTGTACATTAAATAAACAGGATTTATCTGACCGCGAACTCCGTATTAGTGAGCTGGCATATGGAACTGATAAGGCAAAAGCACTTTTCCGCGACATGATGCAGCAGGCTTCCTATGAATTTGGATTTGAAACGGAGGATATTCCTTTAATGATAGAAGCTATACCAATGTATCCTGATACATTAGTATTAGTTATTACCAAAGTTGACGACCCTGATGAACTTGACACACGTTTTTCTAACTTTTCAGATAACCCTGATGAATTATATGATGACAGTGAATATGTATATGATATTGAGGATTCCCTGGATTCCGGCCTGGATGGCAGTTATGTCCCTGATGACGGGGATACATTATCATTTGCCCCCGGTGTACAGGAAGAACCTGGAACAGATTTTATATCACTGTCAGAAGCCCTTGGCATGGAACCCAGGCCTAAGACGCCTGATACCAGAATTAGTACAGATATCATAAAAACTTATTTATTCAAGAAACTTAAAGACATAGCTGCACTTGCATGCAGCCTGGATGGCATATATAATGGCAGCAATACCATTTATAAAGATGATTCTAAAGGGTGTTATTACCTTATATTGCATAAATCCGGCCACTCACCAGACGAATTTAACAAAACCTGCAATATTGCAGGGGAATATGGCACTCCTTTAAAAAATACTTACGCAAGCCCTTCATATTTTGAAGAACATTTCGTCCCGCTTATTAAAACAAAAGCTTTACAGACACTTGCAAGAATCTGACAGGCCGCCTTGCAGCATATAACCAGCGGACACCTGTCCACATAAAGGCTGTCTCATGTTAAAAAGCGGCTGCTGTACCAGCTAGCCGCTTTTTAAACTTTATTCCAGTCCAGGGAACTATAAAACATCATTTCTTAGCAAGGTATTCATTAACTGTTTCAACAAGCTTTCCAGCTTCAAGGCCGTGTACCACGGCAGCCTCTGCAAGGCTTTCACCCTGTGAAGCAGGACAGCCTATACAGTGCATTCCTGATGCCATAAGAATAGGCCCGATACCTGGGTCTAGTTTAAGCATATCTGCAATAATCATATCTTCTGATACTCTCTCTGTCATAATATCCCCATTTCTGCGCTGTATATATTTATAAACCTGCTATTATAATTACAGAATACAGCGCACTTCTGCATCCAGGTATATTTAAAATTCTAACCAGAATAATATAACTTATACAGGTTTCCTGTCCATATACATAAAAAGCCGCTGCCCCGTAACGCAAAAACACGTCCAGCGGCCAGCAGCCCTATGTCCGTAAAATGCCTGTACTATTCTTCAGAAATTGCTCCTGAAGGGCATGTTCCTGCACAAGCACCACAGCTGATACATGTATCAGGGTCAATTACATAATGTGCATCTCCTTCTGAGATAGCGCCTACTGGACATCCGCCTGCACAAGCACCACAGCTGACGCAGTCATCACTAATTACATATGCCATTCTAAAGTCCCTCCTTTTAATTTTGTCTTTTCATTATAATACACATTTGTAAATATTACAAGGACAAACTGAATATTTTTTTATAAGATGCTGCCTTTAATCTTCTGGCACTTCTTCTTTTTTCCCTGCTCCGCTGTTTTCCCCAATACCCTTTGGTGTCATAAATTTATCTATAACATTTACAATGCCGTCTTCGTCATTTGATAATGTTACATAATCTGCCATTTCTTTAACTTCCTGCTGTGCATTGCCCATTGCAACACCCATCCCTGCAAAGCGCAGCATTGGCATATCGTTATAACTGTCACCTATGCAGATAACTTTTTCACGTGGTATTTCAAGGTGTTTTACAAGTTTTTCTACTGCAACCCCTTTATCCACATACCTTGGAAGCAGTTCAACATAGAACGGGTCAGACCTGAACACGTTCAGCCTGTCTCCAAATTCCTTATCCATAATTTTTTCAACTTCTGCCATATATGCAGGCGTCCCACTTAACAGGAATTTATTAAACGGGAAGTTTACTGCTTTAACAAAATCATGTGCTTCATTTATTGTCACATCACATGCCATTGCATCGGCTTTTATATATTCATTCAGCCCGTTGCCTGAAACCATTTCTTTTGTATTGTCATTGTAGACAACTATGCCTACACCCGCTTTTTTTGCCGCTTCGTAGACAGGTTTAACCATTTCCTGCGGCACCATCTGGTTATAAATGCACTCCCCGGTCTTGCAGTTTACCACAGTTGTCCCATTATATGCGATTACATACCCGCCATATTGTTCAAGTGCAATATTTGATGCGGTTTTCCTTATTCCTGCAATGGAGCGTCCTGAAGCGATTGCAACTGTCTTGCCACGCTTCTGTGCCTCTATTATGGCTCTCTTTGTATTTTCTGAAATCTGCTTGTCACTGCCAACGAGTGTACCATCAACATCAAGTACCAGCATATCATAGTTATCGCCTTCTGGTTCTTCAATGCCTTTAACTTTACGGAATATTTTCATAAATTCTTTACCTGTAATTGTTTCATGTTCAATAAGAAATGCTGCAAGGCTGTCAAGTGCATCCCTGTCACCTGATAAAAGTTTTTCTGCCTTATTATAACATTCCTTTAGTATACGCATAACTTCTTCATCTATCTGGGCTTCTGTAGCATCACCACAGTTTAGCACTGTACGCCCGTCAAGGTATTTGCCTTCTACTGATTCAAGCCCTATCATGCCGAACTTCTCAGTCATTCCATACTGTGTCACCATAGCCCTTGCAAGCTGTGTGGCTTTTTCTATATCATTTGATGCACCTGTGGTTATTGAATTAAATACAACCTGTTCTGCTGCACGCCCGCCAAAAAGTGATACTATACGTGTAAGTATCTCATCTTTGCTCATAAGGTACTTTTCTTCTTCTGGCACCTGCATAACATAGCCAAGTGAACCCATTGTCCTTGGCACTATTGTAATCTTCTGCACGGGTTCTGAATTTTTCTGCAGGGCAGCAACAAGTGCATGGCCGATTTCATGGTATGCAACAATCCTTTTTTCTTCTTTGCCAAGTATCCTGTCTTTCTTCTCTTTGCCTGCTATTACCACTTCAACAGCCTCAAATAAATCCGACTGGCTTACAGCTTTCCTGCCTGCCCTTACCGCCATAATTGCGGCTTCATTTATCATATTGGCAAGGTCTGAACCAACAGCGCCGCTTGTTGCAAGCGCTATTGCATCAAAGTCAACTGAATCATCCATAAGCACATCTTTGGCATGTACCTTTAATATATCGACCCTGCCTTTAAGGTCCGGCTTTTCTACTATTATCCTCCTGTCAAAACGTCCCGGGCGCAGAAGTGCTTTGTCAAGTACCTCCGGCCTGTTAGTTGCACCAAGTATCACAAGCCCTTTTGAACTGTCAAAACCGTCCATTTCTGATAATAACTGGTTAAGTGTCTGCTCACGCTCATCATTGCCGCCGCCATACTGTGTGTCACGGCTTTTGCCGACTGCATCAATCTCATCTATAAAGATAATACATGGCGCCATTGACTGTGCCTGCTTAAATAAGTCCCTTACCCTTGATGCGCCAACGCCTACAAACATCTCAACAAAGTCTGAACCTGACAGTGAGAAAAATGGCACGCCTGCTTCGCCTGCAACTGCCTTTGCAAGCAGGGTCTTGCCTGTTCCAGGAGGCCCTACAAGAAGTGCACCTTTAGGAAGCCTTGCACCTATATCTGAATACTTTTTCGGGTTATGGAGGAAATCTACAAGCTCGGTAAGGGACTCCATAGCCTCCTCCTGCCCTGCTACATTTTTAAATGTAACGCCTGTTTCTTTTTGCACGTACATCTTGGCAGTGCTTTTGCCTACCCCCATAACGCCGCCTGAGCCTTTTGATATCATGCGGAATATGAAAAACAGCCCTCCCCATAACAAAAGTATAGGTATTAATGTAGTAACTACCATATATAAAATACTTGATGAGCTGTTTGGTATTTCCTTTGAAAACCTGACACCTGCATTGCTTAACCTTTCAACAAGGTTATAATCCATTGATATAATGCCGGTATAATAAGTAATTTCATAAAGGGTGCTGCCCTGTAATACAGGGATTATCTCCAGTTTGTCTGATGAAAGGATTACTTCCTTCACCTGCCCGTCTTCCAGCATCTTAATAAACTGGTCATATGTTATTTCCTTATTAGATGCTTTCTCTACCTGGCTGTTCATAAATGAAAATATAAGAAACATGCCAAGTGCTGCCACAAGGCATATAATTATACTTTTCCTGTTCTGGCTCTTTTTAGGGTCCTGCCTGTTATTATTATTTTCCAAGATTACGCCTCCTTCATCTCCCTCTAAGGTGTTATACTTCCACATTATAAAACTAGTATGGAGATAAATCAATATATTATCATGTGAATAATGTTTGAAATTTCTATTTTTTTAATAAAATGATTGAACAGGGTATGGTATTTGCGTTATAATAGAATAATATTGCAATAATTAAAGTTATACTACAAGGAGGATAATTTAATGGCTGTCAAATATGTGTTTGTTACCGGTGGAGTTGTATCAGGCCTTGGCAAGGGAATAACTGCTGCTTCCCTGGGAAGGCTGCTAAAAATGCGCGGTTATAGTGTTACTATGCAGAAATTCGACCCATATATAAATATCGACCCAGGTACAATGAACCCTGTACAGCATGGCGAAGTATTTGTTACAGATGATGGTGCAGAAACTGATTTAGACCTTGGGCACTATGAGCGTTTTATTGATGAAAGCCTTACCAAACAGTCAAATGTAACCACAGGCAAGGTGTACTGGTCTGTGTTAAACAAGGAACGCCGTGGTGACTATGGCGGGGGTACTGTACAAGTTATCCCGCATATTACTAACGAGATTAAAAGCCGTTTTTACCGCAATGACGGCTGTAAAGAAACCCAGATTGCCATTATCGAAGTAGGTGGTACTGTTGGCGATATTGAAAGCCAGCCTTTCCTTGAATCAATACGCCAGTTCCAGCACGATACCGGCCATGAAAATGCTATTATTATACATGTTACCCTTATTCCGTATCTTCATGCGTCAGGTGAGATGAAAACTAAGCCTACACAGGCTAGTGTAAAGGAATTACAGGGCATGGGAATATGGCCTGACATTATTGTATGCCGTACAGAATACGAACTTGAACAGGGTCTTAGGGATAAGATTGCACTTTTTTGTAATGTACCTGTTAAATGTGTCCTGCAGAACCTTGACGTTGAAACTCTTTATGAAGCACCACTTGCAATGGAGAAAGAGCACCTTGCAGATGTTGTATGTGAAAAGCTCGGGCTTGTATGCCCTGAACCTGATATAACAGAATGGCAGTCTATGGTTGATAATATCAAGCATCTTGATAAAGATGTCACTGTAGCGCTTGTCGGTAAATACACATCCCTCCATGATGCTTACATAAGCGTTGTAGAAGCACTTAAACATGGCGGTTTTGCCCACAAATGCAATGTAAATATAAAGTGGGTGCCTTCAGAAGAACTTACACCAGAAAATGTTGCCAGTATACTTGGCGGTGCAAGCGGCATACTTGTTCCTGGCGGGTTTGGCGACCGTGGGATTAATGGCAAGATTGCCGCAATACAGTATGCACGTGAAAATAATGTGCCTTTCCTTGGCCTGTGCCTTGGAATGCAGCTTGCAATAGTTGAATTTTCAAGACATGTGGCAGGCTTCCATGATGCACACAGTATAGAGCTTGACCCACAGACTACACATCCCGTAATCCACCTTATGCCTGAACAGGACGGGATAGAGGATATAGGCGGCACATTAAGGCTTGGTTCTTATCCCTGCGTGCTTGACAAGTCCTCAAAAGCTTATAAACTATATGGGACTGAAACAATCCATGAAAGACACAGGCACCGTTATGAAGTTAATAATTACTACCGTGATGAACTTATTAAAAATGGCTTGTCATTCTCAGGGCTTTCACCTGACGGGCGTATTGTAGAGATGTGTGAACTTCCAGACCATCCATGGTTTATTGCAACACAGGCACACCCTGAATTTAAATCACGCCCGAACAGGCCGCATCCTTTATTTAAGGGATTTATAAGTGCCGCACTTGTATACCAGGACAATCATAAAATATAATAATAAAATTTATCCAGGAAAGGTATGTGTTCTTATGCAGAAAAATAACTACACGCCCGCTAAAAAGAAACACTTCTTATTAACAGTTTTAACCTTATTAATACTTGTGTCGTGTGCTGTTTTTACTTTATATGTTTATAAGCACCCGGACAATGCAAAAGCACTGGAAGATATAAGAAAAGCAGACAGTGGCACGGGCGGGCCTGTGTCCCCTCCGGCTGTCAGTAACACTGGTGATAAAGATGGTACAGATAATGAAAATAATACAGTTAATCCTGGAAGTTCTGGCAGTAAATCCCCTGCTTCCAGTGAACTTCATGGTGTATGGGTTTCATTCTTTGATTACAACGAAAAAGGATATACAAGGGAGTCCTTTACCAGACAGGCAGAAACCATGTTTGATACATGTAAGGCAAATAATTTTAGTGATGTATTTGTCCATGTAAGAATGTTTGCCGATGCCATGTATAATTCCAAATATTTCCCATGGTCACGGTATTCATCAGGCAAAATTGGAAAAAGCCCTGGCTTTGACCCACTTTCAATTATGGTAGCAGAGGCACATAAAAGGGGACTAAAAATCCATGCCTGGATTAACCCGTACCGCATAACCAAAGATACTACAAGTAATTCAGCACTTGCCAAATCTTCATATGCTTATAAATGGCGTAATTCAAAATCACCATCATTAAGAAGGAATGTGCTTAACTATGATGGCAGGCTTTATTTTAACCCGTCAAAGACCCAGGTACAGAAACTTATAGTTAATGGCGTAAAGGAAATTGTAAAGAACTATGATATTGATGGAATACATTTTGATGATTATTTTTATCCTGCCCTAGGGACAGAATACAGGAAGAATTTTGACGCAAAAGAATATAATACATATGTTAAGAAGTGCAAAAATAATGGCACTACGCCACAGGGCATAGTAACATGGCGCCGCAAGAATGTCAGCAGGCTTATTAAAAATGTATATTCAGCAGTTAAAAATACAAATAAAAAATGTGTATTTGGCATAAGCCCTGCTGGCAATATGGATAACCTTTATCTTAATAATAATTATTACTGTGATGTGAAAGAATGGATGCAGAACCCAGGTTATATTGATTACATATGCCCACAGATATACTGGTCTTTTGAACATCCGTCCTGTCCGTATAAAAAGACTTTAAATACATGGACAGCTGTTAAGAGGCATAAAAACGTAAAACTTTATGCAGGGCTTGCCGCCTACAGGGCGGGAATCAGCGCTAAGGAGGCAAAGGCTATAGGCGATAAAGGCTGGGCTAAAAGTAATACTGTCTTAAAACGCCAGGTAAAATATGCGCAGGATACTGGTGAAACCAGCGGATTTATATTTTTTGATTACTCTGACCTTAAAAGAAGCTCTGCACGTAAAGAAATAAACAATGCAGTTAAACTTTTTAAATAATTGTACAGATTTACATAAACAGCAAATATATCAAAACAAACAGGCTGTATAGTCTCCACTATACAGCCTGTTGTATATGTATTACTGTGAAATCCCAGCTCTAACATTTGATATGCTTAAATTATATACCTTTCTATTAATTACATAATAGATTTAATTACTTTCTCAGCGTTTTTAATACCGTTCTTCTTACCTATTGATTTACTTGTAACAATGGCTTTCTTCCAGATTTTAACATCATCAATCTTGCCCTTGAAGCCTAAATCCCATAAGTTAGTACCAAGGAAGAACCTGTTAGTGTCTGACATTGTATTATGTGCTACTGTACCATTGCCATGAAGTTTGCCATTGATAAATGTCCAGCCATGCAGTGCTTTAACATATCCGTCAGTACCTGCTTCACCATACTCACAAGTATCGCTTGCATCAACTACCAGTGTAACATGTGTCCACTTTCCGCCAGGAATGGCCACTTTCTTCTCCCATTCACCCTTGCTGTTCTGGTAACCATACCATGGGAACTCATCATTAGCGCCATTTGATATAGAATGTGACCAGATTACAGGATTTCCGCCAGCATCCCATTCATTAGCAGTTGTAATTGAAAGCCACTTTGTATTTTTAGGGTCATTGGCTTTGTTGCTTGATGTAAAGAATATTGGTGTGTAATCAGCAGATTCGCCATCTGGGTTTACCCAGAATGAAATTGTCCATGAACCTTTTCCAAGCTTAACACCTGTAAGCTCTGCACCATAAGCACGGTCCAGCTGGAGTGCCTTGCCTTTTTTACCTTTTACATAACTAAGCTTTTTACCAGTCTTTGATGGCATTACCCCGCCTTTATCAACATTAGCCTGTGTTGGTTTAAGGGTATTTGGGTCATCCCCTTTACGTGCAACCTGGATAACCTTCTTGTTAGCTTTGTTCATGTCAAAATAATAAGTTGGCTTTGGAGCTGCTGCTTCTGCTGTTGCTGTGTTCACGTATGATGTTCCGCTTACAATCATTGTGGCAGCTAAAACGCCGCTTAAAAACTTTTAAAACATAATTAAACTCCTCCTTTATGAAACGTTCATTGATTTCTAAACTATTTTAACATTTGTTTCAATATTTGTCAATACTTTGTGTAAAAAATATGTATAAATTGTGTATTTTATGTGGATTATATGGTAAAAACCACCAAAAGCATATACAAATATCAAAAATATTTCATCTTAACCTTTACAAAAAACGGCTATATTGTACAATCTGCCGTTATTTAACCTTGGCTTTTACAGTTGTATATCCACTATATTCTGTTTTGCCATTAAATGTTTTAAAGCTTCTTACACTGAAATAGTATGTCTTGCCGCTTTTTAAAGTTTTCTCTGTATCTTCGTATGAATAATTCCTGTCTTCTGTTTCGGTAATATACTTATAGCCTTTATTCTTTTTGCTGCTATAGTATACCTCATAGCCTTTTGCTCCTGAAGCTTTGCCCCATGTAAGTTTAACTGTTTTAGTTTTTTTGCCTGAAACTTTCACTTTAAGGTTTTTAACTTTTGCTGCTTTTGATACTATTGATACCTTAAGCTTTACTGACTTTGATACACCTCCTTCTGAATATGTAATTGTAAGCGGCTTTTCCCCAGTCCTGGAAGTATCTATACTGGAAGCATCACTTGTAAAATCTGTTACTTCTTTTATCTGTCCATTTGCATAAACAGCTGTAACTTTAACATCTTTAGTATTAACTTTGTCACCTGTATGGAACTGCTTCTTACTTATAAAGTAACTGGTTCAGGTGTTAATACCAGTAAAGTAAAATGGACTTCTTCAAAGCCATCTGTACTTTCTGTCAACGCCAAAGGAAAGGTTACAGCTAAGAAAACAGGCACAGCTAAGATTACAGCAAAATGCGGCAAGTTTAAAGTTTCAGTAAAAGTTAGAGTAAAAAAATAGAATTAACTTGCCATATTATATCCAATGCAGGACAGGACAGCCCCCTGTCCTGTTTTTTTAGTATTTAAAACAACGTAAATTATTTTAAATTTTAGATACCGTTTATAATGTAAGAGTTATACACCACTGTAATTAAAGGCTTTCTGGATACCGGCATTTTTAACAAAAAAACCTAAAACTATTTAGATTTATTTGACTATATGCTATTTTTTTTATATAATGTAATTAATACTAGAAGGAAAGAGGGAGATTGCTTTGTTACATATTACATCGCTAGAAGAAGGACTTGAGATATTTAAAGCGCTTGGGTCTGATGTCCGTATCCAGATATTAAATATCCTGCTTGAAAATAGTAATATGAGCATGAAGGAACTTGCATCCCGTCTTAATATTACTAATGGAGCTTTAACAGGACATATTAAAAAACTTGAGAACTGCGGGTTAATTAACACTTCTGCAGAATCAGTTGTACATGGCAACCAGAAAATCTGCTCTATACACTGGGACAGGATACTGATTGACCTTGAAGAACAATCTGCCAATGAAGATGTATATAACTCTGAAATTAAAATTGGCCATTATGCCGGTTTTGATATTGCACCAACATGCGGCCTTGCATCAAGCAAAGCTTTAATAGGTGAAGTGGATGATTCAAGATATTTTGAACACCCTGACAGGTATGACGCAGATATCCTCTGGTTTTCCAAAGGATATGTAGAATATGTAATACCTAACTTTATACCAAGGTTCCAGAAGATTACAAAGATTTCAATAACAATGGAACTTGGTTCTGAAGCACCTGGAATTAATAATGAATGGCCATCTGATATAGAGTTTTACCTGAATGGTGTATGCCTTGGAAACTGGACTTCACCTGGTGATTTCGGGGATGTAAAGGGACTTTTTACTCCGGGATGGTGGCCTGAGAACTGGAACCAGTATGGCCTGCTTAAACTTCTGGTGGTAAACCGCAAAGGGACTTTTATTGACGGGCTTAAGATTTCTGATATAACCATTAATGACTTAAAGCTTGATTACCGCAGTAATATACGGTTAAAATTTGCAGTTAATAATAATGCCAAGCACACGGGGGGGCTTACTCTTTATGGTAAGGCGTTTGGCAATTACGGGCAGGATATTAATGTTTCGATAAACTATGCACCAGTTACACAAAAAACTTCACAGAACAAACTTCTGGGCACAGAAGCTTAGAAAAAAGGCAGATAGTTTATACTATCTGCCATTTCTTATGCGGGCACTTCCCTGCCTTTGCCAGGGCACGCAGCTCTACATAACAGCCACATGCCCCACAGGTTCCTGAATTAAGAAGCCCGCATTCTTTACATATGGAAAGCCTTCTTTCGTACTCTTTGCTGTCCACCCTGTCAGCCTTTTTAATTGCTTCCCTGTATTTTCCAATCATCTTCTGGTCTGCCTCTGCCATATCCCGGAGCAGGCATCTTTTACATATTTCTGCCATGCTATTTCATTATACGCAGCATTGCTACACTGTTAGAAGGAAGTTTTACAGCTATGCCGCCTTCACTTTCTGTATAGTCTTTAAATTCTTTTTCTGTCACTGCCAAAGGTGCTTCAAATGTGTTATATGCACGTATATCAGTATTTGTAACAATCTTTGCTTCTGCAACTTTATAACCAGTACCAGAAAGCCTTATATTAATATCTTCAGCAGACTCAATAGAAAGATTATTTAATGTAATTGTTATTATGCCATCTTTATCTTTAGATACTGATTCTGTAATTTTAGGAACAGTCCATTTCTTTGTCCCGGTTTCACCTGCGCCTGTAACTGCACTTTCAAGAAGCTGTGCCCCCTGGTGGTAACGGTACATGTGCATTACATGGTAAGTAGGGGTCTTAACCATCTCCCCGCCTTCTGTAAGCAGTACAGCCTGCAGTACATTTACCATCTGTGCAAGTGCTGCAATCTTTACCCTGTCACAGTGCTTATTAAATATATTAAGTGTTATGCCTGCAATCAGCGCATCACGTACTGTATTCTGCTGGTACAAAAAGCCTGGGTTAGTACCTGGTTCATTGGTATACCATGCACCCCATTCATCCACGCACATTCCAATCTTCTTGCCAGGGTCATACTTATCCATAATTGCACCATGCCTTGTAACAAGCTTGTCCATGCAAAGTGCTTTATAAAGTGTCTTATACCATACCTTGTCACTGAAAACTGTTGCGCTTCCCTTCCTCTTCCAGCCTTCAGGATGCACATAATAATGGAGTGAAAGGTAATCCATAAAACCATGGAACTTCTTCCCATGGTCAAATGCTGTCTTTAATACCCCCTCAGTCCAGTAATAATCATCCACATTTGCCCCACAGCACACTTTTTTAATGGTTTTATTCTTATCATAATTCCTTACATAAGTCTGGTAACGGCGGTACTCATTGGCATAATATTCTGGTGTCATATTGCCCCCGCATCCCCAGTTTTCATTGCCAACACCAAAGAAGTCAACTGTCCATGGCTCTTCATGCCCGTTAGCAGCCCTTAAATCTGCCATCGGTGAAACCCCTTTAAATGTCATATATTCTACCCATTCGGACATCTCCTGTACAGTCCCGCTTCCAAGATTTCCATTAATATAGGTTTTGCAGCCAAGCTGGCGGCAAAGTTCCATATATTCATGTGTGCCAAAACTGTTATCTTCTACGACACCTCCCCAGTGTGTATTAATCATTTTCTTTCTGCATGATTTATCACCAATGCCATCTTTCCAGTGGTACTCATCTGCAAAACAGCCGCCCGGCCAGCGCAGCACTGGGACTTTTAATTCTTTAAGTGCTTCAACAACATCTGTCCTCATGCCATTCTCATTAGGTATATCAGAATTTTCCCCTACATAGATACCTTCATAAATACATCTTCCCAGATGTTCGGAAAAATGCCCGTATACTTCCGGTTCAATCTTTCCTAGTTCATTGCCTTCATTAATAAATAAATCTGCCATTTACTTTATACCTCCAAGTATGTGTTATTAGTTTTTAGTTATAATATGAAAATACAGGCCTGTTTTCTGCATCCCATTTAATTTTCATAAGCATTGCATGGCGGTTAGGGTTATACAGCGGGTCGCCTGTTATCTCTGTTTCTTTACGTGCATGGTATACAAGAATATCATTACCTTCTTCATCTACAGTAAATGAATTATGGCCCGGTCCATATATCTCAAGTTCATTATCTGTTTTAAGGACAGGGTATCTCTCCTTTTTCCATGAAAGAGGGTCCAGCAGGTCGCTGTTTTCATCAGCTGTAAGCATACCCACGCAATAATCCACACCTGTTTCACTTGCAGAATAGGTCATATAAATTTTTCCGCCACGTTTAATAACAGCAGGGCCTTCATTTACCCAGAAACCTATACGCTCCCAGTCATAATCAGGTGTTGTAAGCAATACCTGTACTGTCTTAAGCTTATACCCCGATTCCATCTCGGCAATATATAAGTTGGAAATCTGCGGTCCTACGCTTACTTTTTCAGCCCATATATAATAATATCTGCCCTTATTCTCAAAAACTGTTGCATCAAGCGAAAATGCCTCAAATGAGAATATATCCCCTTCTGCACGCTGCATCTTGCCTTTCTCTTCCCACTCATCATTATACGGGTCATCCCCCTGGCATTCAAGTACATATGGACGTATATTCCAGATATTTTCCTTCTCCCCGCCTGCAAAATATATATACCACTTCCCAAAAAGGAAATGCAGCTCCGGCGCCCATATATTTTCACTCATAATACCGCTTTCATGCTTTCTCCATATAACCTTTTCCTCTGCATCTGCAAGACCTGCTAAAGTTTTGGAACGGCGCAGTGCAATACAGTCATAACTTGGTATTGATGCTGTAAAATAATACCATCCATCCCTGAAACATACAAAAGGGTCTGCCCTCTGCAAAATCCAAGGTTCATTAAATTTTAATTCTTTATTATCTGGCATAACTTTCATCCTCTCCATTTTAAATTTATTATTTTATAATTATTACATAAAATTTCCCCATGCCGCCTGAAGGCGGCACAAATAGTGATGAAAATGCTGGTTTTGCATTTTTCCTGTGTGAAATTTAATATATCCCAGGTAGCGTTTTTTGCTGCCTTAGATATATTTTTCACACTGTATTGTATCTGTTAAAAAAAGGCAAGACACAATGCCTTGCCTTTAAATTAATCCATCCTGGTATTATATACTTGTATCTGGCTTATATTACTATTTATTATCTTCTAACATCTTCTCATACTTAGCAATATCATCATCTGAAAGCACGCCATAACCTGAAGGCCCGAAGTAATCAAGCATAGCCTTTGCATGGTACCAGTTAGCTTTAGTAGTAGCCTCGTCTGCAAAGTCAGCAGCTTTCTTCTTGCCAGAGTCTACTATGGTATGTATACCTTTTACACCGTTGCTTTCAATCTTATTAAAGTATTCATCACAGTAGTTCCAATATCCTGCAATACTGGTCCAGCCGAAAGGAATAGGCTCCATGCAGCTTGCAAAATACTGTCTCCAGTGGTCTTTATGCTCATCATCCATGCCTTCACAGAACATATCAATATATCCGTCCCAGATTTCCTGGTTTGTAGTTATAGGTGCAGGCATAGTAACATGCTTCAGTGCAGTACCTGCAGCATCTGTATTCTCAGGATTGTTATACATTTCAATCCTTGTCTTCCAGCCGTTCTGCCCAAATCCCATAAATTTAAGAAGCTCATATGCCTCACGTGGATATTCACATGATGTTGTAATACCGCCAAAGTCTATAGTTGCGACTGTGTGGTGGAGGTCTTCCTTGGCATCTTCTGCACTTACTGCTGGTACAACATAAGGTACAATATCAAGGTTATACTGTTCAAACTCCTCTGTATTCCATGTATTCTGGAATGTCCAGAAAGCTTCTGTAAATAATGCAACATGGCCTGTAGTACCACACCAGCCTTCAAAGTTACCTGTCCAGTTCTCCATAGGTACAGTCTTTGTTTCTGGTGCAATATATCCGCCCTGTTTTAAGTCTGCAAATTCCTGCTCACCTATAGCCCATATGCTAAGGTCAAAATTTGTACCATTAAAACCAAATTCACCTTTGATTGTCTGTGCAGCAGCAATTCCATAATATGAATCAAGCCTGTTATAGAAACCACAGCCATAGTAAGCCATATTGTCAGGGGAATCCTTAACTGTACAGTCTTTTATAAGCTTTATCATATCACTCCATATCCAGTTTCTGTCAGGAACTGGTATATTCAGTTTCTTGAGAACATTTAAGTCAACATACATCCCTGTCGGGAAGAACTTAACAGGCACACCATACCTTGCACTTGTTTCATAGCATCCAAGCCCGCAGTCATTAACTGTTGCAGCAAGTTCCTTTGTTTCAGGGTCAGACTCCCAGTAATCTGATACATCCCTTAACAGGAAATTGCTTAATGCAAAATCTGCATCAGAATACATAATTACATCAGGTGTATTGCTGTCAGAAACAAGTGTGTTAAGAGTCTGGTTATAAGTTGAAACATCATTGAAAACCGGTTCTACATCAATATTCGGGTATAATTCCTCAAATCTTTTTGTCAGGTATTCGACTGTTTCTTTCTGGTCAAAATGGAAATATGTAAGTTTAATATTATCCTTTGTCAGGTCTGTTGCTACCTTATATTTAATCCCGTTAATATCCTTTTCCTCTGTTTCACCAGATACAGCCTTTGAATCGCTCTTGCCCTGGCCAGTAGCAGGGTCATCACCACCTCCCCCGCCATTTCCTCCACATCCTGCAAGCCCGAATACCATGGACATGGAAAGTGCTAATGCTAATAACTTTTTCCTCATACTTCTTCCTCTTTTTAAATATTTTTCTCCAAAACTCTCCTTGATGTAGTAGATTATAACATATTATTTCTACTATTTCCACACCTTTTTGTGAATTATTTTATATTTTTTCAAACTATATATTACCATTAGCTGTATTAATGATATATTTACAGCGGCCAGGATTTATTCACCTGTAATTCCTGTACGGTCAATACTTTCTACAAAATACCTTTGTAGTACAAAGTACATAATCATAAGCGGCAGTATACTAAGCATTGTACCAGACATGTTAATTGATTCATTAATGCTTGTTGCAGCACTGGCAGCTGTCTGTGAATACTTATCATAGTTTGTTGCAAAGTTTTTAAGCTGTATAATAAGTGAAGTCCAGCCTGTTGATTTATTTATTCCTGATACATACATAGATGTCAGGTAGGATTCATTCCAGTACCATACAAATGAGAAAAGTGATACTGTTATAATAGCAGGTGCTGCTGAAGGAAGCGAAATCCTGTAGAATGACTTCCAGTAGCCAGAACCGTCTATCTGTGCTGCTTCAATAAGTACCTTTGGTACCTGCCTGAAGAACTGCCAGAATATAAGTATAAATATTGGTGCATTTATTCCCATCCCAAGTATTGCTGGAAGCACGAATGCCCATATTGAGCCCAGGATACCCATTTTAGAATAAAGTACATATGTAGGTATCATTGTAACCTGGCTTGGAAGGATAAATGTAAATAATATTATAACAAGTACAGCCTTCTTGCCTGGAAATTCAAAACGTGCAAGCCCGTATCCAATAACTGAACATGATATAAGGTTACATAGTGTAGGTGCTCCTGCAACTATTATGCTCTGGCCAAATGATGTCCAGAAATTCATACTCTTTGCTGCCTGTTTGTAATTATCAAGATTGAAGGAGCTTGGTATCCAGTTAATAGATGAATCAAGCAAATCATCAAGTGTCATAAAACTGCTGCTTAACATATGCAGTATAGGGTAAATATATATAAAGCCTATACATATAAGCAAAGCATAAATTACAAATACTTTGAGGAAACCTTCCCTGTCCTTGGAGCCCAGCATAAACTTTCGGAACTTATCCTTAGCTATCTGTCTTTTATCTTTAATAAGGACCTCTCCTGAAGGAGTTACTATTTTTTCAACATTATCCTCTTCCTGCTTTTGCATTCTTTTTAGCATTTCTTGCGCTCCTCCTTTCTATCTGTTTTAACTGGCGCTGTTCTTTCTTATGGGCTTTCTTTGCTTTCTTAACCTGTTTCTCGTATACGTCCTTCTTAGACATAAACAGGCCGGCAAATAAACCTACAAGCAGAAGCACTACAACGGAATACATCCATGCGGCGTGATGAAAAGCATGGGCATGTTCAAAGCACCGCCAGGGGAATTAAAAGAAATAGAAAGAGGTGGAAATATTGGCTGGTAAAATAACACTCCCAAAACTTATATCTATGGCAAAAGTGGAGAAAAAACAAGTAAAGTGGCTTGTGCCAGAATACATACCAAAAGGACATATAGCAGTCATGGCAGGTGATGGCGGCATTGCGGCGGCTTTAAGTTCTGGCAGCAGGATATTTTTTTGAAACCGTGCCAGGGAAGTTTATAGAACGTGGACCACAAAAGGTAATATTTTTTACATGAACATGGGCAAAAGGAATGAAATGAGGGACTGCCTGAACAGTTTGTGTGAATTAGGGGAAGAATTTAGCTGTACTTTCTTGATTATCTGCCATACAAATAAACAAAGCGGTGTGTCTGGGCGCAAAAGGATTTCAGACAGTGCGGACATTATGTTTAGCCCCAGGAACTATTAAATACCTGGTTGATGGGATAATACGGCGCAAATCAAGGATATTAACATTTTCGTGTGTTACAAACGGGAGCATATGCAACAAGGACATTATACATAATTTTAACAGGCTGGCACACTATATTGCAAATGAATTTAAAGGACTGTATACTGAAAAAGGGCTAAGGAATATAGGAAGTATAAGTATAAGCAATGACAAATACCATTCAGGAATTAACCTGGATAAAACAGCTTCTTTTTACAGGAAATATGCTAACAAGCACATAGTTATTGTGAACTACCCATTGTCTAAAGCCAATGGGCTTCCTGCTTCATAGACCTCGTAT
>CAJTOK010000030.1 GCA_910577825.1 uncultured Lachnospiraceae bacterium | reverse complement strand
GTGGTCTTAACCCACCGTCTAAAGCCAGTGGGATTGCGACCACATTATTTCAAATGCCAGGTCATATATATTGTTCTGTATCTCTTTTATTTCTTTATCTGGCAAATCAACCAGCAATAAAATATCAATGTCAGAATTTGCCCTTTCTTCACCCCTTGCATATGAACCATACAAAATAATGTACTGTACATGGCTGCTAAGCTGTATCTTTACGCCCTGTATAAACTTATTTATTACATCATATGCTTCCTGTACTGTCTAACCACCTCCCTAGACAGTTTTTATATTTTTATGGATTTAAGCCTGTTTATAGTTATTGCCATACATTTTTAACTTTGTTAATAAAATTATACCAGCCCTGTATAAAAAGTCAATAATCTGTATTTTTGCAACAGAATGTAAAAGCTATATCTGTTTACTTTTCTTTCATTACCATACATTCTTTCTTATAGAAACATACCCCGTATTTAAGTATATCAGTATAGCCCTCTTTTTTTATATCATTATCATAATGAAGTTTTTCTATCTGTTCCAATGCTTCTGCACAGCCTTTTTTCAGTCCGTTTATGCTGTCTGTTACTTTAAATTCAAGTATTATAGCCCTGCCTTTGCGTATCCTTTGTGTTTTAAGTGTTCAGTTTCACAGTCCCCGTTTTCAAATGCTGTTACCAGCCCTGATAAATCCTGTTTTTCTATACATTGCAAAGACCATTCCCTGATATTGTTCTCATATATATAAAGTATTTCTTCATTTGGTATTGTCATGGAAAGGTATATCTGCCGTTCCATGAATTTTTTTTCTATAACTTTAAGATATCCTGTAAAAAACAGGAAATTCCATAAGTTGTCCTGTGATTTATGGATATCTTCATAAGTGATGTCTTCATGTACAGGTTTTTCTATTGTACCGCCTGCAATAAGTTCTTCAAGTTCCTGTCTTGTATTATCGTCTGCATTTTCAATTAATTCCCGTACAATACTGTTAGAAGATGTGTTTGACCAGTAAGGTTTTGGGAAATCTGTATTTTTATTGGTAATATCATAAACATAGTTTATTACGCTCCATGGGTTATAAACTTCTGTATTCCCAAAAAGATAACCATCATACCAGCTTTTTACTTCATTTCTTTTATATGTTATTCCATAAGATTCTAAAAAAGCATCAACTTCATTTTGTGTAAATCCGAAGTATTCTGCATAGCTTTCATCTAATACAGAAATTATTTTTAAATTATTAAGCCCTGTAAATATGCTTTCCCTGCTTATACGTAAACAGCCTGTTACTACAGCCATTTTAAGGCTTTCATTTGTCTTTAGTGCAGATTCAAACAGTGAACGGATAAATGAAACCATTTCATCATAAAAACCATTGAAATAAGCATTTTCAAGTGGTACATCATATTCATCAAGAAGTATAATTACTTTTTGGTTATGGTATTTTTCAAGGCACTCTGATAAAGTCTGTAATGCTGTAGCATAGTCTGATGGTTCTGCTTTTTGCTCCATAAATGAATTAAATAACGTCTTTTGTACTGGCAGCAGGGTTTCGCTATTAAGTATATATCCATGTCTTATAAATTCATTTGCAATACTTTGCTTCAGGATTTTATATGCCATTTCATAAGTTGGCTGTTTTGCCGATTTAAGTGAAAGGAATATTACAGGATATTGTCCCATATGTTTTGTATATTCTTCTCCTGCTGCCATAATTTTTTTCCCTTGGAAATATACAGAATTATCTGATACTGTTCCATCTGGAAGCATCTCTTTTTCAAAAAAGGTTTTTAACATACTTTGGGCTAATGTTTTCCCAAAACGCCTTGGACGTGTAAATAATGTAACTTTATTTTTATTTGCTAATAAATCACGTATCAATAATGTTTTATCTATATAGTAGTATTTTTCACTTATCATCTCTTTATAAAACTCTATTCCTGTTGGTATTGATGGTTTATAATTCATGTGAAACACCTCCTTTTTGTTATTATCCTTATTATACCATACTTGTGTTCCTGGAGGTAGTATTTTTATTGTTAAAGGATTTGTGAAAATATACTGGACAGGCCAAAGGCAGGATATGGCAAAAAATATTTATAAACCACTTTCAGGCTTTAAAACCGTATCAAAAAAAACTGGGTACAAAAGTGGGTACAGCCTTTTATAAAGTTTCTTTTTCCCTAGTAAAATGGCTGTTTTTAACCATTTTGTTAAGAGTCTCCAAAACTCCAGGGGATGGTCCGGTTTCTTCCATCCCTGCTAATTAGAAATCCATTGGAAGCTTTCTTTTCATTTGGTAAAACCGAATAACTTTCATTGCTTTTTAATAATTCTAATACCATTATTACATCCTGCCATATCCAGAACAATTATAAAATACCAGAAATGATTTTTTTGGAAAAATCTTATATTCTATTTTCTTTAAATAGCCCATTGCATTTCCCATTTATAAATATAAATAAAATAAGCTGGCTGTTACTTATACACATAACACTCTTATATATTCATACCTCATATTTTTTTATAAATAAAATTAATCCCCCTAAAAACAGTATTTTTATTTAAAATTATGTAATAAATAGTTTTAACTTCCAAAGAATAAACCGGCACATTTTTCTATTGATAAAACCAGGCCAGCTAGTGTATTATATATTTAACATTGGGTATGGAATCCAGATACCCAGAATGGAGATTAATATTTATGAATGATAAAGCTTTGCATACTTTAGAGTATGATAAAATTATAAAACAACTTGAAGACCTTGCCGCATCTCCTTATGGCAAGGAGTTATGCCGCCGCCTTCTTCCTGGCAGTGACAGGGAATGGATTATAACAGCACAGCGTGAAACATCTGCTGCGCTTACGCATATCCTTACACAAGGTGAAATATCTTTCAGTGGCATTTCTGATATACGCGAAAGCCTTATGCGCCTTAAAGCAGGGGCAATTCTTGGTACAGGCGGGCTGCTTGCTATATCAGCACTTTTAAATACGGCAGGGCGTATTAAGAATTTCTTCCGCCAGGGCATTAGTGGTTCTGATGGCCCTGATGAAACAGGTGACTGTTTAAATGAAAGATACCAGCTTATTGAACCCCTTTTCCCGCTTATGCAGGAAATAAGGCGGTGCATACTTACAGAAGACGAGATAGCAGATGATGCAAGCCCGGGGCTTTTACAGACAAGACGCAAGCTTAAAATGGCAGGTGATAAAATCCATGAACAGCTTGGAAGTATTTTAAATGGCAGCAGCCGCAATATGCTGCAGGATGCAATTATAACTATGCGCAATGGAAGGTACTGCCTGCCGGTCAAGGCAGAATACCGTTCTTCTTTCAGTGGTATGCTGCATGACCAGTCTTCTACCGGCTCTACCCTTTTTATTGAGCCTGCATCTATTGTTAAGTTAAATAATGAGATACGTGGACTGGAGATACAGGAACAGCAGGAAATTGAAAAAATCCTTGCAGATTTAAGTAACCAGGCAGCGGAACAGGAATTTTTTATAAACCAGGATTTTAATGTTCTTTCAGAACTTGATTTTATATTTGCAAAGGCAATGCTTTCTAAAAAGATGCGTGCAGTTGAACCAAAATTTCCAGAGGAAAATTATATTGATATTAAGAAGGGACGCCACCCGCTTATAGACAGCAAGCAGGCAGTACCTATAGATTTAAACCTTGGCAGGGATTTCTCACTTCTTGTTGTTACAGGCCCTAATACCGGCGGTAAAACTGTTTCACTTAAAACAACAGGGCTTTTTACACTTATGGGGCAGGCCGGTCTCCATATCCCTGCATTTGATGGTTCTTCTTTAAGGATATTTAAAGAAGTATTTGCAGATATTGGTGATGAACAAAGCATTGAACAAAGCCTTAGTACATTTTCATCACATATGGTTAATACTGTTTCAATACTTAATGAGGCTGATGAAGAAAGCCTTGTGCTTTTTGATGAACTTGGTGCTGGTACTGACCCTGTAGAAGGTGCTGCCCTTGCTACGGCTATTTTAACCAGCCTGCATAAACGTGGCTCTGTTGTTATGGCAACTACACATTACAGCGAACTTAAACTTTATGCTTTACAGACCCCTGGTGTAGAAAATGCCTGCTGTGAGTTTGATGTGGCAACCCTGCAGCCAACATACCGCCTTTTAATTGGCATGCCCGGCAAAAGCAACGCATTTGCGATATCAAAGAGGCTAGGGCTTCCTGATAATATAATAGAAGATGCAAAAGCCCATGTATCATCTGATGCCAGGCAGTTTGAAGATGTTATAAGCAGCCTTGAAAAGACAAGGGCAGACCTTGAAAAAGAACGCCACCATGCTTCTGAAAGCAGGAAGGAAATATCTGCCCTTAAAAAAGAGCTGCGTGAAAAAACAGAGAAACTTGAAAGTTCCAAAGAGCGCATATTACAGAATGCTAACACGGAAGCGGCAAGAATACTTAATGAAGCCAAAGAATATGCCGATGAAACTATACGTAAGTATACTAAATGGGCACAGAGTGACAAACATATACGTGAAATGGAAGCACAAAGGGCAGATTTAAGGGGCAGGCTTGATAAAAGCCAGGCAAAGGCAGCTGCCCAGAAAGATAAACCAAAAGCAAAGGCTGTTAAAGCATCTGACCTTATGACGGGTTCAGATGTAAGGATAATTCCACTTAATATAACAGGTACTGTAAGCACCCTGCCTAATGATAAAGGCGATTTATTTGTACAGGCTGGCCTTTTAAGGACTAAGGCAAATATTAAAGATATAGAGCTTATAAAACAGCCTGTGGAAAAGGACAGTGGCAGCAAAAAGAAATCAGGAAGCGGCAATATAAGGATGAGCAAGGCTTCATCAATCCACCAGGAAGTAAACCTTATAGGAATGACTGTTGATGAGGCAATGCCTGTACTTGGCAAGTACCTTGATGATGCGTATCTTGCACATATGTCACAGGTTACTGTTATACATGGCAGAGGTACTGGTGCTTTGCGCAATGCTGTACATGGCCACCTTAAACGCACAAAATATGTTAAATCCTTCCGTCTTGGCGAATTTGGCGAAGGTGACATGGGTGTGACCATTGTTGAATTTAAATAGTTACTATAATAAAAACGGAGTAGAAATAATGCTTGAAAAACAAAAAATTTTAATTGTGGATGACGATGAAAACATCGCAGAATTAATATCACTTTACCTTACAAAAGAATGTTTTGATACCAGAATTGCAAATGATGGCGAGGCAGCACTTGCTGCTGTAAAATCATATATGCCAGGCCTTGTACTTCTTGATATAATGCTTCCGGGAATTGATGGCTATGAAGTGTTAAGGGAGATAAGAAAGTCTTCCTCACTTCCTGTTATCCTGCTTTCTGCCAAAGGTGAAACATTTGATAAGGTCCTGGGTCTTGAACTTGGTGCAGATGATTATATTATGAAACCATTTGACTCAAAAGAAATGGTTGCAAGGGTAAAAGCTGTACTGCGCCGTTTTACTCCTGAAAAGCCTGTTCCTGAAGATGAAGCGCTTCCTAAGGAATGTGTAACTTTCCCAGGTCTTGTAATAAACCAGACAGATTATTCTGTAACATATAATGGCAGCAGGATTGAAATGCCACCGAAGGAATTAGAACTTTTTTACTTCCTTGCATCACATCCCAACCAGGTATTTACAAGGGAACAGCTTTTAGACCATATATGGAGTTATGACTATATCGGCGATACACGTACCGTAGATGTACACATTAAAAGGCTTCGTGAAAAATTTAAAGACCATCCCGTATGGGATATCAGAACTGTATGGGGTATTGGCTATAAATTTGAATACCATGGGAAACGGGGCTGGTAATATATGAAATTTTCACTAAGAGCCAGGTTTTTATTATCATATACAATTATTATAATAACCTCCCTTATAATTTTAAACACATACGGGGTTTCACTTGTATATGATAAAATATTAAGTGAAGCAAAAGATTCACTTTACAATGAGGCAAATATAATTGCAGAAAACTATATTCCAGGAGTATCCCTGCCCTCTTCTGGCAATACGTTAATTGCATTAAAGCACAATTTTTCATTAATACAGAAAATAACAAAAGCACGTATAATAATTACAGAACCAGACAGCAGGATAATTATTGATTCAGATAAAGACAATAACCGCGAAGGGAAATTTTTAAATAATTATGACCAGAATTTCCTTTCATACCAGACCATAACAGAAACCAGTACAGACAGCCTGTTTCCTGAAAAATCAGTTGCAGTAATCTATCCTGTAACAGAGTCAATGGAAACATTGTATTATATTATACTTTCTAAAGAATTAAAGCCCATGCAGGATAAGTCAGTGTATTATACAGATGCCATTGTATTATGTTATATTACATTTACCCTGATTGTTATGCTGGTGATGTTTTACCTTTATGTACAGACTGCAGTTCCTGTAAAGCTTATGACCAAAGCTGCCAAAAAATATGCTGCCGGCCAGTTTGATTACCCTATGGCAGAAATTCCTGGTAATGAACAGTCAGAACTTGCAGGTGCAATAAAATATATGGCAGGCAAAATGTCTGATATGGATAATTACCAGCGTAAATTTATTGCCAATGTATCACATGATTTCCGTTCACCCCTTACATCTGTTAAAGGATATACACAGGCACTTTTAGATGGCACAATCCCATATGAAATGCAGAATAAATATCTTGATATAATACTTTTTGAAACAGAACGGCTTTCCAAACTTACAAGCAGCCTGCTGGAGCTGGGGCAGTTTGAAAATGGCAGTGTCCCGATGGATATTTCAACATTTGATATAAATTATGAAATAAAACGGTGTTCTGCTGCATTTGAACAAAGATGCACTGAAAAGCAGATTTCCATAGAACTTACTTTTGAAGCTAAAAGCCTTATGGTAAATGCTGATATAGATAAAATTGAACAGGTTATACAAAACCTTCTTGATAATGCCGTTAAATTCAGCCACAACAATTCAGTTATTGAAATACACACTGCAAGACGGAATACCAAAGCATTTATATCTGTTAAAGACCATGGCATAGGCATACCCAGGGACAATATAAATAAAGTCTGGGACAGGTTCTATAAGACAGACCTTTCACGTGGCAAGGATAAAAAAGGGACAGGCCTGGGGCTTTCAATTACAAAAGAAATAATAGAATCACATAATGAAAATATAAATGTAATAAGCACTGAAGGCGTTGGTACAGAATTTATCTTTTCGCTCCCAGCTGCTAATTAAATACACCATGCTGCCTGGCAAAGACAGCTTTTTATCCTGCCAGGCTTATTTAACGGTATAGCATATGCAGTTTTTTATTGCACCAGTTTTATAACCGCTGTATTTGCATAAGTTAAAGGTTCATTATGTATAAAGAATACATTTGCATCAACTGGTGAGTATAAAGTTTCTATAATTTCTGCTTCATAAGGATTTAAAATATTGGCAAGCGGCTGTCCTGTTATTGCCTTCCCGCCTGCCTTTATAAGCGGTTCAAACACACCTGCTTCTGAAGTACGTACAGACACCATATCTGTATCATTTACTACTTTTGTTTTTATAAGCTGTGGTACACTGTATTTTATAATGCCCTGTGCTGCAAGAAAATTCATAACGGATAAAACTGCCTGACCTGCCCCGTTCTGGTCTATCTTTGAAGTAGTTGTTGTATAAAGTGAGAATGCCTGTGTATCCCACACCTGCCAGTTATAATTTAATGTAGCAGTATCATAAGGCCTTACTTTACGTATTACAACATAAGGAAGCCCGAACTGCTCTGCGGTACTTGTTTTACTAAACCCTTCGTCCATTATACGTATATGTGGCATAAAATCACCTGGCATATAAAATGAAGTAAACTGTATTCCATATTTATAACCCGATATTTCCTTAAATACCCCGTCTGCAATACGCTGTGTTGTTTCTCCCAGCCCATATCCCGGGAACATACGGTTAATGTCTGTATTGTCTGTAGGCCAGAACCTTTTCTGGATATTCATGGAATATGGGTTAATTGATGGTATTACAAGAATTTTATGCCCCTCTTTAATCCTGCCTTCATTTTCAAGCTGTTTAAATTTCTTTATAAGCAGGGAGCAGCAATAAACCTGCTGTACTTCATTTCCCCTTGAACTCCCGGCAATACATACAGTTTCTTCACCTGTGCCATATTCATAGCCTGTAACCCTGAATGAATCCCTGTACATTCCTTTAAGTTCATAAATAATCCTTTTATTCATAACCACAGGCCTCCTTCCGGAGCAGGCGTCCCATAAGTGAGCCTTCATCTACTACAGGATATTCACGTATAGTAAATAACATTCCGTCTGCAGGTGCTTTTACCTCGTCTAAAACTTCCCCACGCAAAGGGTCTGTAATCCACCCTATAAGCCCGCCTTTTCTTAATTTCCCGCCATGCTTTACAGCAGGGATAAATAAGCCTCCTGTACCTGCATTAAGATAGATTACATCATCCGGGTTTCTGGATATCACTGGCTTTTTTACTTCTTTTGTACTGCCTTTCCAGATTCCCATCTTACCCATAAGATTAAATATGCCATCCACAAGCTGTTCTCCATAATCTTTTGTAATCCTCATGCCAACACCCATTTCAACAACCAGGACAGGTGTACCTGTACTGTTAAGGCTGTATGCAAATGTTGATTCTAGTACCGTGCTTGTGCCATGTACCCATATAAAATCAATATTTGTTTCCATTGCAAGTGGTACAAGCTGTTCCTCATACAGTTCATTAATACGTATCTGCGGTATTTCTGTAAGATAAATATTGCTTGCATGTATATCCAGCACACAGTCTGAACCTGATACATCCTCTATAATCCCTGCTGCCAGGTATTCGGTCATATTCCCGTCTATATTTCCTGGAAAAAGCCTGTTCATATCCAGGTCAAATGCAGGAATCCCCCTTGTAATGGAGTCAATCCCTAATGGGTTCATTGCCGGGTATATATCTACAATGCCTGTAAGGTTTTCTTTTTCCTGCATAATGCGCCGCTGTAATTCAAAGCATACATACTGCCCCTCTAATTCATCACCATGTATTCCTGTAACAATACTAATACGTTTCAGGCTGCCAGATGGATTTTCTGGCATAATCCGGTTCTTCCTGATTTCTAACATTTCATCTATGGGAAGCCCCACAGAAGTAACTGTTTCTACCATAATAATAATCCCGTCTTTCTAACTATTTTTTTCAACAATAACTGATATTTTCTGTGACTGCCTGCCGCCACCCCACATAGTGCCCCGGTTAATTGCACAGTCTGTAGCGTCCCTGCCATCACCTGATTTTATATAATTATCTAAAACAAGGCAGTTATTTGCCGGGTCAAACCCTGTCCATTTCCCATTATAAAGCACTTCTGTCCACGCATGGCTTGCCCCTTCGCCAACAATAAACCCGCACACATACCTGGCAGGTATCCCCGCCAGACGTAAAAGCGTAATATAAATATGCGCATAATCCTGGCACACGCCTTTCCCAAGGTTCCATGCTTCTTCTGCGGTAGTCTGCACATGGGTACTTTCTGGAACATAAGAAAAATCTTTGTACAGTTTATCCATTATATACATACAGATATCCAGGCTGTTATTACATCCTGTAAAATCCAGTAAAGAATAATAGTTTAAAATCCCCTGCCCCGGGATACATTTCCCATAAGGAAAACGGTACATGCCAGTCCTGTTTTCACATTCCTCTTCTTCATAATCTGTCTGTATTATTTTTACATCCCCTGATATCTGGAATATAAATTTATTATGGGGTTCTTCCACACATCCATAAACCTGCCTGTTGCCAAAAGAATCTTCCCCAAAAGAGTATCCGCTTTCTGGCAATATAGAAATATCCATGCCAAGAAGGTGCTGCCTTGCATCTTCTTTTGGTATACATTTAATTGTAAAATAACACCTGGAAGCTGGTTCTTCATAACTGATTTCCATATTATACCCAAAGTGTAAAACTGCCACTTTACCACTCCTGTCTTATTATATTTTGATTGATTCAACACATGATACAATCATATAATAATCCAAATCCGGGCTTTCTACAAGTTTTTTTACCTTTTCTAATTTTTCTTTATCATAGAGCATACTGCTTCTTTCAACCCTTGGAACCATGCGGCACACTTCCCTTACAAGTTCTTTATGTGGTGCACCAAGCCGTGCATACATGTCAATACGCTCAATACGTTTCCCGGCCTTAATAATATTACGCACCTGTTCAGAATCAATGCTGTCGTCCACAATGCCCCAGAATGCCAGTATATGGTCCATTACCTGCTGCATTTCAATTAATGGTGCACTGCTTAGGGCAGCCTTATTAATATCATATATGGCAAGCTGTATATAAGACAATGTTTCTGAACCAATGCTTTCCCTTAGCACTACTGCATTATCATATGCCCTGTTCATATTGCTTATAATGGAATCCGGGTTATCTGCATCAAATGGATAGCGCCTTAAAAAATCTTCTTTGGAATTATAAATATTTGGTATATCTATTGATTCACAAAACTTCTGGTAACTGTCTGACTGCTCATCAATCATAGTGTCAAAGCTATGGAAAAATATACGCAGTGTTGTATATACACGTTCTGTATATCTTCCAAGCCAGTATAAATGGTCTGTCTGTTCTACTGATATAATACCCATGTGTCTTTAAATCCCCCTCCCTGTGATGAATTTACAATAAATGAATCCGGGTTTCTGGAAAACCTTGTAAGCCCGCTTTTCCATACTACTGGTTCATCTGCCATAAGGACAAAAGCCCGCAGGTCTGCTTTTCTTGGCACTATTTCCCCATTATCCATAATATCTAAATCTTCAAAGTCAATTACTTCCTGCGCAATAAAGCGCCTTGGTTCTTTTTCCAGCAGGCGTATAAAATCTTTTTTCTGTTCCTTAGACATTGAACTTCCAAATACAACGCCATATCCCCCGGCCTCTGCTACATCTTTTAAAACCAGGCTGTCAAAATGCTCCAGTACATATGCCATATCTTCTTTGTAAAATGGCAGGTAAGTAGGTGCATTATTTAAGACTGCTTCTTCACCCAGGTAATATTTAACCATTTTGGGAACAAAATAGTAAATCCCCTTATCATCTGCCACGCCATTGCCAGGTGCATTTAAAAGTGCCACATTTCCTTTACGGAATACATCATAAATATGCGGGATACCTATTAATGATTCAGGATTAAAATTCATAGGGTCAAGGTATTCATCTGATATCCTCCGGTATACTGCCCCCACCTGTTCCATGCTTCCGTCTGCTGATATGTAATAAAGCCTGTCATTTTCTACTTTAAGTTCAGAACCTGTTACAAGGTGTGCACCTGTTTTCTCTGCCAGGTAAGAATGTTCAAAGTAAGCAGCATTATATCTTCCCGGTGTTAAAATAACTGTATGCCCGCCTGTATTTACATAATCCATTGTCCATCTTAAAAGCCCTGCATAATTCCTGTTATCCTCCAGCCTGTTATCCCTGAAAGTTTCCGGGGAACTGCGCCTGCAAAGTTCCCTTGCAATCATGGGGTATGAAGCCCCCGAAGGCACTCTTAAATTATCCTCTAATATATACCATGTACCATCTTTTCCTTTTACAAGGTCAATGCCTGATATATGTGAATATATCCCCTTCGCTGGCACCACTCCTTCACATTCCGCCATATACCCGCTGGAAGCAAAAATAAAATCCTCTGGTACTATGCCATCTTTTACAATCTGTTTTTTACTGTATATATCCTTTAAAAACAAATTGAGTGCCAGTACACGCTGCTTTAATCCCTTTTCCAAAATGCCAAATTCATTATGCTCTATAACCCTTGGTATTGCATCAAATGGAAATAGCTGCTCTTTAAATACATTATTCTTATAAATCCCAAACTTCACGCCATAACGTGCCATCTGTTCATTTACCTGGTCTGTGTGTTTTAATAAGTCTGGCTGTTTCATGGCCATCCCCCCTGTCCTTATATTCCCCTTAAACAGCAGAAAGGCGTCCTGCTATGCAGAACGCCTTTGTCCATTAAGATAACGCTAGTATACTCTTCTCTTTTCTTTTTGTCAAGCTTTAAGTGGAATGTTGATAATACTGTGCCTGTGCATTCCACATCTCATAATACTTCCCGTCCTGGTCTTCAAGCAATTTGCCATGGCTTCCATATTGTACAAGGCGTCCCTCGTGGAATACTGCAATTTTTTCACAGAACTGGCATGATGAAAGCCGGTGTGATATATAGATTGCTGTTTTAGTATCTATAATTTTATCAAAGTTAGTGTATATTTCATATTCAGCCAGTGGGTCAAGTGCTGCAGTGGGTTCATCCAGAAGTACAAATGGCGCATCTTTATATACAGCCCTTGCTATTGCAATTTTCTGGGCTTCACCGCCAGATATTTCCACACCATTGTCATCAAAATCCTTATATAAGTATGTTTCCAGCCCTGTGCCCGGCCCATCCAGCCGTTCCCAGAACCCGGCATTTTCCAGGCATTTTTTAACACGCCCTTCATCGTATTTTATACTTGCTGCAACATTCTGTGCCAGCTGGAATGGAAATAATTTATAATCCTGGAATACAATTGAAAAAAGCTGCCTGTATTCATCTGCCTTAAATTTACGTATATCCACACCATTTAAAAGTATTTCACCATTATCCGGGTCATAAAGGCGGCATAAAAGCTTAATCATGGTAGTTTTGCCAGAACCATTCATGCCAACAACTGCAAGCTTTTCACCAATTTTTAATTTCATGGAGAAATCTTTTAATGCAGGCTCTGTACTTCCTGGGTATGTGAATGTAACATTTTTAAATTCAATCTGGTATTCATTATCACTCCGTTTTTCAACAGGAAGCTTCCCTTTATACATCTCATCCTGTTTTCTAAGAAGCTCAATAGTACTTGCCTGTTTTCTGGCTGTCAGTGCAAATTCCGTTATACCGTTTACAAGCATATAAGCAGATGAAAGCAGTTTCCTAAAGCAGCCTGCAAGCCTTATAATATCCCCTGCGCCAGCTTTTGCCGCAATGGCTGCAAGTGTTACCGCAAGATAGGCACATCCTTCTATAGCACCATCTGCAAGGCTTATTGCGCCATACTTCCCCGCCCATCCGGCAGATGAATCTTTTAAACGGCTGCGGAATTTTTTATTTTTAAAAGCCCCAGTGCACCATTGTTCCATAAGACCGTAACTTCCATAAATCCTTATATCTTTGCCATTTTTATAATTATATCCATTGCCAGAAGCAAAATCCCAGGCAAATGTAATTAAATCTTCTTTATCTTCATCTTTAATCTTTCCAAACATAAACTGGTATGTCTTCTTTTTAAAATATATACCTGCTTTTATAGATATTGCCAGAACCACTAACAATGCCATAAGTACAATAATTACATAATATTTTCCTGATGCAAACATAAAATTTATAACTGGCAGGCCAAAAACAACAGCTCCAATAATATTAAAAAATCCAAATAATATGGAATTTCCCTGCCAGAATAATGAATTAATCCCTGCACCCCAGTTATTATCCTGCCTTATCCTGTCACGCAGTTCCTTTATTTCCGGGCTGTCAATTATTGAAAAATCCATATCAAGCATTCTTGTCTGTGTCATACATGTATAAAGTGAAAATGCCTTTTCCCTGTGCACTTCCATACGGTTCCAGATTGAACTTGCTATAAAGCTTAGAAAAAAAATAAACAGCAATGTACATGCTATAACCATGAAAACTTCTTTAAAATCCTTCCTATCAATAATACTGTCAAGTATATAAGCAGACAGGACAAGCTGTATATATGGAATAACTACATTTATAATATGGACAATTCCTGTAAAGAAAAAATACCATTTATCTATATCTGTAATGATTTTCATTATTTTTTTAATATTTTTTATATGTTCCTTAAATGATATTTTTGTTGTTAAATCTGTATTCATCCTTCCTCCCCCTTTTCATAATAATTGCTCTGTACATGGAACATTTCCGCATATTTGCCATTTAACCCCATAAGTTCATTATGGCTTCCCTCTTCTATTATTTTTCCATTTTCAAGCATTATAATCCTGTCTGAAAATTTTGTGCTTGCAAGCCTGTGGGAAATAAAAAGCGCAGTTTTGCCTTTGCTGTATTTATTATAATTATTATAAACTTCACTTTCTGCTACAGGGTCCAGTGCTGCCGTTGGCTCATCCAGCACCAGTACAGGTGCATCTTTATAAAGCGCCCTTGCAAGTAAAAGCCTCTGCTGCTGCCCGCCTGAAAGGTTTATGCCATCTTTCATAATGTCCTTTCCCATATATGTTTTTAAAGTAATATCCTTACTATTAAAAAATTCTTTTAATCCAGCTTTTGAAAGTGCTTCCCAGACCCTTTCTGCATCTATATTATCCCTTTTGTCCATTGCAATATTTTCACCTAATGTACAAGGCATCACAAACTGTTCCTGGAAAACAGCAGAGAAAAGCCTGTAAATTTCTTTCCTTGGAAATTCATTCCTGTTTATTCCATTTATAAGTATTTCACCTGCATCCGGGTCATACATTCCACAAAGAAGCTTTACAAGGGTAGTTTTTCCTGCACCATTAACACCCACAAGTGCAATTTTCTCTCCTGCCTTTATTTCCAGGTTTAAATTTTTAAAAACCTGCTTTTTTTCTTTACTGCTGTTATCTTCTATATCCACGCCTGCATCCTGGTAAGCAAAACTTACATTTTTAAATTCAATCTTTAAAGGCAGTTCCAGCCCGTCTATATGCCTTTTCCCAGAACTGTCATCTTCCCCGGGGATTTCCATATAAGCCCTCAGGTAATCAGCTGCATTTGCAGCAGAACGCAGCTCTGACAATGAGTTCATAATACTTGTTATAAATCCTGAAAAACCTGTAATAGCACCAAAATACAATACAAAACCTCCTGCATCTATTGCACCTTCAAAAGCCTTGTATAAAAGAAATGTATAAGCTCCCATATCCCTTACCATTCCCAGAAGAAAACCTGCCTTTTCAAAACGTGACCTTTTCTTATAAAGTTTCTGGTTTATACCTCTCTGCTTTTCAATTACCATGTCCCTGAGCCCTGCCAGCCAGTGTCCCATTCCAAATATCCTTATATCTTTTGCACCTTTTGTATTTCCCATTGAATCCAGAACACAATAATACTTTTTGGTTGCCTCTGCTATTTCATCACGCAGGCTTTCTTCATAACGTATCTGGCATAAGTCCAGTAAATAACTGGCAATGGCAAGTACGTCAAGAACCAGCAAAAGCCAGGCGTCAAGTGTACCTATTACTGTAGAATAAAGTAAAAAACGTAAAATATTTATAGTTATATTTGTTGTTCCTGTAACCATTCTTGAAAGTGCCGACCAGTCACCCATACTAATAGCATCATACGCTTTCCAGTATACTTTTTTCATTTCCCCGGATTCTGTATACTTATAGGGCACTTTAAGGCTTTTAAGGAATAAAAGCCCCATAAAATGGTCACGCTGTGAATTATAATAATTATATTTTCCAGATGAAACAGCAGTTTTTAATGTATAAACTGCCATAATTAACAAAGTAAATGGTACAAGCACCATAACGGCTTTTTGTACAGAAGCCCCTTGTACTACAAGGTCTATTGCAGCCTTAGACAGGTAAATCCCGGCTAAAGGTGTGGCTGCCCCTAAAATTATCTCCACCCCGCATAAGAAAAGCACAACTGGCTCATATCTCTGGAAATGCTTTATAAAATAGATAATATCACTAATTATAGAATAATGTTTTGGGACAAATTTCATATTTTTTCTCTCCTTCCATTTTTTCCACATTATAGAACAGATTTCCCTGTAATATAAAAAAAGTGCACGAATGGCAGATACCGTGCACGAATGGTAATAGTATTTTTATATTTACAATGGAAGCATTATTTCCGTTACAAAAACCCCCTCCTCGTCCTGCCTGTCAAGATAGCCATTGTAACGCCCTACTACCTTATCAACCCTCATAAGCCCAAAACCATGCCCCGTTTCTTTCTTTGTTGACTTATAAATCCTGCCAGCCCTTTTTCTTCTGCCCTCCGTAGAATTTATAATATAAATATACAGCTGTCCCTTTAATATATCAATATAGATACGTATAAAACGTTTCTCCTTAACCTTTATCCCTTCACATGCCTCCATTGCATTATCCATAAGATTTCCAATAATAAGGCTTAAATCAATTTCTGAAAATGGCGTTTTAAGTTCCTTTGGCACAACCGCTTTGGCATCTACTTTAATGCCTCTTGAAACTGCCAGCGAAATTTTACTGTTTAAAATAGCATCAATCATAACATTTCCTGTTTTAATTACTGTATCAAGAGCCAGCAAATCATTGTCCAGCTCATTTAAGAAATTTGAAAGTTCCTCTAACCTTTCCATTGCAAGATAAGCTTTCATAGTCTGTATATGGTCATGGTAATCATGCTTCCAGCCCCTTGTCTGCCTGTACATATTCTGCACCTCTTCACAGTGCTTTGCAAGCAAATCACTCTGGTATGCAAGGGTGCGCCTGTCCATATGCCATGACAGCCATCTGCCAGCAAGAAAGACAGACAGTATAATAGCAAGGATACATACTGGTATAATTACAGCTACATAGGACATAACTTCACTGCCTCCTGGTATTTATAATAATATTACCCGAATATTTTATTTCATTTCCATTAAAAAGTAAATATCCAGTGTAATCCGTTTAAAATTGTATTTGATTTTCTGTGCATAATGGTCTAATATATTCTTAATTACAAAATTTAATTGCATAAATATGCAGAAATGGAGGTAAAAATGGCTAAATCACTTATTTTTCTTGCACCAGGTTATGAAGAGGTGGAGATGCTTACTGTTGTAGATATGCTTAGAAGGGCAGGCATTGGAATTAATATGGTATCCATTACAGATACTCTTGAGGTTACAGGTTCACACAATGTAACAATCAAGGCAGACCAGCTGTTTGCCGGGGCAGACTTTGACAGTGCCAGTATGCTTATACTTCCTGGCGGGATGCCTGGAACTAACAACCTGCTTGCATACACGCCGCTTACAGACAAGCTTGTTGAATTTAATAACTCAGGCAAATTTATTGCTGCCGTATGTGCTGCCCCAGGCGTACTTGGTGCACTTGGAATCTTAAATGGCAAAAATGCCACATGTTACCCTGGCTTTGAAGAAAAGCTTACAGGTGCTTCTTTCCAGAAGAAACCTGTTGTAAGGGATGGCAATATTATTACAAGCCGTGGCATGGGCACATGTATTGACTTTGCAGGCGAAATTATTACAGCACTTGACAGTGCCGCCAAAGCGGAAGACATAAAGAATAAAATTATCTATAATGATACTTATTAAAATAAATATACCAGGCTTTACACTATCTAAAAACCTTTCCTTTGGATGCTTAATTCCAGGAAAGGTTTTTTAATATATTTATCCGGAAACTCTTGACAAAACTGTGCATATACTGTATATATTAATATATACAGTATATGCACAGTTTTATAGAGTAAGGAGGCTGCTATGCTTAATGTAGAACACTTACATAAAAC
Source organism: uncultured Lachnospiraceae bacterium (assembly GCA_910577825.1). Lineage (GTDB taxonomy): Bacteria > Bacillota > Clostridia > Lachnospirales > Lachnospiraceae > Butyribacter. The sequence continues at coordinate 25,253 of CAJTOK010000030.1, read as the reverse complement.
ACTCTCTAATAAAAACAATACTTTCAGGCTGCATGATATTTCTTTTTCGCTTCCAAAAGGTTATATATGTGGTCTTATTGGTGAAAACGGGGCTGGCAAGTCTTCTTTATTAAAGTGCCTTGCAGGGCTTTACTACCCTGACAGTGGCAGTATATTTGCCGGGGGTATGCCTTTTTATGAAAATGAAGCAAAAATAAAAGATATGACCGGGCTTGTACTTGACACAGATTTTTATAACCAGAACCTGCCTTTATATAAAATTGGCAGGCTGTACGGGGAACTTTACAGTAATTTCAGCATAGATAAATACCTAAGATACCTTGGCCAGTTCCATCTTGACCCGCAAAAGAAATTTAAACATCTTTCAAAAGGAATGAAAACCAAAACACAAATTGCATTTGCCCTTTCACATAACGCCAGGCTTTTCCTGTTTGACGAACCATCAGCAGGGCTTGACCAGGATTCAAGGGAAGAACTGTTAAAAATATGCACAGGCCTAGTATCTGGCGGGGAAAGAAGTGTGCTGCTTTCATCACATATAACACAAGACCTTGACAGAATAGCAGATTATATAGGATATATGCAAAACGGCAGCCTGCTCTTCTTCCTGCCCAAAGAAAATTTATGCAGCCAGTTCAGTATTGTTAAAGGTGAAAGCTATAAATTAAAACTTATTCCCAAAGAAAAAATTGTATATATGGAAGAAGGGAAATACAGTGCAGCTGCAATGGTTGCCGGGGGGAAGAAATATTTATCTGATAAAACATTGGAAGTGTACAAGCCTGGCATTGGTGAATTTATGTATTACTTTGTAAAAGGGGGAAATGAAAATGCCAAAAATATTGCAGAGAACTTTATTAAAATCAATAATTAATTATACAGGCTCTATGTTTTTGTATTATATAGTTTTTGCCATTACAAATATTATTTTTAGAAGCAGATATAACTTTTTAGGGGACAGGGAACTTGTACTTTTCTTCTTTATACTTATTGCAGGATTCCTTAATACAGCCATACCGGATTATATATTTATTGCCCCGTTTTCCAGGAAAGAACGTATACAACTGCAAAAAAAGCTTTTCTTATACAGCCACTTTGCTACATGGGGCATTACTTCAGCATTTATTTCATTTCCTGAATTAATAATGTCTGTAATAAACAGAAACCTGTATGATATTGGAAAATATTTATTTGAAATTACGATAATGTATTTTTTGCTATTTGTGGCAGGCTATTCTTCATATTTTAACTTGTTAAACAAAAAGAATTTTACCTTTACAGGAATAGCCATAAATATAATTGTACTGCTGGAATCTTCTGTACTGGCTGCTGTAATTATAGAAGGTTCTTCTGGTACAGTTATTTATATAACTATGGCAGCTGTATTTATTATTGCAATACTGTCTGCATTATATTGTTATAAGAAACACTTCCAGAATATGCTGGAGTTTTACTCTGATTATGAAACCAGTATACAGAAAAAGGCATAAAAATAAAACAAAAGCGGGGCAATATATGAAAATATTAATTTCAACAACTAAAAACATGCCTATCTATGAACAGATTACAAGCCAGATAAGGGCTGCTGTAGTTAAAGGTGGATTAAAGGCAGGTGAAGGGCTGCCTTCTATCAGGGTACTTGCTAAAGACCTGCAGGTCAGCGTTATAACAACAAAGCGTGCATATGAGGAGCTTGAAAAAGAAGGCGTAATAGAATCTGTGCCCGGAAAAGGGTTTTATGTATGCCACCAGAATAATGACTACCTGCGTGAAAAACAGATGATGGAACTAGAAAATAAATTCCTCGTCTTAATAAAAGAAAGTAAAAATGCAGGAATGGACCTTGATGATATAACTGAGCTTGTACGTATGTTATATGAAGGAGAGTAATATGGAAAATATAATTATAAAAATACAAAATACATCTGTAAGTTTTAAAAATTTTATATTAAAACCTGTAAATATTGAAATACCAGAAGGTTATATTATTGGAATAACTGGTGCAAATGGTGCGGGAAAAAGCACATTTCTTAAAATGGTTCTTGGATGTTTTCCAGAAATGCAGGGGAATATTACAATTAATGGCATGGATATAATAAAAAAACGCAGCGAAATACTTTCCAGTACAGGTGTTATATCGGAGGAAAGAATATTTTTTGAAGATGAAGATGCAGTTAAAAATGAAGAGTATTTTTCAGTTTTTTATAAAAACTGGGACAAGGAAATTTACAGGGATGTACTTAAAAAAATGAATATCTCCCTTAGTAAAAATATAGGAAACCTGTCAAAAGGTGAAAGAACCAAATACCAGCTTGCATTTTCTGCTGCATATAAACCAGAATTACTTGTACTGGATGAGCCAGTGGCAGGTTTAGACCCTGTGTTTAAAAAAGACTTTATGAAAATTTTGCAGGAATTTGTGGCAGAATTTGGAACTACAATACTTATTTCAGATAACATAAAAGAAAACCTGGGACAGATTGCAGATTATATAATTACAATAAATAATGGTGAATGTATATGGAAGGAGGCATTTTAATGGTTACATTAAAACAGCTGGTAGACAAAGAAAATAACGAAATGAAAGAACGGCGTAAAACTGAAACCTCCGGGTGTTATTTTGTTTTTTATATACCTGTGGCAATATATATGTTTTCATCCGCTTTTTGGGCATTTCCTGATAATGGTGATTTATATCCTGTCTGCATGATTATCTGTATGGAATTTCTTTCTGTACATTTATTATATGGATATATATACAAAGTTAAGGAAAATGGAAAATCCAATAATATATTTTTAAAATATAAATATATCCCTGTAGACATAAACCAGCTGTTTCTTGCTAAAATAATACTTCTGGGCAAAAAATTATTATTAATAATAATGCCGGCACAAATACTGGCAATTATTATAAGAATTACATATATCTTTAAAGATAGCGGCAGACTTCTGGATATACCCCTGTTTACCCCTTCAATATCAGGAATAATATTATTTTTAATTTTCTCAATAATAATATATACAAATAAACAGGCAGTAAAATAACCTGCCTGTTTACAATTATATTCCAGTTACTCTTCTTCATTAAGCCTGTTCCAGAGCCTTGCATCAAGCTTTTCTTCATAAGCATCTGCAGCTGCATCATATTCTTCTTCATCTGTTATATCTTCCATCTCAAAATCATCATTGCCAAGGTCTTTAATCCTGAATACATAGTATTCTGTAATATTATCAACACCAGCAGGGATAGCAGCAGCATAGAGCCTGCTATCCACTTCGTATATTTCATCAATATAAAAGTCCTTTTCATTGCCATCTTCATCTGTCAATGTAACCATAGTTTCTTCAAATTCATATCCACTGTCTTTGCCTGCCATACATATATCCTTTCAATTTATATATTTATCAAGATTCTGGCACACAGATAAAATATTGTCAAGAAGCTGTTTTGCATTCTCTGCATTGGCAAGATTTTCCACGCTTAAATCTGCTGCCTGTGAAGAAGAAGCTGTTACTTCTTCTGTTGTAGCCGAAAGGTTCATTATATTTTCTACAATCTGGTTATTGGAAGAGGATAAACTATTAAGCTTAACATCAATATTTTGTATATTTTCAATAAGTTTAGTAACATTAGAACTCATTCCTGTAAAACTTTCAGATGCCTGGCTTATCATTTCATCCTGTGCCCCTGCTGCATTTATTGACTTTTCAACTGCCAGTGCTGCCTGCCCGGCATTTTCTGATAATTCCCCCAAAATAGAAGCTATATTATCTGTTTCTTTCCTTGTCTGTTCTGCAAGCTGGCGTATTTCATCAGCAACAACAGCAAACCCCCTTCCTGCTTCGCCTGCCCTTGCACTCTCAATAGAGGCATTCAGTGCAAGCAGGTTTGTCTGGCTTGAAATAGATAAAATAGTACCAGCTATGCTTTTAACAGCATTGGTACGTTCTTCAAGTTCCTTCATTGAAGATACGGCTTCTGAATTGGTAGTTTCAATAAGCTCTGAATGTTTTTTAAGATTATCCATAATCCTTATATTTTCTTCATTCATCTCATTAGACTGGCGGGCAACCTGCACCATTGCCTCAGAAAGCCTTAAAGTTTCACCAATAGAATCCTGGATATTCTGTGTCATTTCAGTCTGTGTCTGTATATTTTCGGCTGTATGCAGCGTACTGTCAGAAATATCCTTCATTGCACCATTTACTACTTCTGTAGATTCATTTAAAGCATTAACTATATCCATAGCATCCCTGGTACCATTCCTTACTTCTTCTGCTACTTTAATCACATCCATTAATATCTGGTTCTGTGCCTTATGTTCCTCCTTCAGGCTTCCTGTAATATGCTCCTGGAAAACTGCCAGCAGGTTTGCCATTGTGGTTACAAGCAGCATAAGAAATATAATTGCAAATGTTGCACCAAGCTGGTCTGGTATTTCATCACCTGTATACTTCTTCTCCACTGCTATTTTAAGAAAATTGGTTAAAATATTAACCCCGCTTACACTGGCGACGGATACCAGGCAGAACTTCATGTCATAAAACAACAGGCAGCCAATAAATGGGATGGCGGCCATAAACCTTACATAATAATTTTCATATGCCACTGCTATAAAAAATGTAACTACAATATGCCCAATAAGTGCTGAATAACGCAGTGCAATACTTGACTGGTTTCTGGTAAAAAATATGGCATTTACAGCCATTACAGCAACTACAGCCCCTATAACAAAAGCTGTGTACCCTGCACTGCGCACGCCATTTACAAATGATATAATTACAAATACAGAAAGAAATATGTAATACAGTAAAAACCCCACAATAAAAAACCTGTTTGAACGTTTTAAACGCCTTTTATCATCCGCATAAAAATACTTGTCTGCCTGTTCCCCCCCCCATATAAAACCACCTTCCACCTTTATTTTAATATTATTATAGCTTTAAATCTATAATTACGCAAGTGTGTAAAGGAACAATTTCCAAGTTATTTATAAACCAGCCCTGCAAAGCTCTTCTATTTTATTTTCCAGCATATTCCATTCTTTTATTGTAAGAACATCTTCTTTTTCTTCATATGGCATATCAATATTCCCTATGTACCACACAGGTGTTATCCCTGCATTACGTGCACCCACAATATCACATTCATACTGGTCACCAGCGTACCATACCTCCTCTGCTGTAAGCCCTGCCTTTTCCAATGCAAGGTTAAATATTCTTTTATGCGGCTTCCTGAAAATATAATTACTTGAGGTTATAATAAATTCAAAAGAATTATCTGGAAGAAGTGTATTAATCCTGTCTGCAACAATCCTGCTGGCATATGAAATATTACTAATTACTCCTGTACGTATTTTCTTTTTCTTAAGAAATAAAAGAAAGTCTGCTATTCCATTAACCGGAACTCCAGGTGCTGCCGCATCCCAGAAAATTTTATCAATTTCTTCTGTGCCCAATGGTATTTCAATTCCTTGTGATTCATAAATGTATGGCGTAAACATAACATTAGGCACTTCTATCTGTAATATATGGTTTCTTGCAGGAAATCTTCCTAATTCGTTATTAACAGCCTCTGCTTCCTTTTGTACCTGTTCTGCTGTAAGGTTGTATTTATTTTTAATAGCATATTTAAGAACTGCCTCTGTACCCTTAATACCGTCAAACTTCTGTTCATTAACCAATGTCTGGCCATAATCAAATAAAATCATCTTTGGCAATTTCATTTTTTATCTCCTTTATATACCCGCTTTTTAAAAGTAATTTTACTATTTGAAAAATGTACAATTTTTCAATCTTCCTTTTTTGATATATTTAATATATCATATTAATAAAATAAAATGCAATATATCTTTAATAGTATATGGATAATTTACAATTTATTTTTAGTTTAATCCAAGATTATGAAAAAACAACTGGCAGCCTTGTTCCCATCCTTGATAAAAGTTCATTACTTATGCTTCCTGAACAACTGGCAACTTCTGCTGCCCCTGTACCGCTGTTTTCTGTTCCTATTATTGTTACTATGTCCCCAGTATTAACCCCCTCTATATCTGTTATATCTATAGCCATCTGGTCCATACAGACCCGTCCTGCAACTGGTGCAAGCCTTCCTTTTATTAAGACACTTCCCCTGCCACAGGATAAACTTCTTGGTATTCCATCAGCGTAGCCGGCAGGCACTATTGCAATCCGGCAGTCGCGTTCTGCTGTAAAAGCCCTGCCATATCCTGCGTTTTCCCCTTTTTTTAATTCTCTTACCAGAATAACTTTTGATTTAAGGCAAAGCACAGGTTTAAGCCCCAGTGTGGTTACAGTTTTATCCTCTGGTGAACTAAGCACACCATATAATGCTATGCCAGCCCTTGCATAGTCTGCATCAAGCCCTGGATAGTTTAACATTCCGTAACTGCTCTGGATATGCAGTTTTGGAACTTTTATGCCGCCTTTTTCCAGTGTATCTGCAAGACCGTAGAAACTGTTAATCTGTTTTCTTGTATATAAAATATCTTCTGCTTCTAAACTGTCTGCACAGCACAGATGTGTATACATTCCACACATTTCTATATTTTCCATATTAAAGGCTTTTTTTACTGCTTCTGTATTATCTGCACCTATTCCAAGCCTGTGCATTCCTGTATCAATTTTTATATGTGCTTTTACATGTATTCCCTGTCTGTTTAATGCTTCTGCATAGTTTAAATCTGTTATAGTCTGGATAATATTATATTTTTTAAGTTCATATGCACGCCTTATATCTGTATAACCAAGTACCAGTATTTCCCCTTTTATACCATATCCCCTTAGCCTTATTGCTTCATCTATGGTAGCTGTTGCAAATGCTTCTACACCCATTCTGGCAAGATGTGTGGAAATCCCAAAACTTCCATGCCCATATGCTTCTGCTTTAACAACAGCCATTAATTTACACTTTTCTGGCAGGATTTTTTGCAATGCTTTTACATTGTATAAAAGATTATCAAGGTTAATTTCAATATATGCCCTGTCTTTTTCTGTATTGTGTTTTTCTTTAAACGGTTTATACCTGTTATACAGTGCAAGTACAGATATACTGAATATTATTGAACTTATACAGGTGGCAGAATAATAGACAAGGCTGTTTTCTATAATAATTTTTTGTATATGCAGGAATTTTGAACACATACGTATTATAACAATTATCATAGGGTGCATAATATAAATTACCAGTGATAATGTCCTTATATTTATAAGGCGCTTCCCTTTAAAGAATAAAAGCAGTTTAAACAGGAAATACATACAGGGCAGTAAAAATATATACATGCTGTCATGCCGCTGTAATTTAAATCTATGTAAAATTAAAGCTTCCGTAAGCATTAACAGAAATCCTGCCATAAAACCAGACAGGTTTTTTCCAAATGAAAGCCTGTTTTTGTTTTCTGCTATATATCCCCCAAGAATAAAAAATACTGGTGCAAAGAAAATTCCGTTTCTTGTGTAATCTGTTATAAGGAAAAGCTGGATGTAAAAATTTTTTAATACAGGAATTTTTTCAGATATGCCATAATAACTGTCACCAAAAAGCCCGGTTATATAAAGGATTGCTGCTATAATTAACGCTTTTTTAAATCCCTGTTCCTTTACAAGATACCATGCTATGGCTGCACCTGTAATTGATGCAGGGAGATACCATAAATGGTACAAAGTCCCGTCAAATATAATATCTTTAATAATGGCTGGCAGAAGGTTATCCATAGAAAAATATCCATTATATATATTTACCGGGATATAGATTAATATTGCCACAATATAAATTACAACTGTCTTTTTTATAAAGGATATAAGCCTGCTATTGCCACATGTATATTCTGTAACCAGGAAAAAGCCTGATACCATAAAGAAAAATGGCACACCAGTACGTGCAATAACCCTTGCCAGTATAAAGTCCCCTGTTTCATTAAATGAAGCGAGTGGTGATGTATGGATTGCAATAATTAATAATGCAAATACAAATCTTGCAAAGTCAATTCCTGTATAACTTTTATTTCTTCTCATTGCTCCGCCTCCAGGCTGTCACAATAAAACCATCTATATTATTTCCAGAAACCTGCACAATCTGGTTATCTGGAATATCCATTATAGTTTTATCTGAAATTGCTGGTACATAATATATTTCAACATTAACGCCGCACTTGTCTTTATAAACCAGCCTGCATCCATTTCTGTATGATTTAATAAATTCTATATATTCTTCAAGTGAAAAACCATTATCTGTAATAATTCTTGAATGCGGATACCCTACATACCTGAAATGCCACGGTTCATGTGAAATTCCCGTAATCTTCTCTTTATCTTTCTGGTAACGTTCGATAAAACCATAATCCGGGGCAGTTTTCCTGAACTGGTTGCAAATTCCTGTATATGGGAAATCAGGACGTATAAAATCAATTTCTTCTTTTAAAAGCCCCAGGTCAATGGCAAGTCCTGTCTGGTGTTCACTATGGCATGGGAGTGCAACATATTTTCTAGTAAAATCTTCGCCATTATCCTTTAATGAACCGCTATATATTTCTTCCTGCTCTTTTTTTGTACGGTACCCGCTTACAGGTACAATCAGGTTTCCTGATGAAATTTTCTCTAAAACAAGCTGCAAAATATTTGCTGCATCATGTTTTAAAAGAATTGCAGGAAAATGGATACAGGCAGGCACTAATTTTTCTTCTTTTTCTTTCCCGGTATTTTTTAATGGATAATCTGCATTAACAAGCAGAAGGTTTCCACTATATATTTTTTCTTTTTCCAGCATAACACTTTTCATCATATATATAACCTTACCAGCTTATCTAACATTGCAGCAAAAGACAGGCCGGCTCCTTTCATCATATTTGGAAAACGGCTGTGTGAAGTAAATCCGGGAATTGTATTTACCTCATTAAAAACTATTTCCCCGGATGGTTTTAAAAACATGTCAACCCTTGCAAAGCCAGAACAGCCAAGAGCTTTATATATTGTTATGGCAGCTTTTTTAATGCGCTCCTCTGTTTCCCTGCTAATCCGTGCAGGCATATAAATTTTAGATGTTTCCAATGTATATTTCTCTTTATAATCAAAGAAACCATCTGATAATTCAATTTCATCGACACGCCCTGTAAACAGTTCCCCGCCACTATTGCCGCCAAGTATTGCACAGCCGGTTTCAAATCCATCAATAGCTTCTTCCGCAATAATTTCTGTATCATGTTCTAATGCAAGTTTTATTGCATTATCAAGTTCTTCAAAGCATTTCACCTTTGTTATGCCAAAAGATGAGCCTGAGTGTACAGGTTTTATAAAAACCGGGAAACCAAGTTTCTGTTTTATTTCTTCTTTAATCTTTTCTATTGCGCCTGCTGCCAGTCCTGTCTTGCTGGATTTTACTGATTTGGGCACAGATATTCCTGCAAGGTTTACAATTTTATGCGCCCTGTCCTTATCCATGCAAAGCGCAGAAGAAAGGGTATTACAGCCAGCAACCGGTATTCCTGCCAGTTCAAACAGCCCCTGCAAAGTCCCGTCCTCACCATTCTTTCCATGCAAAACTGGAAATGCCAGGTCAATTTTTACAGTTTTATACCTGCCATTAACAAGTTCTAAAAGCCCTTTTACAGAACGGTTTTGTGAAACTGCAACAGGAATAATCTCTTTACTATTTTCTGTCCAGGTATTATCCTGGATTTTTTTATATTCCCCTATATAATGGTACCATTCACCATCCCTTGTAATACCAACAGGAATAATATCAAAATCATCCTTGTTAATATTTTCAAGAACAGCAGAAGCTGATTGTAATGACACTTCATATTCTGTAGAATTTCCCCCAAAAATAACTGCAATTTTTTTCCTCTGCATTTTAAACCTCTTTTCTACGTATTTACACGTTTTTTAATTATTTCTTTTGCAAAACAAAAACACTCTTGTTTTGATACAATGGATTGTACCAGAAACAAGAGTGCCATTCTTCTTTTTTATGCTATAATTTTCTTTTTTTATAATCAAAAATTTCTTACAGTTTTCCTACAAAAAAGGAACAATAACATTAAATTCTATTATTTCATCTGCACTTTGCGCAGTTATGCGCCCGTTATGGAGTTCCACAATTTCCTTTGCTATAGCAAGACCAAGCCCTGCACCGCCATTCCTTGAGGCACGGGAAGTATCAAGGCGGTAGAACTGTTCAAAAATACGCCCAAGCTTTTCCTGCGGGATAGTATCACCATTATTTATAAACTTTATGGATACTTCTTTATCCTCTTGTGTTACAATTATCTTAATAACACTGTTATCAAAGCTGTAAAATACAGCATTCCTTAAAAGATTATCAAATACACGCTGTATTTTATCTGCATCACACTTTAACATAATGCCTGGCGCAGCCTCAAGCTGGCATTCAATCCCTTTATCCATAAACATTGGCTTAAATTCAAACACAGTCTGTTCAAGCAGGCGTGTTAAATTGACCCTGCTGTACTGTAATGTAATATTAGAAAGGTTAAACCTTGTAATTTCAAAAAACTCATTTACAAGTTCTTCAAGACGCTCTGCCTTATCAAGTGAAATTGATAAATATTTCTCCTGCAATTCCTCTGATATCTGCCTTTCATCACGTAACAGGGTCAGATAGCCTATTACAGAAGTAAGCGGCGTTTTTAAATCGTGCGCAAGATAAATAACCAGGTCATTCTTGCGCTGTTCTGCTTCCTTAGCAATATTAGCATTCTTAAGGGCTGTTTCACGCACCAGGTTCATCCGGTCCTGTACATTCTTCATATCATCAGGAAGTATAATCTGCTCTTCTGAAGGATTTGCAAGCTTTTCAGAGGCAGAGATAACCTCATCAAGATACCATAAAGGCCTTGCCATAAAGTGGTATGTTATTAAAATTCCCCCCGCTATAAGCGGGACACCTGCAAATAACAAAATATATTCCCTTACATAATCCAGGAAAATATAAACTGGATTGTCTGAATGCCATGAAAGCCTTGAACAATATGACCATCCCATAATTACAAAAAGAATAAAACCACAGAAAAATCCAATAAGTGATAAGAAATACTTAAACACAATATTTCTTATAATCCTGCTGTTATAGTTTCCCTTTGACCTGACCTTATTCAATAGTGTAGCCAACCCCCCAGACAGTCTTTATAAACTTTGGCTTCTTGGCAGGTTCTTTAAGTTTCTCCCTTAACCTCCCAATATGCGCCATAACTGTATTATTATTGTCAATAAACTTCTCACCCCACACATTTTCAAAAAGCTCCTCTGATGATATTACACTGCCCTTATGCCCGCAAAGATACCACAGTATTGAAAATTCAATAGGCGTCAGCAAAACCTCTTTTCCATAAAGTGTACATTTATGCGTATTTTTATTAATAACAAGCCCTTTTATATCATACTCATTGCACTCCGGTGTCTGTATATTTGCAGAATTATTATAACTCACATAACGCCTTAACTGGGTTTTAACCCTTGCCACAACCTCTAACGGGTTAAAAGGCTTAGTAATATAATCATCAGCACCAATAGTAAGGCCCATTATCTTATCACCATCTTCAACCTTTGCTGTAAGCATAATAACAGGATAAAAAAACTTCTCCCTGATTTTCTGGCAAATATGGAAACCATCAATATCTGGAAGCATCACATCTAATATTGCAAGGTCTATATCTGTTTTACTAATACATTCCAGCGCATCATTGCCATTATAAAATTTAAGTACCGTATACCCGTCATTCACCAGGTATACTTCTATCAGGTCAGCTATTTCTTTTTCATCATCTACTACCAGTATATTACCTTTCATTTTAGCACTACCTCTGTTCCTTATCTATAATCTGCTGTATTTCATCCTCCTCCATGCCAGATGCCACTGATATCTGGGACAGCGTAAAACCTTTTCTGTACATCTGTATTATCACAGACCTTATGCCTTCAAGCCGTCCCTCTGCACGTCCCTCAAGCCGTCCTTCTGCACGTCCCTGGTTTCTTATTGTTTTAGCTTCATATTCTAATACCTGTCCTACCATAATTTTCTTCACTCCTTCCCTTACGTTTATATATTTTGCTGCTATATGTTCTGCTACTTTATTTGACATATCCATTAAAGTGCATTTTGTAAAACTGTCAATAATTCCCTTTTCCTGCATTTCTCCCAGTCTGTCCCTGATATTTTTATATTCCTTTTCAAGTTCTGCAAGCATATCTGGTTTATTTTCGCAAGCTTCTAACTTATTTTCATGGTTAAATATATAAAAGGGCAGTAAGAAAAGTAAGTTCTTCTCAAATAATTCTTCCAGGCTATAAGTGCAGATTTTTAATACTTCTGTATCATATTCAGCCTCACCGCCTGGTGTTTTTATTTTTGTCCTCATCTTGTCTGGCATAGAGTTACCCCCTCTTAATACCAGAACCGCTGAATGTGGAAATTCTATTACAAGCATTCCGTCTTTTATACTGCTGCCATCAAGCGCAATCTGTGCATCATATTCAAAAAATCTTGCCAGTATACTTTTATCAGCTTTACTTTCACATTCCCAGTGGTACTTTTTTCTTTTAGTTCCTGACACCGCAAAAAATGTATCTGTTATCCTCTTCTCCTCTGTACCATCCTGCTGGTTAAGAAAATGTTCATTCTGGAAAAATATTATTTCTTCTTTTCCTGTATAATGCTCCCCAAATGTTTCATTTAACATTGGAAGCACAAGAGCACTGCAATCATTTAATAATGTCCTGAATACATCATCATAAGGTGTATTTGCCACTTATACTTCCCCTTTCTTTGTATTTTATTATATAATACTGCCTTAAAGCATACAAGATAAATTTATCTGTAAATGGATTTTATTTCCTGCTGCAATGAAAAAGTGTGCCAGCATTTTTATCTTCAAATAAATCATAAAGACTCTCTGGCTTTTTCCCATTCATTATTACAACATCTATCCCTGCCTTATATGCAATTTCTACTGCGTTAATCTTAGTAACCATCCCGCCTGTGCCAAACTTTGTTGTAACACCGCCAGCAAGTGCTTTTATATCTTCAGTTATCTCATTTACTACGGGTATAAGCTTTGCATCTTTTTCTTTATGCGGGTCTTTATCGTACAGCCCGTCTATATCTGACATTATTATAAGCAGGTCTGCTTTGGCTATTGTAGCAACTATTGCTGCAAGTGAATCATTTTCCCCTACCTCAAGTTCCAGCTCATCAATGGCAACTGTATCATTTTCATTTATAACCGGGATAACCCTGTGTGTAATTAAACGCTCCATTGCATTTTCAACGTTAGTCCTGCGGTCTTCAAGCAGCACATATTTAGTAAGAAGCATCTGTGCTACTGTTATGCTGTAATCTGCAAATAAATTATCATACATATACATAAGTTCGCACTGCCCTACAGCCGCACATGCCTGTTTGCCAGGGGTATCTTTTGGTTTATCCCTGAGCCCCAGCTTGCCCATGCCAAGCCCTATAGCCCCGCTTGAAACCAGCACAACCTCATGCCCCGCATTATGCAGGTCTGCAAGGGTTCTTACAAGCTGCCCGACACGCCTTATATTTAACAATCCTGTTTTATGTGTAAGGGTAGAAGTCCCGACCTTAACTACTACACGTTTTCTTTCACTTATCCTTTTCATATAATGCCTCCTGAAAATTACTGTATATCTGTTAAACCACTAAATTGTACCATAACTTGCACCACCAGGCAAATAATTAAATCTCTATTAAAGCCCCATGCATATATCTTTCTGCATGGGGCTTTTTATATATTAAACCAGCAAATATTTATTTATTAAACATTATCTTTTCACTATTAAACATTCTTGTAAGTACAAATACCCCAAGCCCTGCATAGATAATATTGCTGGCCACCGATAATGCCATTCCAGAAGGCACTATATCAAATGAAAAAATACCTGTCATTGCCTGCACAGTATTATAAACAGGAATTACATAATAGAATAAATCTGTCTTAGCACCATCTGAAAACATGCCGCTTAACCCTACAAGCATAACTACTATCATAAGTGGTGTAATATAAGTATTTGCCTCTTTTGTGCTTTTGGCAAATGCTGAAATTATGGATACCAGTGTTACAATAAGAAGTACAACTGACATCATAACAACAGCAAGCATTATATATTCATATATGCCATACACATTAGTATCAATGCCTGTTTCTTCCATATTGGCAAGTTTAGGAAGTGAAAGCAGTGTTCCTATTGTACTTGACATGCCGCTTAAAATGGCAATAATTGACAATGCCATTATCTTTCCAAGTGCTATATGGCTTCTTTTTGCAGGGGTTACAAGCATTGTTGCTATTGTCCCTCTCTCCTTCTCGCCTGAAATTGATTCAGGCCCTATTGCCATACATGCACTAAAGACAAACATAAGCAGAAGCATTGGCAGCATGGATGAAAATATAAATGCAGCTGAATCTTTTTCATTAGCAAGGTCATATAATGTATTTTCATCATGGTTAATATCAAACTTATTCGTCATTTCTGACTCATATTTATCCATTGTTTCTGTAAATATATTATAGGCAGCCTGTGACTCTGTAGACGCTGAATTGTAATATACTTTTATCTCAGGGGCTTTTTGTCCTGAGGAGCTGTTATATGCTGCAATAGCATTTTCAAAATCCTCTGGAAAAACTATATATAAATCCAGCTCCCCTTCATTGTTTGCAATTTTTTCTTTTGCTTTATCCTCTGCAGAAGCATCTGCATCTTTTATTCCTTCCGGAAGCCCTGCATTGACAAGAAGGTTTTTTATATTATCTGGCATATTGGTGCTTTCAATTTTATATACATAACCATCATCAACTGTAACCATGCCTGATATAGCATCACCCATAAATGTATAAAGTACAAAAATCATAATACCAGGCATTAATATTGTAGTAAATGCCATACGTTTATCAATGAAAAACCTTTTTAATTCTTTTTTTAATATAGTAATAATTGTATTCTTCATAATAATCCCCCCATGCCGTCTTTAGGCGGCACAAATAGTGATGAAAAATGCTGGTTTTGCATTTTTCCTGTGTGAAATTTAATATATCTTAGGTAGCGTTTTTTGCTGCCTTAGATATATTTTTCACACTACCACCTTTATTATATTTCTTCACCAGCTGTTTCCTTATAGATATCAAAAAACCTGTCCTCAAGGCTTTGCCCTGCCTTAATGTTTTCCAGGGTATCACATAATATCATTTTGCCATTAATAATAATCCCGACCCTGTCACATACTCTTTCAATAAGGCTGAAAATATGTGTTGATACAATTATGGTTTTGCCACGTTCTTTTAATGTCTGTATAAAATCCGTAACAACCCTTGCTGTAAGTACATCAAGCCCGTTTGTCGGCTCATCAAATATAATTATATCAGGGTCATGTACTATAGATACCGCAAGTGAAACCTTCTGTTTCATTCCTGTAGAAAGGTCTGCTACTTTAACTTCTGCAAACTTTCCTATTCCAAAAAGGCCAAATATTTCATTTTTCCTTTTTTCCCTTACATCGTCTGGCACATTGTGCAGTTCTGAGAAAAAGTCATAAAGGTAATTTGGTGTAAAATATTCTTCAAGTTTTAATTCACTTGTAAGAAAACCTATCTTCTGTCTTACCTTGTCTGCTTCCTTTACAATACTGGCACCATCAACAGACGCATCACCGCCATCAGGTTTAATAAGTGTTGCAAGCATCCTGAGTGTTGTAGTCTTGCCAGCCCCGTTAGGCCCAAGAAGCCCGAACACTTCTCCTTCATACGCTTTAAATGAAATCCCGTCAACTGCAACCTTCATTTTGTCACTGGTATGTTCAATCTTCTGTTGTTTAGCTGAAAGCTTAAAAGTTTTATGTAGTTTATCTACATTTAGCAGTTCTTTCATCTCTGTCCTCCCATAATTAAAATACGTATTAAGCTATATTAAACCTGAACAGGTATCTTAACACGCTGCTACATTATAACACAAATTGTATACCAATGCACTATAATTATTTCTTAAGATTTTCTATAATTAATATTTTTTTGATTTAGAAGAATAATTTCACCAATCATGCAAATAATATAGATGTCACCCGGCAGCATTGTGGTTTATCCACAAAATATATTATTTGTGCAAAGCACAGAAAAGAGGTTATTATGTCTAAAAATTCAAATTATTCAAACAACAGTTCTTCAAACAGCTCTAGCAACACAAGCCAGAATGCTTCAAACACAACTGGCAACAGCACAAGCTCTAACAAATCAAGCAATGCCAATAACTGTGGCAAGAATGCTAATAACGCAAGCGGAAGCAATAAAAGCTCTAACAGCAGCCAGGATGCTTCAAACCAGGGCAGATAAGCCTGTATGCAAAAGTAATTTTGTACAACCTTTCATAATAAATTATTAAAATTCCATTAATAATTTTATTATAGTGGCAGTACCTAAGGTACTGCCACTGTCATTTTTTATATATACGCATAAAATATAGTAATACCTTTTGCCAGGAGAACGCCTATGACCCTGAAAATTATTTCACCTGGAGATTTAAAATACTATCTGGACAATTATAATACTATACTAATAGACTTACGGGATAAAGAGGATTACAGATATGGACATATACCAGGAGCAATCTGGGCTGACTGGGAAAAGTTAGAAAAAAACATTGGCAGGCTTGTAGTGTCTTATAATAAAAAAGCTGAATGGATTATACTATACTGTGACAGGGGAAATATAAGCCTTCTTACCGCAAGGGACCTTGCACGGCTTGGATATCCTGTAATAAGCCTGAACGGTGGTTATGAACGTTTTAAAAAGTACATTATGCAGGATATGGACAGCTATAATATCTAAAAAAACTTCATTTTTGTTTCATCAAATATGAAGCAAAAATGAAGTAAAAATGGCATTATTATTTTATAATAACTACTTCCTGCCCGTCTTTTAATTCCCTGTCACTAAAAATTATTACATTGTCCCAGATATCTATTCCGCTGGCAGGCTTATACCCTTCTTTTGTTTCCTCAGCAGGCACTATTGCTCTTGCTTCTGCAAAAGTTCTTTCTTCACCATTTTTTACCATTGTTTTTATAACAAAAACCTGGTTATTATTATGTATAGCATCTTTGGGGATAATTTCCAGTTTCTGGTATTTTACATGGGGAAGCCCTTCCTCATGTATATCCCTTGCCTTAAATGTAAGAAATGCCATTATCCCAAAAAACAGAATGCTTATAGTACAAATAATTACTGGCGGCATACAAGGCCTCTCCCCCAGATTTTTTCCTAAAGATAAATATAGTAAAAATACTGGTACCATATATATTACAGCAGCAGGGAACAAGACACTTCCATCATATTTATCTGCCTGGCTGATAAATACTGGCAATGTTTTTAAACTGTCCTCCTTTAAAAACAACATTGGCTGTTCAAGCATATTGTAACATTCTGCAAATGTAAAAAGAAAAACTGCCATAATACATGTTTTAACCTGTGGCACTACTCCCTTTAAAAGAATTATTATAACCGAATTTGTTTCAAGCCTTAAAGCCTCAATGGCTGTATTATTAATTTTCTTCATATACTGGTGCATTACTACAAGCCCAAATGGTGAAAACACCATGGGAAGTATTATACCAGTTCTTGTATTTAAAATTCCAACTGGTATCCACAGCCATATGGTGCATTTAAAAACCCTATATTTTCTGATTCTATTACATGTATTACTTTATTATCTTTTTTACACTCATCGTTATTAAAACAATTTATGCCTTTTTCTGTAATATAAAACACCATACCACCACTGTAACATATATCCCCCTGGTACACTATAGCGCCTTTATCAGGCTGTATTTCAGAAACTGCATTATTAGAAATGTCCATTCCAGCCAGCCCCCGTATATCCATAACCCTTGATGTATAAATTATATCCTGCCCGCCTGCTGCTGTAAGTGACATAAGCTGTTTTAAATCTTTAAATAATGGTTCACTTTTCTGTATTACATTTCCATTTTCCACAGTTAAATTTGTAAAATAAAAACCTCCATTATCTGAATGGGCATACATTATAATTTCATTATTACCTGTAATATCACATGCAACAGGAAAATCATCAAATAATACCTCTCCTTCCTGCGATATAAGCACTTCACCACCATACTCAAATATCTCATCAGGACTACTAAGTACAGGCTTTTTATCTTTCCTGCTTTTATCCTGTACAAGCATAAAAAGCACATTACCTGGCATTATAAGCTTTCTTGCATTACAATATTCCTTGTATTCCCCTATACACTCTGTTTTTCCTTTTTCCAAATCCATCTTATACAAAATTAAATACTGGTCATTATAATTTGCACCTGCATTTGCAGCAATATAAATACTTCCCTCTGATAAAAGCATAGCTGTAATTTCTGTAACATCATGGTTCTTACTTATAACTGGCAATGCAAATTCCTGCTGGTTTCCATCTGCATCAATATGTATAATTTTCTTGCTGGCGTCTTCTGCTATAACTGCAATATATGCACTCCCCTTTTCCCCCGCTGTAAGGCAGCATATATTATTGCCACTATATACCTGCTTTGAAACACCAAGTGCTGTTTTACTATTCTCCGGATTATCTTTTCCAGAACAGCCTGCTGCCAATATAAAACAGATTGCCATATATAATAAAAACATTGCCTTTCTGTAAACTTTTTCCTTTAAATAATAAAATACACCTGGCATAAAAATCCCCCTGTTATAATTTGTGCTTTTTCACTTTTTATTTTTCTTATTATAATATTCCAGTGATGACCAGGCCTCGGAAACCTCCCCGCCATCAGCTTTTAATACCACAAAGCCAATTATACCTTCACATATAGTCCCGCTATGTGCTGTAGTATACAAATACTCACCATCTGAATACAATTTCTCCATCATATAATTACGGTGTACATCACTATAAGCATTTTTAATATATGTATACTTATATGTATTTTTAACAGGGTCATAAACCGCTATATCACCAGTCTTGCCACCACTTGCATACAAGTAACCTGTATTTTCATTTAACTGTATAAAACCTATGGCAGAATGTATTCTTTGCCGGCTGCCATCTTTAAGATTTACTACATAAGTTTCCTTTGAGCCATTGCTTACCATTCTGTAATAACATCTGCCAGCACATATATTTGTCAAAATAAAATCTGTATCTGCATTTTTTATATTTATAATTTTCTGTTCACTTCCATCCCCCAGGTTTCTTATATATCCCCCGTCATATTTCTCTACTATAGCATATTTCCCATACCTTTCCTGGTAAATTCCATTTTGGATGGTATCATCAATTTTGCTTATTTCCTGGCTGCCAAATGAATAAAAACCTTCTTCTGTTTTCATTTCTTTTTCATCCGGCCCTGTAAACCAGGAATAATAAAGACCCTCTTTACATACCGCCAGCCATTTTGCCTTTACTTGTAAAAATTCCTTAAATTCTCCTGTCTTCACATTAAATGAACATATAATACCTTCATATGACGGGTCAACATCAGGGTCATATGACTTGCCTGTCTTATCATAAATACAATAAATTATGCCATCCATATAGCATATCTGCGATACCCACTTATCAAGTACAAGTTTTCTCTTTCCGTCTTTCCAGTAATATAAATAATTATCATATCCCCAGTTTATATAATACGCACCACCATTATCATGGTCTATACAGATGTCAAGGCTTCCTTCATATAACGCATATTTTTCTTCATCTTCTTTACTCCACTCCACACCTTTAAATTCTTCCATTCTTTCTGGATTCCCTGTTTTATTTATCTCTGGTGTTTTCTTATTCTGTGGTAAATAAGTTTTTTTCACATCTTTAACAGAATTATCATTACTGCATCCTGCCAGTAATGCCTGTACTGCTAAAAAACAATAAGCTATTAAAACTATTTTAAATATTCTTCCCATTTTATCCCCTTTCTGCATTCCAGATTATATAATTAATATCATGGAACTGTTTAAACATTATTATAAACAGGCACTAAATATTTATAATAATTTTTAATTAAAATTAAACTAGTATTAAATATATCTTAATAAAACATTAAATTTTAAAAATATATTGCCATTAGCTCCTTAAGCTGCATATCAAGAAACAAAGCATTATTATATATTAACAGCAAAAAAGCACCATAACTCTATAAGATTATGGCACTTTTTGCCTGGACTGGTTGTCAATATTATTTTATAAAGCCTGCTAAACAGAATGTTCCTTATGGTATTTTTCCAAAGACTTCTCCGCCTGTTCCAGCGTCAAAGGATTATTTTTCATAGTCGTAAGAACTTCGATAATCTTTACATCAGTATATTCATTCTCTAATAATAATTCTATTTTACCCTCTATGATGCCATAAGTCTTTCCACGTGCTTCTCCACGTGCTTCTCCACGCGCTTCTCCACGTGCTTCAAATGATTCCCTTATTGTCATTATTTCATCAACCTCCTTCTTAATTTTGCCAGAATACTTATAATATGGATTAAATTCCGGGTTGTCTACTTGTTTTGTAAATACAGACTGGAGATATTTAATTAAATTATCATTATTTTCCTCTACATTGAAATCTTCTGATAAGTATACCAGGTACAAATGTATTAACCCAGCCTGTGAGTTAATCCTGGAAACATCTATGGATTTTTTATTACTGTACCCTGTTAACTCTGCTTTATATATTGAATTTTGTAGATATTTAGGAATATTATTTATTAAAATCCAGACTGAATATACAGGCTTTATTTGATTATAAGCTTCTTCCCCAAGGTTTTCAACCTGCCTGCTGATTAACCGGCAGCAATAGTAAACCCCGCGTTTTGGAACAGGGTATCCCGGCTGGTTTTCACGCTGCATTTCTAAATCAAGGAAAAAACCTGCGTATACAGTTTCACCATCTGGCAATGCACAGTCAGCAAGAACATCATAATGTGTTTCTGTTTCATCACCTTTTCCAGAATCATCATTGCTGTAAACCTGTGGATTAACATTTATATCACTTCTTGTATTAATTAAAGTTTCTATTGTTTCTAAACTAAGTTCTTTATATTCTGGAATAATATTTTTAAGAACAGGTGCAATAAAAACCTTTTTTGCAAACAGCTGTTTAAACTTCTGGTCATAAGTTAAACCAGACTCTTTAATTATATTTTTACTAACACCAGAATTATCAAATGTATCCATTACATTCCTCCATTGTAATATAATATCTTATAATGTTTTAATTATAAACATGCTAATAATAAAAAACAAGCCAGAATTAATATAAAACACATATATTATATAAAATTATTGCACCTAAGTACAATTACTATAGCCAGAAGCCATTATACAGCACCATTTACATATTTTTTACAAAAATCATGCAAAATGGCTTTGTAAAACTTGTATTTGCTTTGATGCTGATGTAAAATACAATATAAAGTTTATTAAAATTAAATTAATAATGCGTAAAAAAACCGCAGAAAAGAGGTAATTTATGGATAATTTTATTGACAACCTTACAAATGTCCTTAATGTTGTTGATGATTTTGTATGGGGGCCTGTTATGCTTGTCTTGCTGGTTGGTACAGGTATTTTCCTTACAATCCGTACAAAGGCATTATGCTGGCGTAACCTGCCTTATGCCATTAAAAGTGTTTTAAGTAAAGAAGCACGCCAGAAAAAGGGCGATGGTGATGTTTCCCCTTTCTCGGCACTTACAACAGCACTTGCTGCTACTATTGGTACAGGTAATATAGTCGGTGTTGCTACAGCGATGGTATCAGGAGGCCCTGGTGCTCTTGTATGGATGTGGATTTCTGCTGCTTTCGGGCTTACTTCCAAATTCAGTGAATGTATGCTTGCTATCAAATACCGTGAAACCAATGAAAAAGGCGAGATGTCAGGCGGGCCGATGTACACAATGAAAAAAGCATTTAAAAATAAAAAACTTGGTGCTATACTTGGATGGTTTTTTGCATTGTTTGCGGTTATAGCATCTTTTGGAATAGGAAACCTTACACAGGCAAATTCTATTTCAACTGCATTAAAATCTACATTTGACATACCTTACACTGTTACAGGCATTGTTATAACAGTTCTTGCACTTTTAATAATACTTGGCGGCATTAAATCTATCTCTAAAATATCACAGGTAGTAGTACCGCTTATGGCAGTATTTTATATAATAGCCGGCCTGGTTGTAATAATTGGAAATATAAGCAATATTCCTTCTGGTGTTGCAATGATTTTTAAAATGGCATTTTCTGCAAAAGCTGTCGGGGGCGGGCTTTGTGGCGGCATTGTGGCGTCTATGATGCAGGCGCTGCGCTTTGGTGTTGCACGTGGCGTATTCTCTAATGAAGCAGGAATGGGTTCTGCTGCTATTACTGCTGCCGCTGCATCTACTAATGACCCTGTACGCCAGGGATATATTAATATGACTGGCACATTCTGGGATACTATAGTTGTATGTACAATTACAGGGCTCTGCATTGCAAGTTCCGGCGTACTTGGTACTACTGATACAGTTACAACAGGAAACTATGCCTATGTAGAAGAATCTTCTGGCAGCAGTTCTTCTATATCAATAACATCCAAAGACGGGGATATAACTAAAACAATTTTATATTCTGTGGGATTATCTTCAGAAAATGGCAAAGAAAAACTTGTACTTAAAAGTTTAGAAGATAATAAAGAAATTTCCCTTTCCAGGAATGGCAGTGGGGAAACAGGCACTATTACTGGCTTATGGACTAATACAGATGGCAGTGAATACATATTTGGAAGTGATTTTTCCTATGAATATAAAGAACTTACAGAAGGTTCAGCACTTACAATAAAGGCATTTAAAACCGTACTTGGGAATATTGGCGGATGGCTGGTATGTATAGGAATTACCCTGTTTGCTTTTTCCACAATACTTGGATGGGAATACCATGGTGAAAAAGCATTTGAATATATTCTGGGGACACATAAATATAATATATTTTACCGTGTGTTTTTCTCCCTGATTGCCTTTGCTGGCGCTACGACAACCCTTGAAATAGCGTGGAAATTCTCAGATATAGCCAATGCACTTATGGCAATACCAAACCTTATATGCCTGCTTGCATTAAGCGGCGTAATAACAAATGAAATAGAACGTTTCCAGAATGTAATAAAAGCAGAAAAAAATAAATAAATCTGGATTTATCTGTTATTCTGGCAGTTATGCCCTGGCAGTTACAAAACAACTTCCAGGGCATATTATTTTAATTATTTTTATTTCCTGTTTCTGATAATTCATCCAGAATTAAATCCAGTGATACTTTAAGTTCTCTTGTATTCTTCATCTGGTATTTTGCAATAATCTTTGCTGAATCAAGCGTTTTTGCATTAATTGCTTCTACTGCTTCTTCAATAGTCATGCCGCTGCCAGCTTTATTTCTCTCACCGTTTCCAGAAGATGCAAACATTGACTCAGCTGCCTTTTCCATCTGTCCCCTGCTTATCACAAGAATATCATCAAGCTTGTCATATACAGATTTTTCAAGCCTTATCTGCTCATCAAGCTTACTGTTAAGCATCTGGAACTTTTTCTCATAGTAACTGGCCTGCCTGTCCCATGCTTCTTCCCTCTTGCTGTTTAAAGCTGCCATTATCCCATCTATTATAAAATATGTTGCCAGAATTACTATAACTGCAATTATTATACTTAGTACTATGCCAAATATGCTTTCTGACAGGGCATCATGGAATATTATCTCTGACAAAAGCCCTGCCATCCACACAATAACTGACAGTAATGTAGTTTTTTCAAGTCCCATAGTTTTCTCCATTCTGCATTTAATTTATATTAAAGGGATGAACTATTCAGGTATTCTTCCTGGAATGGTGTTAGTATATCTATTTCTTTGCCAAGGAAGCCAAGCTTGCGGCGTGCAACCTCCATGTCGACTTCCCTTGGCACGTCAATTATCTTTTCTTTAAGTTCTTTCTCATGTTCCACAAGATATTTTGCACTAAGTGCCTGT
The DNA here is from genome assembly GCA_910577825.1 of uncultured Lachnospiraceae bacterium. Lineage (GTDB taxonomy): Bacteria > Bacillota > Clostridia > Lachnospirales > Lachnospiraceae > Butyribacter. The sequence continues at coordinate 1,206 of CAJTOK010000030.1, read as the reverse complement.
ATTGCAAAGCTCATATCCATAATTTCTGCCGGATGCCCGTCACCTGCTGCAAGGTTTACAAGGCGTCCTTCTGCAAGTATATATATTGTAATACCATTTGGAAGTTTATATCCCATAATATTATTGCGCATTTCTTCACTTTCTACAGCAATTTCACGCAGGCGTTTCATATCAATTTCAACATCAAAATGCCCTGCATTGCAAAGGACTGCCCCCTCTTTCATTTCCATAAAATCTTCTTCATCAATTACACCTGCACAGCCTGTAACTGTCACAAAGAAATCACCATGCTTTGCCGCTTCTTTCATAGGCATTACTTCAAACCCGTCCATTACAGCCTCTATAGCCTTAACAGGGTCAATCTCTGTAACAATAACACGTGCCCCGAGAGCCTTTGCCCTCATTGAAACGCCTTTGCCGCACCAGCCATAACCTGCAACTACTACAATCTTCCCGGCAACAATAAGGTTTGTAGTCCTGTTAATGCCATCCCATACAGACTGCCCTGTACCATACCTGTTATCAAAAAGATGCTTGCAGTCTGCATTATTTACAAGAACCATAGGAAATTCAAGCCGGCCTGCTGCTGCCATGGCTTTAAGCCTTATTATGCCTGTAGTGGTTTCTTCGCACCCGCCAATAACATACTGTATCTGTTCCCTTTTTGATGTATGCAGCATATGCACAAGGTCCCCGCCATCATCAATAATTATATTGGCATTGTGCGAAAGGGTTTCTGATATATGGCTGTTATATTCTTCATCTGTAGCGCCATGCCAGGCATATACATTTAAACCTGCACTGGCAAGCGCTGCTGCCACATCATCTTGAGTTGAAAGAGGGTTGCTTCCAGTAATATACATTTCTGCGCCGCCTGCTGCAAGGACTTTACAAAGATATGCTGTCTTTGCTTCTAAGTGTATTGAAAGAGCTATCTTTTTTCCCGCAAATGGCTTTGCCTGTGAAAATTCTTCTTCTAAACTGCGCAAAAGCGGGCAGTTCCTGCGTACCCACTCAATTTTATGTTCACCTGAAGGTGAAAGTTTAATATCCCTTATCTGGCTCATAATAACCTCCATACTGTTTTACTTTTTCCATGTATTATTATAATTATAACATACAAACTCCAAAAGTAAAGCACAGTTATACTATGCTTCAATTAGTCTTTTGGACATGATATAAAAAATCTGTTATAATAGACAAGGG
>CAJTOK010000029.1:1000-43341 GCA_910577825.1 uncultured Lachnospiraceae bacterium | reverse complement strand
AAGAGACAGGAATTTACCCATTCACCATAATGTGCCTGGTCTTTGTAATTGTCCAAGTTGCACACAAGTTCAAAATTATTACAAAAAGAATAAAGCTTAATATTAGGGTATTTTAAAATCTCTTCAATGGAGGCCTGTTCAGCATCAATACGCCAGTCTATTTGTCCGTCATTTTTTAAACCATCCCAGTAACAAATGCTGTATGGAGGAAAAAAATAATAAAAAGTTGTTTCAGGGTGCTCACCAGCCAGGCTTGTTACATTTTGTCTGATATTCCCAAGAACAATTCTTCGGTCATCCTTTGAAAATATTTGTGTAGAACTGGCAGGTTCATTTAAAGTATATGTACTTAAAACTATTTCTGCACCAAATGTATAAGCATTGTTCCAATTTGCATATTCATTAAAATTTGTAGTTTCAAGTCCTGCTTTTGTATGTTTTATAACACCCAAAGTCTGCTCAAATAATATAGATTTATTCAGTACATAATTCACATCATCAAATAAATTGCTATTATATAAATAAAACGGATATTCTATATCTTCTCTATAAGTATCTTTACCTTCAACCAGATGGCTGTAATCAAGACACCTTATTATATATTTTATATTTTTGCCAGAATTATAAGCCCTTTTAAGATTATCATTTATTTCTTTATAATGTCCTCCTGCAAATGGAACTTTAATAAAGTCGCTACCAAATATTTTATCTGCTTCAGATTTTTTGAAGTTTTCTGTCATTGAAGTTCCTGTAATAATGCTTTCATATTCAAAATTCTTTGTAATTCCATCATTCTGGTATCTTTCATTATTAATTGGATATTTATATTTCTCTAATGGTTTATGGTAATGGAATAATGGGTCAATATAGATTGTAATTGTAGCAAACATTATAAATGCACTAATTGAAAAAAATAATGTACTGATAATCCATATTTTATATTTTCTTTCTTCTGTTTCTTCTTTTTTTATTATTTCAGGCTTTTTCTTAAACATAAATAATATCTCCATAAATAATAATTTAAAATTATTTAATATATTTATTTTAATAAATGCTAATATTTTTCCTGACTTTATTATTATTCAATTTTTAAAAATACAATACAACTTATTTTATATAGTAATTTCATTAATTTAATTAAATATTATTTCGGCTTTTTTCAAGTCATCTTGGTTATCAATTTCAAACCACTTCTGTCCATCTAGCACCATTCCCTTTATCATATCAGGATTATTATGTACAATTATTTCCATAACATTTTCAAATGGCTCTTTCCCATTATATAAGTCTATATTTTTATTTAAATAGTTATTTAAAATGGAGTTAATAAATTCCAGACTAAATTTATGTATGTTTACTGTTTTATATTTATTTTCTACTATATAGCCTGGTTTACGATGAGTCTTATGTGTCCAGTCAATTACAAAATTATTTTCTCCTATTTCAGCAAAAGTACCATCTAAATCTGGATTATAATGTTCCAAAACCGTCACATTTTTTTCTTTATAAAGAATTAAGTCTTCCATAAGTTTCTTTTCAAAAAAAACATCACCTTCTATAATATATAATTCATTGTAATTTATTGTTTTTTCCAATCCAAGTTTTAATGACCATGAAGTATTTGTTTTATCATAAATATCATTTTCTGCATAAGTAATTTCCATGTCATCAAATTTATTTCCAATACGTTCATAAATTAAATGTTTTAAATATCCAACAACAATAACCACTTGTTCAAATCCACATTCTGATAATATTTTCAAAGTATTAACTAAAATAGGGGTTTTATTTACTTCTGTTAAACATTTATGATTTACTAAAGTAAGAGGTTTCAACCTTGTACCCATGCCAGCTGCTAATATAATAGCCTTTTTTATATACACCATTATTATTTTTCCTTTCTATAAAATCTTTTCTTACACCATTATAAAATTTCTAATTTTTATTCAGATTCTATCAAATTTAAGAATCTTTCCAAGCTATAAATTAAAAATTTCTGCTCCCCAGTCATATTTTTTATTTTATTAGCATTTTTAAATTCTTTTCTAACAGGACCATCCCATCCAGCAAGCCACTGGTCAACTGCTCTTGCCATAGCTATTTTCTCTGGTATCTCCATCCTAGGGTATCTCATTCTAAATAAATCACGTAATAAATATTTACTATCACCAGAGCGTATACGATTTAAATCCAATGGTTCAGCCATTTTCATATATGCATATGGATCATAATATTTTATCTCTGCAAGCCTGAAAGCATTTACATAGGCACCTGTAGAAGATATAGAAAAAATATCATTTATAAAACTAATATAATCAATATCTTTTACACCTTTCTTATATTTTTCATATACATTATTCATTGAAACTGCTTCTTTTAATACATCATCTGGATTTACAAAAGTAAAACGTTCAACCCACTCATCATATGTCCAATCTTTTGACAACATCTTGTCCATTCCACCAAATGCCATATCTGCATTATCTCCAAATATAATAGTATCAAAACCATCATTTTTAATAATTTTAGCTAACTTATAGACTTGTGGTTCATTTGCAAAGACAGGGCATCCATCATTAAGCATTAATTTATCAATACATTCTAAATAATCTTCCCATTTTATATCTACTACTACATGTTTAAGCCCATTTATTTTACAATAATTACTTGCACGCGCAGTTTCATCAACAGCACCTTTTGCGGAACATAATGCAGTATATGCGCTCATCCCTTTTGGCATATATGATGCCAGAATAGCTGAATCAATACCTCCACTTAATAAAATAGCAGCTTTAGATAAATCTACATTCTCTAATTGTTTTCTTATACTAATATCAATATCTTTGGCTGTAATACATGCCATCTGATTCTCAGATGCAACAGGTTTATATGTTTTTTGTTCTATTCCCTCTTGAAAAGTTTTATTATTATCAACTATACAACGAAAAGTTAAAAATGAACTCATACAATAATTTTTATCTACAATTTTTTTCATATTAGCATACCTCATTTAATTATTTATAATATATATGGTTTTTATTTTTCTATTTTTTCATAATAAGTAATTTTAATTGCCAAGCAAAGACACTTCATTGCTTGTTCTAATTCATTAATTGATGGATATGTAGGCGCAAGGCGCAAAAACTTGTCCTCTTTATCTTTTCCATATGGGAAAGTAGAGCCAGCAGGTGTAATTTTTACTCCAGCATTTTTACATAATTCCCATACTCTTGATGCCATACCCTGATTCAATTCAAGATTAATAAAATAACCTCCTTTTGGATTTGTCCATTTTGCAATATCCAATCCATCTAATTCCTCATGTAATACCCTGTCAACAAAATCAAATTTTGGCTTAATTAATTCTCTATGTTTTTTCATATGTACATGTACACCTTCAATATCTTTTCCGGCACTCATAATTATAGATAATAAAACTAGCATTTTTTATTTATAGTTAAATCTTTGTTTTGCTGCCCAAAACTCAAAAGCTGACATAAATAACACTTCTATAAACATCATACTAATTAATATACTAGACATATTAAAAATTTTTTCCCAAAAAGAATGGAAAACTATAAAAACAATAAAAAAACATATTGTAATAAAGGAGGATAATGATAATAATGATGATGTTAAGCTATTTCTATTATTTCCATATTTAACAAGTCCTTTTGTATATGCATTTTGATAAAGGTTCAATGATGCAAATATTGTTATAATTGAAACCCATGACTGGTACACTGAAAAATTTCCATATTCTTCTTGGGATAAAATTCTTGTTAAAATTGGGGTAGATAAAAGAGCAATACCTTTATTGATTACATTACAAACTGTAAACCAGAGAGATGCTTTAACAGGAGCTGGTATTTTTTTATATTTATCTAATATATTATTGTATAATATTTTCATTTAAATAACTCTCCCAATTTTAGTTAAATTGTAATCTAAATCTTAAAAATATCATTATTTTTTGCAATATCTGGTATAGAAATAATTATTGATAAAAAAATAAATACATAGCAATAGGATGATACGCTATCAAAAATTGAAACAAACAAAAATGTAATTAAACAAATATTAGCTAAAATTTTATACTCTTTATTAAAAATCATATTTATACTAGAAGCACAAGCTAATAACATTATAAAATATATTACTAATAAAATACTCCCACCATCAAGAAGTGTTTGCATTATTTGATTATGTGCATAATTAAAACCTATTCCTACCCATTCAGACCAAAAAGTTTCAAGGAGAACCCCTTCAATTCCATATCCAATTATTGGGCTTTGAAAAAATTTATCTAATGCTGCTCTCCAAACAAAATTTCTTCCACTAAATTCAAATACCAAATTTATTTTAATAAGTATATTATTAACTGTTAAATATATAATAAAGGTACTAAAATAAAACATTACAAATACATACCATTGACTTTTTAAACATAATAAATAATATAATTTACTTTTATATATAATTATTCCAATTAATAAAATTACGCCACTTAAGACAGCTGAATCCGTATCTGTTGTAAACATAATAAATAATGTAAATATTATAAAAAAAATTCTTCTTATTTTTTGTTTATTCGTTATAATATAAAGAAGAGTATTTGAAAAAACCGAAAGAATACCTAACTGTGATATAATTTGTATGTGTCCTAAAAAAGTAATATGTACATGTTCCGCGAAATAATCTGTAAATATAATCATATTAGCCAAAAATAGTACTAATAAAATATTACTAAGTGACTTTAAAAATTTCTCGGGTTTGTTTTTAAAATTTAAAAATATAAATAAACACAATATAGGATATAAAAATATTTGCTGTTTACCATTTAAAAAATCATTTTTTATAATACATGATATAACAAAAACCATAAAAAAATATCCTATAAATGGTAAATATCGGAAACGAAATTTTAAAATACAATTTTTTGTTATATGAATTAAACATTGTATACAAATCAAAACAGTTGCACATGCTATCATAATTACAAAAAATTTTTTATATTCTGGTATATATTCGGAAAATCCTCTTGGATATAAAAATGCTAATATAACAAAATAAATATAAAAATTATAACAAAAATTTCTAATATTATATGTGGAATCCATTTTTATTTTCCTCCAGTTTTAATACTTAAAGTATTCTGACCAATTATAAGTTTTATAGAATACCTATAATAATATACCCTGTATAATATTTTTATAAAAACAATATTAAATTTTTATCTATTTTTTGCCACCAAAATTAATCTACGTTTTACTGTTCCTAATATAACGCGTATATTCCTATACCACGGAAACCAGCTATGTGCATAATGGTGTACCGACAAGGTATCCTCTTTTGCTTCTATACGTCTTTCCATACTGTTATATCCACAAAAGACACTACTTGGAAATATAACCAAACCTGCAATTTCTTGTTTTTCATCTTTCTCTACAAAGCCATATTTTAATAAAATTTCTGTAATACGGATATTTATTGTTTTCATCTTTTCTATAGATTTTTTTTCAAATACATCTTGTCTATATGACTCTATCATTTCCTTAACTATCTTGTTTTTTGGTTTACAACCAAATACTAAACCTGGACTAACCTTTAAAGAACAAGCTTCTATTCCACTAAATGCATTCAAATCTAATAACTGCTGCGGAAATTTCTTTATAACCTCCACATCTGTATCAAAATAAATTCCACCATATTGATAAAGTACTTTCATGCGAACATAATCTGATACATATGCCCACATTTTACTTTTATATGCTTTTTTAATGTATTCATTTTCTTCTAAATCGGTGTTACTTTCGTTCCATTCTATAATTTCAAAACTAGGAAAATATTTTTTCCATGAAGCAATACATCTTTTAATCAATTTACTTTTTTTATTATTTCCAAACCAGCAATAATGAATTTTCTTTGGAATCATATAAACACTCCCTAATTATAAAATCCATTTTTAAAATTTTTATAATATTATTCATCAAATTTTTCTATATACATTTTATATGTTAATTTATGTATATATGTTGATTTATCAACATTTTTCAATAATCCATCAAAATTCTTTCCATGTGATTTTATCAATAATTTCCGAAAATCATCTCTATGTTCATTATTCATAGGTATATCTTCTATTATTTGTTTTATATATGGTATGTATTCATATCCTATCGCCAGAAAAGTATCAGGTAATAGATATACAACTCCTGATTTTTCTTTTTTCCAATATGCCAGAAGCAAGTCCTTCATATATCCCATAATATAATTACCTTTTCCCGCTGCCATAAAAAAAGTACACCATAATCCTTTACAAATCGGATGTTCCCATGCATCACCATGCCTAATTGTATAAAATTTATATCTGTATATCTCTTGACTTAAATTATTAGTAATTAAGCATGTAGGGTCTATCCAAATACCTCCATATTTATATAAAAGAAAAAATCTTAATATATCAGAAAATTGAGTAAAATTTATAATATTTTTTTCCATCTTTTCTAATACATATTCTGGTAACTGTATATACCCATTCCAATTAGTTTTATCTAATATAACAACTTTATGCAATCCACTATTTTCATAAATTGTATTTATACACCCTTTTATAATTTTAGGTGCATTGTTTATACCTTGCCACCAAAAAATAAAAATATTACTCTTTTCATCTATTAAATTATCTGTGATTCCCTCTTTTTTTATCCACTTTTCAATAATATTATTATATCTTAAATAAATAATATCTTTAGCTTTCTCATAATACATTTTATTTATGGTGTATTTGATTTTTGAATTACTATATCTAAAAAAAATTGTAGTGATAAAATCTCCAAAAGCTATAACAGGACTAAAATAAAAAAACTGACCTGTCCATCTTTTACATATCGCTTTAATTCTATTTATGTTCATATCAGGTCTCCAAAAATTTATTTTTTATTCTTAAAAACTATATTAGTTAAATATCATCTTTATTTTTTTAATAATATTAATCTTGTTATTAAAACCATTAATTATATGTTATTTGTTTATCTGTTGTTATAATTACTGTTCTATTACCCATGTATTTACAATATCCCCATTTTATCCAGCTGTTTCCGGTGTTCTTCGCATGTTGTTTTTATATAAAGCCTTGTTGTTTCTATACTGCTGTGCCCAAGTACGTCTGCTAGTTTTGCTATATCTTTGCTTACTTCATAAAATTTTTTTGGCGAACAGGTGTCTGAGGTTGTGTGGGAAGATTTTTTCTTCTGTTATTCCTGTTTCGTCTTTTAATGCTTTCATTTCACGCCATATGTTGCTGCGGTCAACTGCATTTCCTTTTGATGTTATAAATACTGTGCCGTTTTTAATATTGTTTTCTTTGATGTAGGCAGATAAAAGTTCCTGTAGTTTTTTTGGTACTAATGCCTTTCTTTGTTTGCTTTTTCCATAGATGTCAATTTCCCCTTTTTTCACGCCTTCTACTGTGATATATGGAAGTTCGCTGATACGCAGCCCCATTGAACATAGTGTCTGTATAATCATTGCGAGCCTTTTCTTTCCTTTGTGCCTTGCAGCGGCTACGAGTTTTTTGTATTCCTGCATTGATAAGTCCATTTTGCCTGTGGCGAATGCTTCTTTTTGTATGCGGTATGTCTTAACATGAAGACCATACCATTCCAGATATTCAAAGAGCCTGTTTGCTGCAATAAGAAATGAGTTTATGCTGGATAGTTTGTATTTTTTATTTATGCGCAGGTATTCTTTATATTCAAGCATAAGTTTTTTGGTGATTTCCTGTCCGCCTGCATATGCCATAAGTTTTTTTATGTCGCAAATATATTTTTTTATTGTTGCTTTGCTTTTTTCTTCCATATCCAGATATTCGCTATACTTCTGCAATATTTTTTCTGTAATTATGTATCCCATGTTTTTTTCCTCCACTATAGTTCTTTTAAAGTTTTTTATCTGACAATAATACCATTACATTGCAAATGCTAAAACAAAAAAGAAGCCTGGTATCTGTTTTTAAATACAAATACCTGGCTTTTTTTATTTATAGATTGTATAGTTTTATTATGTATTGCTTTTAATTTTTTCTTTTTTCTAGTGTATATATCCCATCTTTTTTTTCTTTTATTGTATAGTTTCCTGTTTCATCTCCTGAAATTTTTTTGCCTTTTAAGATATTTTCTGCCCTGCCACGCCTGAACCCAAACTGGCTTGTGCCATCAAATAATGCTGTATTTCCCCATGTTTTCATTGATACTATGTACATGCTGCACAGCCTTTTTGCAAATCCAGGCTTTCTTTTTCCTTTTACAGTGATGCTGACTGTATAGTTATCCAGTTTTTTTATGCCACTTATATTTTTGGTGCGGAACTGGAATTTTTTATCTGTCTGGATAACATGCAGCGCAATGCTTTCTGCCTGTTTTCTGTAGTTTTCACCTGTAATTTTCCCAAGTCTTTTATAGTTTGAACCATATGATTTGATTACATCATTTATAACTCTTTTGACACTTTTTCTTTTTGTTTTATAATCTGTGCCATATGCGAAAAAGTATACAAATAAGTCTTTTTTCCGTGGATATTTGCTTGTAATATAATCATATATTTCCTGGTTATAAAGTGAACATACCCATTTATATTCTTTTTCAAGTACAGGCCTTATAATGTTTTTCCTGATAAGTGCTGCTGTCCTTTTATAAGGCTTTTTTAATTTTTGGGATATCTTCTTTTTAATTGCTGTTATATTCCTGGTTCCATACCTGTATTCCTGAAGCCCTGTGACTGGCAGTGCAGATATATTTCCATTTGCTGTGTAGCTGGTGTCTGCACGCAGATAGTAATTAAATAATAAATCGTCTGCTGTTATTGCTTCACCTGATGTTGTTTTTGCTGTTTCTTCTAGTGAAATTGTATATGTTGTGGCATTTCTTTTTTTATCATAAATGCTTGAAATATCTTTGCCTATACATTTCCTGTCTTTCATTTTATAAAGACTGGCATAACATAAATCCAGCAGATACTGGTCTGCTGTGGTATTGTAATTAAATGGTGTGACATTTTCTGATATATCTCCTTTTACAATTACCTTGTCCTCCATTTTATCTGTACTGTTTCCATTATCTTCTGGAGTTTCTGTATTTTCTGGAATTTTATTGCCACCTTGTATTTCCTCTGTTGTAACAACTACTTTGTCATCTGGTACAATATTTTCATTAAAGTTTTTCCCCAGATTATATATACCTGCGATAAGTAATATAAATAAAAAAATATAAATAATTCCTGTAGCAAATAATCTTTTCATATTTAAGTAATTCCTTTCAAAGTTTTAAATGTCTTGTAAAATACGCATAAATTTCTATGTTAATAACAGAATAATGCAGAATACAGCCTGCTTCAATTATAATGCTCCGGCAAATTATTCTTCTGTTCGTTTTATATTTTGTATATTTGACAAAACATTACAATTTTTCTGCTATATTTCTATTTTTAAATCCAGAAATTATATTTTATTATATATTTTGTCCGTTATATTTTTTATACATAAATTATATGATTGTCCCATATTTATATATGAACAAATAATTTGGATTTTATAAGAATCCTGTGGAGGTTTAATGAAATCTGTCCCAAAAAAGAATACTGCACATAAAAAACTTCCTGTAGTATGTAAAATCACATTGTTTTTTGCTGTAATTGGAATTATAGCAGGATGTGTAACAGGACATCTATTAAAAGAGAATTTGTATTCGCCGCTTATTACTATTTATAATGAAACTATTAATAATATACCTGGGCTTGATATTGATAAATCAGATATTTTCCTGCTGGCTGTTAAAAGAAATGTTAAACTTTTTATATTTCTATATTTATTTTCGCTTACTAATCTCTGGACATATTATTATTGTGCATTTTCACTTTATACAGGATTTACTAACGGGCTTTTGCTCGCATTTAATATTATATTGCATGGAATCCCTGGAATAGTGCGGTTTTTATGTTATCTCTGCCCGCAGGTTCTTGTTTTTATTCCTGTTTATCTTGCAATAATTGCACATTGTGATAAGCTGCATAATGAATTTATATTGTGTGTTAGTGATTATCCATATGAAAATACATATAGTTATTCCCCTAAACAGAAAAAAGGAAAACTGGCATTGCAGCAGTTTCCTTTTATTGTTCTTTGCCTGGTTCTTATAGCCGCAGGAAGTTTTATTGAAGCGCACCTTAATCTCCCGCTTGTAATATGGTATATGGGGCATCTTGTATAATAATAAAAAGTGTAAATCCCTGAATAATGTTTAGGGGGTTTTACACTTTTTATAATTTTTATTGTTAATTTTATCTTAAAGTGTCATTACGCAAGGTTTCTGCCAGGTTTATTTTTAGTATTTTTTTACCGCCTGCCCAGTATGCCAGTGCTGTAAATGCCAGAACTGCCAGTATAAATATTAAAACTGGTATTACAGGGGCTTCATTTATAAATTCCTGTGGCTTTAAATAACTTGCTTTTAACATAAATATAACGGCTGTTATTGTTATGGCGGATGATATGGCAAGCGGGCGTAATGTAATAATTAAGGCTTCAATAAAAAATATTTTTTTAATTCCTTCTGCGGTTAAACCTATTGACATATATCTTGCAAATTCCCGTTTCCTCTGGCGCAAAAATCCTAGTGTATTGTAAAATACATGTACAACTCCAATAATTGCAAATAATACACAGAATGCTCCGAGTAACAGTTTATACCCTTTTATAATTTCATTATTTGTAATTTTCTCCTGGATTCTGTTTTCGCTTTCTATTTTATATTTTTTACCAGCAAGCTGTACTATTTTATTTTCAAGTATATTTAATTCATTAATATCTGTCCTGTTATCTGCAAGTATACATATATAAGTATCTTTTTTTGTATTCCCTATATGTCCTGATATTTTTTTCCACAGGGATAATGGAATAAATTGTGCAAGCCCAAAACTGTCTTTGCCATATTCTTCTCTTAAAGCTGGTTTTTGCTTTGTGCATCCAAGTACTGGTATTTCCAGACTGGAAGTTTTTTCTCCTGTACTTCCTTTTCTTTGCAGTGTAATTGTTTTTAGTCCTCCGTTTACACAAGTAATATATTCCGGGTTTCTGAAGTTGCTGTGTATGCTGTCCCATATGCTATTTAATATAATTGTACCATCCAGTTCCGGGGTTATGCCTGCCTGTCTGCAAAATTCTATAAAGCTTTTATCGTCAAGTATGATAACAGGTGATTTTGATATAAATGAATTTCCTCTTGCATATACGGAAGAGCCCGCTATTTTTTCAATGCCTCCTGCCAGAAGTAATTCCTGGCTTATATTTTCTGCTGGAATAATACATTCTGCTTCTTCTTTCTGGTATACAATGCTGTTTTTTACCCCGCTAATCTCTTGTATACTGCTATTTAATCCAAATTCTTCTATACTGGTATCTTTTACTGTTACCATAATGTCCCATATATCTTTGTAAGCTTCAAAGTAGGTATGTTTTACGCTGATACCTGAAAGTGTAAAAAAGCATTGCATCAGCATAAATCCTGAAAAAGCAAGTAAAAGTGATATTGATGTTGCACGTAAAGCTTTTTTCTGTGTCTTTAAGTAGTTTCCTGAAAGTTCACCTTCTATTCCGCATACTGCATATAAAACAGGGGAATGTTTTTTCTTTTTAAGTCCCGGCCCGTCTGTGCCATGTATTGCTTCAAGTGGTGTTATCCTGCTTAGTTTCCTTGCTGGAAGCCATGCAGAAATTAATATTGTAAAAAATGATAATATAAATACCAGTACAAGTATTGTAATGCTAAAACTAAATGATGCCCGCCGTCCTCCTGCTATATTTGTGGCATAAGCACCCATTGCCTTTATTGTAATAAAGCTTAACAAATTTCCAGTTATAATGCCAGCAAATACTGGCACTATTGAAAGCATAAGTGCTTCCTGCAAAAGACATGCCCTTATCTGCCCTGGTGATGCCCCTATGCTTGATAAAATGCCAAGCTGGTGTATCCTGCTGTTCATTGATATTGCAAAAGAGCCATGTATTATTAATATAAGTGAAAAACATACAAGTATAACTATTACAAGGTAAGACGGCATTAGAAGCCTTGGCATTTTATCACCTGGAATACGGATAAAATACAGGGATAAAAGCTGGTAATTGTATGTGGCATTACTTTTTTCCAGTCCAGGCAGATTTATAATTTCAGACATATCATTGTATACTTGTCTTTTATTATGGAAATATATATCAGCTACTATTTCATTTTCTCCTGATAATTCTTTATTAATAACCACTTTTTCTACATTGGCAAAATTATTAATTTTTCCAAGGCCTGCTTCTTTATCTTTTTCTATTGTAATACGCCCGTGCCAGCTTCCTTCAGAAAGCTCTGTACCTTTAATATTGTCAAGCCAGAAATCGTAAAACAGGCTGCATAAAAAAGCAAGAAATAATGCTGCTATAAAAGATGCTGTTATAATTGTAACTGCAGAAGATTTGTTATTTTTTATATAACTTAATGAATAGTCTTTCCACATATTTAGTCCCGTCCTTTCCCGTTTTTCTGGTCGCTAATAATATGCCCGTCCTCTATTGTTACAATTCTTTCTGCTTCTAAAGCAACTTTTTCATCATGGGTAATTATTATAATGGTCTGTCCAAAATTAAGGCTGGATAATTTCAGCATATCTACAACTTCCCTGCCATTCTCCCGGTCAAGGCTTCCTGTTGGTTCATCGGCAAGAAGCAGGGCAGGGCGGTATACCAGTGAACGTGCAATAGCCACCCTTTGCTGCTGTCCTCCTGATAACTGGTCTGGAAGCAGGTCCAGTTTATTTTCAATTCCAAGTGATTTTATTATCTGGCTGAAATACTCTTTATCTGGTTCTTTTTTGTCTAACAAAAGCGGCATAAGTATATTTTTTCTTATATCCAGTGTAGGTATAAGATTGTAAAACTGGTAGACAAGCCCCACTTTCCTGCGGCGGAATATTGCAGACTGTTTCTTGTTTAATGTAGTAATATCCATGCCACAGACTATAACTTTTCCCTCTGAAGGCTTGTCTACACTCCCGGCAATGTGCATTAATGTTGACTTGCCAGAGCCTGAAGCGCCCATAATTGCAACAAATTCCCCTTTTTCTACTGACAGGTTTACCCCGTCCAGTGCTGCCACCTGGTTATCCCCTGTGCCATATATTTTTTTAACATTTTCACATCTTAAAATTTCCAATTTTAATTTCCCCTTTGCTATTAAATTATGTATTTCTTATAATTTTATTATAGCAAAGCAAAGTGACAACTCAGTGACTGTAAAAACGTATTTCAAAACAAGCCCCGCCCTCTGGCATGTTACTTGCACTAATTGTCCCGTTCTGGCTTTCAATAATTGACTTTGCAAGAAAAAGCCCTATTCCTGTACCACTGTTTAAAGAATTTCTGCCCCGGTAGAATTTTTCAAAAATATGTGGTATATCTTCTTTTGCAAATCCTGTGCCATTATCCCATATTTTTATTTGTGTATAGACTGGATTCTGCGTATATGCACAATAAACAGTGCCTCCGGCCGGTGTATGTTCCATACAGTTTTTAAATATATTTATAAACGCTTCCATTGTCCATTCTATATCTGCATATATTAACATCTCACCCATCTCAGGTATATCTATTGTAACATCCGCTTTTAGCAAAAGCTCATAAAGATTGTCAGATGCAAGCATTAATACAGTAAAAATATCTGTTTCTTTTTTATTAAAAGGCAGTATTCCTGTATCAATACGGGATAATAGTAAAAGTTTTTCTTCTAAATTAATGAGCTGTAAAACTTTTTCCCTGGTTCCTGTTAAAACAGGGCAGGAATTACAAAAATCTGGATTATCTTTTATTTTTTGCAAAGTTAAAGAAACTGATGTAACTTGTGTTTTAATCTGGTGCGCTATATTTGAGAGGTTTTCCGCAAAATTATTCCGGGCTTTTAATGCTTCTTCTTTTGTCTGGTAAAGCATGGTTACGGTTTTATATATTTCATCCTGCAATTTAAAAAATTCCCCTTCTCCTTCCTGCATGGAAAAGCTGCCGCCATTATTGGCTTTAACCAGGGAATCTGAAAGTTTTCTTATATTGCGGGTTTCTTTTCTATGCCAGATTAACAGTGCAGATAAATATAGAACTGCTGTGGCAGATAAACTGGCAAAAATAAAAATATTGGTATATTTTAAAACAGGCTTTGTAAAGTCTTTTGGTTTATAACCATATGCTGCCAGAATGTTTTCTTCTTCTGTTACAGGATTATCTTTATATGATTTTAAAGCTGAAAATATTTCCTGTTCTGCTTCTGGATATTTTTTTATTATCTGGCTGTTAATCTGGGATAAAATTTTAAAATTTATTTTACTGTAATAACTTTCCATAAAAAATACAGCCAGCAGTGAGGAAAACAGGCTGGCTGATAAAATAAAAAATACTGGTATTATTATACTTTTCTGGTTCATTCCATATCCTCCATACGGTAGCCAATGCTTCTTACTGTTTTAAGACATTCTGGCTGGTGCAGTTTTTTGCGCAGGCGTTTTATTGTAACGGTAAGTGTATTATCATTAACATAGTTTCCATTTATATCCCAGATATTTTCAAGAAGTTTTTCCCTTGTAACTGTCCTGCCTTTATTCTGTAATAAATATAAAAGAAGCTGGTATTCTGACTGGCTTAAGTCTGCCTGTTCACCTCCGCATAATACCATCATGCGGTTTTTATCAAGTAAAATACTGCCACATGACAGGTACTGCCCTGATACATTCCCTGTCCTGCGCAGCAGGGCACTAATACGCAGAAGCAGGATTTCAAGTTCAAATGGTTTTACTATATAGTCATCTGCACCATTTTTAAAACCGGCTGCCATATCACTGGCATCACCTCTTACAGTTATAAATATTACAGGCAGTTCCTGCCACTGGCTGCGTATCCACTGGCAGAGCTGGTTTCCGTCCCCGTCTGGCATATTCCAGTCGGCAAGTACCAGTGACGGGCATGTATTTGTTAAAGCCTGTTTTGCACTTTTAATTGTATTAAAAACCATAACTTTATAACCATATCCTGCCAGGTATTCTTTAACGGCACCAGATATAGATATATCATCTTCAATATAATAAATTTCAATCATTTTTTAAATTATCTGGCAGCATGGCGAGTTCATTTTCAAGGTCTTTTATTTTTCCTGAATTTTCAATAACCCTGCCAGCCCTTTCTATAAAAAAACTATCTGGTTTCTGTTTTGCAATAATAGAACGGGATTTTTCTTCTGTATAGCCCCTGTTGCCAGAAAGCCTTTTTATCCTTATATCTGCTGGTACATGTATATACCATGTTTCATCACAGAGCTTGTCACAGCCTGTTTCATACATAATTGCTGTTTCAAGTATTATATACCCGTCCTGTCCCTTTCTGTCATTAATATATTTTTCAATATATTTTATAACCTCTGGATGTATTATTGAATTAAGTTCCAGGCGTGCTTTATCATTATTAAATATAATATCTGCAAGTTTTTTCCTGTCAATATTTCCTTCTTCCCCAAGAATCCCACTGCCAAACTTTTCTATAATTTTATTATATCCAGTGTTTCCAGGTTCCATTACAATATGTGCCAGTTTATCAGCTATAAGAAGTTCTGCATTATATTTTTTACTGGCAAGTTTTGCTACAAGCGACTTTCCACTTCCAACTCCTCCTGTAATTCCTATAACAAACATATTTCCCACCCCTATCTTTAATATTTATATAATACTAATATAATATCCCTAAATCCAATAATACACAAGATAACATTGACAATAAATAAAAACTATTATTTTCATAAAGACATTTTTCCTCAAACTTGAAAACATTTTCATTAACTATAGAAAAATCTTCTAACAAATCTGGTATATTATTTAGAAAATTATTATTTTCCAGTAATCTTTTCATTTCTAATACAGCATGTATAATGCTTTCTTCATTTATCTTATTCATAGAAATAGTTTTAGCATTGCTGTTTATGTACTCCTTCATCTCCACTCCCAGCCTGAAACACAATTTATATGACTGGTCTACAAAATTTGAAACCTCATATGATTCAATAGATGGGTAACTTAAAATAAGCATGCCGCCATTAATATTATTTTCATTTTCACGTGAATTTTTTAGTGTGTGTATAAGGCCAAGTATTAATTCTGCATTTACATTTGACTCCGGGTCACGGTCAAACAAATAATAAATAGCAGCATTGTTTACATTAAATTTATGTATTTCAATTAGCTCCGCAAATATATTATCCAGATATTCTTTTTCATTTATAGATGCAATATTTGATGTTTTAGTGTTAATAACTGCAACTTTACTATACTTATCTTTGTTTTTTATATAGTAATCTGCTTTTCCTCTTCTTTTTTGGATTTGTGTATAACCCAGCACATCAGTAAATATTCTTTTTATCAAGTTAAACTCATGCTTTTCACCCTCAACTATAAATATTACTTCTCCAATTCTTTTGTTTTTATTCAGTTTCATATTCTGGTATGCCTCCAAATACACCACTTAGATACATTTTTTCAAGATTTTGTGAAACCCGTGGGTTCTCATCTGAAAAACGTGATATACTGCTTCCTTCATTTCCATTTATTTCTAATGTATATATCTGGTCTGGACGTAATAATGAGCATGAAAGAAGGTTTGTGGAATGTGAAACAAAAAACAGCTGTGTATTTACACCATTTTCCATAATATATTTTACTAAAAGTTCTTCAAGTTTATTATGAAGCCCGCTGCTAAATTCATCAATTAATAACATGCCGCCTTTTTTTACAGAGTGAAGGATTACTGGTAATAAATTAAGCAAGTTCTGGTTTCCTGCTGATTCCATCATAAATGGAACTGGTACATTTATTCCCTTTTTTTCAAAATAAACAGCTTTTCCATTTTCATCAGGTGACTCAACCAGCCCATATATACCCGTTAAATTAGTATATTTTATTGTGTAATCAAAATTATATTTTTTTAAAAAATTATTTATCTGTTCCTCACCATTTTTACTTATATACATATTACATCTAAAATCCTCATCATTATAAAAATGTGTTTCTTTTGTATAAGCATTAATAAATACTGAATTTTTTAGAAATTCAAACCATTTTATTAATACCTCATTTCCTGAAAACCTTGTACTAAAATATACTTGCCTTAAAAATAATAATGAAGGGTCTGTATTATAAGAATACTGTTCTTTATCTAAATATAATTCTGAATTATTTCCATCTCTTTTAATAATTATATCTTTATCAAATAAAAGCTGTTCTTTTACAAAATTATTTGCTGAAAATGAAAATGAATATATAATATCATGACCGTCAATAACAAATTCATATTTAAAACTGGTTCTCCGTTCTTCAGAAAAAAAACATTGGGCAGGAAGCAGATTTATATATTGGTTTCTGAAAAGTAAATCTAATAAAATCATTACTGGCTGGATTGCATTAGTTTTTCCAGAAGCATTGCCACCTACAAACAATGCTCCCTTTAATATGCCATCACAAACATTCTGCTCTAATAATTTGTAATCTGTCCTTGTAAAATCAAAAATTGTTTCATTCTTAAAGGATTTAAAATTTTTTATAGTTAATTTTTTTAACATGTTATCCTGCCCCTTTCAATAAAATAATTATCAGAAACCATTTCTTTATAGGCTTCATAATGAATATTGCTGTTTAAAAACATTCCCATAACATCCAGTATACCTTTCTATTCATTGCAGGCGGTTTATTAATGTGCTTCAAACCAGTTATTCCCTTCTAAAATTTCTACTGCAAGTGGTACACTTAAATCTGCTGCCCCGGGCATTTCTTCAAGAAGTATTTGTTTTACTTTTTCTTTTTCTTCTATATAGGTTTCAACAAGAAGTTCATCATGTACCTGTAATACAATTTTTGATTGTAAATTTTCTGCTTCAAGCTTTTTTGCAACTTTTACCATTGCTATTTTTATAATGTCTGCTGCTGTGCCCTGTATTGGTGAGTTCATGGCAACTCTTTCACCGAAGGATTTCTGTGTATAATTGCTTGATGAAAGTTCTGGTACTGGCCTTCTGCGCCCTGACATTGTTTCTGCATATCCTTTTTCTTTTGCAGATTGTACTATGCCGTCAAGAAATGCTTTAATCTTTGGATATGTTGCAAAATACTGTTTTATTATTTCATCAGCTTCTTTTCTGTCAATGTTTAAATCCTGTGCCAGACCGAACCCGCTTATTCCATAAACTATCCCAAAGTTTACTGCTTTGGCATTGCGCCTTTGTAAGTCTGTAACTTCATTAAATGGTGTATGGAATACTTTAGATGCTGTTATCCTGTGGATATCATCACCGTTTTTATATGCTTCTGCCAGCTCTATGTCACCTGACATATGTGCAAGTACACGCAGCTCTATCTGTGAGTAATCGGCATCTAAGAAAATACATCCTTCTTTTGGTACGAATACTTTTCTTAACTGCCGTCCAAGTTCCATTCTTATAGGTATATTCTGTAAGTTTGGTTCAGTGCTGCTTATCCTGCCTGTTGCTGTAATTGTCTGGTTAAACTTGCCATGTATGCGTTTATCGCTTTCAATATAAACTGGAAGCCCGTCAGCATATGTTGATTTTAGTTTGCTTACCTGCCTGTAATCAAGTATTTTTGAAATTATGGGGTCTTCTTTGCGCAGTTTTTCTAATACATCTGCGGAAGTTGAATAACCTGTTTTTGTTTTTTTGGCATCTGGAAGTTTTAATTTTTCAAAAAGTATGACGCCTAGCTGTTTTGGTGAATTTATATTAAATTCTTCACCTGCAAGGTCATAAATATCTGTTTCAAGTGCCTTTATCCTTGTGTCAAGAAGTGCAGACATTTCTTCTAATACTTTTATATCTGCTTTTACACCGGTGCGTTCCATCTGGTACAGATAATACGCTACTGGCATTTCCGTTTCCCTGAAAAGTTTATACATTCCCTGTTCTTTTAATGCTTCTGTAAGTGGCCTGTATGAAAGGCAGGATATATAAGAAAGTTCCCCTGTATAGTCAAGAAGCTGTTTTAATTCTTCTTCCCCTCCATTAGCAAGAATATCAGAAATCCTGTTTTTGCCAAATCTTCCAGCATATGTTTTTACTGTTAAGCCCAGATAATCCCTTGCAATATCATCTGCCATGTATGTGTCTTTTAACGGGTTTAAAAGATATGCTGCAATAGAAATATCTGCTATTTTGTTAAATAAATCTTCTTTATTTTTTATATCCTGGTCGTTAAATGCAGACTGGCACGGTGCTGTAATTCCTTCTTGTAATGCTTTAAGAGGTGTTACTAAGTGCATTGTATTTTTAAAGTCAATAAGGGAAATATTTTCAATGCCTGCTTCAATTTTTTTATAAAGGTTTATAATAAATTCCCCTGTAAGTTTATTATTTTTAAGCATACAGGCAGTAAGGCACTTTCCGTCTTTTTCATAACTTATTCCAAAACCTGCAAATAAAAATTCATTCCCATCTTCACATGTATCTTCTGTTAATACTGCACCGCCATTATCCCCAGTAAATGAAAAACTTAACTGGCCGCCACTTTTTTTATGCTTTTTCTTATCTGCCCCGCTGCTTTCCCATTCATCACCCATAAATGCAATTCCTGCAACAGGTGGGTTTGCTTTTAAAAGATTGTCTACAAATGCAGCTGCGGTTTTTGTATCATTTATATAATTAAAATCCTGTGGCTTTGCTGAAGCTTTTTGTACAACAGAAGCATCAAAACGTTTTATTATTGTTTTAAGCCCGAGCTTTTTAACCCACTCTAAGGCAGCAGGTGTAAAGAGGTTATTTAATTTTGCACCTTCAAATGAATAATCTATATCACAGTCTGTTTTAATTGTTGCAAGTTTTTTGCTAAGGAAGGCAAGTTCTTTATTTTCACTAAGAAGGTTCTTTGCCCTTTTAGGTGTTATTTCATCTAAATGGCTGTATGCTTCTTCTACAGATGGAAATGCTGTTAATATTTTTACTGCTGTCTTTTCACCTATGCCTGGCACTCCTGGTATATTATCAGAAGCATCACCCATAAGGCCTTTTAAATCTATAATCTGTGCTGGTGTAACCCCGTATTTATCTATTACGTCCTGTGTGTGGTATTTCTCAGTTTCTGTACCGCCCTTTTTGGTTTTTGGTATGCTTATTTTAATTGTTTCTGACGCAAGCTGTAATAAATCCCTGTCACCTGATACAAGCGTAACTTTTATATCTTCACTTTCTGCTTTTCTGGCTATTGTACCAAGAATATCATCTGCTTCATAACCGCCTTTCATTACTATGGAAACATCCATAGCTTTTAATACTTCCTGGAGGACTGGCACTTGTTCTGCCAGTTCTCCAGGCATTTTCTTTCTTGTGCCTTTGTATCCAGTATACATTTTATGGCGGAATGTTGGCTCACTTACATCAAATGCAACTGTAAGGTAATCTGGTTTTTCTTCATCAAGTATTTTAAACATTATATTAAGAAACCCATAAATGCCATTTGTATGGATTCCTTCTGGATTAGTTAAATCAGGCAGCGCATAAAAAGCCCTGTTTAATATGCTATGTCCATCTATTAATACTATTTTTCCACTCATTTTATTCTCCAATCAGATTTATACAAATGCCGGTTTTTAGCTTATAGCAAAAGAACAAGCCCTATGCACAATAAAACAAACAATATAATTTTCTCACATTGCAGTATTTTATATTGTAAAAGATATTCTTCTGCTTCCCTTATCCTTTGTTCTGAATCAATTTTTAATTCTGTTTTATTATTATCGCTTTCCAGGTAACGCATACCCATTATCATTGTATAATATATACCGTATTCTTCGTGGCAGTCTTTACACTGGTGTATATGGCCAAGAAATTCTTTTAATTCTTTCTGGTTTAATTCATCATTTATAAATGGAATAAATTTGCTCTGGGCTTCTTTGCACTGCATTTTAAAATCCCTTCTTTAATAATATAGCCTGCGCCATTCCTTAAAAGTTAAATGTCCCACTTTACACTGCTTCCGTTATTGCCTTTTGTAACTATAAGTTTATGTGGTATCTGTTCTTTTAATTCAGAAACATGTGATATTACCCCGACAAGCCTTTTATCCCCTGCAAGTTCTAAAAGTACATTTACTGCCTGGTTTCTTGCATCATCACTAAGTGAACCAAAACCTTCATCTATAAACATTGTATCAAGCCTTGTTTTTCCAACTGTATTTTGTACAATATCTGCCATTCCAAGTGCCATTGATAATGATGCCATAAATGTTTCACCGCCTGAAAGTGTATGTGCATCCCTTGATTTGCCAGTTAAAGGATTGTAAACATCAAGTTCAAGCCCTGTTTCACCCTGCCCGCCTGTGCCTATGTCCCTGCATTCTAACAGGAACTTTCCTGGTGCCATCTTTGAAAGCCTTCTGTTTGCTGCCTGTATAATCTGTTTAAAATACTGCCTTTGTATATAAGTCTGGAAATGTATTTTCCCATTAGCAGCTTCATTAAGTGATTTAATAACATTTAACCTTTCTGCCATAACACTGCGTTCTTCCATAAGTATAAGAAGCCTTTCAAGAGCTTTCTGGGTGCTTTTTATATAAAAACTGTATTTATCAAGTTCCTGTTTAAGCCCTGGCATAATGGAATTTATATTATTTAATGACTGTTCAAGCCCTGTAAGGTCTGTTTTCACTGTATTATCAAGATGTTCTTTTATAGTCTGGATACCTGTGCTGTTCTGGACACATTCTTCTTTGTATTTCGCAATTTCATTTTCCATCTGCTTTATTATGCTGGCATCTTTTAAAGCACTTCTGTATTCATCTATACTGCTAAATCCGCTTTCTGTCATTAAAGTTTCAAATGCTTCCAATAATTCCCCGAGGCTTGCAGATAATTCTTTAACCTGCCTGTCAAGTTCTTCCTTTGCCCCCTGTATGCTTGTAAGGTTTTCCTGGATATTTTTTAATTCCCTGCCTGCTTTTTTATATTTCTTATCAAGAATATTTAAACTTTCCTCACATTCTTCCAGTTTTCTTTCCGCTTCTTCTTTAGTACTGTATGCAAGGGAAGATTTAAATGTTTTTATTTCATTCTCCATGCCTTCTTTTTTTAGTTCAGACTGGTGTATTTCTTTTTCTTTATTTTCAATTAAAGATACTGCCTGTTCCTGTTTTTTAGCAAGTTTTTTAATATTTTCCTGCCTGCTTTTTTTATCAGAAGATTTCACCTGTAATTCTTTAAGTTTATTAATTATTTTATTGCTTTCTTTTGTAATAAAATCCTGGTTTTCTTCTATTAACTGTTGTAATTCTTCCATGGAAGAATCTTTTCCTGAACCTGTAAGCTGTTCTATATATTCCTTTAAAACTGCCGTTTCTGCTGCATATGTATTTTTTACTGGTTCTGCTTCTTTCTGGGCTTTGTCCTTTTCTGATTCACATTTGCGCTCTGCTGCTGCCGCTTTTTTAACCATATCTTCTGTTACTGCATTATCTGGCATTTCTGCTGTAAGCGGGTGCTCCACAGAACCGCATACAGGACATGGCTTCCCAGGTAAAAGTTTTTCTGCAAGGAATGCTGACTGGCAGGCAATATATGCCCTGTTGTATTCTTCATGTTTCCTGCGGCTTTCTTCCCATTTCTTTATACAGGAGATTAATTTTTTTTCAAGTAAATTTAATTCTTTCTGCCTGCTGTCACAAGTTTCTTTTTTGTTTTTTAATTTCTTAATAAGCTCTTGTCTTTCATTACATTTCTTCTGTGCTGTTTCTGCCTGTTCTGTTTCAAGTTCCAGGCTTTCATATGATTTTAAAATTTCTTCAGAAGCGGCAACTTCCTGCTGGATTTTTTCAAGTTTCTGCTTTCCAGTTTCCTTTTCTGTTACAGCTTTTTTAAGGGCATTTTCCAAATCTGAAAGCACTTTTTCCTTTTCTGCTAATGTCTGGTATTTTATAACGTCCTGTTTTAAATTATCCCTTTTTGTTATATAAGAAGGCATAAGGCTGTTATATTCTTCCTCTGCCTGGTTATATTTTTCCAAAGCTTCTTTATATTTTAAACCAGCCTCTTTTTCTTTTAGTATAAGTTCTTCCGCCTTTGCAGATGCCCTGGCATATTCATTTTTCCTGCTATTATAATTTTTCTCTGCAAATAATACTTTTTCTGCTTTTCTGGAAAGTTCCAGGATAACAGTTTTATTATTAATTTCTGCTTTTAAATAACCAAGTTTTTCTTTTTGTGCTTCAAACTGCAAAAGCCTGTCTATAAGTTTATTTTTCTCCCTGCCTTTAGTTATCTTCTGGCTTAATTCATTATACTCTTTTTCCTTTTCACTATATATAATATTTTTGCCATTATATGCGTCCATAAGGCGTCTGAGTTCTTTATTTAAAACACCAGAAAGGCCATCTGGTTCTGTATCTTTTCTTTCAAATGCAGTATAAAATTCTTCTTTATACGGGCTGTCCTCTTTAAAATCTGTTCCTTTCACAAGTTCTTCAAGCCTTGTGGAGTTATTTTTTATCTGTGCCGCTTCTGTTTTATATCTCCTGAATATAATATCTTCTATATCACCATATACCTGTGTGGAAAAAATCTGGCGGAATATCTCCTTGCGCCTGCCTGTTTTATCCATAACAAGTTCCTGGAACTCACCTTGTGCAATAAGTGCAATTTTATTAAACTGTTCTGCTGTAAGCCCTGTAATTTCCTCTATTTTTTTATTTGTCTGTGTGGTTTTCCCATTAAACTGTGTACCATCAGGCATTGTAAGTTCTACTTTCCCTGCCTGCCTTATAATATTATATTTTCCGTCTTTGTTCCTGCGCTTGCTTTTTCTCTCATATGCAGGAAATCTCTTTATTGTATAGATATCATTGCCATAACTAAAAGTAAATTCCACATATGTTTCCCTTTCATCAGAAGCATATTCACTTCTCATCATAACACTTTTTCTCTCTTTGCCGCTCATAGTGTCATAAAGGGCGAACATTACAGCATCAAATATAGTGGATTTTCCTGAACCTGTATCACCAGCTATAAGGAAAATCCCGTTTTGTACTTTATCAAATTCTATTACTTCAGCTCCCCCATATGAACCAAAAGCTGACATAATAAGTTTAACTGGTTTCATTATACCTTAAACCGCCTTCCATAAAATTAAAGCTGCCTGTTATTTATTGCTTCTTCTATAATTTCTTTTACAATGCTGCTTTCTTTTTCATTAATTCCACGTCCTGCTGTTTCCTTAAAAAATCCACAAAATGCCTCATAAGGTGACAGTTCTTTAAAATCTTCCACATCTTCACTAAGTATCTGCCTTGTCCTTGTATTGTCTATTTTAATTTCAAGTATATTGTCAAAATACCCCTGTAATTGTTCTTTTACCATTTCTGGTATATCATCATCAGTAAGTGTAATACTTATATAATCCTGCCTGTTTTTTTCATTTGCCATTGCAATAGCATCTTTAAGCTTTCCCTTAAATTCTAATACATCATGCAGTGGTGTTACTGGAAGTTCCCTTATATGTATTCCATCCTTTTTATCTCCTGCTTCAACTACAGTTATGCTTTTATTATGTTTTGCTTCACTTACTGAATATTTAATAGGTGTCCCACAATACCTGGATTTTTCTTCCCCAACAGGCTGTGCCCCATGTATATGCCCAAGTGCGGCATAGTCAAAATCTTTTAACACTGATATATCAATGGCATCTGTGCCGCCTACAGAAACAGGTTTCTGTTCAGAGCCGCACACCTGTGGCATACTGCTTCCATTTTTATAAAACTGGTGTGAAAGTATTATATTTCTCTGTGTATAGTCAATATCTTCTTTAGCAAGCAGCGCCTGTATAACAGCCTGCTCCCCCGCTGCTGCCTCATCAGGCATAAAATGGCGCACCATCCCGGGTTTTATAAATGGCAGCATATAAAAACAGGCTTTGCCATACTCATCTTCTAAAATAACTTTTTCCAGCCTTTCATCTTCACTTTGAGGCGGCATTACTGATATGTAAATATTATGCTTTTCCAGAAAAGTTTTGCCATATTTAAGCCTTTCTGCTGAATCATGGTTGCCAGCAATTATTAGTGATGGTATATTATCCAGTGATATAAGAAGTTCATCAAGGAGGGTTACGGCATGTCCTGCAGGAACTGCTTTATCGTATATATCCCCGGATATAAGGACTGCATCAGGTTTTTCCTGCCCTAAATATACAGAAAGCTGCTTTATAAAATTATGCTGCTCCATATATAAACTATAACCATGCAGCTGCCTTCCAAAATGTAAATCTGATAAATGAAAAAATTTCATTAGTATTCTCCGTTCTGTATATGAAACTATAAATTTGTAAACTTTATTTGTATAAAATTATAACATAATTACATATAAAATCCAAGGATACCCTGTAAATTATTCAAAAATATTAAAAGATAAATTAATAAAATAAACTATGTCTGGATTTTATTATTTATATATGTTATATTATTAATTGATATAATTAGAAAGAGGAAATTTATATGGCAAAAAAAGAACTAATTAATTTCATATTGGAAAAAACCCATACTATAAAATGAGCAAAATAAATACAGGCCAGTATGAACAAGAATTTTGGAATATTAATGAAACAATATCCGGACTTTCATATCTAACCCATAGTTATTTTAGATACTATGGCAAATTTCCTTCTAAAATTGGGAAATTGATAATTGAAGATTTAAATTCAAGAGGCAAGATTTCACAACAAAATGATTTTATACTAGATAATTATGCAGGTTCAGGAACAACACTTGTAGAATCAAAATTGCATAGTTATGATTCATTTGGTATTGACATTAACCCTTTTGCCATTTTAGCCTGTAAAGTTAAAACAAGAAATTATGATACCATATTACTCCGCAATTACTGGCAAGAATTACAGATGGAAATAGCAGCATATAACCAGGCTATATTGCAGCCAGATATCCAGCAGTTATTATTTGCTGAAACTTCAGATGAAATAAAAAGTAAAATTTTTGAAGAAATTAAAACTTTTAAAGAACAAAATAAAGATGCTGTAAAATGGTTTTCTGAAAATGCCATAAAAGGCCTCGCTATTATTAAGTGCCTGCTTATTAACAGGCCAAATAATGAAATAAGAGAATTTTTTGAACTTGCATTTTTTGCAGTTATCAGACGGGTTTCAACTGCATATGATGGCGAGGTACGCCCACATGTAAATAAAAATAAAAAAGAAAGAAATGTTGCTGATGCTTATTCAAAAAAAGTTGCTGAGATGATTGGCCTAATGGACAAATGGAATTATATAACCAAAACAAATATTATTTCAGAAACCAGATTATGTAATAATGCTTCTGCTGGA
Source organism: uncultured Lachnospiraceae bacterium (assembly GCA_910577825.1). Taxonomy (GTDB): domain Bacteria; phylum Bacillota; class Clostridia; order Lachnospirales; family Lachnospiraceae; genus Butyribacter. The sequence goes on along the minus strand of CAJTOK010000029.1, from coordinate 16,897 downwards.
AATATATCAGACTATATAACAGAATTTAAAAATAAAACAAAAAAACAATTAGGTCTTGTTGTTTCCCACCCGCCTTATCTAAACTGTTTTGACTATATCCCTGTATTTAAATTGAAATTTATGTGGGCAGATGGATTTGACAATATTTTCTATGGATATAATTATAAACAAATCAAAGAAATGGAAATTAAATCATATCCTGCAAACTCTTCTGAAAATATTGAAAAATACTTTAAACATAATGAAATTGCTTATAAAATTGTATTTGATAATCTGCGTCCGGGTGGATATTGCTGTGTAGTAATAGGCGATTGTACATTAAAAGAAAAACTTTTTGAAGTCCATAAAACTTTTATATCAATGCTTGAAAAAATAGGATTTATTACTGAAAAAATAGCATACAGAAGTACATTTTATGGAACTGGCCAATACGCATATAAATACAGGGCTGGCTACAATGAAAATAAAAATACCAAAAAAGATGGTGTATTATTTTTCAAAAAGCCATAAAAAGCAGGTTTTTAATCCCTGCTTTTTATATAACTGGAATAATAACCAAAGAATTACCCGAATAATTAAAACGCACATATTTTTGTGCTTCAATATCATAGAATACATGGTTTTCAAAATAATTCAAAATATCATTAACAGTACGCTTTACATCAATATCACTATCAAATTTCTTTTTTGATATTTTATTAAGCATACTGGCACCAAACCTTTCTTCAAACACTTCAAAAGCTTTTATTATAACTGCATCTGGAACGATAATATTATGGTCAATACATGTTTTAATAATATTTCTTGATTTTTCTTCCCAATGTGAATATTCACATAGTACATGTACAAATGTCATGTGCTTTTGTCCAGCAGGAACTTCTTCTTTTCCCCAGCATCCATCAGCTTTTTTTCTTAAATCCATAGCAACTAAAGAAGCTTGTTTTGCCTTTTCAATGGTCTGTGGACCTGTAAGACAATCAAATAACGCAAATGTAGCAACACCATTAGAAATATCCTGAAACCGGATAGTTTTACATATACGGATAATTGTTGGTATTTCTATTAACAATCCTATATTATGATATAGTTAACCATATCAAAAGTAAACCGCATATATGCGGTATTAGAAAGAAACGAATCTGTTCCCACGATTGATAAAATTGAACAGTTATGTTTAGCATTTGACATCAGAATAAGCGATTTTTTAATGATAAATCCTAGACAAACAGAAACTTATATATCTAAAAATAATTATGATTATTCTTATAAGGAAAATAAAACCGTTTATTATTGTAATTGTTGTGGTTGTACATTTGAAGCGGATTCAGGCAAAAGCAATATTATTTGTCCTGAATGTGGCTGTTATTATGATGAGGATAATGGATATATTGAAAAGTTTATAATATACCAGTAAATTGTATAATCAAAATTCCTTGATATATTTCCTCAGGGAATTTTGATTATACACACATTTTAATACTTCTTTACTGGCAAGGCTGCAGGATATCTGCCAGTTCTTTTAGCCCAATGTGCATTACTGGCACAACTGCTTTCTGTTTAATCTGCCTGTGGTTATAGTAACCAACTGTAAAAACTTCACCTGATTCCACAACTTCTGCACCGTAGTGTGTATAAGAACAGCGCGAACGGAGCCAGTAGCTGCATCTGCCTATGGCTTTTCTGGTTGCTAATGCCATTGTGTCCTTTCTGGTACAGATTTTTACACCACGTGCATTGGCATAATCACTTGGTTTTATTCTTCTGTTCATCTTTTTATCTTTTTTATGTTCCCAGTCCATCTTTTCCTCCCATAAACCATAAGCCGGGTTTCTAAGTTCTGGAATGGATAAAAGATATATTTTATCATTTGTATTATTGCCATTGCCCGCCTTATATGAAGGCATTGGTTCATTTTGTACCTGGGATGTTATAATTGCTTTCTGCTCGTCACTGCTAAATGCCATATCCAGGAAATTATTATTTAACCACTGGCGTAATGTGCAGTTTTCCCATGTTACAGATTCATTTACATCATTATATGGTTTACAGTCAATTCCCTTTTCTGCTGCTATAAAAAGGGTTTTTCCATTATTCCAGAGTACCCTCCATTTTATCTTTTCCCATTTAAAGTAACGGAAAGGCGCATCTCCAAAGAAATCAGGGCTTTCTGTATTTTCTTTGCTAATTCTTCTGTATTTTATGCCATTTACATATGTATCACCACTTTTGCCATATTCTGCTCCACTGATAGCAGAGTCCAGTCCATACCCTTTAATTTCTGTCTGTGGATAGCTGCCAAAGTATATATAACTCCATATTGCTGCACCTGTATTACTGTCATATATGGGATTTGCAAAAGATAAATTTGTGCTTTCTTCTGGTTTTTTATTTGTATCCATTATATCCCCTCCGCTAATATAATATTATAATGTTATTTTACCACAAAAAAGCACATAATTCCATTTATATATAGTTTTTACTGGCGGTTTAAAATATTTTCAACATCTTTACGTAATGGGATTGCTGGTATCCCTCCCCTTTTTTGTACGCAAAGGCTTGCTGCTGCATTGCCATATTCTGCACATGCTTTCCATTTCTCCCATTGCATATTTTTTATATCTGCCTGGAAACTGAGGTATTTTGATAAAAACCCTCCCCAGAATGAATCACCTGCCCCTGTTGTGTCAGTTACTTCTGCCTTAAAACCAGGAACCTGCCCGCTATATCCATTTCCAGCCAGATAAACACCTTCACTTCCAAGTGTGGTTGCAATAATATGTGCTCCTGCCTGTAATAATGTTAAAGCTGCTTTTTTATAATCTTTTTCCCCTGTAAGTAAAAGGCTTTCTTCATCTGAAACTTTTACCAGGTCTGCATATGGCATTACACTTTTTATTGTTTCTGCTGCATCAGATTCATTTTTCCACAGTGGTTTTCTGTAATTGGGGTCAAAGGAAATTACTGCCCCTGCTTCTTTTGCTGTTTTTACAGCTTCTATTGTTGCAGTCCTTGCCGGCTCGTCTGTAAGGGAGAGTGAACCGAAGTGGAATATCTGGCAGTTTTTTAGTACATTTTTGTCTAATTCTTCTACAGACAGGCATGTATCTGCACCAGGTTTCCTTGCAAATGAAAAATAACGTTCCCCTTTTCCGTTAAGTGCTACAAATGCAAGTGTTGTGAAAACAGTGTTATCTTCTATAATGTAGTCTGTACAGACACCCTCTTTTTTAAGTGTTTCTTTCAGGAAAGCCCCGTGCATGTCTGCACCAGTTTTTCCAATTATGGCTGTTTTATATCCCATATGGCTGGCTGTTACTAAAAGGTTTGCTGGTGCGCCGCCAGGATTCTGTTCAAATAATTTCATTCCATTTCCACTTGTGCCAGTTTCAGTAAAATCAATTAAAATTTCACCTAATGCGGCTATATCAAACTTTTTTGCCATTTTTTAATTCCTCCACAATTTCATTATAACGTTTCCTGTTTAAGCGGTAGAAAAACAATACAACTGCTGTTACAATCCAAAGCACTCCTGGAACTGTTGTAAAAGCATGTTTCATTACTAATAAAACAGAACCATTCTGCTGCTGGTTCGCAACATATCCATATTTTCCTAACATTCCTGCAAGTAAAGATGTACCAAGTGCCATTCCCACTTTATTTCCCAGTGAAATAAAAGCATACTGGAAACCATCATTCCTAAGTCCTGTTTTCCACTGCCCGTACTCTGCACAGTCTGGAATTATTGCATAAATTGCTGTGTTAAATCCTGAGAAAAAAAACTGTACAAGCCCAGAAAGTATATAAAACATTATTGGGCTTTCCTTAACACTGAATAAACTTAATAACAGCATGGAGCATCCTGTAAGCAGTGCAAATATTGAAGCTGCACGCCCTTTGTTATTGGTTCTTTTAAATACTGGCTGGAAACAGGCTGCCCCTATAATTGAAGGGATGATTATACACATTGAATAGGATGTATAATATGAGGCATTGCCTTCAACGTATGTAAAGTAATAAAGTATATCTGCATTCCTGCCATACAGTGTGAAACCAAAGAGCACCTGGCCAGCCAGTGCAAGCAGGTATGGGCGGTTCTGCAATACAGCTTTTATCTGTACTTTAATTGAAATTTTCTCTTTTTCGGGCATCTGCACTACTTCTTTGGTTTTGGCAAAACAGAAGAAGTGGCATGCTGCAAATATACATCCATAAAGAACTGCTACTGTAAGATAGCCTGTTTTGGCACTGTTCTTTCCAAATGCTGTTACAAGCGGGACTGTAATAATATTTATAATTCCTATTGCAACCATTGCTGCTACAGAACGTGATGTATTGATTTTAGCCCTTTCATCAATGCTTTGTGTCATTGCGCCGCAAAGTGTGCCATATGGTATATTTACGCAAGTATAACCTAAAACCAGAAGGCAGTATGTAATTACCATATAAATGATTTTTGCGCTGTCTGGCCAGTCCGGGTGTGCCCAGAATGTAAGTGCAAGTATTATTGAAGTGATGGGAGCTGCAAATAACAGCCAGGGACGGTACCGTCCCCACCTGGTTTTTGTCTTATCCGTAAGCCCGCCTATTACTGGGTCATTTATTGCATCCCAGAACCTTGAAAAAAGCATAAGCCCTGAAACTGCTGCCATACTTATTCCAAATACATCTGTATAAAATATCATTAAAAAGTTGCTTACAAACATCCAGCTGAAATTACACCCTACATCACCGAAGCCATATGCTATTTTACTTAACAGTGGCACTTTGCCATTATTATTTTCCTTCTCCATATATAACCCCTTTCTTTTTGCTGCCCTTTTATTCCTGTACATTAATAATTACTTTCATTGTAGTTTCACGGTTGTTATCAATATACTGGTATGCTTTTAAATATTCTTTAAATGGAAATGTTTTTGAAATTAATGGTTTTAATTGTACTTTATTTTCTTTTACCAGGCGGATTGCGTCAATGTAATCGTCATGCCTGTACATCATTGTGCTTTTAATATCAAGCTCATGGTCATTGGCAACAGCGAGGTCTATTTCTGCCATTCCTGCAAATACTGCAACAAGTACAATAATGCTTCCTTTTCTTGCATATTTAATAGCCTGCCCCATTGTAATGTTATTACCTGCACAGTCATATATTACATCTGCTTTATCAGGGCCAAATGCTTCCTCCATTGCTTCCCCGAAATCTTTTTTAACTGTATTTACACATATATCAATTCCACATTCTTTTGCTTTTTCAAGGCGTAAATCACTTACATCTGTAACCATGACTTTTGCTGCACCCATTCCTTTTGCTGTCTGTGCAACAAGGTTTCCTATTGGCCCTGCACCAATAACAACAATATCCAGCCCCGTAACATCACCAGCCTGCTTTATCCCGTGTACGGCAACGGCAAGCGGTTCTATCATTGCACCTTCTTCAAAAGACATTTCATCTGGTATTGGTGTAACTTTTGAGGCATCTGCCACAAAAAATTCTGAAGCTGTCCCTGTTGTCTGGAAGCCCATTACCTTTAATTCTTCACAGAGATTATATTTGCCATGCCTGCATGGATAACATTTCCCACAGTATACCTGTGGCTCAATAGTAACTTTCTGCCCAATATGTAAACCTTTTACATCTTTTCCTAACTTTGTAACCTCTCCTGAAACTTCATGCCCTTGTGTTACAGGATAAGAAGTAAACGGGTGCTTCCCATGGTATACATGGATATCTGAACCACATATCCCGATATTCATAACTTTTATCATTACCTGGTTGTCTTTTACCTCTGGAAGCGGTACTTCCTTAAAAATTATTTCTCCTGGCTGTGTCATAATCTGCTGTAACATAATAATCATCCTTTCTTTCTTAACAACTTTTATTAAATGTTTTATTAAAGTGATTACATTATTGCATTTTTATATAGAATTGTCAATACCCTTTTTGCACTTTTGCTGTTTTATACAATCCAATACATGGTTTTTTATATATTTTGCATAAAAAAAGTGTAAAACTAATGTTTTACACTAAAAATTTATATATCCAGTTTTTTATATTGTTTCTATTAGTTCCCTGAAAAACTGCTTTGCTACGCCAGCTGCTGATGTTTCTTTCTGGTAAGAACAGTTTTTTAAATAACTTAAATCCCCGTCAAACAGGTTATATTTAAAAATTTTCCTGCCAAGCTCTACCATATAGGCTGGCAGGTATCCTCCTACGTCACCACCTAAAATAATATCTGTATCAAATGACATGCGCAGGTTGGAAATAAGTATTGCAAGGTTTTCAAGATATCCATCCCATATTGATGCTGCATCCGGGTTTGTACTTATGCTTTCCATAAAATCTTCAAGTTTTTTTTCCCCGCCGTTTGTAAGAACGCTTGCAGCACAGTATGCGTCAGCACAGCCAGATTTGCCACAGTAACATTTCCTTCCTCCTGGAAATAAAACCATATGCCCAAATTCACCAGCTTTGCGGTTCTTGCCTGTAAATAATGTACCATCTATACAGACAGCCCCTCCAAGTGTATTATTTAATGAAAGGTATACGGAGTTTTCAAGTTTTCTGGGGTTTTCTGCAAGCATTGCTGCATTAGCGTCATTTTCAAAATACACAGGCATATTAAACATCTGTTCCATTATTTTTAAACTGTAATTTTCTAATTGCAGTGCATGTGATTTAACAAGTATTTTTTCATTCTGGTTAATAATACCTGGCAGGGAAATTCCCACGCCAAGTATCTTATTTAAACTGGCTTCTGTTTTACAGAACCCCTCTGCCATGCCTGCCAGATTGCTGTAATAGGATAAGTCTGTATCAAACTTCACCCTGGTATGTTCCTGCTTTATAATTTCACCGCAGAAATTAACAAGAACCATTCCTATATGGTGTGCAGTAATATTGATGCCCAGTGCATACCTGTAATCTTTTTTAAGCCCTATTAATACTGCTTTGCGCCCGCCTGTGGACTCTGATTCACCCATTTCTGCAACTATTCCTTTGTCCATTAGTTCATTTACATTGGAGAGTACAGTAGGCATACTGATATTTAATTGTTTGGAAAGCCCCGCTTTTGAAATATTTCCATTGTTTAACATATAATCCAGTATATTATATTTAGTTGTATTTTTCTTCTGGTATGTCATATCTTTATAACCCCGCTTCTGTTATTCCATCTATTCCACTATTTCTAATAACTTACCTGTAATATCCGCCATATTGGAGGATACCTTTTTGGTATTATGGGCAACCTGGACATTTTTTTCAACAACATTTGCAATTTTTTCTATCTGCCCCTTAGCATGTGTTACAATTTCAACATTCTGGCTTGCCATGCTGGTTATCTTCTCTATATCCTGGTTTGCATTTTCAATATTTGCTACAGCAATATCAAAAGATTCTGCTGTCTGGTCTGTAATTTTCCTGCCGCTTTCCACTGCTTTCATTGAATTGGTAATAAGTTCGTTGGTTTCTTTTGCCGCCTGTGCACTTCTTGATGCAAGTTCACCTATCTGTTCTGCCACAACTGAAAAACCTCTTCCCATTTCGCCAGCCCTTGCTGCTTCAACTGAAGCATTTAATGAAAGCATATTTGTTCTTTGTGCTATTGAGTTTATCTCACCAATAATTTTTTCAATCGCCGTAGACATCTCGCTGGTTTTCTGCATAGAATCCTTTAACAGTTCCATTTTGGCTTGTGTCTGTATGATTTCTTTAACAGAATTTCCTGTCGCTTTTGTAATATTAACTGAAGCACTGGCACTTTGTTCTAATTCCTCCACAAGCTGTTCCATTGTCTTTTTTAAATCTTCTACAGCTTTTTCCTGCTCGCCAGTGCCATTATAAATATCATCTGCATTATCAAGGGTTTCACCTGATACACTATTTAAATCCATACAAGCCTTTTTAATGTTCTTGATAAGTGTATTATTACGTTCCATATCCTCTTTCTGGTGTTCTAAAAGTTGTTCATTTTCTCTTATGTTCTGGCTTATATTTGCTACCATTTTATTAATGCTTTCCGAAAGCATTTCAAATTCAGGATTCCCATGTTCATTAACTGTAATACCAAAATTCCCGCCTGCAATATCTTTCATTAAATTACTGATATGGTTAATTCCTGTTACAATTTTACTATCTACCATATGGTTAATCATAAATAATAATATGCAGAAAATAATTAACATGCTTAAAGATACCACTATTGTCTGGTCACGCCTTGCTTCATAATATTCACTTGACGGCATAAAAGTACCAATAATCCTGCCATCATATTCTTCTGCAAAATAATAGCCTTTTTCACCATTAATTACTGCCTTGCCATTTCCTGTAAGGTCTTTTTTAAAGCCAGCTTCTGATGCACTTTTGCCTATAAGGGAATCTTCTTTATGTGCAAGTATCTTCCCGTCACTGCTTATTGCATATACATATCCCGTTTTGCCAAAATCAATGGTTTTCATAACTGCATCAAGTGCTGAACTGGCAATCATTTCTTCGAGCACTTCCGGCCGTACCCCGATTTGTACAAACCCTTCTGCATCAGTTCTTGCCACGCCAATATACTGCATTACAACGCCTTCTGCCACATTTACCTGCGGCTCTTGTACAATCTCAATAGAAGGGTCATCGTTAATTACCATAAATGCGTTTGACTGTTCACCACTTTTCATATCAAATCCAATATAATTATCTATTGTACTGCTTTTGATAATCCCCTCTTTGTCAATAATATGTAACTCATTTACCATAAGGCTGTCTTTGATTTTGTTAAGTTTATCTGCATTGCCATAAATTGAACTGTCAGCAGCAAGCAGGCTGGCAAATGCCCTTGCTTTAGCAAGGTTGTTCTCACTAAGGTTGTTTATAAGTTTCTCTTCACTCTGCTTGTTGTTTTCCAGTTTTGTTTTTACATCTTCCAGTTTACTCTGGCTTGATATCCTGTTGTTGCTTTTACTTATAAATGTCTGTAATGTAAAAATAGCAGTAATTGTCAAAACAAGTGCTGCCGCCATATAGATAAAAAGACTTTTAGTAAAAATTTTCTTCATATTAGAATAAAACCCCTTCCATGTAATTAGGCAGCCTGAAACTGCCTGGTAAACGCAATACAACATATTCTAACATCAAGGCTCAAAAAATACAATACCGGATTTAATACATATTGTGCAAAAACGGGTTTATTTTACGTAATGTCCTCCTTTTATTTATATATGTTTTTATTTGCTTCCTGTGCAGGGTCTTTTACTTCTGGGACTGCACCGCCTGCCACTGCCCAGAAATACAGGCTTGCAACGCTGCAATAAGGTGAAAGCCTTTTTCTGTATTTTTCAAATAGTTTTTTATCAATTTCCTTGTGGCGGTATACCATCCTCATGCCACGCTGTATTGCCAGGTCACTGTAACTTAGTATATCCGGACGTTTAAGGCAGAATAGCAGTATCATCTCGGCAGTCCATGTCCCTATGCCTTTTAATCCTGATAATGCCTTTATAGCTTCCTGGTCTGCCATCTTTTCTACTGCATCAAGGCAAAATTCCCCTTTAACAACTTTTTCAGAAAAATCCTTAATATATCCTGCTTTACGGAAAGTTATCCCTAATGACTGGAGTGTATTAATATCTGCATCTGCTATGCTTAAAGGGGATACCACGCCAAAGGAATCTTTCATTCTCTGCCATATTGTTGCCTGTGCTTTTGTAGAAATCTGCTGTCCTATAATATGATGTATAACTGAAGAAAATAAATTGTCATCTGCCTGTCTTGTAATATGCCCAACCCTGCCAATTATTTCCCCAAGACGTTTGTCTTTGCTTTTAAGGTATTCTGTTTCCTTTTCTCCATATTCTAAAACCATATCTGTCCTCCATATTTATATTTATAGTTGCAAGTTCTGGCAAAAAAATAAAAAATGCTTAGAATCTTTATAAATATGATTTTAAGCATTTTTACTATTAAAGCTGTTTTGCCCAGATAATACCTGGATAAAGCTTTCCTGTCCTGATAAAATATTCTGCCGCCTTTACTCCTGCCCCAATATCATTAATGGCAAGATATTTTTCAACTGGTGACTGCCCGCCGCTTTCCAGTGGTGACAATTCATCTGTACCTGCATAGGCTGGGTTATATGAATAATATACCTGTTCTTCACCATCATTATATGAACTATAGCCAATAGCAAGCCATACGCCATCACATATTATCTCAAATGTATCTTCCTCACCATACGGGATTAAAGAAAAAATAACATTAATTCCTTCTGGTATTTGTTTTAATATATGTGAAACAAGTTCTTCTGTTATTTCATCTTCTTCATAACTCCCGTCATAATCCGGGTAATATCCAATATGTTTTAATTTGATTGCTTTCTTGTCAAATGCAGGTATATTATCCTGTTTTGGAATAATTTCTAACTCCATAATTATTACCTTTCATTAAACATAAGCATTTTTATATCTGTATAATAATTATATGCTTTTAAATGCTTCATCTAAATCTTCAATAATATCATCTATGTTTTCTGTACCTATTGACAGCCTTATTGTATTTGGTTTAATTCCCTGTTCTTCTTTTTCCTTGTCGTTAAGTTCTGCATGTGTTGTTGAAGCAGGATGTATTACAAGTGATTTAACATCTGCTACATTGGCAAGTAATGAAAAAAGTTCAAGGTTGTCAATAAAATCTTTGGCTTTCTGTTCATCACCCTTTATCTCAAATGTAAATATTGAACCGCCGCCATTTGGGAAATATTTCTTATAAAGCCTCTGCTGTTCTGCATCTTCTGATACATAAGGATGGTGGATTGCTTCTACTAAAGGCTGTGTTTTAAGGTAGTCAATTACTTTAATGGTATTTTCAATATGCCTTTCTACACGGAGTGATAATGTTTCAAGCCCCTGTAAAAAAATCCAGGCATGGAATGGTGAAAGTGTTGCACCCATGTCGCGGAGAAGTATGGCCCTTATCCTTGTAATAAATGCGGCATCACCTGCAGCATCTGCAAAACTTATTCCGTGGTAACTAGGGTTCGGTTCTGTAAACTGCGGGAATTTGCCTGATGCTTTCCAGTCAAACTTCCCACTGTCTATAATAACGCCTCCTATGGTTGTACCATGCCCGCCTATAAATTTAGTTGCAGAATGTATTACTATATCTGCGCCATATTCTATAGGACGTATAAGGTATGGTGTGCCAAATGTATTGTCTATAACAAGCGGAATGCCATGTGCATGTGCAATTTTTGAAATTGCTTCAATATCTGTAACTTCTGAATTAGGGTTGCCAAGTGTTTCTATGTAAAGTGCTTTTGTATTATCCTTTATTGCTGTTTCAAATGCTGCCGGGTCTAATGGGTCAACAAATGTTGTGCTTATATTAAAGTCTGTAAGTGTATGTGCTAAAAGGTTATATGTGCCACCATAAATATTTTTAGCTGCTACAATGTGCCCGCCTGCAAATGCCAGGTTCTGTATTGTATATGTAACTGCTGCTGCCCCTGAAGCTGTTGCAAGTGCTGCAATACCGCCTTCAAGTGCTGCAATCCTTTTTTCAAAAACATCTTCTGTAGGGTTTGTAAGCCTTCCATAAATATTTCCTGCGTCTTTAAGTGCAAACCTGTCTGCTGCATGTGCGGAATTATGGAATACATATGATGAAGTCTGGTAGATAGGGACAGCCCTTGCATCTGTAACAGGGTCAGGGTTCTCCTGCCCTACGTGTAACTGGAGTGTTTCAAATTTAAAATTTCTATCTGAATATGATTTCTTTGCCATAATAGTTTCCTCCTCTATGTTTAATGCTGTTATATATAATAACCCTATTTACATATCTTGTCAATGGGTAAATAGGAATTTATAAAAGCATCACAGCTTATCTATAACAATAGAAAAATATTCTGTAATTTCACCTGTATCTGCATCTTTACATAAAAAACTATTATCGCCAAAATCCATAAAATGTTCCAGGGAAATAGTAATATCCATTTCATCTCCAAACTTTTTAATCCATTTTGCGCAATTATCCCCACATGCTGTAGCCCCTTTCCAGAGTCCCCGTTTAAAACAGTGTATTTGCCGTTTAATTCAATTTCATAATATAATCTTTTTGTATAAACCCGGTAACGCATAATACTGCCCTACTTAAACTTTAAGTGTATTATAACATTATAAATAAGTGACGGCAAGTATATAGTATATATGGATAGTTTAACTTTAACCGGGTATATGAAAACTTACTGGCATGGCAATTTCAAAGTTCTTACAACGGCCAGCCCGCTTCCGCTTGAATGAATCACGCAATGGTGCATAAAGCCCTTATGCTTCAAAAAAACATTTTTGAAGCATTGAATACAGGGCTTAAACACCAGCGGCTTCATACAACTGCCTTTTGTAAGAACATTTGAAAAATTGCCATGCAATATACATTCTGGCTGGTTTTTAGTAAAATGCAAATTTTTGTAACCTGCCTTGGCAATATATGTTATGGCTGCTTTTAAATAAAGCCATAGATATAATTAGAAATTTAATTTAAAGTCTAAACAATTAATGATATGCCAGAATTTTACCTAAAATGATACAAAAAATAAATATTATAATAAATATTTAAATAGAATTTCAGAACAGATAAAAGGCGGCTGCATTGGATGGGTGCAGCCGCCTTATTAAAAAACACAAGACGTTGTAAGGTTTAATAAAAAGTATTCATTAATTTTTGGAAATTACTGGTTAAGTATTGCTACAGAAACATACTTTCCAGCAAAAGTCTTTTCTTTCTTGTTACCAGCTTTACGTACATAAACTTTGTCACCTTTGCTGGCTTTTATTAACTTATTAGCACCTGCTTTTATTGTAACTCCTTTGTCTGTACCAGCAGGGTCACTTGATTTAATTACAACCTGGAAGTCAAATTTACCACTGTTAGTAACTTTAACTTTACCAGCATAGTCTTTAGTTTTATTATTCTTATACTGGTACTGTATTGTAATTGAACCACCTGTTGTGCTCTGAACTTCAACTGCATTACCAGTTGTAACCATATTTCCATTATCATCGAAATCGCTTATCTTAGCAGGTTTAAATGCCCATGCCTCTGGATTATCAATCTTTACAAGTGTCCATTTAGATGCTGCTTTACCATTGCCTGTAGCAACAGCTGCTTTACGTACTTCTAATACACCTGATGTTGCAGCCTTTCCAGCTGGGAAGAACTTCTCAATATCTACTTTAGAATTAGCAGAAACACCCTCAAGTTTTGTAGTATAATCTGCTCCATAATACTCAGAATCTGCAAGCATCCTGAACTCTACATCTTTTGGAAGTTTTACCTGGTTATTTACATAGTCTACAGAAACAGCAGGGCCATTTGCCTGTTTTTTAATGTTAAGCTTTGACTCTTTGCCTGCTAAAGTTCCAGACTCATATAACTTATATTTAACAGGGTCTGAACTCTTGTCACTGGCATCTGTTACTGTTGTCTTAGTATCAACAAGACCCTTTATAATATTGCCCTTGTCATCTGCTTTATATTTAGCCCTTGCCCTTACATACAAAGTAGCTCCCTGCTGCTGGTACTCCTGTAATATCGCTCTGTCTCCCTCTTTAAGTTCTCCAGTATCTTTATCCCTAAACTTTCCATAATTGCCAAGCTCCTGCCAGTCACCATATGATGTCCTGTACTCCCAGGTATAATGCTTATAGTCTGTATCTGAAACACCTTTAATATTTGTAATTGATACTATATTAGTAGCTCCATTATATTTTACTGTCTGCCCTTTAACTGCTGCTGGAATTTTAATATAAATCGGGTCTGATTTTTCCGTCTTAATTGCAATATAGTTATCTTTTGTGCTATTAAGCTTAGATAAATCAGCTGCACTACCATTGTCATATACATCCCATGATGAAACTTTAACAGTACCCTTATTCTTGTTGTATGTACCTATACCAATATGGATTTCTGTTGCACCCTCAACATCAGCACCTACATATGGATTGTATGTATCATAATATCCTTCGTCACTATCATCATACGCTCCTAAGCTAAAATATACATCACTAATATCTATTGAATTTGTTGCATCTTTAGCTGCTGCATCTGTTGTTCCAGCTGCAAACCATGTTGCTGCTGCGAGGGCTGTCAATGCTGTCCCTTTCATTATTTTGTTCATTTCCATAAATGAACACCTCCTTAATTATTATTTGCATAAATATGTCATCATTAATTCATCCAAGAAACCATATCACTTATCTGCTCCAGTTTACTTATAGCTGCCAGGAGCAAGACTATTTATATTTAACGTGACTGCTTTGTACAGCGTCCTGTCTGGCAATAATTCCCTTGTTATAAGGTATTTTTTTGCTGTGAAAGGTTAAAAGCTGCCACGCCCATATGTCTGTATGTTATAGATGGTACGGCATCATATAACATATTAATAGTAATGCCCCCTTTCCTGCTTGTATTTTATATAACACAGCACTATGCCTGCCACGCTAACCTTTATTAACTGGATTTTTTTGTTCCTGCGTATGATTTCTATTAAATATTTCGTCACTTTCCAGAAAAACTTTAACATAAATTTACACATTGTATAAATTTATGAAAATTTATTTATACATCAGACATAAAAGCTATATATACTGTCCAGATAGTGCATAACCGGCCGGGTTTTATTGTAAGAGTAAACTGCCAGCCTGTATAAATGCCCCGAAATACCCCAAAATACCAAAAACCTTTAATAATTCCTTTTACTTTCCTGTTTCTTGTGTTACACTATCTGAAAAGGAGGGATTCCGCAATGGTACAGGCAAAGCCCATCCCAATAGGGATAGAATTTTATAAAGAAATGATAGACAACGGGTACTATTATATAGATAAAACCCTTCTGATACGTGACATACTGGCACAGAAGAACAAAGTTACATTATTTACAAGACCAAGGCGTTTTGGAAAAACACTGGCACAGAGCATGTTACAGGCATATTTTGAAAAGGAAATACTTCCAGACGGCACTGTTATTGATAATTCAAAATATTTCCACGGGAAAAAGATTATGGAAGCAGGCTGGGAATTTACAAGCCATATGGGGCAGTACCCTGTGATATTCCTGTCCCTGAAATCGGCAAAACAGCCATCTTACAAAGCGGCTTATGAAAAAACCAGGGATGCAATTATATATGAATATTTCAGGCACAGGTATTTACTGGAAGGGGAAGACCTGCTGCCTGTACAGAAAAAGAACTACCTTTCTTTTATGGAAGGGACAGCTTCACCAGAAGAGTATGCAACATCAATCCAGTTTTTATCACAATGCCTTGAACAGTACCATAAACAGAAAACCATTATCTTAATTGATGAGTATGATGTGCCGCTTGAAAATTCATATTTCCGGGGGGTTTATAATGAAATGGCAGATTTTGTCCGCTCATTGTTTGAGTCTGCCTTAAAGACAAATACAAGCCTTGGCTTTGCTGTGGTTACAGGCTGCCTGCGCATCAGCCGGGAAAGTATTTTTACAGGCCTTAACAACCTGAAGGTAGTTTCTGTGCTTGACAACAGCTACTCAGAGCATTTTGGTTTTACACAGGAAGAAACCAGTGGAATGCTTGCTTTTTATGGTTTGCAGGATAAAACAGATGAAGTAAAACTATGGTATGATGGCTACCTTTTTGGCAGTACAGAAGTTTATAACCCATGGAGCCTGATTAATTACACAGATGATATAGTGCAAAAAAACACCTGTTTCCCTAAACCATACTGGTCAAATACCTCTTCTAACAGTATTGTGCGTGATTTAATTGAAAATGCAGATGATGTTACAAGGGGTGAGCTCGAAGAACTTGTGGCTGGCAGGACAATAGAAAAACCTGTACATGAGGATATTACTTATGGTGATATCTATGAATCAC
>CAJTOK010000029.1:0-183 GCA_910577825.1 uncultured Lachnospiraceae bacterium | reverse complement strand
ACAGCAGGATAATTTATGGAACTTTTTGTTTTTTACAGGATACCTTAAGGCTGTAGGCAAACGTTTTGAGAACCGTAAAATATACCTTTCCATGAAGATACCTAATGAAGAGATTCTTTATATATATGAAAATAAAATACAGAACTGGATGCAGCATAAAATAGAATGTGAGGATTTATCAGG
>CAJTOK010000028.1 GCA_910577825.1 uncultured Lachnospiraceae bacterium | reverse complement strand
CGCAATTCATCCCACCACTTTAGAAGTGGGGGACTTCTTGCTACAATAGGTTAAACCCGCCGGCGTTTAAGCCCCGTATTTAATGCTTCAAGTTTTTTTGAAGCATTGGGGCTTTATGCGCCGTTGCGTGGTTTATCCAAGCGGAAGCGTGCTGCCGTTGGTACACTTTGAATTGCCAGCTGCCATATTTTAAAACTGCAAAGCATCTCCTGGACCAGCAATTTTGTAATTCTTGAAAATTTGGAGAAGAAATGCTATACTTTTAGGGTTATAAAATTTTTATATTAAAAAAGGGGTGCTGGTGGTTATGGATACAGATGCTTTAAAGGAATATTACCTTATGTCAGGGATTGATGAGGGTGTATATAATTTTTGTGATGGAATACAGAGGGATTTGGAGGAAAGGTTCAAAAAGATAGACCAGACTGCCGAGCTTAACCAGATAAAGGTGCTTTCTGCCCTGCGTAAGCACAGGACAAGTACTGCATGTTTTGAATCATCAACAGGATATGGTTATGATGATATAGGAAGGGAAACATTAGAGGCTGTATATGCAGATATATTCGGGGCAGAGGCTGCCCTTGTGCGCCCGCAGCTTACGTGTGGCACACATGCGCTTACGGTGGCACTTTCTGCCATCTTAAGGCCGGGTGATGAGCTTTTATCACCTGTTGGCAGGCCTTATGACACACTGGAGGGTGTTATAGGGATTAAGGAGAAAAACCCGCCATGTTCTCTTAAGGAATTTGGTATAACATACAGGCAGGCTGACCTGCTTCCTGGCGGGGGTTTTGATTATGATGCCATAAGGGCGGCAATTAATGGCAGGACAAGGCTTGTAACAATACAGAAGTCGAAGGGGTATGACCCAAGGCCTACGCTCTCTGTAAAGCAGATTGGTGAACTGGTGTCTTTTATTAAGTCAGTAAAGCCTGATGTAATATGTATGGTTGATAATTGTTATGGTGAATTTACGGAGAGGACAGAGCCTGTACAGGCAGGGGCAGACCTTTGTGCAGGTTCGCTTATTAAGAACCCGGGCGGCGGGCTTGCGCCTGCTGGAGGTTATATTGCAGGAAAGAGGGAGCTTGTAGACTTATGTGCATACAGGCTTACAGCACCGGGGCTTGGCAAAGAGGTTGGCGCAACGCTTGGGCTTAACAGGACGTTTTTCCAGGGGCTTTTTCTTGCACCTGTAGTTACAGCTGGTGCGCTTAAAGGTGCAATATTTGCTGCAGGCATATATGAAAAGCTTGGGTTTAAGGTTGTGCCGGCTGCGGATACGCCAAGATATGATATAATACAGGCTGTGACCCTTGGTTCAAAAGAAGCTATGGTGGCATTTTGCAAAGGGATACAGGCAGCATCACCTGTGGACAGCCATGTTGCCCCTGAACCTTATGCAATGCCTGGATACCACAGTGATGTAATAATGGCTGCAGGTGCTTTTATACAAGGCTCATCAATAGAGCTTAGCGCAGATGGCCCTGTAGAGCCGCCTTATGCAGTATATTTCCAGGGAGGCCTTACATGGTACCATGCTAAATTTGGCATTATGATGTCATTACAGTATTTAAAAGATGCAGGGATTGTGCATATTGACGGTAAATCAGGGGAATAAGAGAAATTTTAGTTTTTTTTTAGAAAAAATTGCGAAAAAACCACATGTTTTTCTATATTGGATTATATACAAAAAAAACAATTTATGATAACATAAATTATAAGTGCATACCGGGGAGCTTTCTTTAAACAGGAGGCAGTATGGACGGAAATAATATTAAAGATAACATTACAATGAAGGAATTGCCAGTTTCAGAAAGGCCATATGAGAAATGTGAACAGTATGGTGCAGGTGCACTTTCGGATGCAGAGCTTCTTGCCGTGGTTATACGTACAGGCGGAAAGGGAGAGAGGGCAACGGAGCTTGCCACACGTGTTATTAACAGTACGCCTGGAAGGAAGATAGGCGGGCTTTTCCAGATGTCAATAAACCAGCTTGCAGAGATACGCGGGATAGGCAGGGTCAAGGCAATACAGCTTAGCTGCCTTGCCGAAATAACAAAGCGCATGATGTCACCAGGGCTTTGTGCAGGGCAGCTTCTATGTACAGAGCCCGGGAAGGTTGCGGCATATTTTATTCCTAAGATGAAGTTCCTTGAATATGAACAGGTGAGGCTTTTAATATTAAATGGCAGGAATGCACTTGAACGTGAAATAGTAATTTCAAATGGCTCATTTAATTCTGCTGTTGCATCACCACGTGAAATATTTTATAATGCGCTTAAATATAAAGCTGTATCAGTAATAGTTTTACATAACCATCCGTCGGGCGACCCTTCGCCAAGCCGTGAGGATATACTTCTTACAAAAAGGCTGGCAGATACAGGCGGCATGGTTGGTATTCCTTTGCTTGACCATATAATTACCGGGGATAACCGGTATGTAAGCATGAAAGAAAGTGGTTACGGGCTTTAATTACCATGCCACTTCCGGAAGGAGAATTTTAATGTCACAAAAGACTTATGGTATAGATTTTGGGACAGGTACCATTAAAGTATATAAAAAAGGACAGGGAGTAATACTGCTTGAAAGAAATGTAGTAGCTACTGTCGGCAGTGAGAAAAGGCCGGTGGCAATAGGTGAGAAAGCGTATGAGATGTATGAAAAAGCACCTCCAAGTATAAATGTTTCATTCCCGTTAAGCCACGGGGTGATTTCTGAACTTAAAGATATGGCTGCATTGTGGAATTTTATGCTTTCGGCGCTTGCAGGCCATAAAAAGTTTAAGGGTGGTGAATTTTACATTGCTGTGCCGGCAGATATCACAGAAGTAGAGAAAAAGGCATATTCACGTATAATATCTGAAGGTGAGGGAAAGCCCAGGCACATTTTCCTTGTGGACAAGCCTGTTGCGGATGCGTACGGGCTTGGCATTGATGTTTCAAGGACACAGGGAAGCTTAATTACAAATATAGGGGCAGATACTACTGAGATATCTATTATTTCACATGGTGGCATAGTTTTTACAAAGCTTCTGCCTTATGGCGGTAATTATTTTGACAGCCAGATTATGAAATATGCAAGGAAAAAGTATAATTTTGTTATAGGCAGGAAGACAGCAGAAACCATTAAAAAAACGCTTGTGTCCGCAGAGCCTGCAGAGAACCATTTAAAGATTGCAGGGCGTGATATATTAAAAGGGCTTCCAGGAGAGATAGATATTTCATCAAAAGAGATATTTCCGCTGGTAGAAGATGTGTTTTACATAATATCTTCTTCTGTCAGGTCGATGCTTGAAAGGACACCGCCGGAGATTTCCCAGGAAATAATACATACGGGTTTGTACCTTACAGGTGCATCATCATGGATTAAGGGGCTTGATGCACTTATTGAAAGGGAAACGCATATAAAGGCAAATGTAACAAAGAATGCACAGAAAACTGTTGCAGAAGGGCTTGGTTACATTGCCACGCATCCTAAAGATGCGGCGTCTTACTTATCCCGTCTAAAATAATGGAGGATACCAGAAGCAATGCGCAAAAGGACAAAAATTACTATAGACCCTAAGTATATTCTTATAATAATAGTTGCTGCCTGTGTTGTGCTTATGCTTGTTTCTTTTAAGTTCCAGGATAAAATGGAACCTGTGCGTTCAGTTGCTGGTGATATTATAACACCTATGCAGAATGGAATAAATAAAGTAGGAACAAAGATAGCAGAGCAGTTAGACTATATTACGACAGTTAAGGAACTTGTTAAAAAGAATAAGGAGCTTGAATCACAGCTTGAGAAAGTATCAGCTGAAAACAGGCTTCTGCAGCAGGATAAATATGAGCTGGATAATTTAAGGAAACTTTATGACCTGGGAGAACAGTATGCAGGTTATCCAAAGGTTGCAGCACGTGTTATAAGCGGTGGCAATGATAACTGGTACAGCACATTTATAATAGACAAAGGTTCAGATGACGGGCTTGCTGTTAATATGAATGTAATGGCAGGTGACGGGCTTGCTGGCATAATTATAGAAGTAAACGATTCTTATTCCAGGGTACGCTCGATTATTGATGATTCTAATAATGTAGCTGGCACATTTTTAAAAACTTCTGACAGGTGCATAGTAAGCGGCAACCTCGGGCTTTTAAACCAGGGTGTAATAGAAATATCAGGGATAAATGGCAGTGCAGATATAAAAGACGGGTATGCAGTAGTAACTTCACAGATAAGTGATAAATATTTGCCGGGGATACTTATCGGGTATGCCAGGGATTTAAAAAAGGATTCAACAAATATTACACAGACTGGCTACCTTACACCGGCTGCCGATTTTTCAAAGCTTGATATGGTGCTTGTAATAACACAGGTAAAGGATTCGGAAAGCTTGGAGGAGATGCTGGACAAATGAAACGTTATATAAGCATGTTTCTTTTTATAATAATATGTTTTCTGTTACAGACAACCCTGTTCCAGAAACTAAAACTTGCTAATGTATCGCCAAACCTTCTTGTTGTGCTGGTATCTTCAGCCGGCGTTATGTATGGCAGGGGTGCCGGTATGTATTCAGGCATATTAAGCGGGATTTTATGTGATTTTATTTATAGTGACATTATTGGCGTATATATACTTATATATGTGGTTACAGGTTATATATGCGGCCTTGCGCATAAGCTGTATTACAAAGATGACATGATAGTGCCTGTATTTATAATAGCTGCCAGTGATTTATTTGCAAATATGATGTTTTACACTATCTGCTTTCTTTTAAGGGGAAAGCTTGGCATACTGGGGTATATGCAGGATATAATACTGCCAGAGCTTGTGTATACAGTAATTGCAGGCATATTAATATACAGGATGCTTTACTGGCTTGAAGAAAAGATGTACCCTCCTGCTGAAGTGCCGCTTGAAAGCCAGCCATTACAGGAAGAAGAGGTTTAGGAGGTGCCTATGTTTGATACACTAAAAGAATATTTTAAGGCATTTTTCAGTTCACGCCTTGTACCAGTAACAGTTGTGTATCTTTTATTATTTGCAGTGCTTGTAAACCGTATGTTTGAGCTGCAGATTACAGGCAGTGACATTTATGCAAAGGACACTGGTGAAAATAAAACAAAGGTACGTACGGTAAAGGCATCAAGGGGAAATATATATGACTGCAACGGGAAGCTGCTTGCATATAACAAGCTTGCATATAACGTAATATATGCAGAAAATAATGATGCAGGCAAACTGACATCAGAACAAAAAAATATAATGGTTTATAATATCATTAAAATAATAGAAAACAATGGCGGCACTCTTTCTGTAGAAACATTTATGCAGGCAGATAAGAAAGGACGGCCGGAGTTTACAGCAGAAGGAAGTGCACTTTTAAGGTTTAAGGCAGAGATTTACTCTTCCAAGGGAGGTGTAGACGGGCTTACAGAAAAGCAGAGGGATGCAACGGCACAGGAAGTCTATGATTTTATTAATTCTGATGACAGGAGTGGCCCGAGGTTTGCTATAGATAATGAAAGGTTCAGCCCGCAGGAAGCCATGAAGATACTGGCAGTGCGTTATGCAATATTTATTAAAAGATTCCGCCAGGATGAAACAATAACACTTGCAAAAGATGTTAATGATAAAACAGTTGCAGCAATTAAGGAAAATAATAATGAGCTTCCAGGTGTTGATATTATGGAAGATACTGTGCGTGTATATAAAAAGAGCAAATATTTTGCGCATATAATAGGGTATACAGGTGCTGTTTCTTCTGAAAAGCTTGCCGGTCTTAAAAAAGAGGGAAATAATGAATACACTGATGATGACCAGATAGGCATATCAGGCATTGAAAATACTTTTGAAGATGAACTTAAAGGAAAGAAAGGGAAGGAAACCCTTATTGTGGCATCAGGCACAAACCGCATAACAGGCATAACTGAAAGGAAAGACCCTGTGGCAGGTAATAACATATACCTTTCAATAGATGCGGATTTGCAGGAGGAGTGTTATAAACTGCTTGAAGAGCATATTGCAGGAATACTTGTGACAAGTATGCACAACAGCGCAGATGCAGGCTCAAAAGGCCAGTCTGCTACAAACATAAAGATACCTGTATATGATGTTTATAATGCACTTATACAGAATAACCTTGTAAATGTACTGAGGTTTACAGATAAAAGTGCTTCAAAGCTTGAAAAAAGCACATATAAAAAATATAAAGAGAAATCAAAGTATATAATTGGCAAATTAAAGGAAATACTTAAAACAGGCAGTACAAAAACCAGGCGCAGCCTGCCAGATGACCTGGCAGAATTAACAGATTATTTTTATAAACTGCTGTCAGACAAGGGCATAGTCCTTAAAGATGAAATAGACACTACAGATGCAACATATAAAAAATATGCTGCGGGCAGGCTGGGTTTAAGCCAGTTTCTCCAGTATGCCATTTCTAAAAACTGGACAGAGCTTGGCTGTTTAAATATAGGTGATAAATATTATAGTACATCCGAAATATATGAAATGCTTGTAAAATATGGAATAAAGCTGTTAAAGGAAGATACAGGATATGTTAAAATGGTTTACAGCTACCTTATATACCATTATGAGCTTTCTGGAAGGGACTGCTGCCTGCTTATGTTTGACCAGGGCAATATAAAATATGATGCGAGGGAGTATGAGAACCTTGAAAAAGGCCTGGTCTCTGCATATTCATTCCTTGTAAAGAAGATTAAGAAGCTTGAAATTACACCAGGGCAGCTGGGCCTTGAGCCATGTTCGGGCTCGCTTGTGGTAACAGATGTCAATACGGGTAAAGTAAAGGCAATGGTTACTTATCCAAGTTATGACAATAATAAGATGGCAAATAAGGTAGATTCAGAGTATTATAATACTTACCTTATGCAGAACAAGTCATCACCAATGTTAAACAAGCCGGTACAGCAGGCAATGGCGCCAGGTTCTACATTTAAGCTTCTGTCATCTGTTACAGGCCTTGAAGAGGGTGTTATATCACCAGGTACAACAATATATGATGGTGTTGTTTTTGACAAGATTGACCACCCGGCAAAGTGCTGGAGCACGGCATCACATGGAAACCTTGATGTTTCCAATGCAATCGGGGTTTCGTGCAACTATTTCTTCTATACTGTGGGATATATGCTTAGTGGCAAAACTTCCAATGGAAGCATTAATTACCCGCGGGGCATTGAAAAGTTTAAAAAGTATGCAGACCTTTTCGGGCTTACTGACAAGTCAGGGGTTGAAGTGCCTGAGATATCACCAACATTTGCAAGCGGTGATGCGGTGCGTGCGGCAATAGGGCAGGATACCCATGCTTATACGCCGGCACAGATTTCAAGGTATGTTACATCGGTAGCTAACAGCGGGACAACCTATAACCTTACACTGGTTGACAAGATTAAAAATGTAAAAGGTAAAACGGTGCTTGACAATAAGGCAGAAGTAAGGAACAAGGTTAAAGTTGCAGACTCTACATGGAATGCCGTGCACAAGGGTATGTATCTTGTTGTAAATGGCCCGCGCAGTTCTATTAAATCAATGTTTACAGGATTAGATGTAACAATCGCAGGAAAGACTGGCACTGCACAGCAGACAAAGTCGCATCCTAACCATGCGTGGTTTGTATCATATGCACCGTATAATAAGCCTGAGATATCTGTTACATGCAATATACCAAATGGATATACTTCATCAAATGCTGCACAGACGGCAAGGGATGTTTATAAATACTATTTCAGCAATAAAGGTAAGAAGAACAAAGGGAGAAAGAAGGTTTCAGGAGCTATAAAAATGCCGGAATCAGGTTCACAACGTATAGATTAATGTATATTATGGAGGCGGATATGGATGGTAATGTAGTTATTAAGGGGTTTAAGGCAGGGATTATACTGGTTTTAAATCCTGATGCCAGCTATGAAACACTGAAAAAAGATATTGCAGAGAAGTTCAGGGCATCAGCAGCATTTTTTGGGGAAGCTGCCAAAGCTGTATCTTTCAGGGGACGTGACCTTTCAGATGAACAGAAAATAGAGATTGTGGATATAATACAGAAGAACTGCAGCCTTACAATATTATGTATAATGGAGGATGACCCGGTAATGGAGGAAGCTTTTGGCAAGTCGCTTGAAAGAAAGCTTATGGAGCAGGATTACAGCAATACGGGGCAGTTCTATAAAGGAAACCTGCGTTCAGGCCAGGTGCTTGACGTAGAAACAAGCATTATTATAATTGGTGATATAAAACCTGGTGCAAAGGTTATTTCAAAGGGCAATGTAATAGTGCTGGGTTCACTTAAAGGCAATGTGTATGCAGGGGCGGCAGGCAATAACAACGCATTTGTTGTAGCGCTTGATATGCACCCTGTACAGATAAGGATAGCAGATACAATAGCACGTTCACCCGACACCCCGGGGAAAGAACAGAATAATGAAACTAAAATAGCATTTTTAGATAATGGCAATATATATATAGAGCCACTGGATAAAGATGTTATATCTGATATACATTTATAAACTTACAGAATATAGTATATGAATGTCTGGGAGCAATGCCACATTATATAATAGATTATTAAAATAGTTCTGACAGGAGGAATTAAACTATGGGAGAAGTAATAGTTATAACATCTGGAAAGGGCGGGGTAGGCAAGACGACCTCAACAGCAAATATAGGTACAGGCCTTGCAATGCTTGGCAAAAAGGTTGCACTTATTGATACGGATATAGGGCTCCGTAACCTTGATGTTGTAATGGGGCTTGAAAACAGGATTGTATACAACCTTGTTGATGTTGTTGAGAATAACTGCAGGATTAAGCAGGCGCTTATAAAGGACAAAAGATACCCTAACCTGTATCTCCTGCCTTCTGCACAGACAAAGGACAAGTCTGCTGTAACCCCTGGGCAGATGAAAAAGCTTACAGGTGAGTTAAGGAATGAATTTGATTACATACTTTTAGACTGCCCGGCAGGCATAGAGCAGGGCTTTAAAAATGCAATAGCAGGTGCAGACCGTGCGCTTGTAGTAACAACACCGGAGGTTTCCGCTGTACGTGATGCAGACCGTATCATAGGGCTTTTAGAGGCTAATGAAATAAGGCGTACACACCTTATTGTAAACAGGCTGCGTGCCGATATGGTTAAAGAAGGGAATATGATGTCAAGTGATGATGTTGTTGAGATACTTGCCATTGACCTTATAGGGATTGTACCTGATGATGAACATATTGTTATATCTACAAATAATGGTGAGCCGCTTACGGGTTCTGACTGCCAGGCAGGACAGGCATATATGAATATATGTAAACGTGTACTTGGTGAAGATGTGCCTTACCTCGACCTTGAGGTAACAAAGACTTTTTTCCAGAAATTTGCAGCAATATTTAAGAAGTAGTACATACGTACTGCCTGTTATGGAGGAGATTTATGGGCTTTTTGTCAAATTGGTTTAAAAGTTCTGAAAGCAGCAGTGATATTGCCAAGAACCGTTTAAAGGTGGCTATTACATCTGACAGGGCAGTATGTCCGCCAGAGCTTATGGAACAGATGAAGAATGATATTATTAAAGTAATATCAAAATACGTAGATATAGATACAGATGGCCTTGATATAAAAGTTACAAGAACTGAACTTGATGATGATTCGGGTACAGTAAACGCTGTACTGGCAAGCATACCTATAAGGGCAACAAAACCTTTGCACAGGTAGGAAAATATATTATTTTGCCATTGGAGGTTAGTGTGTAAATGATTAACCGTATTAAACAGTACGACTGGAAGAAATATAATTTTTCCCTTTTATGTGTTGTTATAGTTATCTGCCTTATTGGTGCATTTTGTGTAAAACTCGCAGGCGGTGAAGAAAAGGGCATGGCATTAATGAAAGGGCAGATAACAGGCCTTATACTAGGTCTTGTCCTGTTAATAATACTTTCAGTGATTGACTACCATTTCATATGCCAGTTTACACCATTATATTATGTAGCCGGCATACTTCTGACTGCTGCCACACATTCACCACTGGGTACTGACAACGGGACAGATGTAAACAGGTGGGTAAAGCTCGGGCCAATTACTTTCCAGCCTACAGAGATTATGAAGATAATATTAATCCTTACACTTGCAACATTGTATACAAAGCTAAGGAGCAAAACTGACAGGGTTAGTACATTGTTAATAGCAGGAATTGTGGCAGCAGTGCCTGTAGCTGTTATCTTAATACAGCCTGACCTTTCATCAAGCCTTGTAGCAGTATTTATTACAGTTGTGTTTATATTTGCAGCAGGGACTGCATATAAAATACTGATGCCAATAATTATGTTAGGCATACCGGCAAGCCTTGTCCTTTTCTGGTATGTACAGCAGCCAGGCAATTTTATACTGAGGGGATACCAGTTCAGGCGCATATATGCGTGGCGTAATCCTGATGACCCGGCAAATGATGATATAAACTGGCAGCAGAACATGTGCATACGTGCAATAGCATCTGGAAAATTATATGGGAAGTTTATCCAGGATGGCGGTGCAGAGGGGACAACACGGGTATACAGCCCGCTGCCAGTTAATGAAAGTGATTTTATCTGGTCAGTTGTAGGCGAAGAGTTTGGGTTCTTAGGCTGCTGCCTTGTGCTCCTGCTTTTTGCAATAGTAATATTTAAGTGTTTCTCAGTTGCAAGGAAAGCAAAAGATTTCCTTGGAAGCATGATTGCGCTTGGAGTGGCAGCAATGTTTATGTTCCAGGTATTTGCAAATATATGTGTGGCAACAAGGGTTTTCCCTAATACAGGCCTGCCGCTCCCGTTTATCAGCAATGGGTTAAGTTCAATGGTATCTTCCCTTATAGGGATAGGTTTTGTTATGAACATAGGCATACAGCCAGCCAAAACAAGCAATGCAGGGTTTACAATGCGCAGCGGGTTTGAGGACAGCAATACAAAAGATATAGATATTGATTTAGAATTATAATTATGGGAAAGGGTATAGCAAATTCTTATTAATAACCAGAGGGGTGATAAAAGATGAACATAGGATTAGTAGCACATGATGCAAAAAAAAGCCTTATGCAGAATTTCTGTATAGCGTACAGGGGGATTCTGAGTAAACACGATATTTATGCAACGGGGACTACAGGAAGGCTTATTGAGGAGGTAACAAACCTTAATGTCCATAAGTACCTGGCAGGACATCTTGGAGGTGAACAGCAGATTGCATCCCAGATAGAGCATAACCAGATGGATATGGTTATATTTTTAAGGGACCCTTTGTCCCCTAAGTCACATGAACCTGATGTAAATAATTCAATACATCTTTGTGATACGTATAATATACCATTTGCTACAAATCTTGCAACAGCAGAGCTGCTTATTAAAGCGCTTGACAGGGGTGATTTGGAATGGAGGGAGATGCTTAGGAAAGAGATGCAGGAGTAAAGATATGGCAAATATGTTAAAGGGCTGCACCAGATATTTAAAGACAGCTTTATGCCTTGCAGTTTCTGCCCTGCTGGTATCCGGGTGCGGTGAAGCTGGTGCCAGTTTCCTGGACGGCGGCGTGACAGGCATGCCAGTGGCAGGTGGAGAGGAGGAATTATACAGCCAGGACTACCTGTCAAGTGATGTATGTGTCCTGCCAGCAGAAAAGCAGGACAAGGCTGGAAAGAACTTCCCGGCCGGTTCTGTACTGCTTGTTAATTCCACAAAGGGCAAAGTGGTTTATGCAAATAATATATATGAAAGGCTGTACCCTGCCAGCGTCACTAAAATTGTAACAGCGCTTGTAGCACTGGAATATGGCAGCCTTGATGATATGGTTACTGTAAGTTATAATGCGTCACATATAACAGAATATGGTGCAAAGTTATGTGGTTTTAATGAAGGTGACAAGATAAAGCTTAGTAAACTGCTGTATGCACTTATGGTTTATTCTGGCAATGATGCAGGCATAGCCATTGCAGAACATATATCTGGAAGCGTAGATAAATTTGCAAAGCTTATGAATAAAGAGATGCAGGAACTTGGTGCGGCCGGCAGCCATTTTACAAACCCGCACGGGCTGCATGATGACAACCATTATACAACGGCTTATGATTTATATCTTGTTTTTAACAAACTGGTATCAGATTATCCAGAGTTTAAAGATATCATAAGCAAAGACAGCATTAAAGTAAAATTTAAAGATGCCAGTGGCAAGAAAAAGGAATTAAATTTTACATCAACCGTAAAATACAAATTAAATACAGAAACTGCCCCGGAAGGCGTAACAGTAACTGGCGGCAAGACAGGCACTACACAGATGGCAGGTTCTAACCTGGTATTATATTCAACAGGCCCTGATGGCGATAATTATATTTCGGCTGTTATGAATGCAAGTGATGTGTATAGTTTATATAGCCAGATGAATTACCTTCTTTCAATGGAGGGAAACGGCAAAAGGAGTAAACCATAAATGGCTTACTCCTAATGTTATAACAAATAATGGGTTGTATAAGATTTAGTTACTTGCGGTATGAATCCGTCCATAGTAACTTATAGCATACAGGCCTCCAATGCCGACAGCCGCATATATTATTCGTGAGAATAGTGACATATCACCGAATACAACACGTACAAGGTCAAAGTTTAAGAAGCCGATAAGCCCCCAGTTGATGGCGCCGATAATAACAAGCGTCAGCAGGATATAATCAAGAACTTTCATGCAAATTCCTCCTTTTAATAATTAAAGCAGCTGCTTTGTATTTTTGGTATGCTACAATACAAAGTGTTTCCCAAAAGATGAAAAATATGTGTAATAAAAATTAATTAATTACAGATGTGGTAGACAAACGTTTTTTTTAGGTCTATAATATAAAAGTTATATCAACGGGAACACAGCATGTTGTTGCTGGAAGGAGGTTTTGCTTTGGCAGGACGCAGGCGCAAGAAAAAAGTTGTAAAAATGAAAAAACGGCCACACTTTTTTGCTGGCACGCTGTTAATGGTTTTTGCTGCAGGCCTTCTTTTTTTATTTATACAGTCATTTACAAAAGAACATGTATCAATATATGAAGTTACTGAAACACAGATTGCAGACAATGAAATTATAAGAGGGATTATAATAAGGGATGAGTCTGTTGTCAGGACAAAGAAACAGGGTTATATAAATTATTATGTGGGCGAGGGTGCAAAGATAGGCTCAAGCACGGTTGTTTATTCAATAGATGAAACCGGGCAGTTCGAGGGTGATATTTCAGCGATTGAAACAAAGGATATACCACTTTCAGAGGAGGATACAAGGGAGATAAGAAGTGATATTGCAAGTTTCCGCAATGATTTTGATTTATCTTTATACAGCAATGTGACAAATTTTAAATACAATATAGATAATACGCTTCTTAAAATGACTACAGTAAGCCTTCTGGAACAATTAAACAAAGTTATGAAGAAAAAGAAAATTACTTCATCACTGGAACTGGTAAAGGCAAAAAAGCCAGGAATTATTTCTTTTTGTTCAGACGGCCTGGAGGATTTGTCAATAGACAGTATTACAACCAGGAATTTTGAAGATATGAATGATAACTGGACACAGCTTAGAAGCACAGGCAGTGCCAAGTCTGGAGATGCTGTTTATAAAATTGTAAATAGCGAGAAATGGTCTGTAGTGCTTCCGCTTACAGACAAGCAGTATAAAAAATTAAGTGATAAAGCATCAGTTCCTGTTATATTTAAAAGGGACGGGCTTAAGGCTGCAGCAGATATTTCTACATTTATAATAGATTCAGCATATTATGCAAAGCTGGATTTTGACAAATATATGATACGTTATCTTGATAACAGGTACCTTGACATAGAGATAGAATTTAATAATGCTGACGGGCTTAAAATCCCTGTTTCTTCTATTTTGAAGAAGCAGTTTTATGTAATTCCTGGGAAGTATATTACCAAAGGCGGTGAAAATAACAGCAATGGTGTAATGCTTCTTACATATAAAAAGGATGGCACTAAGGAAACAACATTTAAGGCAGCTGATATATATAAATCAGAAAACGGGAAAGTATACATTGATGCTGCGCTTTTTGAGCCAGGCAGCACAATAGTACAGAAAACAAAAAACGGCCTTAAGTCCATGAAACTTTCCAAAACAGCAGAACTTGAAGGCGTTTATAACTGCAATAAAGGCTATTGTGAATTCAGGAATATTGAAAAGCTTTATTCCAATGGCGAATATGCAATTATAGCAAAGGGAACACAATATGGCCTTTCAACATATGACCATATAATTTTAAACCCGGATATGATTAATGAAGATGATATTATTTATTAGGAGGAATAATGATGGTTAAGGAAAACCTGGCAATGGTGGAGGACAGGGTAAAGGCAGCATGTGACAGGGCAGGGCGCAGCTATGGCAGTGTTACACTGGTTGCGGTCAGCAAGACAAAACCCGTAAGGCTTGTTGAGCAGGCTTATGAGTACGGCATAAGGCAGTTTGGGGAAAATAAAGCACAAGAAATGAAGGAAAAGTATGATATGCTGCCTAAAAATATTAACTGGCATTTTATCGGGCATTTACAGACCAATAAGATTAAATATGTACTTGGGCGTGCATCACTTATACATTCTGTTGATTCACTGCATCTTGCAGAAGCAATAGAAGCAGAGTGTATTAAAAAGGAACTTGACGCAGATATACTTGTGGAAGTTAATGTTGCACAGGAAGCAACAAAGTCCGGCATAAAGACAGAAGAAACAGAAAGCCTTGTAAGGGATATTGCAAAGCTGCCACATGTACATGTCAAAGGGCTTATGACAATAGCCCCTTTTGTAGAAAATGCCGAAAATAACCGGATGATATTCCGGACTTTGAAAGAATTATCTGTTGACATTGCGGGCAAAAACATTGATAATGTTTCCATGAATATTCTTTCAATGGGAATGACCAATGATTATGAGGTTGCTATTGAGGAAGGCGCAACACATATAAGGGTTGGAACAGCAATTTTTGGTGAAAGGAATATTGCGGCATAGATGGTAATTTAACAGATACCATACTGACGCAGGAATGGAGGGTATTATGGCTGGCCGCTTAGATAAGTTTATGAATTTCTTAAAATTAACTGATGAAGACGATTATGATGACTACGATGATTATGATGATTACGGTGATTATGATGAAAAGGAATTAAAGCGTGAGGAAAAGCGTATGCAGCGTGAGCAGAAAAAGGAAGAGAAGAGGGGTGCTTCATCATATTCACAGAAAGATTACGGAAGCGATTATGATGAACCTGTTTCATTTAATTCAAGAAAAAGTACATCACGTCAATCAGCAGGAAAGGTTGTCCCTATCCATACGGCTTCGCCATCAGATGTTGAAGTGAACATTGTCAAGCCGGCCAATTTCGGTGAATCACAGCAAATCTGCCAGATTCTTTTAGATGGGCAGCCTGTTGTTGTAAACCTTGAAGGCATGGATTTAGTTGAGGCACAGAGGGTTATGGACTTTATATCCGGCTGCATATATTCGATTGCAGGCAATATGCGTTCAGTTTCAAGGTTTATATTTATATTTTCACCTAAAAATATTGACATATCAGGGGATTATATTAAAAGCGTGACAACAAGTGATGAAGTTATAAACATTCCTACCCTGAATAAGGAGTTCTGATTTATGCTTTATTATATAGCATATTGTTTATATATTTTTTTTATTATCCTCCAGATAGATATACTGCTTTATCTGCTAAAAAATATACTGCCGGCAGGGGGGTATTTCAGGTATTTTGTGGAAATGCTTGCTGCACCTGCACTTTCACCTGTGCAGAAGCTTGTAAAACATTCTGTACTTAAATCTTTCAGGACAGATATAAGCCCTTATATACTGCTTATAACATTGTTTTATTTGGGAAGCCTGTGTTCATATATAATGGAACACCAGTAAATTTGTATAATATGAGGTATAACAGATGGATTTAACAAAAGAAGAGCAGATAACATACCGTCATTTACGTGACCTTAAAATACTTGCAGAAAAGCGTGGCATACCAGTATTCAGCAGGTTTATGGGGCTTAATGATATAAATATCCTGTACAGGCTTTTAGAAGACAATGGCATAACAGAAGATATTGCAGGTAAATATGTTATGGCATATGGCGGATACCAGGGTGCAGAAAGGCTTATGGCATGTTTCCTGCCAGATACACCTTATGGGACAGCAGGCAGGGAGGATTTTCCAATAGAATGTGTAAAAATAAGCCCTGGGAACAGCAAATTCTGTGATGCCCTTACACACAGGGATTACCTCGGGACTGTACTGGGACTTGGGATAGAAAGAAACCAGATTGGTGATATTATTGTAAAAAGGGAAGAAAACGGTGCAGTTACAGGCTATATCTTCTGCTGTAAAGATAAAGCACCGTTTATTAAAGATATAACAAGGGTACGGCATACAGCAGTATACACAGAAACAGCCTGTGGCACAGATTTGGAGCTTATACAGGAATATAAAGATATACCAGGAAGCGTATCTTCACTACGTGCAGATGCAGTAGCAGCAGTGGCAGCAAAGACATCACGCTCTAAAAGCCTTTTATTAATAAAAGAGGGAAGTGTGTCTGTGAACGGGCGCATCTGTACAGAAGGGTCTAAGAATATATGTGACGGGGATATTATTTCTATAAGGGGATATGGAAAATACAGGATTGAAGCGCCCTTGTCCGTAACAAAGAAGGGACGTTACCATATAACAGTTAAAAAATACATATAAGAGGGGGTATTTTAGTTATGCTTACACCTATTGATATACAGAACCATACACTTAAAACATCGGTAAGTGGATATAATAAGAAAGACACAGAAGAGTTTCTGGCTTCTATACTTGACAGCTATGAAACTCTTTTTAAGGAGAACCGTACTTTAAAAGAAAAGATAACTTCTTTAAGCGAGGGCATACAGTATTATAAACAGATGGAAAATACTTTGCAGAAGGCTCTTATACTTGCAGAAAAGACTTCTACAGAAACACAGGAAGCAGCAAATGCACAGGCAGATTCAGTTATAAAAGATGCGAAAGCACAAGCAGACGCAGCCATAGAAGATGCGAAGGCACAAGCAGACGCAGCCATAAAAGATGCGAAGGCACAAGCAGACAATATAAAGGCAGGGGCAGAAGCTGCTGTAAAAGAATCAGAAAAGCGGGCGGCAGGGATTATAAAAGATGCAGAAATAAAGGCAGGACAGGTTATACGTGAGGCAGAAGAAAAGGCAGCAGGCATAAGGTCGGATGCACAGGCGGAACTTGATGGTATAAGGATAAGTTCAATAAAGCTTGTACAGGATTATGAAAAATACTGCGGGCAGGTAAGAAAACTTGCAACAGCACAGCTTGAACTGCTAGAGAGTGAAACCTATAAACTACGTGTCCGGGAATTAGATATAGATAATACAGATAATAGAAATTGCAATGGTGGTATAAACCAGCAGGATGCAGAAAGTACAGGCATTGCAGGAAATACAGATACTGTAGAAGGTACAGATACTGTAGTAAATATAAAGGATACAGAAAATACTGGTGGAAAAGAAACTGAAGAATTTTCATGGAATAATAATGGAAGTGGCGGTTCTGGCACAGAGGAACCAGAAACACCTTTTACATTTATTGACCCGGAATAAACAAGGAGGGATTTATGGGAAGGTTAATTACAATAAATTATAACAACAAACCTCTTTATAATATAAGCATAGAACATGATTTTAACAAGCTCCCTGCTGTACTGGAGGGGGTGGGTTCTAAGGAGCGCAAGTTATGTATAGTAACTGACAGTTCAGTTGGCGCTATTTACCTGGACACTGTTATGGATATTGCCAGGGGCTGTGCAAAGGATGTAATTCCATTTATATTTGAAGCAGGTGAGAAATCAAAGAACCTTGGCACTATAGAAGATTTATATGAAAAACTTATTATAGCGCATTTTGACAGAAACGATATACTTGTTGCACTTGGAGGAGGTGTTACAGGTGATATGGCTGGCTATGCAGCTGCAACATACCTGCGTGGCATACGTGTTGTACAAATCCCTTCATCACTTGTTGCAATGGTGGACAGCAGCATTGGAGGAAAAACAGGTGTGGATTTTAAGGGATATAAAAATATGGTAGGTGCATTCCACCAGCCGTCTGCTGTATATATGAATGTTTCCATGCTTTCCACGCTGACAGATGCACAGTATTATTCAGGCTTTGGCGAAGTTGCCAAACATGGTTTTATAAGGGATGATGCGTATTCTTCTTATATTGCCAAAAACCTGGAAGGCATCAGGCGGCGCAGTCCTTTAATACTTGAAGAAATTGTTGCAGGAAGCTGTAACATTAAACGTGCTGTTGTAGAAAATGACCCGGAGGAAAAAGGGGAACGTGCAATTTTAAACTTTGGGCATACATTAGGCCATGCAATAGAGAAGCTTATGGATTTTACAATGCTGCATGGTGAATGTGTATCTGCCGGCATGGCTGCTGCTGCATACATATCAATGAAGCGTGGCATGATAAATGAAAATGGATATAACAGCATATGCAGAACCCTTAAAGATTTAAATCTTCCAGTATGTGTAAACGGGTTAAATGCAGAGGATATATTAAGCGTTTCTAAAAGTGATAAAAAAATGGATGCAGGAAAAATCAAGTTTATACTTCTTAATGGAACAGGCAATGCAGTTATATGCAATGATGTAACAGACAGTGAGATGCTTGAAGCACTGGATACTATTCTAAAGTAACAGGAGATTTGGCCTTGAAAAAATATTTATTTGGAATAACCGGGTTTATAATTCTTTTTGCAGCAGACAGGATTACAAAAGTCCTGGCACTAGGCCTTAAAGGTACAGACGGGATACCAGTTATAAAGGACGTATTCCGCCTGTTTTATCTTGAAAACCATGGTGCAGCTTTTGGTGTACTTAAAGACCAGCGTTTTTTGCTCCTGCTGGTGGCCTTTATAATATTAATTGCAGTAATTGCGGCATTTATAAGGATTCCATTTACAAAAAGGTATATACCTATGGATATAATACTGGTACTGCTGCTTTCCGGGGCTGCTGGCAATATGTATGACAGGATAAAGGATGGTTATGTAACAGATTTTCTGTATTTTGAATTAATTGATTTTCCTGTATTTAATGTGGCCGACTGCTATGTGGTTATAGCAGCATTTGCAGCAGTATTTTATATAATGTTTTATTATAATGACAATGACCTGGAAATATTCAGGTTAAAAAAGGTGGAGGAAAATGAATAGTATACCTGGCATGGATTATAGTGAGTATATTGCAGGGGAGGAGGACGCAGGGAACAGGATTGACAGTTTTCTTGCAGATAAGCTTCCCCTGTTGTCACGTTCATATATACAGAAACAGATTAAAGAGGGTAATATACTGGTAAATGGCAGCAGGACAAAGGCAGGTTATAAAATCTGTGCTTCTGATACCATAAAAGTATATGAAGCCCCGGCGGAAGAATTAGAGATAAAGCCCGAAAATATACCTCTTGATATTATTTATGAAGATAATGATATAATTGTAATAAATAAACCTAAGCGCATGGTTGTGCATCCTGCGCCTGGGCATTATTCAGGCACTGTTGTTAATGCACTGCTTTACCATTGCAGGGACTCGCTTTCTGGCATAAACGGCATAATGCGCCCAGGCATTGTACACAGGATTGACCAGGATACAACAGGGGCAATAGTTGCATGTAAAAATGATACTGCGCACAGGTCACTTGCAGGACAGCTTAAAGAACATTCCATTACAAGGACTTACCATGCAATAGTAAATAACCATACCAAAGAAGAGGAAGGGACTATTAAAACAACGCTTGGAAGGCATCCTGTGGACAGAAAGAAAATGGCAGTTAATGTAAAGGGCGGCAGGGATGCAGTAACCCATTATAAAGTGCTTGATTACCTTGATAACAGGCACACTTATATTGCCTGTAACCTTGAAACGGGGCGTACCCACCAGATACGTGTACATATGGCGTATATTGGCAATCCTGTGTTAGGGGACAGTTTATATGGCCCGGCAAAATGCCCGTTTAAACTTGAAGGGCAGGCATTACACGCAAAGACACTTGGATTTATACATCCTTCCACGGGAAAATATATGGAATTTGAAGCACCACTTCCAGATTATTTCAAAAAACTTCTGGGGATTTTATCCCATAAGTAAATTAACGGCATAAAACAGAGCAGGGGCAGCCTTGCAGAAATGAGGGGAAAATGGATACTATTAATAATAAAAACAATGATTTACAGAAACTTGCAGATTTATTATTTCCAGATGTAGTTAATACACCAGATTATTATGAGGAAAAATACCCATACAGGAAACTTCCGCCAAAAGCTGAAGTGACACGTATGGCGCCAAGCCCTACAGGATTTATGCACCTTGGCAACCTTTACAGTGCACTGGCAGATGAAAGGATTGCACATAAAAAAGGCGGCGTATTTTATCTCCGGATAGAAGATACAGATGAAAAACGTAAAGTTGATGGCGCTGTTGAAACAATTATAAATGTAATGCGTTATTTTAATATAGAGTTTGATGAGGGTGCAGGCTTTAGCGGCAGTACAGAAGATAATGTATATGGGCCGTATTTCCAGAGGCAGAGGGTGGAAATATACCATACATATGTTAAAGACCTTGTAGCAAAAGGGCTGGCGTATCCATGTTTCTGTACAGAAGAGGAACTTGAAAAGACCAGGCAGGAACAGGACGCAGGGAAAATACTTACAGGGTATTATGGCAAATATGCCGTATGCCGTAACCTTTCATTTGATAAAATACAGGAAAATATACAGGCAGGGAAGGAATATGTTATAAGGCTGCGTTCACAGGGAAACCCTGGCGGGGAGATTATATTTAAAGACAGCATCAAAGGGGAAGTGAAGCTTCCAGAGAATATACATGATATAGTGCTTCTTAAAAAAGACGGTGTGCCGACATACCACTTTGCACATGCCATAGATGACCATCTTATGAGGACTACAATGGTTATAAGAGGAGGCGAATGGCTTGCATCAGTGCCAATACATTATGAACTGTTCCATATCCTTGGCTTTAAAATGCCAGCATACGGGCATACGGCACTTCTTATGAAATTTGATGAAGAAACCGGCGGGAAGAGAAAACTTTCCAAAAGAAAAGACCCTGAACTTTCGCTTGATTATTACAGGAAAGACGGCTACCACCCATACTGCATGAAAGTTTACCTGCTTACACTGCTTAATTCCAACTTTGAAGAATGGCATGAGAAATTCCCTGATAAGGATATTAATGAATTTCCATTCTCAGTGGGCAAAATGAGCCAGTCAGGTGCATTATTTGATAAAGACAAGCTCCATAATATCTGTAAAAATGAGCTTTCAGCACTCTCAGAACATGAAATGTATGATTTCCTTTATGGCTGGGCATCAGAACATGAACCAGAAAAATGCAGGACCTGGTTTGCAGACAGGGAAAAAATGCTTGGCATATTAAGGCTTTATATGGGAATTGGAATGAAACGCAGAAGGAAAGACTTTATATATGCAAGGCAGGTATTTGGATTAATCTCATACTTCTTTGACTTTGAAGGGGAAGAAGGGCAGCAGGAAAAAGACCCGTTCAGGTTTAACAGTGATATAGTAAAGGATGTGCTGGATGAATACCTGGCAACATATAACCATAATGATGATAACAGTGGATGGTTTAATAAATTAAAAGATATTGCAGACAAATTTGGATTTGCATCTGATATGAAAGCATATAAAAAAGAACCAGAAAGATATAAGGGAAATGTATCAGACATTGCGGAAATTATACGCATTGCAATAACAGGACGTGCAAATACACCTGATTTATGGGCTATAGTCCATGTAATGGGAGAAGAACAGATGGCAGGGCGTATAAGGGAAATAATCTGACAGGAAAGGGGCATCTGCCATGAAGGATATAACACCAATCCCAATCGGGGTAGAGTTTTACAAAGACATGATAAGCAAGGGGTATTATTATGTGGATAAAACGTTACTGATACGTGACATGCTTGCACAAAAAAATACAGTCACATTATTTACACGCCCAAGGCGCTTTGGCAAGACATTAGCCCAGAGCATGTTAAAGACTTTCTTTGAAAAAGAAATACTGCCTGATGGGACAGTGGCAGACAATTCAATATATTTCCAGGGTAAAAAGATAATGGAAGCAGGGGAAGAATACTTGGGACATATGGGGCAGTACCCGGTAATATTCCTTTCCTTAAAATCCGCAAAACAGCCAACATATGAAATGGCATATTTAAGCATTATGGATGAAACCAGAAAAGAATATGGCAGGCATAAATATGTGCTTGAAGATAGCAGTATTACAGAAAAAGATAAAGAAAGGTTTAACGCTGTATTAAATATGGAAGCAGATATGGTAACATCCGCCAGAGCTATTGCATTTTTATCAGAGTGTCTTGAAAAATACCATAAACAGAAAGTAATCATACTGCTTGATGAATATGATGTGCCGCTTGAAAATGCTTATTTTAACGGTTTTTACGACCAGATGGTTTCTTTTATCCGTTCACTTTTTGAATCTGCATTAAAAACAAATGAAAGTCTTGGGTTTGGTGTAGTAACAGGCTGCCTGCGCATAAGCCGTGAAAGCATATTTACAGGGCTTAATAATCTTGATGTTGTGTCGGTGCTGAATGAAGATTATGCAGAATATTTCGGCTTTACACAGGATGAAACAGATGCTTTTCTTGAAACTTACGGGATAGCATATAAAGGAGATGAAGTAAAAAAATGGTATGACGGCTACCTTTTTGGACATACAGAAGTTTATAACCCATGGAGTGTGATAAACTATGTAAAAGATATTGTACGTGGGAATACAGAATTTCCAAAACCATACTGGTCCAATACATCTTCCAACAGCATTGTACGTGAGTTAATTGAAAATGCAGATGATTCTACAAGACAGGAACTTGAAGAGCTGGCAGAAAAAGGCACAATAGAAAAACCTGTATATGAGGATATTACTTATGCAGATATTTATAAATCACAAGACAATTTGTGGAACTTCTTATTTTTTACAGGCTATCTTAAAGCTGTAAAAAGAAGTTTCAGGGAACAGCAGATATACCTGTCTATGACAATACCAAATGAAGAAATCCTGTACATATACAAAAACAATATACAGGAATGGTCTTTGCAATGTATAGGGAAACAGGATTTATCAGGACTGGTAAAAGCATTTGAAGAGGGGGACTGTGAAACTGCATCAGACATTATTACAGGGCAGCTTATGGAAACAATAAGCTTTTATGACTACAAAGAAGATTATTACCATGGTTTTATTGCAGGGCTTCTTAAAAATAATGGCAGATTTTTTATAAAATCCAACAGGGAAAGCGGCCTTGGGAGGTATGATTTAACACTCAGGACAAAAAGGATACGCAAAGGCAGGGCTATAATACTTGAATTTAAAGTGGCAGGAAGTATACATGGGCTGGAAAAGGGGTGCATGGAAGCACTGGAACAGATAGAAAGCCTGCATTATGACAGTGATATTATAGAAGAAGGCTATACAGATATACTTAAATATGGTTTATGCTTCTATAAAAAAGAATGCCTTGTAATGAAAAAAGAATAACCAGACGGGAATTTATAGCAAATTTAAGGCTGCACAAATATGTGCGGCTTTTTTTAATGCCATAGGATGGGGATATATTCCAGAATTGCAAATGAAAAAGGACAAATAGTAAAATACAACAGGAGAAAATTTTTAATAGCCTTAGGAGGAAACATAATGTGTAAAGTATATGGATATGTGCGTGTATCAAGCGCAGAACAGAATGAGGAAAGGCAGGTAATAGTGCGTTTTGGAAGGCCGGAAAGCGTTATTCCAGATGATTTTGAAAGTATCATAAAGGAATGGGAAAATAAATGTATTAATATTGAACAGGTGCTTAAAAAGTGCAAAATAAGCAAGTCTACATTCTACAGGAAACTCCGTGAAGTACGGATGAAACAAAGCTGTTAGAAAGAGCGGAGTGTCAAAAGGTGTACTTTTTGACACCATGATTATAAAAGGCAGTTTATCACATTTTTGGTACTTATGCAAGGTATTTTTGGAATTTTATGTGCAAATAGAGCAAAATTATATTTTTTTACATATAAACAAATTGAAATCCATAAAGTGTCAAAAAGTACACTTTTTGACAGTGCTGTATACAAAAAGCACACAAAATAACAAAGTTGATGTTAATTGTAAAGCAATAAACACTCATAACAGAATGTTGCATATAAATTACTTTAACATTTTTGCCGGTGTTAAAATTATTCTTATGCGTGTTTTGCGCTTTACAATTAATTATATATTATGAATCAAGAAAAAGGAGGGAAGGACAATACTTTTTGTAAAAAATGTATTTCAGCACAGATACATAGAATTTATTAAAAAAAGGGGGAAATTTATTTATATGCGAATAATAGAAAAGAAACTGTTCAAAAACACACTTGCAAAAGTAATGGCAGTAACAATGGCGGTGACAATGGTACCTGCACCAGTTAATGTTAGTGCAGAAGAAAATAATTTTACAAAAAATGAATTTATTGGAGGAGAAGACTCTGGCATATCTATGCAAGGGGATAAAGCCTTTATAACTGCATTGAAAACTCATTATAAAGATGGTGTATGCATTCTTGACCAAGATTATACAATTACAGGGTATATTTATCTTATGGGAGGAACACTGGCTATTGACCTTAATGGACATTCTATAAATATTAAAGAAGACAATGCCCTTTGTTCATGGGGTGAAAAATCAAGTCTGACAATTAAAAACACAGAATCTACAGGAAATATAAATAGAACCGGTAATACTGATGAAAATTCTTCTCCTGTTTATGTTTCTGCCGGGGGCTCATTGACACTTGAATCAGGTACAATACAAAATAATGATGGATATGGTGTTACTGTAGCCAGAGATGGTAAATTTTATGTTAAGGGAGGAACAATAGATTCTAAATATTCTGCTATATCTGGTAATAATAAAGATGGTGATATGAATATATATGTTTCAGGAAATAGTACACTGAAAGCAAAAGAAGGACCTGCTATTTATAAGCCATCTGGCGGGGATTTATTTATTGGAAATAATGCTAATGCTGTTAATAATGGGGCAAATTCTTTGACAGCTGACACTGGTCACGTAAGTCCCGCATTAACCGGCGGGGTATCTGTACGTATGGGGGATATAAAAATAAGTGGTGGAACTTTTACTTCTAATATTGAAAGTGAACAAAAAAAGAACTGCCCTGCTACCAGCTATAATAAACAGAATGCAGCATTTCCAGATACATTTTTTGCTATGGGTGGTACTTATAAAGCTGCTACAGTAGAAAGTAAATCTGTGGAAGGGGCAACTAATGACCTTAATGTGGAGATTGCAGGTGGTGAATTTATCTGTAATAATAATAAAGGAAGCGCTGTAGCAATTTATGATTTTGGCAAAGAAACGCAGAATATGGATATAACGGTTACAGGAGGTGATTTTACTAAAAGCAGCGAAGGAACAACTAATGTAGAATTTGAAAATAATGATAATGATAATACTTCAGAAAAACGTGGTGCTTTCAATGTATTAAAATTACAAGATAGTAATTTGGTTTTAGACGAAAACCAGGGAAGTGCAATCAAAGTTTTTAATATTCAAGGAGGCAATTTTACTGAACCTAATAGCATTAATAATGATAGTTATATTAGAAATCTTTTTGGAGAAAATGGAATAAAAGAAGATGGAAATACAAAATATTGTTATAAAGAAATTGAAAATACTATTACCGTTGGTGTACATAATCCAGAAGAAGTACCAGCAACAGATAATAATATAGCATACACTGAATGTAATAATTGTGGAAAATGTTATAGGGATAATGAAGTAATAGCAGAGGAAAATACAAAACTTTATGGGCTTTCTTTAAAAAAGGATTCCAATAATTTCACAGCACTGTTTGATGGTACTGCTGAAACAGCACGTTATGGTTATTACCAAGGTGCATCATTTGTAATAAAGCCAAATCATGGTTATTCTTTTGGCAGTGTTAAACCAGCGGTTACACCAAATCTTACAGGCTTATCTTGTACAGTAAGTGACAAAGCAGCAGATGGCAGTTATACCTGCACTGTTGCAACAAGTGCTGCCATTACTTACCAGGATGCTGTACTTACAGTAAATGCTTCTGGCGTAGCAGCAAACCAGTACAGTGTAAGAACAGATTTATCTAATGCTTCTAATGCTGATGTAGAAATAACAAAAAATGGCACGGTTTTTGGGGAAAATGATAAGGTAACTGTTAATGATACACTTACTATTAAGGTTACTCCAAAGAAAGGTTATAAGCTTGGTACTCCTTCTGTAACAGCTGCCGGAAGCCAGAATTGTACAATTAGCAGCCCTGTTGCAAATGGCGGGGGATATGAATATACAGTTAAAGGCTTTAAAGGTAATTGCAATATTGCTGTAACAGCTAATGCAGAACTGGTAAAATATACTATTTCGCTTGACAGGAAGGGTCTTGCAGAAACAGATGCAGATGTAAAATTTGTTATAAATGGAAAGAACTCAGAATCTGCATCTGTAAGCATGTTTGACAAAGTACAGCTTGTAATAACACCAAAGGCAGGAAGGGTATTTTACAGCGCACCTGTAGTAAAAAGTGATGGAAAGTCAGTTGCTGGTACGGCGGTAGCTGAAGAAGGTTCATATAAGTATACTATCCATTCATTTACGGGTGATACAGTAGTTACAACAAGCGGGACTGCTAAAGCTGCCAGCCATAAAGTAACATTAGCTGGTACTGTAAAACTGGTTAATGCTACAGCTTCACTTGACTTTAAAGAGGTTACTGGTAATGGTACTGCAAAGATTATAATCACACCAGCTGATGGGTACAAGATAACATCAAATATAAAGGATATTAAAGCAGTCCTCAAAACTGGCAGCATATGTACAGTTTCAGAAGCAGAAGCTGGCGCTAATGGAACATTTATTATCACACTTTCAGGTATTAAATCTGATATAGAGATAACTTCTGTAACTGCAGAAACTGCTATAGCTAAAATTGTTGAAGCTGGTACAGATACAAGTGTTAATGTTAATGAAGCAAATTTAAGTAATACATTTAATACATCTGAAGCTACAGCAGAAGAAAAGAAAGAGATAGAAAACAACCAGAAAGCAATACTTGAAGAGGTAAAATCTGTAATGGGAAGTGCAACTACAAGTTCTGTAATCTTCTTTAATGGTGCAGAAACACTAGGCGAAGAAGCAAAAAAAGCACTTGTAGCTGAATTGAAAGCAGCTGTAGCAAGTGGCACAGTTGCACTTTCAATAGAAGTAACAGAACAGGTAATTGATGGAAGCATACAAACTACAGTAACAGCAGGCAAAGTTTATCCGCTTGATATTTCACTTTTTGCACAGGTAATTGGTGTGGAGAATGTAAAACAGAAGATGGATAGTACAGGTAAAGGCAAAATTAAAATCCAGATGTCTGTACCTTCTGATATTCCTGTAAAAGGTACAGATGTAAAGAGGACATATTATATATTGCGTTTCCATGATGGCAGCAGCAAGCCTGAAACTATTCTTTGTAAAGAAAAGAATGGCAAACTGGAATTTGAAATAAGGCTGCCGCAATCCCACTGGCTTTAGACGGTGGGTTAAGGCAGACAAAAATAAAAAATTGTGGTATACTTTATTTATGAAAATATATAGAAAGGCGGTGACAGCAAATGTTAAAAGCATATAAATATAGAATATATCCTGATAATGAGCAGAAAGTACAGATAGCAAAAACATTTGGCTGTTGCCGTTTTGTTTATAACCAGACACTTGCATACAGAAAAGAAAAATATGAAAATAATAAAGAATCCGTTACTAAAACAGACTGTAATAATTACTGCAACAGGGAATTAAAGAAAAAGTATGGATGGCTGAAAGAAGCAGACAAATTTGCCCTGACAAATGCCATTTACAATATGGATGCAGCATACCAGAAATTTTTTAAAGAACATGCAGGATATCCAAAGTTTAAAAGCAGGCATAACAGCCATAAGTCTTATACTACAAATTTCAC
Organism: uncultured Lachnospiraceae bacterium; assembly: GCA_910577825.1. Classification (GTDB taxonomy): domain Bacteria; phylum Bacillota; class Clostridia; order Lachnospirales; family Lachnospiraceae; genus Butyribacter. The sequence goes on along the minus strand of CAJTOK010000028.1, from coordinate 16,289 downwards.
AAATGGAAATATAAAGGCAGATTTTGGGCATGGAAAAATAAAACTTCCAAAATTAAAGACAGTAAAAGCAAAACTGCACAGGGAATTTACAGGAAAAATAAAATCAGCCACAGTTTCCCTGGTACCAAGTGGAAAATATTATGTATCAGTGCTAGTGGAAACAGGGCATGAAGAACTGCCGCAGACAGGCAGGAACATAGGCCTGGATTTAGGTATAAAAGATTTGTGCATTACGTCAGATGGAAAAAAGCACGAAAACCCAGGGATTATAAGGAAACATGGGAAGAAGCTTGCAAAGCTGCAAAGACAGCTGTCCCATAAAGAAAAAGGAAGTAATAATTATTATAAACAGAGAAGAAAGATAGCATTATGCCATGAAAAGATTACAAATACCAGAAAAAATAACCTGCATAAGATTTCTTATCAAATTATCAGCGAAAACCAAGTGATAGTTTCAGAAAACTTACAGATAAAAAATATGGTAAAGAACCATCATCTGGCGAAGTCCATATCAGATGTGTCATGGTATGAGCTGACAAGACAATTGGAATATAAGGCGGCGTGGAATGGAAGGCAGTATATCAAAATAGATACATTCTATGCCAGCAGCCAGTTGTGTTCAGCTTGTGGATATAAAAACATAGCAACAAAAGATTTATCAGTAAGGGAATGGACCTGTCCTGTCTGTGGTGCAAAACATGACAGGGATATCAATGCTGCAAGGAATATTTTAGCAGAAGGATTACGGCAAACAGCATAAGATAATAAAATACAAATAGGGATGGTGCAGCCCGAATTAACGCCTGTGGAGATAGTAGGTAAACCAAACAAGTTTGGTTGCGGGGTCATAGAAGCAGGAAGCCCATTGGCTTTAGACAATGGGTAGTTCACAGTGACAAATTTTCAACATATGTGCTTTACTATACAGACACCACAACTGTACCAGGTGGCAACAATAATAACAATAATAGCAGCAGCAACGGCTATATTCCGGGTCCTGGCACAACAGTATCACCATCACCAGTACCAGCTGTAACACCAAGTGCAGCACCAGGCACAGAGCCAACAAAAGCACCGGGCACAGAACCAACAAAAGCACCAGGTACAGAGCCAACAGTAAAGCCAGGCACAGAGCCAACAAAAGCACCAGGCACAGAACCATCAAAGAAACCAGCTGCAAGTGTAAAAGCTGGCAAGAAGGTTACTGTAAACGGTTCAAAGTATAAAGTTACATCAGCTGGCACAAACAGGACAGCTGCATTTACAGCCCCAAAGAATGTAAAGAATATTACTATTCCTGCAAGTATTAAAATAAGCGGCAAGTCATATAAAGTTACATCTATTGCCAATAATGCTTTTAAAGGAAATAAAAAACTGGCAAAAGTAACAATCGGCGCAAATATAAAGAAAATTGGCAAGAATGCGTTTAAAGGCTGCAAGAATTTAAAGAAGATTATAATTAAAACTAAGAAACTTACAGCTAAGACAACAGGGAAAAACGCATTTAAAGGAATAAACAAGAAGGCTGTAGTTAAAGCACCAAAGAATAAGATTAAACCATACAATAAGATTATAAAAGCAAAAGGTGCAGGCAAAAGTGTAAAAGTTAAATAAATTATTTTCTACAAAGCGTGCATAACCAAAAACCAACAGAAAGCTGGGGATATTATATATTTCCAGCTTTTTTGGTGCTTGTCTTATAAGAGAAAAAGGATATAATAAAATTAACAGGACAAGATAGAGGGGAATGTATGAAAGTAATATATATCAGGCATAGTGGTTTTCTTTTAGATACAGGTGATGCGTATTTTTTATTTGATTATTATAAAGGCAGTGTTCCAGAGATGGACACAGACAAACCACTGGCAGTATTTACCAGCCATAAACATAAAGACCATTTTAACCCCGTGGTATTCGGGCTTGCAGATAAGTATCCTCATGCTTTATTTGTACTTGCCAAAGGTGTGCCATATAAAAACCTGTCTGTAAAGTTTTCTGGAAATATAGCAAGGCAGAATAAAATATCCCCGGGGGATTTTAAAAATATACTGCCTGTAAAAAAAGATACTAAAGAAACAGTCTGGCTATCTAATGGAAAAGAACTTGTAATAAGGACACTCCGTTCAACAGATGAAGGTGTTGCATTTTTAATTAGGTATAATGGCAGGAATTATTACCATGCTGGTGATTTAAATATGTGGGTATGGGAAAATGAAACAGAAGGTTATAATAAAAATATGGAACAAAGATATATAACAGAAATTGGGAAATTAAAAGGAATAAAAATTGATGCCGCTTTTATACCATTTGACCCGCGCCTTAAAGACAGTGCATATAAAGGGCCGCTGGCATTTCTTTCTTATACAGATTGCAGGCATGTATTCCCAATGCACTGCTGGGGTGATTATGGGATAATAGATAATTTTATAAAAGAGTACCCGGAATATAAAGATAAAATTGTAAGGATTACAAATGAAAATATGGTATTCCAGTTATAGTGCCATACCAATAAGCCCAAAGGACACCAGTGGCATTCCAAGGGCTTATTATATGGGCAGGCAGGCCTGTTAAAGTGTTATAACTGTGCCTGTTTTGCCAGTTATCCCGTCAATAGCTGTATTAATGCTTGTTATAATTGATTTGCGTGCAGGTGAAGAAGATGCAAATGAAACAGCTGCTTCAACTTTTGGAAGCATTGCGCCAGAAGAGAACTGTTTTTCATTAATATACTGTGTAGCTTCTTCAACAGTCATGCTGTCAAGCTGTTTTTCGGAAGGTGTGCCAAAATCCAGGCATACTTTTTCAACACCAGTAAGCAGCAGAAGTATATCTGCACCAAGTTCTTCAGCAAGACATGCACTTGTAACATCTTTTTCAATTACTGCACTTGCACCTTTAAGGCGTGTCCCCTGCTGCAGCACAGGTATTCCGCCGCCGCCTGCTGCAATTACTATCTGGCCGGCGTCCATAAGTGTCTTAATGGCGTCAAGTTCATATATCTCAATAGGGCGCGGGGCAGCAATAATACGCCTGTAGCCTTTGCCTTCCTCAAATACAACATGGTTTCCCTTTTTTTCTTCGGCTTTTGCCTCTTCTTCTGTCATATATCTTCCAATATGCTTATCAGGGTATGAAAATGCAGTATCAAACGGGTCAACACGTACCTGTGTGATAATAGTTGAAACTGGCTTGTAAATGCCCCTGTTTAAAAGTTCTGTCCTTATTTCATTCTGCAGGTCGTAACCTATGTAGCCCTGGCTCATTGCACTGCATATAGACATAGGCGCAACAGTATTGGACGGTTCAAGGCGGCTGTATTCTGCCATGGCAGAATGTATCATTCCCACCTGCGGGCCGTTGCTGTGTGTAATAACAATATTAAACTTAGCCGCTGCCAGGTCAGCAATAGCAGCAGCAGCATTTTTTGCCGCTTCTTTCTGCTCCGGGAAAGTCCTTCCAAGTGCACTGTGTCCAAGTGCAACAACAATATTTTTATTCATAATATAATGCCTCCATATATTTTAATTAAAATAGAATAAAAACAAGTATACCATATATAACAAAAATAATCTATTTGTTTTTATATGCTTTTAAATAAGTTTTATAAATAAATGCTATTGACAATCCTTCATGCACAGGCTATAATAATGATATCAAAATAATATCACAATAATATACAAAACCATCTTGCAAGATGGCGGAAGGAGGCCATTATTATGGAAGAAAAAGTTAAAAAAACAGAGGAAAAAGAGATTACAAAAGCTAATGGAATGCCTGTACTGCTTGGGGCATTAGCCGGGCTGTTTGCCTGTACAGCAGTTTTTGTTATAAGCTATATAGCTGTAACAGGGAATAAACTTGCTATGGAAGCAGGCGTCTGCCTGTGTGCTGCATCTTCGATTTTAGCTTTAATACTTTTAACCATACTTGGAGGGCTGCATATAATAAATCCTAATGAAGCCATTGTAATGACTTTGTTCGGGGAGTATTACGGCACTATTAAAAAGCAGGGTTTTTACTGGACAAATCCATTTGTTTCTTTAGTTGCACCTGGCAATAAGACTAAAAAGAAGATTTCATTAAAGACAATAACTTTAAATAACAAACAGCAGAAAGTAAATGATGCACTAGGCAACCCGGTAATTATCGGGGCGGTTGCTGTATGGAAAGTAACTAATCCTACAGATGCAGTTTTTAATGTAGATGATTACAACACATTTCTTTCTATACAGTGTGATTCAGTTATACGTAAAATTGCAAGGCTGTATCCATATGATTTGCTTACAGATAATGATGGTGATGAAGAGGAACATGAGAAGACATTACGTGGCAGCAGCCAGGAAATTGCAGAAAATATGAAAGAAGAACTCCAGAAAAAAGTAAAAGAAGCAGGCATTCTTGTAGAAGAGGTGCGTATTACACATCTTTCATATGCAGAAGAAATTGCAGCGGCAATGTTGCAGAAACAGCAGGCAACAGCTATTATCGCAGCAAGAAAGAAGATTGTTGAGGGTGCAGTAAGCATGGTGCAGATGGCAATTAACCAGCTTGCAGAAGACGGAGTGGTAGTGCTTGATGAAGAAAGAAAAGCAGCAATGACCAGCAACCTTTTAGTAGTTCTGTGCGGAAACAAGGAAGCACAGCCAGTAGTAAACAGCAGCAGTATTTATTAAGTTTTCTGGAAGGTAGTAATTATGGATAAAGAAAGGATTGAGGAGAGGGAACGCAAGTTACAGGAACGCCTGGAGAAACTTGAAGCACTTGAGAAGGAAGCCAGGCAAAAAGAAAAAAAACTGAAAGAAAAAGAAAAAGCCAAAAAACAGGTACTTCTAAGGCTTGCCCCGTCCCTCTGGAATGAACTTGCACAATGGGCAGATGAAGACTACCGTTCTATAAACGGGCAGATTGAATTTTTACTTGCTGAAGCAGTACGTAAAAGAAAAAATGGATATAGGTAAACCTCATGCCAGAGCTTGTATACCCAGATAAGTTACACTATCATGTGTTGCTGGTTTCCTTGCCAATATCCATAATAAATGTTAAAATAATAAAAAATGGATAAAAAAGAAATGGAGGGATATATGAACCAGGGGTATATAAAGAAAGAACTTAAAAAACTTGAAAAGGATGAGGAAAAATTTATTAACAAAAATATTGCGGCAAGTGAAAGCAAGTGGCAGGAAAAAGTTTCCCAGTATATTCCCAAAACTCTGGATAAAACACTTGATACTGCATTTTGCAAAGCGTTCCAGCTTATTTTTGAAAATGGTACAGGGTTTATTGAGAAATCTTATAATAAAGAAAGGATGCAGCAGGATTTTAAAGTAAATGAATATTCTGCTGATTTGAGAAATGATAAAAAAAGCATTAAGAAATTCGGAAAAATGGCTTTTGGCAGCAAAGTTTTCAATATGGCGGTTTCTACGGCGGAAGGTGCCGGAATGGGATTATTTGGCATGGGGATTCCTGATATCCCTGTATTTATTTCAGTAATTTTAAAAAGTATATATGAAACAGCACTCCACTTTGGTTTTGGATATGAAACAGAAGAAGAACAGGTATTTATATTAAAATTAATTGAAACAGCGTTATGCCGCGGGGACAGGCTTATAGATGGTGATATGGAAATTAATGGCTGGATAGAACCGGGCGGAATGCCATTTTTAACGGATAAAAAAACACAGATAGAAAAGACATCAGGCATTCTTGCAAATGAAATGCTTTATCTTAAATTTATACAGGGAATACCCGTTGTGGGGATTGCAGGCGGCATATCAGATGTTATTTACCAGAAGAAGATTACAGATTATGCAGTGCTTAAATATAAAAGAAGGTTTTTAATGAAACGTACCAGTGTATGACGCAAAGTTTTCAGAGGGATGTTTTGGAATGTCCGGCTTCCGGTTTTTCTGGCACTTGACATTTAGATGTGTATATGGTAAAAATAGAAGAAAAATTAAAAGCAATGAACAGGAATAGTAAGCATCTGGAATTTTCAGAGAGAAGCCGTATGGTGCAAGGCTTTATTGGAAGGATGCCAAACCAGCCTGGGAGCTGTGGGGTTACACCGGAGGCCACCGTTATCACAGGCAATATAAGCGGCAGCTTATTAAATTAATGAGTGCAGGTTATCCTGAATTTAGGTGGTACCGCGGAACTTTCCGCCCTAAGATATACAGTAAGTATATTTTAGGGCTTTTTTATGCAGCTGGAGCTGCCCGTTTTAATGTAATTGGTAATAAAGAAGGATAAAATCCAGAAAGGATATGGAACGTTATGAAATTATCAAATCTTATAGGACAAAGGTTTAAAGAAAGACCGGCAGACTGTGTAATTGACAGCCATGCGTTTATGCTGCGCGGGGGATTTATGAAATATGTAGGCAATGGGATTTATTCAGAGTTCCCGGCCCTTAGGAGGGTTACTGCCAAAATTGAAAATATTATACGGAAAGAAATGGATGCAATAGGCGGCCAGGAAGTGCTTTTCCCTGTTGTAATGCCAGCTGCTTTATGGGAGGAATCAGGCAGGTATGAAAGTGTCGGAAGTGAACTGGTACGTTTTAAGGACAGGAACGGCTCAAACCATGTACTTGGCATGACACATGAGGAAGCAGCAGTACAGCTTGTACGTGAGTATGCACAGTCTTATACAAAATACCCGTTTATGATATACCAGCTGCAGCGTAAATTCAGGGATGAGGCAAGGCCAAGGGCGGGCATGATACGTGTGCGTGAGTTTACAATGAAAGATGCCTATTCATTCCATACTTCACAGGAAGACCTTGATAAGTATTATAAACTGTGTTTCCAGGCATACAACCGTATTTTCCAGAAGGCAGGCGTGCCGGAGGTCATTACGGTAAAGTCAGATTCAGGAATGATGGGCGGAAGTGTTTCACATGAATATATGCTTTTAACTCCTGTAGGTGAAGATACAATAGTTATCTGTAATGAATGTGGATACCATTCTAATATGGAAGCAGCAGAAAACCGGGTTGAAAATAATCCAGATACGGAGGACATAGAACTCCAGTGTATAGAAACACCAGACTGTAAAACGATTGAAGATGTCTGCGCTTTTCTTAAAAGTGATGTTAAAACTTCGTGCAAGGCTGTTGTATACCAGAAAAATTCTAATGACAAGTTTGTAGTTGCATTTGTCCGTGGTGACTATGAGGTAAATGAAACAAAGCTTAGAAACATTGTGGGAGAAGAAATACACACTGCTGTAATTACAGAAGATGACTGTCTTGTGGCAGGATATATTGGGCCATATAATATTTCCAGTGAGGCGGAATTTTATCTTGATGTGTCACTGGAGGGGATTAAAGGGCTTGTGGCAGGTGCTAATAAGGAGGGGTACCATTATACAGGATTAAACCTTGAAAGGGAACTTGGTGATGTAAATTATGCTGATATTTCAAAGGTTAAAGAAGGCGGCATATGCCCTTGCTGCGGGAAACATTCCATAACAATAAAGCGTGGCATAGAAGTGGGGAATATATTCCAGCTTGGCACTAAGTATACTAAGTCAATGGATATGCAGTATACAGATGAAAATGGCAAGGGACATTATCCGGTAATGGGATGTTATGGCATAGGCGTGGGCCGTCTTGCTGCTTCAATATGTGAAGCACGCCATGATGAATATGGCCCTGTATGGCCTGTTTCAATAGCACCCTGGGAAGTGCATATATGCTGCCTGCGTGCAGATGATGAAGAAACAAAGAAAACGGCAGACAGCCTTTATAACAGCCTGTTAAATGATGGCATAGAAGTTATTTATGATGACAGGAAGATAAGGCCAGGGGAGATGTTTTCTGATGCAGACCTTATCGGTGTGCCGGTACGTGTAATTGTAAGCCCGCGTAATTTAAAGGAATCCTCTGTGGAGGTTACAACAAGGGATAAATCAGTAAAAGAGATGGTTTCCATAGAAAATGCCGCAGAATATATAAAAGAGCTGCGTTCCAGGCTTTTTGCAGAAATAGAATCACATGTAGAAGCTTATAAACAGGCGGACATGTAGAATTTTTAGCCGGAATTTTGAAAAAAACAGGTAAAAGTGTTATATATATAGCTTTTGAAGCCGATATAATATACAGAGTACAGAATGTGGCTTAATTTTTTGGATTTATATGTTACAAAGTAAAGAACGGATGCTTTATATGCCAGAATCCACCCGCTTCCGTCTAAAGCAGGTGGATTGGAACAATCAAGGAGGAACTTATATGGTTATTAAACATAATATGTCTACACAGTTTGCGACAAGGCAGCTTAATATATTGGAAGATGAAAAAGGGAGTGCAACTGAAAAACTTACTACAGGCTACAGGATAAATAAGGCGGCAGACAGTGCTGCAAGCATGGTTGTATGGGAATCCATAAGAAACCAGGTAAGGGGGTTAAACCAGGCAGGCAGGAACTCACAGGACGGACAGGGTCTTATAAATACTGCTGATTCAGGAATGAATGAACTGACTTCAATACTCCACAGGATGAAAGAACTCTGTGTACAGGGTGCAAATGATACTAATACCACTGAGGACAGGGAAGATATACAGATGGAGATTGATGCCCTTAATAATGAGATAAACAGGATAGCAGAAGAAACAGAATTTAATAAAATCAAGCTCTTTAAAGATGAAGGTGCAGACCCTTCCGCAGACAGTGATGACTGGGAACCTGGTTCACTGGGCGTAGAAGGCAACAGGGAGTTTGTATTCCAGGTCGGGGCTAACTCAAAGCAGTTAGTAACAACACGCCTTCCTGTTTTTAATACTAAGATTCTTGGGACAGAGGGTGTTAATGTATCAGACTCTGTAAATGCCACAAGCGGGCTTGCTGTACTTGACAGGTCCTTAGATATTGTGAATATGGAACGTTCAAGGCTTGGTGCAATATCCAACAGGCTTGAACATGCTTATGCTAACTCTTCTAATGCGTCTGAAAATTCACAGAGCACAGAATCAGTTATACGTGATACTAATATAGCTGATGAGATGATAGCGTATACAACTGCTAATATAATAGAGCAGGCCGATGTTGCAATGATAGCACAGGCAAATGGTGAGAGGGAAACAATATTAGCAATGGTATTATAAAAATTTAAAATAGTTGTTTTCTTCAGGCTTCAATTTATTTTGAAGCCTGAAATTATCTAAAAAATTATCTGGAGATTTGATATGAATAACCCTTCTAATCCTAAAAATGATACAGTTATAATTGAACCTGTATACCCACATCCTATGTTACTGCATATAAGCAGGCTTATTAACGGGGATGAAAGCCTGCTTGTAGATAGCAGGATGTTTTTAAAACAGTATTATGAAAAATATAACAATGCAGAGAACAATGCAGATGGCAGCATAGATAATGAGATACTCCTGCTGCAGCTTGCATACAATAAAAATATTGTATCTGCATTTTTTGAATGTAATAAAAGGGAGCAGTGGCGCAAGCGTGTGTTAATAGAAAAAGCAATGAACCTGCTTGTTTCTTCCGTGGCTGAAAAGTATGCTGCTATAATTATAGAAAGCCTTATGTTTGCATTTGGATGGCAGTTCCGTATTGATATTAACCGTAAGTGGGAGGTGTCAGAAGAGGAAAGAGCTAATTTCCATGAAAAAACTGTATTTGAAAGAAATATGCAGAATGACCTGGCCTGCCGGATACAGATTATTAATAATAACAGGAAAATAGATGTTTCAGAATATATGGATAATGAAACATATACAGGCAAAAAGCCTGATATTAAAGACAGCAGCATGGATAATGCCATAAATAGCGGGAACAGTCCTGTTACAGGTTACAATGGCAGTAAAGACAGCAGCAGTGAAACCCTTGTACCTGGCCAGGATTCTTATAATGACGGAGGGCAGCAGACAGCCGGTGCTTCCAGAAAGGAGACAGCTTTGCGGGAAAACAGCCAGAAAGAGAATAATCTTTTATATATACAAGAAGAAGAGGAAGAAGATGATATACCAGACCCTGTAGTGGAATATAAAAGGATGGAAGAGGCTAAATTCTATAAACATATGAATATCAGGAATAAACGTGCATTAAAGAAGGCTTTCCAGGGAAATGCGTCAAGCCAGTGTGAAATGGGCGATTATTATGCAGAAAAGGACGGGGGGCATCTTGATTACCAGGAAGCTGCAAAGTGGTATTCTGCTTCTGCAAGAAAAGGATATGAAAGGGCATCTTTTGAACTGGGCAAGCTTTATGACCAGAACCCGCCAGAGATTGAAGGGGCAAAGGACAAGGCAATACGTGTATATACTAAAATGGCAGAACAGGGTTTCCCGACAGCACAGTGCATACTTGGCATGAAATACTGGTTTGGTGATGGTGTTGAAGTGGATTTAAACAAAGCAATAGGCTGGCTTAAGAAGGCAGCAGCACAAAAGCATGATACAGCAACAAGAAACCTTGCAGATTTATATGCAGCAGTAAGTGATTCTGAAAATGCGTACAGGTGGTATAAAATAGGTGCAGGGCAAGGTGATGATTACTGCCGTAAGAAGCTTAAAGATTACGAGTAAATTATTCCAAATAATAATTTACTTGGAATAATTGTATTTCTGGCAGTTTTAACAAACAGCCCTGGAAAAATGGAAAAGAAATTTGAGGTGGCATTTATGGAAAAAAAAGATTTTACAGGGATTCTGGGTTTTAATATGGACGAAGTACAAGTAACAGATGCTTATTATGTTAATTCACTGGAAAAAGAAACCAGATACCTTTTATCCCTTGATACAGACAGGCTGCTTGCAGGCTTCAGGGAAACAGCAGGATATATAGCGGGGATGTCACAGGATGATATAAATAAATATATGAATAATGCAGCCCGTTATGGCGGCGGCTGGGAGAATGCGCTTATAGGAGGGCATACCCTTGGCCACTGGCTTACAGCAATGGCACAGGCATATGCCAATAAAGGTACAGATGAAAGTGTACGCACAGAAGTTAAAAAGACGCTTGACAGTGTAATTAATGCACTTGCGGACTGCCAGGCAAAGACAAATGGCACAGAATATGAGGGCTATTTATTTGGTGCAGTGCTTCCAGATAAGACAGACCTTGACATACAGTTTGATAATGTAGAAAAAGGCCTTACAAATATTTTTACACAGGCATGGGTTCCATGGTATACAATGCACAAAATAGTTGCAGGCCTTGTAAGCACTTATAAACTTACAGGCAGTGAAACGGCCTATAATACAGCTAAACAGCTTGGAAACTGGATTTATAACAGGGTCATAAAATGGGATGGTTCTACACAAAGAACTGTGCTGGGCATTGAATACGGCGGCATGAATGACTGCTTATATGATTTGTATGAAGCGGTTGCTGCAAAAGAAGGCAGGGAAGCAGCTGTAAAATATGCAGATGCCGCACATAAATTTGATGAAGAACCCCTTTATAATAAAGTATATAAAGGGACTCCAAATGCACTTAACAATATACATGCCAATACAACTATTCCAAAGTTTTTAGGTGCATTAAACAGATATGAAACACTTGGTGATGAAAAGTATCTTGAATATACAGAAAGTTTCTGGGATTATGTTGTAAATAACCACAGCTATATTACAGGCGGCAACAGTGAATGGGAGCATTTTGGTGCAGACAATGTACTTGATGCAGAAAGGACAAACTGCAACTGTGAAACCTGCAATACTTATAATATGCTTAAACTTTCACGTAAGCTGTTTATGGTTACAGGCAAGCCAAAATATACTAACTTCTATGAAAATACGCTAATTAATGCAATTATGCCATCACAGAACCCTGAAACTGGCATGAGCATGTATTTCCAGCCAATGGCAGGCGGATACCATAAGGTCTTTGGCACAGAAGAAGGCAATTTCTGGTGCTGTACAGGTTCTGGAATGGAGAACTTTACAAAACTAAATGACAGCATTTACTACCAGAAGGATAATAATCTTGTAATAGCGCAGTACCTTGCTTCTGAAACCAGTTTTAAAGCAGGGAACATGAAAGTAACGCAGGAAGGCTGCCTTTCGCAGTCAGATACATTTACAATTACAATAAGTGCACTTGGTGAAGGCAAAGTAAACGGCGGGCTGCGCCTGCGCCTTCCAGACTGGCTTGCAGGTGATGCAGCAGTAACTATTGATGGCAAGGATTACAAACCAGCCATTAAAGAAGGATATGCAGTGATTCCTCCAGATAAAGTTAAAGACGGAACAAAGATTACAATTAAGCTTCCTATGGAAGTAAGGGCTTATAACCTTCCTGATAATGAAAATGTATACGCATTTAAATATGGCCCGTATGTACTTAGTGCAAAGCTTGGCACAGACAAACAGTCACAGGGTACAACAGGCATAAATGTTTCTATTCCAACAACAAAGGCTATAAATAATGACAGGGTTTTTATTACATCAGCAGATAGTGTGGCACAGTATATGGAAGATATTAACAAAAACATGGTTAAGGCTGGTGGAAAGCTTGAATTTACACTGTCAGGCACTAATAACAAATATACATTTGTACCACATTACAGCCAGTACAAAGAAAGCTATGCAGTTTACTGGACATTTACAACAGATAAAGATGCAGGAGCAGTCCTTAATGATAAAGACAGGGCAAGGACAGAAGCAGCAGTAGTTGAAGCAGCAAGGCCGGGTTACGGTCAGGATGAGCTTGGGTTTGCAGAAAATGGTGCAGGCTCAACAGGCAGCACAAGCCCGTGTTACCGTTTTGCAAATGCAGGCGGCTCATTTAAATATGATATTAAAGTAACAGACAGCGGCGACAATTATCTTGTATTAACATTTGCTAAAGAAGATGAAGGCAGGACAATTAAGGTTTCATCAGGAAACACTGTATTGTTTGAAGGTATACCTGGCAGCAGGCCAGGTAATGCAGTACAGGTAAACCTTACAGCTTCTGATACAAGTGATTACTACCAGACAAGAATTTTAATACCAGAAAGCGTTATAGCTGCCAATAAAGCAGATACACGCCTTGCAGGCACAGAAACAGAAAAAGCAGAAAGCGGCTATACATTTGTGCCAGTTACATTTGAAAGTGCAAAAAGCGGTGAAGCTTCTGCAAAGATTTGTTTAATGAATTATGTAATGAAAGCCTGTGCTAAAGATAATTAATTTTTAAATATAGCATCTGCAATATTACTGGCTGGCAGTTCCAAAGTGTGCGGTTATGAAGCGCATTTGGAATTTGCCAGCTAATTTACCATTTGAATCCAGGCGGCTTTATGTGGCTTTTACAGCATATTTATAAATTTCTCTGTATAATCCTTGTTTCATAGCCCTTGTTAAATATTAATTTATCAGCAGCCACAGCTTTATCATAATCATCATAAACACCGTGGTATACACCGTAATAGCTATTGGTGTTTGGAACTATCACGCTGTCAATACCATCTGCCTGCAGGCTTCTTGCAAGGTTCCTGGCATTGTCATAATGCCTGAATAAACCAATTTCAACCCAGTACCCACTAGTTTCATTTCCAGTAACATCTGCACCGCTTACTGTTTCAATTATACCATTAGCGATTGCCTGTGCCACTTCTGGGAATTTTAAATCAAATATATTATTATCAGCCTCTGTATTTATAAAACCAGCTTCAACAAGGGCGGCAGGCATTTTAGTACGCCTTAAAACTGCCAGGTTCTTCCGCTCCTCAACCCCGATATTTTTAAAACCAGTTTTAGCAAGTTCCCTGTTTATATTTTCTGCAAAAACGGCAGGTATGCCACTATTACTATAAACAAGGGTCTGTACACCTGAATACATATCAGGTGATGTACTTGAATTTCTGTGGATAGAAATAAAATAATCCGCATCACTTTCATTGGCAATGCGTGCCTTTTGAGAAGGGCTCTGGTATACATCAGTAGTCCTTGTATATAAGACATTAACCCCCCTGTTCTCCAAAATATTTCCAATAGCAAGGGTAAGGTTTAATGTATCATCCTTTTCCCTTCTTCCATTAAATGAAGCGCCATTATCATATCCTCCGTGTGCTGATTGTAGTTTACGCAAATTGTGATATGTATTCCCCAGTATATATGGGGAGTTAGAAATGTATTGAGATTAGATAGCCTTTTTCTCCAAGTCCTCACAGTAAACGCTTGAAAATAAATGTTCCAGCTCATTTCCGAAGTTGTATGAGATTTTAAGTTTGCGGTTTTCATAAACTGTTATCTGGTCTATCATCTCCACAATAATATCTCTGTCTAATTCTTCAATGTCTTTCAGTTCCAACAACCGCCTTAACCACGGTGTTTCAAAAACATCTTCTGTTACACTTTCCTTTTTCTTTTCTTCCAGCGTTTCAATCTGTTTGGAGTAAAGCGTTTCTTTTTGTTGATAGTCCTCTCGATAAGAAAGAAATTCTTCTTTAGAAATCAGTTCGTCTTTGTAATCTTCATAAATTGACTTTTTCAGCTTCTTCACTCTTTCAAGCTCTGCTTTTAACTTTGTCAGTTCTATGTCTGTTGATTTTCTGATTTTTGTTGCTGTGAAAGATTGTGATTTTACAAGTTCCTGCAAGTTCTCTACATTGCGGATAATCTGCTTTAAATCTCCCAGCACAATATCATTCAATACTTGAAACGGGAGCGTGTGCGGAGTGCAATAATCTTTTCCACTTCTTTTGTAAGTTCCACAATAGAATGAATAGGACTTACTTCCGTCAGCACGTCGCCAGAAATTTTTCATCATTGCCCGACCACAATCGCCACACTTGATAAAACCTGCAAAGATATTTTTATTTGTTTCTAAATCAATATCCCTATGCTTTTTCGTCAGCAGTTTTTGTACCTTATCCCACAGTTGACGGTCTATAATCGGTTCATGTGTATTTTCAACCCTTATCCAGTTTTCTTTCTCAACTGGACGCTGTTTGCTTCTCATACGTTGATGTTTCTTTCCTTGTACCATATTTCCAATATAAAGCTCATTTTGTAACATCACTTTAATCGTGGAATATGTCCAATAAGAAGTTTTCTCTAAACGGTTGCAATTTTTGTAATTTTCGCCGTTGAGCTTTTTATATTCCGACGGACAAAGGATACCCTCTGCATTTAGTATTTTGGCAATGCTTTGTTTTCCTATTCCTTGTGCATACATAGTAAATACTCTTTTTACAACTTCGGACGCATATTCATCAATCACAAGTTTATTCTTATTTGCAGGAGATTTCTTATAACCATAACTTGTAAAAGCTCCGATAAATTCTCCTGCTTTCTGCTTTGATTTTACTGTCGCTTGAATTTTATTAGAAATATCTCTGGCATACTGTTCGTTAAATATATTTTTAATAGGAAGTAACATATCGTATGCCTGCTTCATACTATCAATATTATCTGTTACAGAAATAAAACGAACATTAAGCTCTGGAAATATTCTTTCCAAATATCGCCCCGTATCAATGTAATCTCGTCCGAAACGGGAAAGGTCTTTTACAACAACACAATTTACCTTGTTATCTTCAATGTCAGCAATCATTCTATGAAAATCTGGTCTATTAAAATTCGTTCCCGTAAAACCGTCATCAATATAAACATCATATAGGATAAAGTCATCATGCTTGTTCACATATTCTGTTAAAAGTTTTCTCTGATTTCCTACACTATCGCTTTCTTCCTTATCTCCGTCCTCTCGTGATAATCTGATATAAATAGCCACGTTAAATAAGTTTGAACCTTTTTGATAAATCATTTTTCCACCTATTCAACTGCCGTACCTATGATAATATTATACCATAAAGTACGGCTTCTTTCCATTGTTTTCAAGGGTTTTACCCTCTTGATAGTCCTTTTTTTACATGAGATTTCACGATACGGACAAGCAATTCCTCTACGGAAAATTTACCTAAAAATTCCCGTTCTACGATATATTGTGCAGGTTCTTTTTTAGCCAAGTTATCAGCCCCCTTAGTCAGCTATCTATTCTCAACATACGCACATAGGCTTATCCAATATGCGTATTTTTCACAATGTTACAGAAGCAGACAGACGGCTTTGGAAAGCTCCATTAGTATCTCAACTATTCCCATTCCTGTGGGCAGAACCGCACCATGCGGACGTATCATTATTCTGTGAGGATAGGTCGTGGCAAAACGACTTTTCCAACAGTCGCTCTCGGATCACTGCGTGGGTCGCTCGCTTTCTTTTGAAAAGGTCGTGGCGTACAGTCCCCGTGGCTCGCTATCTCACAAACGTATCTGTCTGCTTTATTCAGTTGTCAACGAATCATGAAGAGTTATCACAGCCTATAATGAAAATGGGA
>CAJTOK010000027.1 GCA_910577825.1 uncultured Lachnospiraceae bacterium | reverse complement strand
GCAATTCATCCCACCACTTTAGAAGTGGGGGACTTCTTGCTACAATAGGTTAAATTTTCCAGAACTATTCTTTACAAGGATGCCTGAACCACTTACGGTTTTATTATCATCATGCCATGTATAATCATCTGTTGTTCTTATGTAATTAAATGGAACATCAAGTGTAAGATTTTTATATTTTGCTGTTATAAATACACGGTTTACATTAGGCCCGTTATTTGGCATATTGCCAGTAGTGCTTATCTCAAGCGCATCCCCACCAGCAAAAGCTCCGCTAGTAACAACTTCATTTGCATTGTTAACACCAGCAACGTAATTAAAACTTCCTTCTCCTCCACTAAATGAACCATTAGGGTCATTAGAAACATTTGTTGTTATACCAAGTTTAAGCTTATCTTTAGTGGTATTAATTGTAAAATCTGTAACTTTATCAACTGGAACAACTGTATAGGATTCAGTTCTTACTTTTCCTACATCATTATATCTGCTGCTGCTTGTTTGTGGACGTTCTACAATAGAGTATCTGACAGTGGCATTAACTTCCTCTTTTTCATTGCTTCCTTTCCATTTGTCAGGAGAAATATTGTGAACAAGAAGCATATCATCACTCTTAACAGAATTTCCATCTATTAATATATTACCACTCTTATTACGGGCAACTCCTAAGTCTATTATATCACTATTACTAGATGTAATTGTTAAAGAAGATGTATCATCTTTGATATAACCATTTCCTGGTGTATCAGCTCCATCAGACGTACCATTATTACTGCCATTGATGCTATTGGAACTATTTCTGCCTATCATATCCACACTGTCATTGCCTGATAATTGTCTTACACCTATACTATAATTATATCCTTTGATATAACCTAACCTTGCTGCATTCCAGAAATAATATTTTTGGTGGCGCTCAAGAGGTACACCATATTGGTCATTATAATCTATACCATCTATAATGCTAACTCCAGTATCGATGTTATCAATATTACTGTTGCTGCTATTATATCCCCCAATAACTGTGTCATTATTATTATTTCCAAAATGTACATCCTCTATTGATGCGGGACGCCTCATATCAGATACTGCGAGGTTTGTTGTTTTAGAACTTGATTCTTCACCTGTTACTACTGCTGTCAAAGAAATAGCACGGTCAACCCCATCATTAATAGTAATTGCAGAATTTGCATATGGATTATATGGAACCTGTTTTCCTGTATATCTATTCTCCTTAATAGTTGAATCCAAAGAACGGTATTTGTCATTATCAGACCATGTAAGTACAGCTTTTCCATCATTAGCTTCTCTAAGTTCAAGCGTACCATCTGATGCTGTAAGGCTTATTTTGTTAGAAGAACGTACAATTGTCTTATAATCTTCTACAGGATTGCCATCCATATCCAGTGCTGTATATGGAAGTACTACACCAACATCACCATCAGCAACAACCCTGGATGGTGTTTCTATCTGGAAACTTTTAAGACGTTTTGTCTTTCCAATTCCAAATTTTCCATCAGTTTTTTTACCTGTCCTTGTTGAAATAGCTGTGATGTTTATGCTTTCTCCTCTGTCAATATATGTGCCTGGTTCAATAGTTGCTGAAGAATATTCTGTAGTCCTGTTGCCTTCATCAGATGTAACTGAATATATTCCGCCATCTTCAAATTTATTTTCAATATATGTTGGCTGTCCGGAAATCATCGCAATCTTTGCACCTGCTGGCCCTGTACCTAAGTTATCTCTGGCTGCTTCTAATAAATTGCCATGCTGGTCTTTAGCCTGGTAAAGGAGTGCCCATGTATCTTTGGCAAAATCAGCTGGTACATCAGTCTTTACATCTTTGTCATCTATTTTTTTACCTTTCTGTGATTTTTTTACAAAGCCCTTGTATACTACCTCATCTATAGCCTGCTGTTCACCAATTTTAACTACTTTAGTTTTTGTTACTGGTACATTATCTTTTATACATACAGCTGTAATGCTTAACTGTGTACCATACAGGAAAATTTCTTTTTCATCCTTTCTGTGTGCTACAACAAGACCTAAAGACTTATTTTCCCTGTTTGTATCACATGAAGTAATGCTCCAGTTAACTGTTGTCCTTTCCCTGATGCTTTCACCATACTGGTTTACAATATCATAGTAGATATAAGCTTCATCATTGCTTCTGTTGTCCTTCTTTGCTGTATCACTTGTACCAGTAAGTATATTGTCTTTATCACCATTTATTACAATATCAGCTACTTTTTCAGCCTCAACATCTGCTTCTTTGCTGTTAACACCTTCCATTGATGCAGTATATTTACCCTGTGTAAGAATACTGTTTGATGTAAATGTTGCTACTTTATTTTCTGCATCCCATACAGCTGTACCAGCAACTACGGAGTTACCCCTCTTAAATGTAAGGCTTGCCTTTGATGCTGCTGGAACTGCTGCTTCAAATTCAACCTGGAGTTTCTTAGCCCCTACTGCTTTAAATTCCTTAATAGTTCCAAATATTACATTGATACAAATATTTCCAGTATATTTTTTTGTTTTTTGCAAAAAGTTATACTGTCTGGTAATCTGATGCTACATAATTGCTGTACTCGTACAGATAATCCAATATCCAACAAATATTTACAAATCAATTTATAGTCTGATTGTATATATTAATTTATCTTACATAGCGAGTATTGTTTCAATCCACTCGCGGCAGTTAGGAGCAAGACAATTATGTGGATTGCCTCATGGCAGCAGGGGATACCGCTTCCGCTCCGCCCGCTGCTGCCGTTATAATTGTTCCTGGCAATTCCTCCCCTGCCTAAGAGGGAGAGGAATCCTTGCTGTTAATTGTTAAAGAGTTGCATGAGCCCGTCCTGGAGAACCTGTGAGCAGTTTACTCCGCGTTTTTCTGCCAGTGTTGCCATCCATGCAGGAAGTGATACATTTTTACGTATTGCTTTGGTATCAGTTGCTGCACGGTATGCAAGTGTATCAATACATATAATGGAACATATAGCATTATCAGGAATATCCAAATCACATTGTGGAGTTGTTGGTGGAATACTGTTTCCTTCATCTTCTGCCACTACAAGCCATCCACTAGCAGCATCAGTAATCATTTCAATAGCATCCTCAAGACTGTTTCCTGTTGTAATACATCCAGGAAGGTCAGGAACACGGCAATAGAATTTTGTTCCATCTTCATTTGGTATAAATATTGCAGTATAAATATATTTCATAAAAATCTCCTTTGCAGGCAGAGAAAGATTTTATGTTCTCCTGCCCAGTTTTATTTCTTTACGTATGTAGCGTAAATCGTCTTCATCAAAGTGTCCACGCTTTAGCGGTATGGAGTATTTTGTATCTGGATTATAATAGATATCATGGTTTCCGCCACTACGTTTAAATTGATAGCCACTGTTATTCAAGTCTTTTATTGCTATATTCCGTGGGTTCATTATATTTCTCCTTTATAAAAATATTATACATAATATTACACAACAAATCAAGGAGATTTACACAATATTACGTAAATTTTTACAAAAATGTATTGGATATATAATATATACTTACAGCATTGATAAATTATAATTATGAGCTGGATATTACTGTTACTTGACAACATATTATAGAGAGAAAATTCTAAAAAGGGATTAAATTTTTTTATAAAAAATTAGCATTATAATTACAGTAAAATTTAGTGCGTTAGTCAAAAGAAATCCAAAAACTCTCTAATTTCAAATATATGTTTTGGATAATATCAGACAACTTTAGGAGAAAGACTAGTATACCCCCGTTTTCAATCTGTTTGATAAATTTTTATTATACTGTTCCTGAAATCTTTCATATATTTTTTATAAAAAAATAACTATTGTATTGGTGTAAATTACTGATTTAGAAATTTTAACAGAAGATAAAGATATGATAAATACAGTTGAGATAGTAGAAAATGCAATAGAATTAAAATATGTATCAATGAAAGATTGTGAAACCAAAATTCCAATGCTGTCTGAAATTATTTTTTTAGATATAAACAGAAAAACTCTTATCAAAGAAGGGATAACAGTTATACCTTTGGTGGATATTGATTCTGGAGAATATAGAAGAAAACCAGCACAAAGTTCATAAGAAAAAATGTTACGATTCCAAGCTGGCTTGAATAGAACAAAAAAACATTCTGGCTATATTGATATTTTAAATATAGCACAGAATGGATTAAATTTCATAAAATAAATATATATTAATTTTTATTTTGTTAAGATATATTTATGATAAAATTATAAATTATTAGGATTATAAATTAAAGGGTCGGATAAATCATCTGGTGTAAATGTAGCTTTTAGTGATACATTATCCCTGTCTTTCCAGCCATTATAAACAAATTCCATCTTCTTCCAGTCCTCTGGTACTTTCCATACTATAAAACCACCTATAGTGCTTCCAGAAGGAATATGTGTAAAAATGCTTGGATAAGATTTAGGCTCATTTATAATAGAAGTATTTTCTATAGATTTCCCATCAACTTTTGCAGAAACATAATTATAATTAATGTAATCCTCTTCACTTGCAGTATTTGTTATAGAAAGGAATAATACTAAAAACTTCTTTCCCTTTCCTGCCTTATCTGTGTAATTTTCACTTTCAAGTTTTTGGTATTCTTTTAATCCAAGTATTTTTACAGCTTTGTTATCATCTGAATACTGTTGGTCTGGAACTAATGTTACTGTTTCTGTTTTAGGTTTTTTTGTCTTTCCTGGAGTCTGCTCTGGCTCTGGATTTTTAGTAGTTTCTGGAGATTCTGTTTCTTCTGGGGGTTCAGATATTTCTGGGAGCTCTGTTGTATTATTGTTATTATTATCTGCTCCGCTGGATGGATTACTGCTAGCTTCTGGATTTGCACTAATATCTGGGTTTTCAGATTTTCCGCATCCTGGCATAGTTATACATAATAGTATAACTAAAAGGGTTAAATATACTTTTTTTGACATAATAGATTTCCTTTCTGATTTTTAATAATATTTATAATTTATATTATTTATTAAAATGTAAAAAATAATCCCTCCCCACAAGGAGGAAGGATTATTTATTTTGGTATAATTAAAACCAATTTGATTTATATCGGTTTAATATAATTATCTATTGTAACCTAACCAATTAGTACGGAGTGCATACTCATCTGACTGTGCCATACCACGGTTTGATTCGATATATGCAGCATTATCGCCACCTACTGTTATTTTAGCCTTAGCTGTTATACCACTATTTGCAACATTAGCTGTTAAAGTATATGAATCACCACGTTCAGCTCCTGTAATCTTTGAAGTGTCATAACCATTATTGCTTATTGTATAGTTATCTTCAAGACGTCCATTAATAAGGTCTTCTGTATAACCAGTTACAGTATAGAGTACTTTACGGTCATAATTCAACTGACCATACTGGTCATATACATCTGCCAATATACTACCATTATTAATACAAGCCATTTTAGGTCTTTCTGTTCTGTCTGCTAATACAATTTTTCTAGGTTCTGGATTTTCATCAGAAATTGTAATATATTTATCTACAACAGCACCTTCATTATAGTAATATTTACCATCTTTGCTTGCGGTTTCAGTAATTCCTAAAGTACCATCTACATTATAATACTTGTCTGGGTTAGCACCAATAAAGAACTGTAATTTAAGATTTGTATCTTTT
The DNA here is from genome assembly GCA_910577825.1 of uncultured Lachnospiraceae bacterium. GTDB lineage: Bacteria > Bacillota > Clostridia > Lachnospirales > Lachnospiraceae > Butyribacter. The sequence continues at coordinate 42,303 of CAJTOK010000027.1, read as the reverse complement.
CTTTCATATCTTGCTGTATTTACATTATATAAATCTTGCCATTTGATATGTCCTTCTTTTATGTTGCTAATTGTAGAAATATAATCATTATCTTGGCTACCAGAATCAGCAGCTATAGCCAGACTTGAACCACTTACAATATTTCTTTGGTTATTAACACCTGTTTTACCCCAAGGACCATCATCTGTTGACCTTACATACATAAATGGAACACTAAGTGTAAGTCCTTTGTATTTAGATTCTACTTTTACATCATTTGCTTGCTTGAAATCCCAAGGTGCTCCTACATCTGTGTTTTTACCTGTTGTGGTTATATTTAAGTCATATGTTACACCACCTATTACAGCACTTGATGATATAGCTGCACCCATACTGTTAATAGCTTGATCAACACCACCTATATCTTGGCTATAAGAAGCATTAGGATACTGTGAATAATATGTCTTAATACCAAGTTTATTCTTAACAGTTTTAATCTGGAAATCTGAAACATCACTAATAGGAACAATTGTATAAGTTTCTGTTCTTGCTTTTCCTATATCATTATATCTGCTATTACCTGTTTTTTCACTTTCTACAATAGAATACCTTACTGTAGACTGTGCAACTTTTTCTATAAGCTTTGATTTATCAAATTTCCCATTCTTATCTGTTTCAGCATATTTAGCATTATGATTAATAATTAATCCATTCTGACTTAAATCTATTACATCAGCATTTGCAGTTGGAGAAGAAGTTGTGCTAGTAGTGCCACCAAAATGATTACCAGCTGAATCATCAGCTTTATCACTAGTAGTGCCACCAGTGCTACTGCCACCAGTGCTTGTAGCCGTCAGGTCTCCAAATATTGGATGAGCACCAGATAATTTTTTAACACGTATGCTATAATTATAACCTCTAATATTACTTTTTTCTGCTGCTGCCCAGAATGAACTTGGCCTCCAGCCTAAAACATCACCAGTTAATTCCTTGCCGTACTGGTCAGTATAGACAATATCATTTGCAATATTAACACTCTCATTAGAACGTCCAGCAATAACTGTATCAATACCATCAAAACCAAACCTTACATCTACTATTGATGCAGGACGTCTCATATCAGATACTGCAAGTGTTGTAGTATTAGAAGTTGCACCATCACCTGTAACTACTGCTGTTAAAGATATAGTACGGTCAACATTATCATTAATAATAATGCCTCCATCACTATATGGATTACCAGCAGGTCTGTATTTACTGTCATCCGCCCATTCAAGCCTTGCTGTCCCGTCATCATTTTCTGTAAGCCTGAGTGTACCCTCTGATGCTGAGAAACTAAGTATATTTGAAGAACGCGCAATAGTCTTGTAATCCTTTATATTATTGCCAGCTGTATCTATTGCTGTATATGGGAGCTCTGTAATATCACCATCAGCAACAACATGGGATGGCGTTTCTATCTTGAAACTCTGGAGACGCTGTGTGTCACCTATTGTAAATTCCTTCTCATTCTTCTGGCCTGTTCTTGTTGATATAGCCTTAAGCCCTACTTTTGTTTCCCTGTCAATATACATGCCTGGCTCAATATTAACAGAAGAATATTCTATTGTTTCTTCACCTTCATTGACTTTATATATCTCACCATCTGCAAAATTATTCATAACAAGTGTAGGCTGGTCAGAAATAAATGTGAGCTTTGCACCTTCTTTTTCAGAACTTATATTGTCTTTAGCTGGTTCCAGCATGTTACCATTCTGGTCATATGCCTGGTAAAGAAGTGACCATGTATCTGTAGGGAAGTCAGCAGGTACAGTATCCTGTATGTCTTTTACATTCTTCCTGTCTAATGTCCTGTCATGGTAACTTCTCTTTGAAAAGCCTTTATATTCAATTTTGTCTATAGCCTGTATTTCACCAATTTTAAGGGTTTTATTGTCAGTTACTGTTGTTCCGTCTTTTATACATACAGCTGTAACATGGATTTCAGTACCATATGTAAAGATTTCCCTGTCATTCTTCCTGTGTACAACAACAAGCCCTAAGTTTTTATTGTCCCTGCTTGTATCACATGAAGTTATGCTCCAGTTTACTGTTGCCCTGTCTCTGATACTTTCACCATACTGGTTTTTAACATCATAATAGATATAAGCTTCATCATTGCTTCTGCCTTCATTTTTTGATGCATCACTTGTACCAGTAAGCACAGGCTGGTCTTTTATTTCAATCTTGTCTGCCTTCTCAGCTTCAACTTTTAAAGCTGCTGGTGTTTCAGTACCTATCGTTGCAGTATAGTCACCTGCTGGCAGTATAGTGTCTGATACAAATGTAGCCACTTTGCTTTCTGCATCCCATGTAAATTTACCAGCAACCGGGGAATTACCTCTTTTAATTGTAAGGCTTGCCTTTGAAGCTTCTGCAACTGCTGAGCCGAACTCAACCTGGAGCTTTTTAGCACCAACTGCTTTAAAGCCTGTGATAGTTCCAACTGTCGCAGGTGCATCTGTTGGAGCTGTTGTTGGAGCATCTGTTGGAGCTGTTGTTGGAGCATCTGTAGGTGCTGTTGTTGGAGCATCTGTAGGTGCTGTTGTTGGCTCTGGAGCATTTGTAGGTGCTGTTGTTGGAGCATTTGTAGGTGCTGTTGTTGGGTTTGTTGTAGCTTTCTTCTTTACTGTAATCTTACATTTATATTTCTTCTTCTTATAAGTTGCAGTAATTGTTGCCTTACCTTTCTTCTTAGCTTTTACATTACCATACTTAGTAACTGTGGCAATAGCCTTTTTACTAGAAGTAAATTTCACCTTTGTTGCTTTTACCTTCTTATTGCCTTCTTTTAATGTAAGCTTTAAAGTTTTGCCAACTGTAAGTGTCTTCTTTGTTTTATTGAGTTTCACTTTTTTAGTTGCTGCTGCTGCAGTTGTAGGTATGTTCACGCTTGTCATTGTGACAGCTAATGTTAATACCGCTGCGGCAACTTTAGTTGCATTTCTTCTCATTTAATATGCCTCCTTATATTTTTATTCTACAATCATACATCAGATGTTGTATTTTGTCAATCCTGAATTTTTACATTTTTCACACTTTTTTGTATTGCCGCGCTTCCATCCCCCTGCCGGCAAAAAAGATGAGCAAAACCACTTAATACAGCAGCCTCACTCATCCTTTCCTAAAAATACAAAAAACCAATTGAGAAAAAATGTAAATACTAACAAAAGTGTATCCTTGATATAGGATAATCTCCCATCTATTGTATTCAAGAATCATACCACACCTTTAGTATTTAGTCAACCATTTTTTTACCATCTGGACAGATTGCTGTTCCTGATGTTTAAAAAGTGGTCTGGATGAGCTACAAGTATTTTATATAATTTTTATTTGTCATTTCAATGTCACAAAATTTCATTTTTCATGTCAGATTCGTACAAATTTCATGTCAGAAATATTTGATTTTCATGTCAAACTTGCCTAAATGGCATAAAATAGGGGCAAAACTGGTAGTTCCGCCCTGCTTTTCCCCGGTTATAATGTGCAATTTTTATAATGCCTTTTTGTCCTTATCAGTTTTTAAAGCTGTGTACTGGTGCTGGTATCCTGCCTCCCCTGTTGATGAAGCCTTCACAGCCAAACTGGTTTACAGGCATTACTGGTGCATGTCCTAGAAGCCCGCCAAATTCTACAGTTCCGCCAGTTTCTTTTCCTATTGCAGGGATAAGGCGTACTGCTGTTGTCTTCTGGTTTATCATGCCTATTGCCATTTCATCAGCTATAATGCCTGAAATTGTGGAAGGTTTTGTATCCCCTGGTATTGCTATCATGTCAAGCCCGACTGAGCATACACATGTCATTGCTTCCAGCTTCTCAATGGTAAGTGCACCATCTTCTGCTGCATTTATCATTCCCTGGTCTTCGCTTACAGGTATAAATGCGCCGCTTAACCCGCCTACATATGATGACGCCATTATGCCGCCTTTTTTTACCTGGTCATTTAAAAGTGCAAGTGCTGCTGTAGTGCCTGGTGCGCCTGCACGCTGTAATCCCATTTCTTCAAATATATCTGCTATGCTGTCACCTACTGCCGGTGTAGGTGCAAGTGACAAGTCTATAATCCCGAATGGTATGCCCAGCCTTTTTGAAGCTTCCCTTGCAACAAGCTGGCCAACCCTTGTTATTTTAAAGGCTGTCTTTTTAACCTTTTCGCAAAGTGTCCCGAAGTCTGCACCACGTACTGATTCTAAAGCCTTGCGCATTACACCCGGCCCGCTTACGCCGACATTTATAACTTCGTCTGCTTCTGTGATGCCATGGAATGCACCTGCCATAAAAGGATTGTCATCAGGGGCATTGCAGAATACTACAAGCTTTGCACAGCCTATGCTGTCCCTGTCTGCTGTTTCTACAGCTGTATCATGCACTATTTCCCCCATAAGTTTTACAGCATCCATATTAATGCCTGTCCTGGTGGAAGCGAGGTTTACTGAACTGCATACAAAGTCTGTTGATGCAAGTGCTTCTGGAATTGAACGGACAAGAAGCTTGTCACTTTCTGTCATGCCTTTTGAAACAAGTGCACTGTACCCGCCGATAAAATTAACTCCTGTAGCTTTTGCAGCTTTATCAAGCGTCTGCGCAATTTTAACAAAGTCTTCTGTGGTTTTACATGCTGATGCACCTATTATTGCCACAGGCGTAATTGAAATACGCTTATTTACTACAGGTATTCCAAATTCTTTTTCTATTGCCCTGCCTGTTGGTACAAGTTCCTTTGCAACGGTTGTAATACGGTTATATATTTTTTCATTAAGGCTTTCCAGATTGCTGTCAATGCAGTTTAAAAGGCTTATGCCAAGCGTTATGGTACGGACATCAAGGTTTTCTTTCTCAATCATGTCATTAGTTTCAAGGACTTCATATATATTAATCATAATTCCTCCATATTCTGCTTTGTACAGGCCATGCTTTATAAGCGGTGCATACTGTCAAATATATCTTCACGCTGTGCCTTGATAATACAGTTCATTTCACCGCCAATCTGTTCCAGCTCGTGGCTAAATGTTTCAAAGTCTTTTGAACATGCTGCCACATCAACTATCATCATCATATTAAAGAAACCATCAACTATTGTCTGTGAAATGTCAAGTATATTTACACTATTGTTTGCAAGGTACGTGCATACCTTGGCTATAATGCCTACGCTGTCTTTCCCCACCACTGTTACTACTGTCTTTTTCATTGTATCCTCCATTCTGCCGTTTTATGGCAAACTTATGTATCCGGTACGCTTAATCTAAACTTGCTATTGCAGAAGGTACATCCCTGTTAGCTACTGACATCTGGAATGGAAGTTCATTTATCCCGAGTTCTTCCCAAATCTGGCATTTTACTGCCTGGTATGCAAGTTCCGGGTAATTGTTCTCTTTAGAAAGATGTGCAAGGAATACATATTTAAGCCTTTTGCCAAGCAGGCGGCATAGAAGTTTTCCAGAATCTTCATTAGAGAGATGCCCCTTACTGCCCAGTATCCTGCATTTAAGGGCATATGGGTATTTTCCTGCTTCAAGCATACTTATATCATGGTTTGCCTCAAGCATTAAAATATCACTTCCTTCAAGATGGCCTGTTATATAATTATTATAGCAGCCAAGGTCTGTAACAACCCCTGCCTTATATTTGCCAGTATTAACAGTATAGCACACAGGGTCTGCCGCATCATGTGGTATGGAAAATGGCGTTATTTCCATATTTTTAAACTTTATGCGTCTGTCAGGATGTACCTCATATAAATGCTCCATTGATATTACGCCCTGCCTGTCTTTTCTCCTGATAGCATCAAGTGTAGGCCCTGTGGCATAAACTGGCACATCAAACATTTTTACCATCATACTGACACCTTGTATATGGTCAGTATGTTCATGTGTAATAAATATCCCGTCAAGCTCCTGCGGCCTTACCCCTATTGCCAGAAGCCCCTCTGCAATCCTTTTGCGGCTTATCCCTGCATCTATAAGTATATTAGTATCCTTATCACCAATGTAAATGCAGTTCCCACTGCTTCCACTTGCAATACTGCAGACCCTCATAACATATTATCCTCCATGCTGCCTTTCCACCCATTCAATTTTTATAATATCACCATCATTTACAGCCTGGGTAAAATCACATGCTATTCCATTTACAGATGTTTCAAGATGGTCGCCATGTGCTACTGAGGTATCAACAGGATAGAAATCCAGCACATCAACAAGTATATATCTTTGTTTGCCTGTTAATACAACCTTGTCACCATTAACAGTTATATTGGCAGCTTTTTCTTCTGGTATTTCTTCCTCCTGGTACTCTTCTTCCTGTGTTTCTTCTATATATATGTCCTCTTCTGCCATTTCCTCTTCTTGTTCTTGTATATTCTCCTGTATATCTTCTTTTATTGTTTCCTGCACATCCCTTTCTGCAGGCATGGGACTGCCAGAATATAAAAGTTCACTTGCAACAGGGAACTGCCCGTCACCATATTTTTCTATAAGTTCATTATAGTTAGGCTCTTCTTTCATAATTTCACATATAATTGAAAAATTATCATATACTTTTGTGTCCATAGGCGCAATTACATTATTTACGTATACTTTCCCCCTGTAAATAATATCCATAAATTCCAGTACCTGTTCAAGTGTGTAATATCCCAGTATCTCTATACGGTCTAAATCTTTAACTTCATAAAAACCTGATACAAGTTCCCCGTTTACTGTTACGAAGCGTGGGCATGTTATTTCTTTTCCATTAAATATTATATCCATGCTGGAACTGTACTCTGGAAGGCTGCTTATTTCAAACACTGCATCTGCGCCACGTGTTGATGGTATAATATCAATTTTGGAATTTTGTTCAAGTGACGCACTCATGCCCGTCTGCCTTCCGTTCAGCCTGACAATGGCGGCTTCACCTTCCTTGCCACGCAGCATACGTTTTTCACCATTAACAAAATATATAAGGGTTTTGCCACGTTTTGGGAATAAATCCACATTAGGGAATCCCATCTGTATTGCGGCATCCATAATTGTAAGCTTGCTGTTATCGTAAAGCTTGATACGCTCGCCATTTACTGTTACAAATATAAAGTTATTGCGCTGTTCATAATAATTAAGGCATATTCCGACGGGTGTTACTAAAAGGGAATCTACTTTAATATCATCCTGCATAAATTCTACATTGCCAAGCACTTCCGAACCACGCAGCGCTACCCTTTCTTTCTGCAGTCCCAGGTATTCTGCAAGGTTTTCTACAAATCCTTTAATCTTGCCGCCGCCGCCAACTACAAATACGGCACTGGCAGATTTGCCGCCATTAAGCTCCATAATTTTACCAGCAATGCTTTTTGTCGTGCTTTTAACGGTTTCTTCTACTACTTCTGCTATCTCTTCTGATGCAACTCTCTGCGGAAGCCCCATAATATCGTAAAATTCAACCTCTGTATTAACCGTGCTGGCACATTTAAGCCTGTCTGCTTCATTAAAATCTGTAAGATAGTGTTTGGCGATACATTCTGTAAATTCATCACCGGCAGACGGAATCATGCCATATGCTATAATGCTCCCATCCTTGGTTATGGATATATCAGAAGTCCCTGCACCAACATCAACAAGCGCAATATTAAGCAGCCTGAACTTCTCAGGTATTGCAACATTTATAGCGGCAATAGGTTCCAGTGTCAGGTTGGCAACATAAAGGCCTGCACGTTCTACTGCAGCATATAGCCCGTCAACTACTTCATTAGGAAGGAATGTGGCAATAATTTCTGCTTTTATGCTCATTGCTTTATGGCCTTCAAGGTTAGATATAATATAGTCATTCTGGTAATAATGCTTAACTGAATAGCCTACACAGTAAAACCTGATATCATCTGTCTTTTTCTCATCACGCAGGATGCTGTAGGCATTTTCAACACCAAGCATGTCAAGTGTATATATATGTTCACTTGTAATTACTGTATCTGAGACAAAGTTTGTCTGTGCTTCTGCTTCAACAGTTTTAAGTACACGGCCTGCGGCAGCAATACATACATCTTTAAACCTTCTGCCAGTCATGTCCTCAAGCTTTTTATGCACTTCTTCTATTGTAGCAGCCACTTTGCCAATATCATGTATCTGCCCGTCAAGCATTGCCCTTGTCTGGTGCTCTTTAACTACCTGCGCAACTACTACAAAACCATTTGTGCTGTTTTTAAACCCCACCGTACCAACTATGCTTCTTGTACCAATGTCCAGGCCAAATACCAGTTGTTCTGGAACACCTTCCATATTTACTTTGCCTGCTTGTCTGGAACTATCTGCCATCAGAACCTCCATTTATACATTTTCAATCTGCCAGTCTATTGGCTCTAACCCATTTTCTTTAAGGAAATCATTAGTTTTGCTGAAATGCCTGCACCCAAAGAACCCCCTGTATGCAGATAGCGGGCTTGGATGTGGTGCTTTAAGTATAAGGTGCTTAGGATTTGTAAGCATTGGTATTTTGCTTTGCGCCGGTTTCCCCCATAACAGGTAAACTACTGGCCTGTCCTGTGCATTGACAGCCTGTATTACGGCATCTGTAAACTTCTCCCAGCCTTTGCCCTGGTGGGAATTAGCCTGGTGTGCCCTTACCGTAAGTACCGTATTAAGCATAAGGACACCCTGGTCTGCCCATTTCTTCAGGTAGCCGTTATTAGGTATGTCACAGCCTATATCATCATGTATTTCTTTATAAATGTTCTGTAAAGATGGTGGTATTTCCGGCTGGTCTGGCAGCACTGAGAAACAAAGCCCATGCGCCTGGTGTACATTGTGGTATGGGTCCTGCCCCAGTATTAAAACCTTTACAGATGAAAGCGGAGTAAAGTGGAACGCATTAAATATATCATCTGCTGGCGGGTATACAACTGTCCTGCTGTACTCTTCTTTTACAAATTCAAAAAGCTCTTTATAATAAGGCTTTGAAAATTCTGGCTTTATTGCATCAAGCCAGTCATTCTGTATCATTGACATAATTTTTCCTCCTTTGCTGCTTCTGTTCCTTAACTATCTTCTTACGCTTATTCCTTCTTTGTTTAAATATTCTTTTACTTCATTTATTTCAAGTTCTTTATAGTGGAAAAGCGAAGCAGCAAGGACTGCATCTGCCTTTCCCTCTGTAAATGCTTCTTTAAAATGTTCAAGCCTGCCCGCCCCTCCTGATGCTATTACAGGAATGGAAACGTTTTCTGATATAGTTCTTGTAAGTTCTATATCATAACCATTTTTAGTACCATCACAGTCCATGCTTGTAATAAGTATCTCACCTGCACCAAGCCTGTCTGCTTTTATTGCCCACTCTGCAGCGTCAATGCCCATATCTACACGCCCGCCATTCTTATATATGTTCCAGCCGCTTCCATCTTTACGCCTTTTGGCATCTATTGCAACTACAACACACTGGCTTCCAAATTTCTCTGCTGCTTCTGATATAAGCCGGGGATTCTGTATTGCCGCCGAATTAACTGCAACCTTATCTGCGCCTTCCCTTAAAACCAGTTTAAAATCTTCTACAGTCCTTATTCCGCCGCCAACTGTAAATGGTATAAATACGGTTTCTGCTACACGCCGTACCATGTCAACCTTAGTAGCCCTTGCATCTGATGATGCTGTAATATCAAGGAATACAAGCTCATCTGCACCAGCCTTCCCATATGCGGCACCAGCTTCAACAGGGTCTCCTGCATCCTTTAAATCTACAAAATTTACACCTTTTACCACACGCCCGTTATTGACATCAAGGCATGGTATAATTCTTTTTGTAAACATACTTACCTCACTTATATTTTATAATTCACAGAAATTTTTCAGTATTTTAAGCCCTGTATCACCACTTTTCTCCGGATGGAACTGGCATGCAAATATATTGCCGCGCTCTGCGGCAGCATGTATATGTGTTATATATTCTGTAGATGCTGCTACATCTTCTTCATTGTCTGCCTTAAGATAATATGAATGTACAAAATATACATATGGATTATCTGGTATATCTTTAAATAAACGGCTTCCTTTTCTTATAGATATTGAATTCCAGCCCATATGCGGTATTTTAAATCCATCTGCCGGGGGAATTGCAAGAATCCTGCCTTTAAGGATACCCAGCCCTTTCACGCCTGGCATCTCATCACTTGACTCAAACATAAGCTGCAGCCCGAGGCATATCCCAAATAGTGGCTTATTATCTGCTGCAACTTTTTTAATAACTTCTGCAAGCCCGGATTTCTCCAGTTTCCCCATTGCATCACCAAATGCACCAACGCCTGGCAGTATTACCTTGTCTGCATTATAAATCTCTTCAGGCACTCCTGTAACCTTGCACTCTTCCCCAAGATATATAAGTGCTTTCTCTACACTTTTAAGGTTCCCTGCGTCATAATCAACTATTGCTACCATTTATACCCTCCGTTCCAGGCCTGCCTTCCCGTAAATTAAAGCCCACCAGTTGTTTAACGGCGGGCCATAACCTTAAACCAATTATTTACATCTTTTTCTTTGCAATCTCTATTACCCTTTCTGTATATGCACTGTCATCAAGTTTTAATATATCATAGGCTCTCTTTTCAGACAGTCCAAATTCATCTCTAAGTATGCTTAATATTTTATTCCTGCATACTTCCATGTCACCCTCAGCTTCATAATCCATTGCTGTTTCTATATTATTATCATATTTCTGCAATCCACGCAGCAAGGCATTCAGTGCATCAGGGTAATACTTCATTTCCACATAGCTGCTGTATGTATCCAGCGACTGCTGCACCTTCATTACAGTAATTATCTTATTATAAAGTGCAGGGTCTTTATCTTCCAGTTTAGTCCCTCTTGCTTCATTATATGCTTCACTGTATCTCTGTAATGAAAAGTATTTTTCTGCTTCTGACTTGGTGGAATTATATCCAAATACTTCTGTTCCAATAACGACACCTGCAAGTATTAAAGCAGCACCTGTAACTACAATTATAACACCTGGTTTATTAAGCTTGCCAACAACTTCCTGTTCTTCAGCTTCCTTTTCAGCTGCTTTCTTAGCTGCTTTTTCAGCCTTCTTAGCTGCCTTTTCTTCAGCCTTCTCAGCTTTTTTAGCTGCTTTTTCAGCTTTTTTGGCTTCCTTGGCTTCGGCTGCTGCAGCTTTTTTAATTTCTTTCTCCTGCTTTGCCTTAACTTCCTCTTCTGCCTTTAAAATTGCCTGTTGTTCTTCATCCTCTTTTGCTTTGCGCTCTGCCTCAGCAATTTCATCTGTTACAACATTGCCAAATATACGTTTAAAGAAACCTGGCTTTTTTGCAGCAGGTTCACTGGCAGGTTCATCTGGAGGCAGTTCCCTCTGGAGTTTTTTCTTAGTTCTTACAGTTTGTGTACCTTCTTCATTCCCCGTTTCTGCAGCAGGCACAGCTTCTGGAATACCGGGGCTGTCTGGCATGCCATCAGGCGCATCACCTTCCACGCCGCTGTCTGTCTCTTCCATAATGGCAGCACCTGCCGGTTCTTCTTCCCCGCCAGTTCCAGTGTCTATGCCAAGACTGTCTAAAAGCCCGCCAAGCATGGAATCCATTCCGCCGTCTTCTTCTGCTGCATCCCCTGCTTCTTCTGGCGTGCTTTCTTCCTGTACTGCCACAGGCTCTTCCGGGGTTTCCTCTGGAACATCTGGAACAATATCCTGTTCTAAAGAAATTTCTTCTTCCAGCGGAATTTCTTCCGGGGCTTCCTCATCTGGCAGTACATCATCCATAATTCCTAAAGGCTCTTCTTCTGGAATATCTTCTTCTGGAATGTCCTCTTCCGGGCTTTCCTGCACAGTTTCTTCTGTACTGCTTCCTATGCTGTCTGCCATTGCTTCTGCCATGCCAGGGCTTTCCTGTATGTTTTCTTCAACATCTGGTTCTTCTTCTGGAAGCTCTTCTGCCAGTTTTTCTTTATCTGGTATAATAAATTCCTCTGGCTTTTCCTCTTTTTCTTCCTCTGCTGTTTCCTCCATGGCAGGAAGCGGGATATCAACAGTGGCATCTAAATCATCAAAAGTCCCGGAAACATCTTCTGCCAGGTCTGATAAATCCCCTAAATCACTAATATCCCCCAGGCTGCTTAAATCTGCAAGCCCTTCAAGGTTCTGTAAATCATCAAGTTCTACAAAGTCCTCCAGGCTGCCAAAACTTCCGTCACTGCCAGCCTCAGCATTTTCTATCTGGCCTAAGTCTTTTTCTTCACTCAATTCCCGTCCAATCTCCCTTACAAATTAATGCCCATATTGCTACACAATATTTTAAAATTTATGCACCTGTATTGCCTATCAGCTTGTCAATAGCACCTACTAACTGTCCAATCTCAGGTTTAGACAGCTGCGCATCTGCACCAAGCTGTTCGCCCTTGCGCCTCATCTCTGCATTAACAAGTGATGAGAAGATTATAAGCGGAAGATGCTTAAGCTGTTCATGCTCCTTAACAAGCTTAGTAAGCCTGTGGCCGTCCATCTGCGGCATCTCTATATCTGTAATAATACATGAAACATTTTCATCAACAGTCCCCTCCGCAAGATACTGCTGCAGCTTATCCCAGCATTCCTGGCCATTGTCAGTTGTTGTAAGATTGGTATATCCTGCCCGTTCAAGACAGTTCACAATCATCTTGCTAAGAAGTGCTGAATCCTCTGCAATAAGGATAGGGCTTTCATTGCGGCTTCTGTTCCTCATATGTTCAACATCTGAAACTTTAAGGCCTGTTTCAGGGTTAATCTCTGATACTATCTTTTCAAAATCAAGTATAATAATAAGTTTCTTGTCTATACGGATAATACCCGTAGCCATGCCTTCACCAGCGGTATTAATAGTTGAATCAGGCTTTACAATATCCGACCATGATACCCTGTGTATCCCCAGCACAGCATTTACATGGAATGCTGTATTAAGCTGGTTAAAGTTAGTGACTATGTACATGTCATTGGATACTTTTTCCGGCTTCTCCAGGTGCATGACTTCTGCCAAATCAATTATGGAAATAATTTCATCCCTTGGCATAAATATTCCTTCAATCCTGGGGTCTGCATTTGGAATAGGTGTAGGTGTCTGGTATGAAATAATTTCACGTATCTTGGCAACATTAATACCATAATAATTATTACCTACCTTAAATTCCAGAATTTCCAGTTCATTAGTCCCACTCTCTAATAAAATTCCTGTCTCCATATATCCGTCCCTCCAATATTTTACTTTTAATTAACACTAAAAACAGACTCTTTATTGTCTTTTACAGCCCTTACTGTAACATCTTTAACTTTTACAGACGAATCTGCCTGGAATACCAGGACTCCTTTTTTACTTCCCCCTGCTGGTATCTTCTCATTAAAACTTAGCAAATCACCTTCCGCGATTGTAAGCATAGCAGAGCCAGAGCTTTTCCCGCCTATTGTTATGGAATAGCTTACATTTTTCCTGGCAAAATCCGCTTTTACTGCCTTTGAAGAATTGTTTTTAATGACAAATGAAACAATTACAAGCTTTTTGCCATTATCTGCTGCAATAGACGAGTAACTTGTACTGATATGCTTCTTTGTTTTAACCGATGCCGGCTTTACATCGATGCCATCAATGCCATATATCTGGCCAAGCTTTACACTTTTTGCCAAAGATACACCGCTGCCGTTTCCCTTGCCTCCGCCATTCCCCTGGCTTCCTGTGCCTGGTGTCCCCCCGCTTCCCGGACCGTCTGTTTCTTGTACTGGCGGTGGCGTCTGCGTAGGTTCTGGTGTAGGATTTAAAACTGATTTGTCATACTTAAACGAATGACCATATCTTTCAGAACTGTTTAAAACTACACCTGCAATATACTGGCTTATAACTTCATTGTCCTGGTCAGTTAATGTCTGGACATTTGCACACCCTGTTAAAAGCACAGATATTATAAGTACAGCGGCAAACATTCTTTCTTTCATCCATTTATCCCCCCCTGGAAATTATTCAAAACAATACATCTATATAGTACCATATTCATATTCATTGCGTCAATGAGAAGATGTATTATAAAATTATTTTATATCCAGTTCAAACCAGAATTCAACACCATTTTCATGGTTAAGCACACCACACTGCCTGTTCATAGAATTCATTATAGCCTTAACTATTGAAAGCCCTATGCCGCTCCCCCCGTATTCCCTTGTACGTGCCTTGTCAACTTTGTAGAATTTTATCCATATTTTGTCAAGTTCATCTTCTGGTATGCAGTTTCCTGTATTAAACACACTTACCCTGACTGCATCTTCCCGTTTTTCAATATTTACATCTATCCTTAATTCCCCTGCCACATGGTTTGCTGCATTGCTTATATAATTAGTTACAACCTCCTCCACCATATATTCATCCGCCCAGACATATACAGGCCCGTAATCCGGCATATTAATAACTGCCCCCTTCTGTTCTGCAAGCAGGGCAGCAGAATTAATAACCTGCTTCACTACTTCTGTTATATCAAAATGTTCATATGATATCTGGTTGCTTCCAAACTCTATCTGGTTAAGTGTCAGAAGCTTTTTAACCATCTTGTTCATTTTACCAGCCTCATCAATAATGACTTCACAGTAAAATTCCCTGCTTGCACTGTCATCATTAATATTTTCATACAGCCCTTCTGCATAACCCTGTATAAGCGCAATAGGGGTTTTTAATTCATGTGACACATTAGAAAGAAATTCTTTGCGCATCTCATCAATCTGCGTCTTTTCCTCAATATCTTTCTGGAGCTCATTATTAGCCGCCTTCAATTCAGAAATGGTCTTTTCAAGCGTTTCAGACAATGTATTTATACTGCTTCCAAGCACGCCTATTTCATCATGTGTTGTAACAGGATACCTTACCTCAAAATCAAGCTCTGACATACGCTTCGCTATCTCTGTAAGCTTAAGTACAGGTTTTGTAAAACTGCTGCTTACAAATACCATAACTATTGCACCAAATATTATTACGCCAATACCAACATAAAATATAAAACTGTTAAATATATTTATATTTTCTGTCATGCTCTGGAAATTTGTATTCACATATACAAATGAACCTGAATCAAGCTGGCCGAACAATTCAAGGTAATAAGAACCTATACGTTCATCCAGGACTTTACACACAGAGTAATCCCCGTTATCTTTAATTAATTCCCTTCCTTTTGCACCTTTGTAATAACTCTTGTAATTCTCCATCCCATAGATATAGCCTATTGTCTTTTCTTTAACCCGTTCCTTCTGGAAATCAGTTATTTTATCTGGTGCAGGATAAGAAAATGTGTAAAGTATATTTCCAAAAAATTCAGACATCCTGAACACATATACATTGGCAGCATTATTAGCAGATAGAATTTCAAGTGAAAGCGTGCTCTTTTCTGAAAGTTCACCTGCCCCGTCATTATAATCATGGTCCATGCTTACTATATCATTGGTCTTTACAAAATACTCTTCCAGCATTGAAACCTTGGTATACTGGTAATATGCAGGCAAAAACAATTCATTCATAAACCACATAAGGAATATTGTCATGCCTAACAAGGCTATCATTATTAATATAAGCTTTGTCTTAACCGATTTTACCCTGAAATTACTTATTCCCATATTTAATTAATATCCCTGCCTCCTTCCTTAACCAGCAGCCTGGCAATTACCTGTTTATTAACAATACTACCACATTAAATGCAATAAGTCCAATACCAATAATAGAAAAAACCACTGCCAGCCCCCATATATCTGCTATTGCGCCTGCCAGCGGAAAAAGGATAATCATAGCCACTGAGAAAAACAGGCTGTCAGCAGAAATTAATGTTGCCCTCTGCTCTGATGGTATAAGCCTGTTTAATTTATCTGACTGTACCGGGTAAAGCAGGGAATCAGAAAAACCAGCGGCAATAAATAAAACTACTGATAACCATAAATTGCCAGAACCATAACATAAAAATGCACATGCTATAATAAAAACTGCTGTTAATATTATTCTTCTCCCATATCTCTTGTAAAGCCTGCTACTAAACGCCGCACCAAGGCAGGCCGCCACGCCATCTGCCAGAAATACCAGGCTGGCACGAAACAGCAATACACAGCCTTCCCAAAACCATGCTTTTCTTTCTTCCAAGCAAATCCGCAGCTGCACCTGAAGGTATTTCAAGCGGTGAAAAATTTATAAAAAAGTTTTATAAACTTGTAAGACATTGTTAATACTATATATAAATATTACAGGGAAAGGAATTTATCAATGAACAAGCATAAAAACTACCATATGTATGGTTTACTTGCTATTATTATACTAATATTATTAATTATCTTTTTAAGTCTTTATATAGGGCGCGGTACAACTGGCAGTTCCACACTACAGAAACCATCCGCCTCATCTGGAACAGATATTATAAAAGATACAGGAAGCGATACAGAAGTATCTGTCTATCTAAAGGAACAGGCCACAATTATTTCTGATATGCTTGAAAATATGCGTGTAAAAGAATCCGGCAGTGCAGAACTTGATTTCCTTATAAGCATGATACCCCATTATGAAGCCTCTGTTGACCTGTCTAAGAGCTACCTTTTACTAGGAGGCACAAATAATAAACTTAAAAGCCTCGCTAATGAAATAATTGAGGAGCAGGCAGACGAAATAGAAGATATGCGGGAATTAATCCAGGAAATCCAGAAATCAGGAATTACCAGCCCAGAAAAAGAAAAAGGCTATCTTAAGCTTTATAATAAAATGTTATCCTCCCACCAGCATATAACAGAAGAAACAGAAGCAAGTAACAATGTTGAAAAAGCTTATATAGAAGGAATGGTTATCCACCACCAGATGGCTGTTGATATGGCAGATGCAATTTTAAAATATTCATCACACCCTGAAATACTGGATATTGCAGAAGATATTTTAGAAATGCAGAAAGAAGAAATAAGCCAGATGGAAGAAATCTTTAATGACATGTAAACGTAAAACGGCATACTTCCATTATATATTATATATCTATGGAAGTATGCTGTTATGTGAAAAAATATAAAATATATTACTTATTACTTAAAGCAGTAAGTTCATTTAACATTTTAGGAAGCTCTGTTTCCATATTTTCGTCAGAAAACTGGCATGTACCAACCCTTTTATGCCCGCCTCCGTTATATTTAAGCATAAGGCTTCCAACATCAACAGTGCATGTCCTGTTAAGGATACTATATCCAACTGCAGCGCTGCATCCCTTACCGCCACGCCCGCTTACTATCCATGCGGAAATATTCTGTTCCGGGTACATGCTGTAAATCATAAAACGGTTTCCGGAATATATAGGGTTTACACCACGCAAATCAGATATAATAAGTTTTCCATCTGTCCTTGTATATTTCTTTACCATTTCCTTAAACTTTTCTGTCTGTTCAAAATAAACTTCTATACGTTCCTTAACATCAGGCAGTGCAAGTATTTCATCTGTAGTCATGGTACGGCAGGCATCTATAAGTTTCTCCATAAGCTGGTAATTTGAAATGGTAAATTCACGCCAGCGTCCAAGGCCTGTACGTGGGTCCATAAGGAATCCTACTAAAATCCAGCCTTTTGGGTTTTGTACTTCATCAACCGTAAGATTGCCTGAATCAACCTTGTCAACTGCTTCCATCATATCATCAAATTGTGGAAACTTTTTCTTTCCACCATAATATTCATAAATAATACGTGCACATGATGGTGTAATGCGGCTTTCCCCTTTATACTTTCCTTCAAGCTGCAGCCTTTCATGCTCACTTGAATGGTGGTCAAACCACAAACCACATCCTTCTACATAAGGTACATTGGCAAGACAGTCATTCTCATCTACCTCAACAAGCCCGTCCTGTAAATCCTTTGGATGTGCAAACTTCCAGCTGTCAATTATCCCTGCCTCTTTAAGAAGCGCCCCGCATGCAAGCCCGTCAAAATCCGAACGTGTAATTAATCTCATTTTAATTCTTCCTTTCCCTGTTATCCTTCCATTATAACACTATCTCTGACAAACTGTTATTTAACAAACTGTCATTTTTTATTATAACATACCGCCCTGCTATCTGCACCACTTTTTTTAACATAATCTTACTTATCCTGGTCTAACACCACGGCGGCATCTCCTGATTGAACCGTTACCCAGCCATGTTTTAACCTTGCCTCAGCTTCTTTCATACGTATAAGCTTATCTGTGATAGACTCAGCTTTTAATTTATTGGCTTTTGCCTCTGCTTCAGCCTGCTTTATCTTAATATCAGCCTCATTCTGCGCCTTAATAAGTGCTGTTTCAGCTTCAACCTTGGCTGTTTCCTGTTCCGCCATTGCCTGCTGCTTCTTCTGCAATGCAGTAACACGGTTATTAATAGCCTCCTTTAACTGTTCATCAGGATGCACATCTATAATAGAAGCATCCAGAACCTGTATGCCATATGAGCCATCAAACTGCCCGTCAAGATATTCTGTCAGTTTATTATTAATCTCACTGCGGTTTCCTGAATAAATATCCATCATGGAATAATCAGTAGTCACTTCTGAAACTTTAGATTTCAAAACTGATTTCACACGGTTATTTACAATAGTTTCCCCGTCCATTCCACGGAACTTCTTATATGTATCAATAAGTTTTGTTTCATCAAACTTATATGTCATCTGGAAACTTATTGCTATACTTGCATCATCTGAAGTTGATACCTTAAATGATTCATCGTCTTTGCTTCCTTCCCTGTTGTCCTGTGTAAGCAGTAACTGTTCATTGCTTATTGTAAAAATTTTTGCCTTCTTTGTTGGTGCTATAATATGCCATCCCTGTGCCAGCGTTTCATTCTGGACACCGCCATTTACAGAATATACAACTGCTTCATAACCAACAGGTACTTTTTCAATGCACATTACCAGGCATATTAATGCAATAAAAATTATTACACCCGTAATAATGCCCCCGACTAAACCTGATTTTCTTTTACTCATGCCCATCCTCCTTTTCCTCACCATCATTTAAAATCCCCATTACATTATCCCACTTTCTCAACACAAACCTGCCAAGCGGGACAAAGATAAAAGAAATTATAAACCATAATAAAACTGCCGCCAATAACACTAATATCCATAATACAGGGTTCATATTTACCGCCTTTCAAATTATTTTATATGGCTGTTTAAAGATTAATATTATTCTAACAGAAAAAAAGCCCTTTAGCAATAAACTTTATTTAAATACAAAATAAGCTTCTGGTTACATATAATAATTTATATAACCAGAAGCTGTTTACCTCATTTTTATTATTTACATTTTTTCACACTAAAAATTTTTAACATCCACATCCGCATCCTGTGCCATTTTTACGTCCTGGCTTCTTTTTGCCAGTTAATGATGTACCACAGCTGCATCCTGCACCGTTTTTACATCCACAGCCACATCCCGTGCCATTCTTATTGTGTTTTTTCTTTGATTTGGCAGCATCCCTTATAATTTTCATATTTATACACCTCCCCCCATATAATATTTAATATCCTGATGCCCATAAACACTTTTCCCGCCTGTTTACGGGCATGATGTATAGTATTTTGCCTGTGTATTATAATACCTTGCATATTCACCATTCTTTTTTATAAGTTCATGGTGTGTACCACTTTCACACAGTTTTCCATCCTTAAGAAATAATACTTCATCTGCAAGGACTGCAGAACTTAACCTATGTGAAATATAAATCACAATTTTATCTTCTGCTATTTCCTGGAAAGACCTTAAAAGCTTATCTTCTGCTACAGGGTCAAGTGCTGAAGAAGGTTCATCAAGCACAAGTATATCCGGCTTATGGAAAACTGCCCTTGCAAATGCAAGTTTCTGGTTTTCACCACCTGAAAGCACCACCCCGTCATTATAAAATATTTTACCAAGGTTAGTATCAATTCCTTTTTCCAGTGATTTTACCCTTTTTCCAAGACCTGCAGTTTTTAATGCTTTTTTAATTTCCTGCCTGGTATCCTGGTTCTCCCTGTTATATTTATCCAGTGCCACATTTTCACCTATTGTAAATGCAAAGTATTTAAAGTCCTGGAATACAATACTAAAAAGGCTCTTATAATCTTTATCATTAAAAGTATTTATATTTACCCCATTTAAAAGGATTTCACCACTGCATGGATTATAAAGATGGCTTAAAAGCTGCACCATTGTAGTTTTTCCTGCACCGTTTTCACCAGCAATAACATAAACTTTTCCCTGTTCAAATGTATAATTTATATTATTTAATACAAGCCTGTCCATTCCCTTATATTTAAAATCTATATTTGACATTGAAAGTTTTAATGGTGCTTTTACTGCCTTGTCAAATTTTTCTTTATTTATAGTGCTGTATTCTTTATAATTTTCTGGCTGTAAATCCATAAAATCCTTAAAACTGCTAATATATTTCCCATTAATATTTAAATCCATAAAAAAACTGGCAAATTCTAAAACGCTTTCTGAAAACTGGCTTGCAGCATTAAAATATTGTGAAAACCCCCCTATTGAAATTTTTCCTTTATAAGCAAGCCATGCAAGATATAGATAAATCCCATTGCTTTTTAAATTTTCAAGAATAATTCTTATTGTTGTAATCTGCAGGCTTTTATTATATAATTTTTTAAGCCTTATACGCAAAACTTCCAGCGTTTTATTATACTTATCCACAAGCCATGAAGCAAATCCATAAAGCCTCATTTCTTTTGTACATGACTTATCCCTCATAATATCAATATAATAATTTAAAACCCTTGTAAGATAAATATTTTCCTCTCTCTGCCCAAGCTGCCAGTTCTCCATTTTTAAATTTGAAATTACAGAAAAAACTGCAAAAACCAGAATGACAAAAAGCAGAAAAGCATTTGCGTGTACAAGGACTATTGCAGTTGCAGTAATTGATACTATGCTTGTAACAGCAGTGAAAAAATTATCTATTAAATCAATGCCAATCCCTTTATATATTATATCTTCTGCAAGTGCTGCTTTCTGGTGTATTTCCGGGTCATCAAGCTGTGCCATGCCAAGTTCTGTTTTTTTATGGTTAATCATAAACAGAAAATACATTGAATAAATATGCCCGTTTAAATTAATATAACGCTCTGTTATAAATGTGGTTATAAAAGAACCAGTAAACTGCAATATTACATAAACCATTATATAAAAAACAATTTGCCGGAAAGAAATCCTGTAAATAAAACCATCCACTAAAAGCTTAGGCATAATAATATCTAAAAGCGGCATAAGCCCGTTTATTATGGCAGTTATTGCTTCTCCTAATACATAAGCCCTGCTGAAATTAAATACATATTTTAAAAAATAAAGGTCATTTTTTATAGATTTAACCATACTGCCACCATTTATAAATTATATGCAACCAAACCTGCAAGCTCCTGCTCCTGCAATTTCCTGTCACACCAAAAACTTCCGCCATGTACAAGCCCGTTGACGCACCTGCCGCCATAACAAAGCGGAAGGACACGGCACTGTTTACACTGGTCTTCCAGCTGTGTCTTTTTGCCCACCCATTTTGCATGTTTATAATCATCAATTTCCATAGTACCATCTTTATGTAATTTTCCAATTTTATTTAAATCATCATCAAGTGATAATGTACATTTTAAAACACTTCCATCATAATCTATTAAATAGTCATTATGTTTTGTGGCATAACATACCCTGCTAAAAGGCAGTGTCATTTCATCTATAACATCATTTTTAATTCCAAGTTCCCTTATATATGCTGCAATGTCTACAGAGTTTTCTGAAACTTCATTTTTATCAAGTACATCTAAGCTTTCATCATTACTGCCGCCAAGTTTTTTAATTCCCTCATAATATACATGAAACCTGCTGCCAAAATTATTTGCAATAAACTGGTAAAATTCTTTTGCATTAGCAAAAATCTCTTTATTAAAATTAGTCCTGACTGTAACTTCAAAGTCATAATCTGTACTGTCCATATATTTAAGGTTTTCTACAATCTTTTTAAAACTGCCCCTGCCGTCTGCACTTCTACGGTATAAATCATGTGTATCCTCCATGCCATCTATTGTAATCTGGTAATAAGACACACCAAGGCTATATAATTTTTCAAAACGTCCCGGTGTAATTAATGCCCCATTGCTTGTAGCACCTGCCCAAAATGGCACATTATATTTTTCACAAATCCTGTTTACATCTTCAAGAAATTTTATTACATTATTGTATTCAATAAAAGGCTCACCACCAAATAATGTAATATTAATTCCTGCATATTTATGCTCTTTTAAAGAATTTCCAATATATAAACCAATACTTTTATAAACACTTTCATCCATTGCAAGGTTTTCATGTTTCTCATAGCAGTATACACAACGCAGGTTGCATTGTCTTGTAGTAATTAACATAAGGGAAAGCACATTATTTTTTACAACTTCCTGCCCGTACAAAAACTGTAAATATTCCAGTTCATCCCTGTCTGCTTCAACAAGAACCCCTTTTTCATATAAAACATTAATTACATCATCATTTTTATTATAAAAAATCTCCTTACTCCCTAATATCTTCCTTATTCTTTCCAGTTCTTCCCCTGTTACAGAAATAATTACACCAGATAAAGAATTATATAAAATACAGCTTTTATCTGCCTGTTCAAGAATAAAATTATAATAACTGCATTTTAGTTTTTCACCATTAACCATATTAATCCCCCTTATTTACACATTTGATATTATACTAAAAAAATGGTAAAATCAACTAATTTTGCAATAATTAAACTTTTCTTAAACTTCTTATAAACTTCTCTTAAAGATTACCCTGTTTTCCCCATAAAGTAATACCAGCAACGCTGTATTTATTTTATATTGTATGTTCCATAAACCTGTCCAGATATTCCTGCGCCTTCTGCAAAGATATATTTAATTTGCTTTGCAGCTTTTCCAGAATATTCTCTTCAGAAGCCCCATACTCCAGCCCTGCCACAATAATTCCCTCTGCCATTCCTTCTATTCTTCCTTCTTCCCTTGTTTTTTCAAATACAGTACACATATCAACATTGCCCTCCTTGTTAATATTATTATAATCTATAACACAGTTTGCTGCACCTGCTGCTTTCTGAATATTTCCTGTGTTCCAGCACCGAAGACTCCTCTGTATCCACATCCTCAAGTTCCTCTGGTTTTATTACCTGCTCACCATTAAACAGCACTGCATTAAAAAAATCTGCAAACTGTTCATTATTCCTCCAGTAATTTTTTACAACTGTGTCTGGTTTTAAATCCTGTATTTTTCTTGACATATTTTATAATTTTAATCCTTTCTGTTTTGATGCCTTTATTATACTGCCAGGCCTGTAACTACTGTTATAATTTACTATTAATATCCCAAGGCTTGCCAGTACCAGTGCAGCAAGATTTTGTAATGATATTATATGTTCATTTAAAAATATTGCAGAAAATGCTACTCCGAATACAGGGATTGAAAAACTGTAAACAGAAATTTTCCCTACAGGATTATATTTTAAAAGTTCTGCCCATATGCTGAAAGCCACTGTTGAAAGCAATGCCATATATACAAGAAGCCCCAGTGGCCGTATTGTAAAGCCTTCTATCCTGCCTCCTGCCAGAAAACCTGTAATTATTAATACTGCACCTCCTGATAAAAGCTGGTATGCTGTAATTGCTGCCGGGCTTTCTTTTTCCGATATTTTTTTAAGTGTAACGGAACTTATGCCATAAGCTGCTGAACATAATAAAACCATTCCCTCCCCCTTAAAAGAAAAGCCCATTCCAGCCCCGCCAGGTTTAAGGTTTACAAGGATAACACCTGCAAAACCTATAATACAGCCTATGGTTTTTCTTATAGTTATTTTCTCATTTTTAAGAAAAAAATGGGCTGTTATAATTGAAAAAAA
The DNA here is from genome assembly GCA_910577825.1 of uncultured Lachnospiraceae bacterium. GTDB lineage: Bacteria > Bacillota > Clostridia > Lachnospirales > Lachnospiraceae > Butyribacter. The sequence continues at coordinate 18,426 of CAJTOK010000027.1, read as the reverse complement.
TACATTTGACGCATTTATTACTGAACCCTTAGAGCCTGTTGTATTTGCCATCCCTATATAGAAAAATATATATTGTAATGTTGTCTGTAAAAGCCCCTGCCCGGCAATATATGGAATAGAAGAACTTTTTATTTTAAGGAATCCATGCTGCATAATACTTGAAAGCACCAGTGCCATAATCCCTGCAAGAAAGAAACGGTATCCGGCAAAAAGTATCTGGCTGCCAGTGTCTGTTATCTTAAACATTTTATATCCAATTTTAACACATGGAAATGCACTTCCCCATAATGCACAGCAGGTAAGGGCAAGAAATGTAACAGCCACTGGATTTTTAAAAATATTTTCTTTATTCTTTTTATCCGCATTTTGTAATTTATCCAAGAAATTCCACAACATCCCTGTATACCTTTTCCTTTTTTGCTTCATTTAAAATCTCATGTCTCATATTCTGGTAAATAATCTCCCTGATATTTCTAAATCCTGCTGATTTTAAAATTTTTATACTTGCCTGGCTTCCTTTATCCAGGCCTGTTGAAGCATCTTCTGCCCCTCTTATTGCAAGCACCGGAAGTTCTTTATTAACATTTTTATATCTCCAGGTTTCCGCCATGTTTTTAGATAAATGGAATAAATCATTAAAAGCTGAAACTTTAAATCCATGCCCACAGTATGGGTCATTAATATAAGCCTGGATATTATCTTTATTAACACTAAGCCAGTCAAATCCTGTCTGCGGGTTTTCTATGCCTTTATTAAAGCTTCCAACTGAAATATCTTCTATAAATTCTGAATAATACCTTACACCTTTTACTTTACTTATAATTCCTGTAAGAACCAGCCCGGCACTTAATGCGGCAATGCCCGGGCTGCACGGATACCCTGATAATATTACTTTACCATAATTCCATGACTGGCTCTGCATAAGGTTACGTGCAATTATAGTTCCCATTGAATGTGCAAATATTATTACCTTGCTTGTTTTAAACCTTTTCATAATATAATTTGTTATTCTTTTCTGGTCTGAAAGAAGATATTTATATCCATCTTTTTCCTTGAAAAAGCCAAGCTCTGGTGCACCCTTGCCGTGTCCTCTCATATCTGACGAAATAACCGTATAACCTGCTTTATTCAGAACATGTATAAAATCTTCATAACGCTCCTGGTGTTCCTCCATGCCATGTATAACTTGTATATAACCTTTTGCAGTATTCCTTTCTTCTGTTTCAAAAATATGCAGGTTTAATCTGTATCCGTCTTTTGCTTTTAATATTATCTTCTTCATACTTTTTCCTTATCCTTTCCTTTTATCCTGTTTCCTGTACTTCCAGTTTAACAGTGCCATACTGCCACTTTTCTTCAATTATATAACATCTGGCAGATATAATTTATAGCTGGTATTATTTTAACATATTTATATACTTATAGCCATTAAATTTAAAAAATATGGAAACAAAAAAATTAAATAATTGTATAATAATAACAATAGTGATATAATTATATTTAAAAATTTTCAGATTATATGCGCTCCTAAAGCGCGGAATGGAGGAGATTATGGATAAATTTAGAGCACCCCTTGGCTGGAACAGCTGGGACTGTTATGGTGCTGCTGTTGATGAAGATACTGTCAGGAAAAATGCAGAATTTATGGCAGTACACCTTAAAGAATATGGATGGGAGTATATTGTTGTTGATATACAATGGTATGAACCTTCTGCCAAAAACCATGAATACAATAATTTCACCAGGCTTTGCATGGATGAATATTCAAGACTGGTACCTGCAGAGAACCGTTTTCCTTCATCAGCTGGTGGAAAAGGATTTACAGAACTGGCAGAATATGTACACTCACTTGGGCTTAAATTTGGCATACACATTATGCGTGGGATACCACGGCAGGCTGTGCATAATAATACTAAAATAAAAGGAAGCAACAAGACTGCACGTGAAATCGCTAAAATGTCAAGCATTTGTGCATGGAATACTGATATGTACGGGGTTGACCCTTCCAAAGAAGGTGCTAAGGAATATTATGACAGCATTTTTGAACTATATTCATCATGGGGCGTCGATTTTATTAAGTGTGATGATATTGCAAGGGAACTTCCACATGAAGAAACAGAACTAATACTTTTAAGTAATTCGCTTAGAAACTGTGGCAGGGAGATGGTTTTAAGCCTTTCCCCGGGACCTGCCCTTCTTGAAAAAGCAGAGCTCTATAAACAGGTTTCTAATATGTGGCGTATTACAGATGACTTCTGGGATAAATGGGATGCCCTTTATGATATGTTTGAACGTACAGAAAAATGGTGTACACATTCAGGTGCAGGACACTGGCCAGATGCCGATATGCTCCCTATTGGCCCTATACGCCAGGATTATGGCCCTTCTAACTATACAAAATTTACAAAAGATGAACAGATTACAATGCTTACACTCTGGTCTGTTTTCCGCTCACCTCTTATGATAGGCGGTGAAATGACAAAATTTGACAGTTTTACAATGAGTCTTATAACTAATAAAGACATTATGGATATGCACAAAAATTCCAGAAATCCACACCAGGTATGGAGAAAAGAAATTAATGGTACAGAACATATACTGTGGACAAGTACATGTGCAGATGGAGGAATTTATATTGCAATATTTAATACAGGGGAAAGTGACAGTAATATTACATTAAATTTTGAAGATGTGGAAATACAAAATGCCAGTGTAAAAGAACTCTGGAGCGGTGAAGAAATTACAGATAATGTTCCTTCAATAGATATTAAATTGCCTAAACATGGTGCAAAGGCTTATTATTTGAAATAATATTTTAAAATTATTAATGGACTGGCAATTCCCATGTGTTTCCGCTTTTTTATTTATTAGTTGTATAAAATGTAACCAATTAAATTAATATTGCCACTTATTTCCGCCGATATAATTTATATCCAGATTTCCTGGCTTTTTATAATCAAATTTCCTAAAGTTAATATTTATCCTTGTCTACAAAATACCAGGGGACTGGATTTTTTCAATGAAAACCAGGAAATATAAAAATTTATATTATTAAATACAGCTATGAAAAGGGGTGCAATTTTATGGGAATATCAATTTTTGCTGCTGGCAGTAATAAAGAAGGTTTATTTGCAACAAGTGCTTATACATCTAAAACCAGCCAGGATTCTAAGAATAATAAAGGCAGTAAAAGTATTTTTGCTGGTAATCTTAATGCAAATGATAATAATAACCTTGAACTTAAACGCAAGCTTGCCCATAAGCGTGCTATGAAAATTCTTACTGATACTTTTGCAACAGAGCAGAATATAGATAACAATATTGAGGGACTTAAAGCGCAGCAGGAACAGCTCCGGCAGGAAACACTTGAGGATAAAAAGACTATCAGGGGAATACAGGATGAACGCGGGCAGCTTATGGAAAGTTACGGTATTAAGGAAGATTCCAAAGAACATAAGGATTTGGAACTTCTCAGAAAAGAACGCAAGGCAAGTGACCCGCTTTCAGGGGTGGAACTTTCTGATGGTGAAAAGGAGCGGCTTGAAGAACTGCATAAAAATGGCCTTACTGATTACCAGAAAGATATGCTTGAACTGGATGATAAGGAAGATTTTTATAAACAGCGTGCTTCACAGAAAGAAGCTTCTGTTAGTGCTATTTCAGGTGCAATTACTGATATAGAGCTTGAACGGCTTAAAACCCATCCTGTTGCTGATGCCACAAAGGAAGCTGATAAATTAATGGAAGCTGCTAATAAGGAACTTATTGGCGGATTGTGGGCAGAAGCTAAAGACCATATTGATGAAAAAATGGAAGAGGTTATGGAGAAAGCTGAGAAAGAAGCAGAGGAGAAAGAGGAAGAAGAGAAGAAAGCAGCAGAACGCAAGAAAGAGGAGCTTGAACTTGAAAAACGCATTGCTGAAGCAAAACAGGCTGCAGCAGCTGGCACAGTACAGGATGATGCCCCTGTAAGCCCTTCTGTTGAAGTATCTGAAGTACATGATATTATTGAGAAAAGTCCTGGTAATAATAATACTGCTTCAAAGGCAGAAAAGGAAATAGAAAAACTTGTTGAAGAGTTAAATCTTATAATGGAGGACCTGAAGGGTGCTAAGGTTGACTTGAATGCCTGATATTTTAGATAACACATTTATTTTAAACAGGAGGGGTATTAAATATTTTCCCTCCTGTTTTTATTAGAATAATTCTGCTGCCTGTTTTATAATATCACAGGTTTTTTCTATATCGCCATCTGTATGGGCGTCTGATATAAACATTGCTTCAAATTGTGATGGTGCAGTATATATTCCATTTTCCAGCATTAAACCAAAGTATTTTGCATATTTTAGTGTATCAGAGCTTACTGCTGAAGTATAATCTGTAACTTTTTTTTCTGTAAAAAATATTGACATAAGTGAGCCAGCCTGGTTTACACATACATTGCTTCCAAATGCTTTTTCTGCTGCAGTTTTTAATTTTGCTGTTTTTTTCTCTATTTCTTTGTAAATACCAGGATTCTCCTTTAAAATCCTTAGTGTTTCTATTCCTGCTGTTGTTGCAACAGGGTTTCCTGATAATGTGCCAGCCTGGTAAACACTGCCAAGTGGTGCTACTACTTCCATAATTTCTTTGCGTCCGCCATATACTGCAAGCGGCATTCCGCCCCCGGCAATCTTTCCTAATACTGTGATGTCTGGTTTTATTCCAAAATACTCCTGTGCACCTCCTTTTGCAAGGCGGAAACCTGTTATTACTTCATCAAATATAAGAAGGGAATTATATTCTTTTGTTATCTGCCGGAGTTCTTCTAAGAAGCCGGCGGCAGGTGGAACTACACCCATATTGGCGGCCACAGGTTCTGTTATTACTGCTGCTATGCTGCTGCCATATTTTTCAAAAAGCTCTTTTACTGATGTAGTGTTATTGTATTCTGCAACTAATGTATTTTCTGTATATCCTGCCGGAACTCCAAGGCTGTCTGGGACAGATTGTGTAAGTGCCCCTGAGCCAGCCTTTACAAGAAGCCCGTCAGAATGGCCGTGGTAACACCCTGCAAATTTAAGTATTTTATCCCTTCCTGTATAGCCCCTTGCTGCCCTTATAGCACTCATAACAGCTTCTGTACCAGAATTTACAAGACGCAGCATCTCCATAGAAGGCATAAGTTCCTGTATAAGGCATGCAAGTATATACTCTTTTTCTGTAGGTGCTCCAAATGTCAGTCCTTTGCTACATGCTTCTTTTACTGCATCTATTACACGCTCTCTGGCATGTCCAAGTATTCCCGGCCCCCATGAACATACATAGTCTATATATTCATTGCCATCAACATCATATATCTTTGAACCCTTTGCCTTCTCTATAAAAACAGGGTTCTGGTTTACTGCACGGAATGCACGTACAGGGCTGTTTACACCACCTGGCATTATTTCCATGGAATTTTTAAATAACGCTTCTGATTTTACACCAGCCATTTTTATTCCTCCTTAATCCATCTGGCAGCATCTATTGCATGGTAAGTTATTATTATGCCTGCACCTGCCCTTTTAATTGAAACCAGGTTTTCCATTACAATTCTTTTCTCATCAATCCAGCCATTTAGTGCTGCTGCCTTTACCATTGAATATTCCCCGCTTACATTATAGGCAGCTACAGGGTAATTTGTACATTCTGACACTTTTTTAATTACATCAAGATATGCAAGTGCAGGTTTTACCATTATAATATCTGCCCCTTCTGCGATGTCATTTTCACATTCCCTTACAGCCTCACGCCCGTTAGCCGGGTCCATCTGGTATGTTTTCCTGTCACCAAATGAAGGGGCAGACTGTGCGGCATCACGGAATGGTGAATAATATCCTGATGCAAATTTGGCACTGTATGACATTATTGGAGTATTTTTAAATCCAGTAATATCAAGTGCTTTTCTTATATAAGCAACACGCCCGTCCATCATATCAGAGGGTGCAATTATATCTGCTCCTGCCCTTGCAAGGCTTACCGACATCTTTGCAAGCGGTTCAAGTGTTTCATCATTTAGTATTTCGTTTCCGCTTATAATCCCGCAATGCCCATGTGAAGTATATTCGCAAAGGCATACATCTGCTATAACAATAATATCTGGTACTTTCTTTTTAATTTCCCTTATTATATTCTGTGTAACACCATGTTCATTATATGCTTCACTTCCAGTTTCATCTTTATGTTTTGGTATGCCAAATACAAGAATTGCTTTTATCCCTGCATTTACAATTCTTTCAAGCTCCCAGCCAAACCTGTCACATGAATACTGGTAAATCCCAGGCATTGAAGCAACTGGTTCTTTAATATCCTTTCCTTCTTTAATAAATACAGGATATACCAAATCATTTATTGTAACTGCTGTTTCCCTTACAAGGCTTCTTAAATTGCTTCCAGCCCTTAACCTGCGCATACGTACCATATTTATAACTCCGTTTCTTTATACTGACAGTATTTTTATTTTATATAACAACCTAAAAACTTTCTTGTATTTAGCATCAAATTTCTTTAAATGTAAATAAAATATCAAATATAACATCTAAAAAACTATTATTTAAATCTTCCAATAATTCACGGCTGCATCCGTTTAAAGAATATAGATTATGTACTATTAAACATCTGACATTATACAGATTATCAGCTGGCTTGTCATTATTGGCTTTTTTGCCGTTCTTTTCCAATAATTCTATACATAGTTTATTAAGACTATCCAGCTTTTGTGGTTCAATTTTAGTAAAATCATTAAAAAGCCATACTACCCTCTTTTTTTCTGTTGTAATATCATTTAACTTTTCTCTTTTATCAAATAAATCATTAGAAGAATTTTTCATTTCACCAATTAATTCATTTATCTTGTAATTAAAAACCACTCCTATTAATATTTCTATAATCTGGTATAATAAATGAAATTTTGAGTAACTTGTTTCATGCAAAGGCACTAATTCCTCAAATAATACATTTATATATGATATATCCCTGATAGGTGCAGGTAACTGCCTGATTCTGATATTCTTATTTATTTCTTCAGGCTCTGTAAAAATATTTCCTTCTCCAGTATATGAATAACCCCTGTAAAATAAACTTACAGTATATTTTGAAATATCAAAATTATCTATATTCTTTGTATTATTGGTATCATATACAAGTATATGGATATTATCTGGATAATAGTCCATAATACTAAAATCAGAATATTCTTCATTTGTAAAATTAATCATCTGTAATAATTTATATAAGGCAATATACGCATATCTTAAGTAAAATTCATCTTGTGCATAATCATGTTCACTGGACTCTAAAGACTGTATTGGAAATATCCAGCCAATACGTATATCATCAGTATATAATTTATAAATACTATTTTCTGGAATTTTATTATTATATAAGAAATAAATTTCAAAATTATCCGGATTAAATAAATTAATTATTTCCAGCTGGGATTTATATACAAAAACATTACCCGTAATCCTGTCTTCAATTTCAAATATTTTATTATGGTACTTTACTATAGTACTCTCATTTATTTTAAATTTTCCCATTCTTAATTTACCTGGCTGTCATACTTTCTATATGCGTTTTCTGTTGCTTTCAATAAATCTGCATAAGAATCACTTTCTTCATTTAATAATTCCCTGTAAAAATACTGTAAAAACATTCTTTGTGCATTACCAATTTTCTTAGAATATTTCTTTATCATATCCATTCTTTTTAAAAATTCCATAAACCATTCGCCATTATCTTCTGTATACTTATTATCAATATCTTTTACAATTTTATCTATAGAATTAAAATCTCTAATAAGTTCTTTTCCTTTCATTATACCTATGGCAGAACCATAGCCAGTCATTGCCTGTGATGTTCCAAATGCTATACCTGCTTTATTTGCAAATGGAGAACCTGTTATCTCATACTCATCTAATTTATCCTGGTTTATTTCTAAATTTTTTGTTTTTTCACATAATATATCAAAAACTTTTATATAACTTTCCAAAAAACTTTTGAATATATCATTTGTTATCTTTTCTTCAGACATATTTTCCAGCATTTTAATATTTTCCAGCATCTCCTGGCGGTCCATAGGAAGTTCATTTCTATTCATATATGAATTAAATCCATCAATAGTATTTTTAAATACAAATTCCCTTTTATCTATATGTGCAGAACCATCAACTTCTTTAACCAGTTTTATGCCATTAATTTCTGTATCAAGCATATCACTATAAAGCATTTCTATCTGGTGTCTGGCAGACATTGGGGTTTGTCCTGTATTTAGTGTAAGCATTCTATATAAAACACCAAATTTATTAATATTTACATAAATTTCTAATCTTAATTTATATTTATAAAATTCATCTAGTCTTTCTTGTTTCTTAGCATCATTTTCAGCATCTATTAAAGTATGTGTCCTTTGTAAGCCATCAAGTATTAATACCTTTTCCCTGTTTTCTTTTATATAATTTTGCAGTTCATCACTATTTAAATCCTGTAATCCATCACCACAGCCTGTAATTGCTAAAACCAGTGGCGGAATTACACATCCATTTAACAAATCGGTTTTTAATAAAGAATAAACAGTTTTAGATGTTTTTACCCTCTTTCTTTGTAAATCATTATTTTTAATTAAATCTTTTGCATACTGTAAATATTCCCCAAATGTTGTTTCAACATACATATTCATGCTGTTTATTCTGTAATCCTTTATTCTTGACATTATTTCCATTATCTCTTTCCTCTTTTCTGTTATTATATGTGTTCTAATAAATTATATCCCACTTGTTTTTTAGCCACTGTTGCAATTTGTTATATCTCTATATATGCTTTCCCAGGATAATATGGTGGAAAAATGCTATATCCCTGAAAGCTGGTATTTCTTCTGCAATGCTTTCAATTTCAAACATCTCATTAATCCAGTCCGGATTTTCTTTAAATTCATTTCTTTGGAGTGCAAAAAATATTCTTAAACCATATTTATTTTTAATAATAAATTTTCCATTGATATAACTGTCTAAGTCTGCATCACTGTATTCATTAATTGTTCCAAAATTAGCAGAAACAATATCTTCATTTTTTAGTAATTTTATTGCATCAGGAATATTGTTTTCAAATACTGCTTTCTGCATAGCTTTTCCAGCTTTATTATGTTTCACTATTGATACTTCACCTTCAGGTTTTAACAATCTGTAAAATTCTCCAAAAACCTCTTTCCTGTTATCTATGTATTCTAAAACATTGTGGCAGGTAATTACATCAAAATAATTGTCTGGAAGCTTTTTTAATTGCTCTGTACTGCCATTAATTTGTTTATAATTATTATTGCAGGTTCTGTACTGGAGCATTTCCCTGCCAGGCTCTATAGCTGTTACATCATTATTTCCAGCTAAAAAATCTGCTGTAATGCCAAAGCCGCTGCCAAAATCAAGTATTTTCATATTTTTGTAATCCAGGTGGTTCCATACTAATTTATAAAATAACCTTCCCCAAGGCATGTTTACTGTATCCCAGTAATTTTTTACATTAATTTTTTGTGGCATTTCTATATTTTCTCCTTTACTGCGTTAATAACGCCTTCTGCATTATTTCCATCTGCCATTATAATATCAAAAGCATTGCCAAATTCTTCTTCTAATGATTTTTTTGTTATTTCCCCTATACATATAAGTTTTATACAAGGGGGAAGTTTTTTTCCTGTGCTTTTTATAAGCCTTGTAAATTCTTTTACACCTGATGCACTTAGAAATATAATGCAGTCTAACTGTCCTGTTTTGTCTGCCCCCGGCAGCAGATGCCCTTTGACGTCATATATTTTTACTTCTTTAAATGAGATATTTTCCTGCCTGAATATATCTGTTAATTCCTGGCTTCCTTTAACAGCCCTTGGCAAAAGTATATTTTCACCTGGGAGTATAATTTGTGCAAGTTCTTTTGCAAGTACGGATGATGTATAGCATGATGGGATAAAGTCTGCATTAATCCCGTATTTATGCAGTTCTTCTTTTGTGCCGCTGCCAATAACTGCAAATTTAATTCCGGAGAGCCTGCGTATATCTGTATAATTATCTTTTAATGCCTGGAAAAAAAGTATTACGCCATTTCTGCTTGTAAATACTATCCAGTTATATTTTTCTATATTATCCAGTTCTTTTATAAGTCCATTCCCTGCAACAGCTGGTACTTCCATAACACAGACAGGTATGCACTCTGTACCCGCCATTTTAAGCCCGTTTTCTATCTTTTCTATTAATGCCCTTGTTGCAACAATGCCTGCTTTTTTTATATTTCCATTATAAGTATATTTGTATGCTGCTGTTTCCCCTATTACTATTACTGCTGGTGAAAACATATTGTTCTTTCTGGCCTCTTGTGCAATGTTCCCCAGATTTGAACGGATGGTTTTCTGGTTTTCTGTAGTTCCTCCTGAAATAACTGCGGCTGGTGTTTCTTCTGCCATGCCTTCTTTAATAAGATTTCCTGTTATTTCATTTATATTGGCAAGGCCCATCATAAATATAAGAGTACCACCTGTATTTGCAAGTGCTTTGTAATTACATTCTGGTGCACCTGTGCTTGTATCTGTATGCCCTGTTATTACATGGAAGCTTCTGCTTGTGCCTCTGTGTGTAACGGGTATTCCTGCGCCTTCTGGCACAGCTGTTGCCGATGTAACGCCTGGTATAACTTCATAAGGGATATTATGCTGGTTTAATGCGTCTATTTCTTCTGTACCTCTTCCAAATACAAAAGAATCACCGCCTTTAAGCCGCACTACAATATTGTCTTTAAGTGCATGTTCTGTTAAAAGGCTGTTAATTTCTTTCTGTTCCATATAGTGCTTTCCTGCCTGTTTGCCTGCATATATTTTTTTACAGCCGGGTTTTAACATTTTAAGAAACCCTTCACTTGCAAGCCTGTCATATATTACAACATCACAGGTTTTTAATTTTTCTGCACCTTTTAGCGTTAAAAGCCCCTCACCGCCTGGCCCTGCACCTACAAAATATACTATTCCCATTAGTTAATACCTTTCTTTTCCATGTTTTATTGCCATTTCTATAAGGCGTCCTGCATCTTCCCTGCTGCCAGTGCCATTAAAAATATGATGTTTTATTATAGTCCTTATATGCAGTTTTTCTTCTTTATCCTTAATATAACAATAACTTATAACACCAAATCCTGTATTGCAGCCTGCACCAAGGGCTTCTATTATTTTCCGTTCATTGTTAAAATGGAAAAATGTTTCTTTGTCATTTATACTTTTTACAACTTTTTCTATAAGACTGCCGCCACTGGCGTCTTCTTTCCTTGTTTCAACTGCTATTATGCCCTGTCCCCCTGCCGGCACTATGTCCTTTGTACTGAAATATTTATATCCCAGGTCTTTTTCCCTGTCAAGCCCGAGTCTTTTTAAACCGGCGGCAGCAAGCATTATTCCGCTATACCCGCCATTCCTTAATTTATTTATCCTTGTTTCAACATTGCCGCGTATATCTTTAAGCTCTATATTCTGGAAGAAATGTTCTAACTGCATTTTTCTGCGCAGGCTTCCTGTGCCTATAACGGGCATGTCTGCTTTAATTAAATCTTCATAAGAAGTTTTTGCAAGTGTTACAAGCACTTCCCTTTCATCTTCCCTTTTTAAAACACATGGTACACAAAGCCCCTCTTTTAACTTTGAAGGCAAATCTTTGGCACTGTGCACAGCCATGTCTATTATTCCATCAGAAAGCGCCTCTTCAATTTCTGCACTAAAAACCCTTTTGTCACCAAAAATTGAAACAGGTTTATCTGGTTCTTTGTCACCTCTGGTCTTTATTATTACCTTTTCAATATTTATATCCGGATATCTGGCCTGCACTGCAGATATAACAAGTTCTGTCTGGGCTAATGCAAGGGCACTTCCACGTGTGCCTATTTTTATTAAATTATCTTCCACTAATATTTTGCTCCTCTTTATTTCTTAAATTTTACATTCTTCCATGATTTTCCTTGCAATATCTTCTGTTACTTCACCACTATGCTCCTTGCCATATAAAACAAGTTTTTCAAATACCTGCTTTCTGGTACTGGCATTGTCTGTATTAGTGGTTACGTATTTTCTGGTTTTTTCAAGGTTCACTGCAAGGCAGGAATAATAATCTGGTATAATTTTTTCAACACTTTTCTTAATATCTGCTGCAAGGGCAGGGCTTGAGCCCCCTGTGGAAATGGCAGCGAGCAATGGTTCTTTATGGATAATTGCAGGAAATATAAATGAACATGCCTCTTTTATGTCCACAACATTTACAGGTATTTTCTGTTCTTTGCATATTTTTGAAATATAAACACCAAGTGCCTTATCCCCTGTTGCCACCACTACAAAATCCATTCCGTTTATATCTTTGCCATCAAATTTTTTCTGTTTTATATCTATTCTTTTATTGCTTTCTGCAAGTTTTACCAGACTGCCACAGACTGATGCCGCAACAATATGTATATTTACATTATACTCTGCAAGGATTCCCGCTTTATGCAGTGCCATATTCCCGCCGCCCACAATAAGGCAGTCCATATCTTCTATATCCATTATAAATGGAAAATATGCCATTAATTTCCTCCATTTTTTTCTCTGTTATAAATTCTTCCAAGAACATCTTTTAATTCGCTGCTTCCCAATATATCTTTAAGGTAATACACCATATGGTTTAACCATTTCACGTTATTAAACCTGCTTTCCAGTTCCCTGTCTTCCTTTAATTTAACCAGAAACCTGCGGATATATATTTTTTTCATTGTGTTTTCCACACACTTTGTAATTATTTCTTCTGCCTTGCTGGTTTCGCTAAGTTTTATATTAATATTTTCTTTAGAAAGTGTATTAAAATAATCTATATCAAGAAGTTTTATATCTTTAAGCCCTGCAAGTGCCCTGTCAATATCATATGGGACTGCAAGGTCAATTAAAAGCTTTTTTTTATCCATTTCTGCATGTTTTAAGTATTCTTCATATGTCAGTGTATAATGCGGGCTTGTTGTTGCGCTGGTTATTGCACACACCTGGTTTATATACATATATCTTTCTTTAAAGCTGGTTATTTCTGCCATACTGCTTCCATGCCAGCTAATGCCGTCTTCCTGCTTATGTTTCCTGCTTGTGCCTATAACTGGTATGCCCTTTGATATTAAATCCCTGGCAACAGTCCCGCCCGTTTTGCCAGTTATTCCAATAACCATTACTTTTTTATCCCTGCCAGTAAAATTATTCTTCTTAATATATTTTTCTATTGTATTTGCTGTAATGGTTGCAATGGAAACAGGCGTTGTAGAAAGCCTTGTACTTGATTTGCCAGATTTTGCGCAGTTAAGTGCGTCCTGGAATATTATATTTAACTCACTGTCTGTATGCTTTGCCGTGGCAGAAGCAAGGTATGCTTCTTTAACCTGCCTTAGTATTTCATCTTCGCCTAATACCATTGAGTCAAGCCCGCATGTAACATTGAAAAGATGCCTGGCTGCATTAACCCCGCCATAAAAAAGGCAGTATTTCTTTATATCGCTGCCATTTATTTTCTTATATAATGCAAGTTTTTTTGCTACATTTTCAACAGAACTGCCATTCCCTGTAAAATACAGTTCACTCCTGTTACATGTGGATAAAATTACAGCGCCACGTATAACCCCTTCTCCAATAAGTTTATTAATAAATATATGCTGTTCTTCTTCTGAAAAAGCAAAACCCTGCCTTATAGCAACGGGAACTTTCTTATAACTGGCACTTATACAGAACATATTGTACAATCCACATCCTTCTGGAACTTTACAGTACGGAACTGCATTGTATAAGCATTAAATACCAGCAGCCTGCCTTTAAGCAGCTCCCCTGTACCTGTAATATATTTAATAGCTTCCATTGCCTGCAGGCTTCCTATAGTACCACAGACTGCACCAACTATCCCTGCCCGGGCTGGTGCTGGTACTGCGCCCTCTGGCGGCGGCTCTTTAAAAAGGCATCTGTAACACGGGCTTGTGCCGTCTGGCACATAAGTAAAAAGCTGCCCCTGGAAACGTGCCACCCCTGCATGTGAAAATGCCTTCCTGGCTTTTACACATGAATCATTAATCAGGAATTTTGACTGGAAGTTATCTGTTGCATCTATTATAAAATCATAGTCTTCTATTAATTCCATTATATTATCTTTATCTATAAACTCTTTATATATATTAACATTAGCTGCAGGATTAATAGCCATTATGGTATTCTTTGCAGATTCCGCCTTTGGCCTCCCAATCCCCGCTGTTGTATGTATTATCTGCCTTTGCAGGTTTGAAAGTTCTACACTGTCAGGGTCAGCAATGCCTAAAGTCCCTACACCGGCGGCGGCAAGGTAAAGTGCAGCAGGCGAGCCAAGCCCTCCTGCGCCGGCAATAAAAACCCTGGCATTAAAAAGCTTCTGCTGTCCCTCTTTGCCAATTTCATCTATAACAATATGGCGTGAATACCTTTCAAGCTGCTCTTTTCCAAATTCCATATTAATCCCCGTTTCTATATAACCTGCTGCCATGCACTTCTGCGGCTTCTGGCTATTATATTATATAATTATCTGCAGAATATCCATCTTCAAGCAAATCTGCAATAGTAATATTATCAAAATACTCACTAATAACCTTTTCAAAGCCCTCCCACATTTTAAGTGTCTTGCAGTATGGTGCTTTATCACACCTGTTTGGTTTCTTCTCAAGGCATGCAACAGGTGCAAATGAACCTTCTGTAAGCCTTAATATTTCACCGGCTGTATAATCCTCTGGCTTCCTTGCCAGCTTATACCCGCCGCCCTTGCCACGGAGTGATATAAGGAAGTCATTCTTACTTAGTACAGAAACTATTGATTCAAGATACTTTTCAGATATTCCCTGCCTTTCTGCTATATCCATTAAAGTTATAAAATTGCCTGAATTGTGCTCTGACAAATCAATCATAACCCTTATTGCATACCTGCCTTTAGTTGATATCTTCATAAAAATCCCCCCTGCCGCCTTCAGGCGGCGCAAATATTTATGTAAACGCATTTACGCTATGTACGTGTTACATCATTAAGCCACTTATATGTTTTATACCGCCAGGTTGAAGCAGGTATTTTTATAACCTCATCACAGTAAAGTATAAAAGCTACTGTGGCTGCTGGCAGTTTTAGTATAAATGCCGCTATAAAACCTATAACTATTGAAACACCCCACATAAATATAAAATCAAGGAAAAACCCAAACCTTGTATCACCGCCGCCCCTGAATATCCCGACAATAAGTGTTGTATTATACGATTGTGCTATTACATAGTATGACATTATTATAATCATTATTGATAACAGTTTCCTTGCATCATCTGATAATACAAGCACTGATAGTATAACAGGCCTGGCACATAGTATAACTATGCTTCCAAAAAAACCTGTCCCAACAGCTAACTTTATAAAACGCCCTCCATACACTTTTGCAAGGTCTTTC
Source organism: uncultured Lachnospiraceae bacterium (assembly GCA_910577825.1). Classification (GTDB taxonomy): domain Bacteria; phylum Bacillota; class Clostridia; order Lachnospirales; family Lachnospiraceae; genus Butyribacter. Next base: position 2,931 of record CAJTOK010000027.1, on the reverse strand, counting down.
TTCCCCTCCCCTATAACTTTGCCAATAAGGACAGCGGCCGCATTGGCAACACCAAACGCTATAACCGTTGCAAGGTTACGGCATACCTGCGCCACTGAATTGGCGGCGGCAGCAGCACTTCCCAGATGCCCGAATATTGCAGTCATTGCTGAAAGCCCTATGCCCCACATAAATTCATTGGCAATTACAGGCGCAGAAATCCTTAAAAAATCACTGGTGAGCCCTTTATTCTTAATTTTAAGGTATTTAAAATGGAATGTAAATACATCATTAAATTTTTTATCATATATTAATACTACAATAAATTCAACTGCCCTTGCTGCAACAGTGCCGGCAGCAGCACCCATTACACCAAGCTTTGGGAAACCCATGTACCCGAAAATAAGGACTGCATTAACTATTACATTAGTAATAAGTGAAAATATATATGTTACAAGGCCTATTCCCACTTTTTCCATGCTCCTTATGGAATTAAGGTAAACCATAACTACCGCATTAGGTATATATGAAAAGCATACAACCCGGAGGTACATAACCCCGTTTTCCATAACTTCATTATCACCAGTAAAAAATGACATAAGAACCTGCGGCGCAAGTAATGCTGCTGATGTAAATATTATCCCTGCAGCAAATGCTATTTTAATTGCTATTCCAAATATTGTTTCAATCGAGTGCATATCACGTTTGCCCCAGTATTGTGCCATAAGCACAGCAGCACCTGATGTAACCCCGAAAAGCAGAAGCCCCATTATAAACTGTACCTGTGCGCCAAGGGAAGCACCCGAAAGCACTTTTTCCCCTACCTTGCCAAGCATAATAACATCAATGGAAGAAATCCCTACATTAATAAGGTTCTGCAATGCCATGGGAATTACAAGGGCTAGTGTCTTTCTATAAAAATTCCTGCTTTCCTGTGACATAGTATTATACTACCTGCTTTCTTATATTAATTTCTGCCACCATATGTAAGAAGAAACTGGCAGAGTTTTATTTCTTCTTCTGTATTAAGGCTGTTTATAAACTTTACATTGCCAGCCCTGCCACTGTTATTTAAAAGCCCTGCATTAAAAAGCCTGCGCTTCATTTCACGTGCTGTCCCTGCACCGCCATCAAATATTAAAACACTGTTTCCTGCAACCTTTTGTATTACATCCCTGACAAACGGATAATGTGTACATCCAAGCACTATGGAGTCAATCTGGCGGCGGTTTACAGAATCCAGGAGATTTATAATATACCCTGTTAATTCTTCCCCGTCCAGTATGCCGCGCTCCACAAACTCCATAAGCCCGGGGCATGGAAGCGGCACTATGTCAGCCATGCTGCTATAATTGTGCATAAGTTTCTGGAACTTTTCCTGTTTTAATGTCATTGGTGTTGCCATAACAACTACACATGAATCTTTTTTATAGAGGACTGCGGGCTTAATTGCAGGCTCTATGCCGACTAACGGCACATCCGGGTACATTTCACGGAGCCTTGCAACAGCAGCACTTGTAGCAGTATTACAGGCAACTACTATTGATTTTGCTCCGTTCTCCAGAAGGAAACGGACATTATCTATTGTAAGTTTTCTTACTTCATCTAATGGTTTTGTTCCATATGGTGCATGTACAGAATCTCCCATGTAAATAAAGTCCTCATCTGGCATTTGTTTTACAAGTTCCCTTAAAACACTTATCCCGCCAACACCTGAATCAAATACACCTACAGGTTTCATACACTCTTCCATATAAATCTCCAATTCTTACAAAAACAAACCCTGCAATATATAGATATAAATGCAGGGCTTATAATATTTGTATCAGTCTTTGTCAATTATCTCTTTATAGAATCCTGAATAATCCTTGCGTCCCTCTTTCATTGCCGCAATAGCAGCCCTTGGATGCTGGTTCAGATGTCCTGTAAGCAGGTATGGTATGTCAAATCCCCATTCCATGCCTTCTTCTTTTAAAGGAACAATATTTTTCTCAATAAACTGGATTACAGGAAATAACTTATACTTAGGGTTTTTAAGGAAACCCAGCAGAAGTTCCATAGGGCAGTTGCCTGCACCACGCCCCATGCCGCTCATTGTCGCATCAAGATAGGAAACACCCTGCGCACATGATTCTATTGTATTGGCAAATGCAAGCTGCTGGTTGTTGTGGGCATGTATCCCGATATACTTGCCATATTTCTCACCAATTTCCATATACTGCTCTGCAATGACCCTTATCTGTTCAGGGTATATTGAACCATAACTGTCTACAATATATATGCCGTCAACCGGGCTTTGCCCGAGCATTTCAAGTGCAGCGGCTATATCAGATTCTTTGGCGTTGGATATAGCCATTATATTGCATGTTGTTTCATAGCCCTTTTTATGGGCATCATCTATCATATCAAGTGCAGCTGGCATTGTATTTACATATGTAGCTATGCGTACAAGGTCAACAGGGCTTTCACTGCGCTCATGTATATCTTCTTTATAATTGCACCGTCCTGTATCAGCCATAATTGCAATTTTAAGCTCTGTATTATTATCACCAACAATATCACGTATATCATCATCTGATGAGAACTTCCATTTGCCAAAGCTGTCTGTGTCAAACATCTCCTTGTCAGCACGGTATCCAAATTCCATATAGTCAACCTTTGCTTTTACATTGGTTTTATATAAATTCCTGATAAAATCATCTGTAAAATAAAAGTCATTTACAAGCCCGCCGTCCCTTATAGTTGCATCTACTACTTTTATATCCGGGCGGAATGTGAGTAAATCTCCCCTTTGTGCCATTTTATTGCCTCCTTTGTTTTACTGTATTACAGTTCTATAATTCTATCAAAAAAGGGGCTTGTTTACAAGCCCCTGACAGAAAAAACAAATTTACAAAGTTACTATTCAGTCATAAAGGCACATTTATAAGGCACACAGTTAAAAAGCTGGTG
>CAJTOK010000026.1:15760-48502 GCA_910577825.1 uncultured Lachnospiraceae bacterium | reverse complement strand
ATTCAGTTGTCAAATTTTACTCTCAGACTATCTGGTGAGAATCCGAGAGGCTATTTATTATTCAGTAATATACACAGGACACTTTTCAGGCATGATAATTACCTCCCCTATGGAATACCTTTTCTAATTATACATTAATGATAACGCCTTGTCTACAATTATTGACAAAATTATGCCATAAAACGTAATGATTATCATATCATCAAATTTGTTAAAAGTAATTAGTCTTATTTTAGCATTATTACTCCATCATATCATAAATTAATTGAAAGTATAGTCTTACATTTTTATAATAATTTTTATATAATTAAAATACAATACTACCAGACAGGAGGATAATTATGGACAAGGAAGAATACAGGAAGAAAATCATTGAAATGGTGGAGAGGATTGAAAATCCATTAATCTTAAAATTAATACATGGATTTGTTAAGAGTGGCTACAAAGAAGAAAAAGCAAGGAGAAAATAACTCCCTGCAATCCTTATAAGATGAATTTTTCAAAGAAATCGCAAATCAAATCTTTTTTATCTGTCGGCAGCTTGCTGTAACCTATCACGATTTCAGCAAACCGCTTGTCAGATATTGCAATTTTCATTACTGTGTCAGTAAAATCTGTATCAATATCAACGATTACTTTTTCATCTGTTAAATCGGACATTCCAATTCTGAAATAATCTGCCAACTTTCTTATCTTGCCAGTTCCAGGCATTGAATTTCCATTGCACCACATATTTAATGTAGTTGGGTTTATTCCTAAATCTTCGGCAACTTCTTTTTGCTGTTTTTGATTAAGTGATATATACTTGTTCAGATTTTTTGCAAATATCTGCTTTTGTTCATTGTCCGTCATTGTAAAAAAGTCCTCCTTTCAAAAATTATTATATCCCATAATTCAAAATAATTCAATAAAAAATCCAATATTTTTGAATTTATTCTTGACAAATATATTAAATTCAATTAAAATGAATTAAAAAAGGAAAGGAGTGGTATAAATGCCAAGGATTTCTTTGAAAGCCGTTAGGGTAAATGCCGATATGGAACAGAAAGAATGGGCGAAAGAAGTTGGAGTTTCAGTAGCTACAGTCATTAATTGGGAAAAGGGAAACACAGAGCCATCTCTGTCACAACTTCGAAAAATGAGTGAACTTTCTGGTATTCCTATGGATTTTATTTTTGTACCTGATAAATCCAATTTAATTGAAGCAAAAGAAGAATTACAGGAGGTGTAATTTTGCAGGAACCAAAAAACAGAAAAGAGGTGATAGAAATAATGAACGAGTTAATCCATATAGGCAATGCGGACATAACCGTCAAGGAATATAAAGGACAGAGAGTAGTAACATTTAAGGATATTGACACCGTACATAACAGACCAGATGGAACAGCCAATAAAAGGTTTCTTGATAATAAGAAGAGATTTGTGGAGGATGAGGATTTCTTCAAAGTGAGCAATTCCGAAATACGGAAAAGCCGCTTATTTCCTATATCAGCCAATGATTACATGGATAAAGTGCTTGTTACAGAGCAAGGCTACTTAATGCTTGTCAAGTCCTTTACAGATGATTTAGCCTGGGAAGTCCAGAGGCAGTTAGTAAATTCTTATTTCAGGACAAAAAAGCTTTCACAGGTAGAAATGATGCGTATACAACTTGGCATGATTGACAACCACGAGGACAGGATAACAAACCTTGAAAATAACATGACGATTGACTACGGACAGCAGAGGGTGCTTGAAGATACAGTAAATAAAACTGTGCTTGATGTACTTGGTGGTAAAGGGTCATGTGCTTATAAGGGAATTGGCAGAAAGGTATTTGCAGAGTGTAATCGTGACTTGAAACATTATTTTAATGTTAATGCAAGAAACAACGTGCCAAAGAAACGTTTTGATGAAGCAGTAGAGTATGCAAAAAACTGGAAACCTTGCACAAATACTATGATGCTGGTTTGTAACTATAATGCACAGATGAATATTAATATTTAATTTTCTATTTACATTTTAACAGAGTAGATGACAGGAAGAATTACAGGAGGCATAGATATGGAAAAATTATTCATTAACGGAAAAGGAAACGGATACAATACAGACCAGTGTGGGGAAACACTGACCATAGGAGAATTAATCTTAATTTTACAGGAATATGACATGGATATGCCCGTTTATTTGAGAAATGATGGCGGCTATACATATGGAAGCATTACAGAAAATGATATCTGTAGCAGTGATGAACTGGACTGATAATAAGGAAAGCCCGCCATAAGACGGGCATAAACTGACAAAATAAATGAAGAAAGGACTGGATATTAACAGAATGGATTATTTTATTTGTTTTATCCTTGGAATTGCCACAGGAGTTGCATGGTATAAGTTTTACATAATACATATGATTGACAGGATTACAAATACCGCCTGTGATTATTGCAGCTTCATGGTTAAAAAAAGAGAACTTTTCCCTAAAAAGAAATAACTATTATTTTTTAGGGTGATTTGGCGGAGGGGCTGGGATAGTATATTTTGGACCTGGCGCACCTCCACCATCATGTTTTATTCTGCCTGGTGTTGGTGTCTGGTTTGGTTTAGGCTGGCTGGTGTTTTTGTTATGTATCATAGTATTCCTCCTTTGGTTTTATACTTTATATGTAACTGAAAAATAAATTTTGCATTCTTTTTCAGCTTTTTTTTCACAATATTTTATTGTAGGAAGATATGTCCCTGCAAAAAACTGGTTTATAAGCTCTGAATAGCGTTTCTGATGTTTATTTAGTCTTTTTAATATTTTAGCATCAGATAAAGAAAAAAAATCAATTTTTAACCAGTCATGTTCTATATCTAAAATAAGGCTGTCAAGTGAACTTATCATAAACCTGGTAGTTATTAGCAGGTCATTATATGGCAGTTTTGGAAACATGGCTTGTAAAACTTGTGATACACATATTATTGAAGACCATAAAAGAGGATGGCTTTTCCATATATCCCATGCAGCAATGCAAGATAAAGTGGTAAAGCAAAGGACTGCTGAAATCAGCCAGTTAATGGCATTGAATAAAGACTGGAAGTACTTGTAATATAAAGACATGTGTTTAATTGAAACATAAAAATTCCAATATTGTTCACGCATAAAAACCTCCTTTCTGTTTTTAATACTGAATGGATAAGTGAAACAGACAATTTAACTATAACATAAAAATAGTTTCAGGTAAATATTATATGTTGTTTTTTATTCAGGATAGAACAATTATTTTTGGAATGGATAATATAAAGACTATTTAAAAGGTGGTGCCGTCATGGAAGAAATTTTGAAAGCCTATTATGCAGATGAAGCAAAAAAGCTACATAACTTAGTAGATAAGATTGTCAGTAAGAAATTTGGCGGCACCAGGGGCAAGGATATGGATTCATATTATTCATCTGCAAATGAGGTCATGGCAGACATTGTAAAAAAACACAGGTATGACCCGTCAAAAGGTAAATTTGAGCAGTTTTTACGTGGTTCACTGGCTAAAGCATTTATAGATGATTACAAATATGACAACAGGGACAAACGCAGGACAAAAATTGAAATTGAAGAAGAGGAAAACGGGAAAATACAGAAAAAGAAAGTACCCGTACCTGATATATATTTAGATGCACCAGCCGGTGAAAAAATGGACTGTACCATTGGTGACATGCTCCCGTCTGGTTTTGACATGGAAGCAGCCCTGCCAGAAATGGCAGAAGGGGTTTACAGTGAAACAGTGGGGGAGTTCATGGATAACCTGTCCGGACAGCAGAAACAGATATGCAGCTTGATAATGGAAGGTTATACACCTGGTGAAATCCAGGAAAAATTAGGGATTACCGGCAAGGAATACAGAAAAAGCTGGGACAGCATAACATCATATGAGAACAAAAGGTTACTGTATAAAGAAATTGAAACTGGCAGCTTAAACAGCTGTGGAATGGAGGACTGCGGAATGGGTGAAGTAAAGATATTAAGCACACAGGACATGGAAGAAAGTTATAAAAACATAAGTTACAGCATTGAATCAATCAGTAAAAAAATGAGAAAGAAACAGATAAGGGACAACCATATCCTCCAGCGGTACAGCGGGCAATGGAAAAGCTTTGCAAAAAGTGAGCTGGTTTCAGATATTTTAAGAGGAAAGTCCCTTACACAGATTATCATTTCAGAAGAAAACAGGGGCGGGGTACGTATGAAATGGCTTATTGACGGGAAGCAGAGGTGTACCACCCTTGATGAGTTTTTGCATGACGGGTTTGCTATCTCCAAAAATATTAAAAATTACAATATTGTCTATAAAGTAAACAAAACAGATGAAAACGGTAATGAAATCCTTAATGAAGAAGGGTTTAATAAAACAGAAGACAGGGTTTTTGATATACGTGGGAAGAAATTTTCACAGCTCCCTGAAGAACTGCAGGAAATTTACAAAGACAGGCAGATACCTGTTTTATACAACATGGACTGTACTAAAAAGGACATTGCAGAAGACATAGCAAGGTATAACAGGAGCCGTCCAATGAACAAGGCACAGAGCGGCTGGCTGGATTTAGATGAAGATTTTGCAGAGCTTGTGTACAGCATTGAAAAGATGGCATTTTTCCAGCCGGATTTTGCTGGAAGCAGCTATACAAAGAACACAAAAATATCCAGTGCAGCAAGGAGGATTATAATAGAAGGCATAATGGTTTCAGATTTTATAGACGGGTTTGGCAGTTTTGATAAAATGTGCCAGTTTTTATCTGAAGAAGCATGTGATTCAAACTTTACTGATTTTTATGTACTGGTTGAAAGACTGACGGCTGTATGTAACAGTGAAGTGTCAGTGCTGTTTAATACAGCAAACTCATTTTTATGGTTTGGGCTGTTCTCACGGTTTACACAGCTTGGTACAGATATGGAAGATAAAAAGTTTACTGGATTTATGGAAGAATTTATTAAATCACTGCACAGCAAAAAAATTAATGGTGAGTCATATGATGATATCCTGGAAAACAATAAAAATACAAAAAATAAAGATGTTGTAAAACATAAAATGGAACACCTGGAAAAGCTGATGTGTGGGTATCTTGGTATTGTAAACTTTGATGAAAACAGGGCAGATGATGAAAATATTGTAACAGAAGATACAGAAACACCTGTACAGGATATTGATGTACCTGTTACAGATGAGAAAACTTTTATCATGGAAAATGTAGGGACCAGCCAGGAAGAACTAGACCAGTGCATGGAAATTTATAAAGAGGCTCTTGGTATTTTAACCAGCTTTACAGTAAAAACCGGGTCAAAGCTGCTGGACAAAGAAAACAGGCTGTCTTTGCTGGCAATGGTGGCATATTCATACAAGGAAAGTGTTAATTTAAATGGCTGGCTGGTGGAATACGCAAAGACACATAACACATATTTTAAAGACCAGAAGAAGAATTACATATATATGAAGGAAGATTTTATTAAATATATGGACAGGCAGAAAAGAATTGAAAGGGAGGCGGTCTGATTATGGATATGTTAAGCAATGCAATGGAAACAGCAAGAAAGTTCTATGGCAATGATGCTTATTACCATGCAATGAGGGTTGCTGCATATGTTTCAGAAAATGGCATGGTGCCATGTGGCAGCATTGAAATATGTGCTGTGCTTGCAGCTATACATGATTTGCCAAAAAACAGCCAGTTTGATTACCACAGGGATTTTTGTGGCAGCATATGCAAGCCATACATATATGAATGCCTTAAAATCCTGGCATGGGATAAGAAAGATACTTATGAAGATTATATAAAGAACATTAAAAAGAACCGTGGGATATACCCGGAAGCATACTGGGTAAAGATAGCAGATATAAAAGACCACCTTATACAGAAAGAAACACTGGAAGACGGGGCAAGGGAAAAATACATTGCAGCACTTTTACAGTTATTATAGGAATGGTTTTTATTGGTAAAATTAATTTTTAAACATTTAAAAACAGACAGGGGAGGGGAACTATTGGACAATTTACAGATTTTTGAAGGACATGAGGTAGAAGTTTTTGAACTGGATGGACAGGTATTGTTTAATCCATACCATGTCGGGGAGTGCCTTGAACTTAGGAAAAGTGCAGTAAAAATGGCAGTTTCAAAAATGAATAAAAAACAAGTAGTTAAAGTTACAAATTCCAGGGTCAAAGATATTGACTTTAGAAAATTACATAATACAGGTGAGAACTTTCTTACAGAAAGCGGAGTTTACAAATTTGTTTTTAAAAGCCATAAGCCAAAGGCAGAAAGATTTACAGACTGGGTTACAGATGAAGTCCTTCCAGCAATCCACAGGACAGGCGGGTATGTGGCAGATGATGATTTGTTTTTAAAGACATATTTTCCATATGCTGATGAAACAACAAAGCAGATGTTTAAATCCACACTTGCAACTGTAAGGAAACAGAATGAGGTAATTGAGAACCAGAGAAAAGAGATAGTACATAAAAAAGATGTAATAAACGGGCTTGTCAGTAACATTACACTTGCTGAAAAAAGGCAGATACTGAACAGGGTCGTAAAATATGGCCATGTGAATTACAGGGAAAGGTGGGCAGCTTTATACAGGGAATTTGAAAATAAATACCATATGGATTTGCAATACAGGTTTGATAAATATAATAAAACAAATAAACCAAAGTGCAAGAACAAGCTGGAGTATATAGACAGGGTAATGAAAAAAGTGCCTGAACTTTATGAAATTGCAGCAAAGCTGTATGAGAATGATGTAAAAGCATTAGTGGAAGAAATGTATGGCATTGTCGGTTAAAGACAGAAAGGACAATATATTATGGAAGGTAACATGTTAGTAAGATTTTATACAAGTGCTGCCAGTAAACAGAATATGTGGCTGGAACTGGAAGGCAGTGAAGGCATGAGGTGTGAAATAAATAATATGGAAGATATTAAAAATTCTATAGAATGTTATATCAGGGAGCATACAGGCCTGTTCAGTGGAAACTAGGCATAAGCCGTAGTAAGCGGTATGCATTTATTAATGGAGGGGTATAGCTAAATAAACTAATATATTAATTTATTAAGAAGGTTAATATAATACAGTTTTAAGGTTTCTATGCACAATATATAAAAAAGGAGGCAGTAACAATGGAATTTACAGAAATGAGAAACAAACTGGTGGAACATTTTAATGAAATGGTGGAAGATGCTACACATTTGTTTGAGGTGGCGGTGGACAAAGATGAATTGTGGAACTTATACTTAGACAGTTTTCCAGCAGGGACAAATGGTATATACAGGGAACGCAGGTGGCATGACTGCAGCTGTTGCAGGCAGTTCATTAAAACTATTGGCAATGTGGTTGTCATAAAAAATAACATGGTTACAACTATATGGGATTTCAGGACAGGTGACAGTACATACCAGCCAGTGCTTGATGCTTTGTCAGCTTTTATTAAATCTGGTACTGTATCAGATGTTTATGTAAGCAAGGTTAAAAAGATTGGTACATTGAAAAATTATGAGGAATTAGGAAATGGGAAAATACAGGAATGGACACATTTTTATCTGGAACTTCCTGGCAGGTTTATAGATAAAAGCAGCCGTTCAGAGGGTGGTATAAAAGGCAGTTACAGGGATACAAAAGATGTATTCAGGCGTTCCCTTGATGAAATAACAGAAGACAGCCTGCTTACAATACTTGAACTGGCAGAGTCAAATACCCTTTATAAAGGTGAGGAATGGAAAGGCGTCCTTAAAGAATTCCTGGGATATAAGAAAAAATATGACAAGCTTGGAACAGAAACAGAGAAAAATAATTATGTGTGGGAACAGTCTGTTAAGGCTGGTACTGCTGTTGGCAGGATTAAAAACCATAGCATTGGTACATTGCTTGTAAATGTAAGCGTGGGAATGGATTTAGATACTGCGGTCAGGAAATATGAACAGATTGTTGCCCCTGCGAATTATAAACGTCCAAAAGCAGTCTATACAAAAAAGATGTTAGAAGATGCAAAAAAGACTATAACAGAATTAGGATATCTGGATTCCCTGCCAAGGAGGTTTGCAAACCTGGATGATATCACAGTAAATAACATTTTATTTTCCAATAAAGATGCTGCCAGAAGAATAAACGGGGCAGACTGTATTTTTGGAGAGATGGAGAAAGATATCCCTGTAAACCCAAGGAAATTTTCCAGGGTTGAAGAAATACCTGTTTCAGATTTCATAAATAAGGTTATTCCAACAGCAAAAGAAATTGAGGTATTTGTAGAGAATAAACATAATAAAAACTTTGTTTCACTGGTTGCCCCATGTAATAAGGAAGCAAAAACAATGTTTAAATGGGATAATGGTTTAAGCTGGGCCTATACGGGTAATATTACAGATTCAGATATAAAACAGAATGTAAAAGAAGCCGGTGGGAATACAGATGCTGTTTTAAGGTTTTCAATCCAGTGGAATGAAAGTGGCAGGGATAACAGCGACCTTGATGCACATTGTATAGAACCAGATAAAAATGAAATTTATTTTGCAAATTGCAGTAAACCGGGAATCTCTCAATTAAGTGGCCAGCTTGATATTGATGTTACACGGCCTAACGAGCAGATGCCAGGCAAACCATCTGTAGAAAATATTACATGGACAGATAAATCAAAAATGAAACCAGGTGTATACAAGTTTTTTGTAAACCAGTATGAAGCAAGGGGGTCTAAAGGATTTACAGCAGAAATTGAATTTGATGGTGAAACCCATTCATTTGAATATAAGTATCCTGTCAGAGGTAACGTACAGGTTGCAGAAGTAATAATGGATAATAATGGAAATTTCACTATTAAAGAAAAACTTCATGGTAATTCTGCCATTTCAAGCAGGAATATATGGGGAATAAATACAAACCAGTTTGTTCCTGTTTCTGTTATCAGTTACAGCCCTAATTATTTTAATGGCCAGGAGGGCATTGGACACAGGCACTTATTTTTCTTCTTAAAAGGCTGTATAAATGATGAAGAACCAAATGGCTATTACAATGAATTTTTAAAAAATGAACTTGCAGCATATAAAAGGGTTTTTGAAGCCCTGGGTGCAAAATGCCATGTGGAAAATACAACAGACCAGCTTTCAGGTATCGGGTTCAGTATGACAAAGAGGGCAGGACTGGTTGTAAAAGTAAAAGGTGCAACAGAAAGGGTTATGAAAGTAAAATTTTAATGAAAAGGAGAAAAGATTATGGAAGTAAAAGATATTTTTGAATATGTTGTGAGAAATAAAGTACGTTTCCCATATAAGGGGAATATTACAGCAGAAGATTTATGGGATTTGCCGGTTACAGGACTTGATAATATATTTAAAACACTTAATTCACAGGCAAAACAGTCAAAAGAAGAAAGCCTGCTTGATGTAAAAAGCAATGAAGATGAAATACTGGATATCCAGATTGCAGTTGTAAAACATATTGTAGGTGTAAAGCTTGAAGAAAAAGCAGCAAAGGAAAGAAAAGCCGAAAACAGGGCAAAGAAACAGAAGATTATGGAAATCATGGCTGCAAGGAATGATAAGATGTTAGAAAATGCATCTGATGAAGATTTACAAAAAATGCTTGCAGAACTTGATGGTTAATTAATTATGCAGCCATGTAATAACAATCTGTTGCATGGCTGTGTTAAAAAAATACCAGAAAGGGAAAACATATTTTATGAAGAAGATATTAGTAATAACCAGTATGCAGAATGATTTTATAGAAGGCACTTTAGCGACAAAAGAAGCAGCAGGTATTGTCAGGAATGTAGTATCTAAAGCCAGAAGTTTTAAAGGCAGGATTTTTGTTATCCTTGACACGCATTACAGCAATTATCCTGGTACATCCGAAGGTAAAAAGCATCCCGTACCACATTGTACAAGGCTGACAAATGGCTGGCTGGTAAATGGTGATGTCATGGCTGCACTGTCTGGCAGGGATTTCAAAAGCATTGAAAAACAGGGTCCTGGTTTACCAAAGCTTATACATGAAATCAGTAAGGTTATTGGCAAGAACAAGGCAAAAATTGACTTCTGTGGGTTATATACAGATGCCAGTGTCATATCAAATGCTTTAATGGCAAAGGCATTTTTCCCAGAAACAGAAATAACAGTGGATGTATCATGCTGTGCAGGGACTACACCAGAAAACCATGATGCAGCAGTAAAAGTTATGAAGTCCTGCCATGTTGGTGTAGAAGGGGAATGACATGGGGAATACAGGATATTTGAAATCAGACAGGACAAATGATTCATTATATACACCTTATTATATTGTAGACCATATTGCCAGATACCTGCCAGAAGACAAAATTATATGGTGTCCTTTTGATGAAAAATGGTCTGCGTTTGCTGTGAGGTTAAAAGAATGCGGTTATAATGTGGTTTCTTCACATATCAGTGACGGGCAGGATTTCTTCCATTATGAACCAGCACACTGGGATATAATAGTGTCAAACCCGCCGTTCAGTTTAAAAGACAGGATATTAGTAAGGCTTTATTCTTTCAACAAGCCATTCGCAATACTGCTGCCATTAAATTCATTACAGGGGAAAACAAGATACCAGTATTTTAAACAGGGCATACAGATATTAAGCTTTGATGCAAGGGTCTGTTACCATGATGACAGGAATATGGGACATGCAGTAAAAGGAAGCCCGTTTGCAACAGCTTATTTCTGCAGGTATCTGCTTCCAGAAGATTTAATAATTGAAAAACTGGTGGAATATGAAAGGCCGTTGGTTAAAAATTAAGAAGGGCAGGAAATGGATAAAAAATATAATATCATTTATGCAGACCCGCCATGGGATTATGGAAATACCAAAAACCTTAATGGAAAATTTTGTGGGATTGCAGACAGGCATTATAATGTAATGAAATTCCAGGACATATGCTGCCTGCCTGTACAGAATATTGCTGCATCTGACTGTTATTTATTTTTATGGGTGACTTCACCATTTTTTGAAAAAAGTTTTACAGTCATTAAATCATGGGGGTTTAAATATGCAACAGTGGGGTTTGTATGGATAAAAATGAAAAATGACATGTCCTGTGTAAGAGAAGACGGCTTAGGGAAATATACAATTTCAAATGCAGAATACTGCCTTATAGCCAGAAAGGGTAAATACTGGAGGGAATCCAGGGATATAAAACAGGTTATCCAGTACCCTAAAACTGCCCATAGTTCCAAACCTCCTGAAATAAGGGAAAGGATAGTTTCTTTATGCGGGGACCTGCCCAGGATAGAATTATTTGCAAGGGATTTATGTCCAGGCTGGGACAGTATTGGGAATGAAATTGATGGAAGGGATATAAGGGATGTAATTAAATAACGGCCTGGTTACAGACAGCTGGCATGTTACTTGCCAGAATACAGGATAGTAAAAATAAAAAAAGCAGGAGGAAAGCGGTTATGGAAATTATAAAAGTAAAAAATTACAGGGTATTTGCAGAAAAATTAAAAAACATGACTGGATGTGAAATTATTATAAAAATTATGAAAGAGAAAGACCATTTCCATTTCCAGTTAAACAAAGACGGGATATCACTCGGGATATTATGTATTTTCCAGGGAGAGGCTTCTTTTGCACCGTTTGTTACGCATGAAAATGTGAAAGATGACCAGTTCATTAATGTAAACTACATGCCAATGTTAGATGATTTTATCAGTGTTTTAAAGGTATTTGGTGAATTATTTGTATGTAAGGAAGAAACAGAATAATGAAGGACAGAAAAGTATTAGCAGGAAGCAGGCTTGCCTGTAAGAGTTATATCCTGTTGTAAAATTTTGAAGAAGGGAAGAAAGAGAGCCAGCAGACAGTTGTAAAAGGCTGTCTTTACTCCAGGAATGTAAATAGAAGAAAAAATAAAATTAACTATGAATGAACTGTTTTCTGGTATAGGCTGCCAGAGGCGTGGTTTTGAAAATTCAGGGCTGTTTGATATTGAAGTGGTAAACACTTCTGATATTAATAAAGAATCAGTCCTCTCATATGCAGCTGTCCATTGCGGCATGACAAATGAAATGGTCCTGGATTATACCGGTTATCCTCCAAGGGAGGAAATGGCACAGTATTTAACAGACATTAACATTGGATATGACCCGGATAAGAAAAAGGGATTTGACTGGTTTAAGCTGGCAAAAAGAAAGAATAAGGATTTAGAAAAATACTGGCTGGCCTGCAAACTGTCAGATAACCTTGGTGATATAAGCAGGGTTGCGGAACTGCCATATGCCGATTTTTGGACATGCTCATTTCCATGTACTGATATTAGTGTTGCTGGGAAAATGGCAGGACTAGATCCAGACAGCCAGTCAAGGAGTTCCCTTTTATGGGAAAATATAAGGTTATTAAAAAAGGCAAAGGATAATAATACCTTGCCTAAATATATAATGGTTGAAAATGTTAAAAACTTAATAAGCAAAAGATTTATTAAACATTTTAAAGGATTATTGGATATATTTGATAACCTTGGATTTAATCCATACTGGTCAGTAATAAACGGGAAAAATTGTGGTGTCCCACAAAACAGGGAGAGAGTATTTATAATAGCCGTCAGGAAAGATATTGATACTGGGAACTATACTTTTCCAAAACCGTTTGATACTGGTATAAGGCTGGAAGATGTCCTGGAAGAAGATGTGGATGAAAAGTATTATATACCAGATGATAAAGTTAAAAAGTTTTTAGGGGGTTTAAAAGAGGGACATCCTGGTTTATGTAATGGACAAGAACCAGATATTATAAAAACCGTTAAATTAAATACGTCCCAGGATGGTGTTGTAGTTTCAACAGATAGTATTGCACCAACACACACAGCAGGGCATGGTAATACCCCTAAGATAATTGAAAGTGCAGACAATAGTAATTTTTCTATCCGAATCCGCAAGCTTACTCCAAGAGAGTGCTGGAAGCTTATGGGACTTACATTTGAAGACTGCGACAAGGCATTTTCTATAGGTGTTGCTAACACACATTTATACAAACAGGCAGGAAACGGGATTATAACAGACTGCTGTGAACTGCTGGCAGAACATTTATATAAAGCACAATATGATGGTACATATACCTGCACAGATGAGAAAATTCAAAATTTTACCAGACCACAAGTAGAATAACATCTGCTTGTGGCTATGAAGATATTCTTCCGGCTGCACTTAAATACCAGAGGACAGGATATGCAAAAAAATCAGGAAAGATTATGAGGCTGGTAAAATCAAAGAACGCAGATGCAACATGAGGGAATGGGTTCTCAGGACTGACGGGATTTGCAATACAATTACAACAGTCCAGAAAGACTGTTATATAGCCGTTGGTGCAGCAATGCGTGGAAGGTATGGTTCTGACGGCAGTACAGGACAGAATATAGAAATAAGAAATGACGGGCTGTCAAATGCACTTACAACTGCCTGTAAAGATTCATTAGTGCTTGAGAACAGGAAATATTAATAGCACAGTTATTCTGGTTACTGTAAATTCCAGTATTAAATATGGTTATTCTGGAATTATCCAGACATTAAAGATACAGCCATAGCCAGCATGGCAAGGGATTACAAAAAAGAAAGGTGGTGTACAGGCTGAATGTAAAAACAGGTTATAAAATAATGTAAACAGTTTATTATGGAAAGGATAGTATTTATGAACCCTGTATTTTGGTTATTACTGTTTATAGCAGCAACAGCAGCATGGTTTACTGCATCCGGGTTATTTACATCAGTAGGCAGGCTGTTAATAAAAAAGTGGGATAAGCTGGTTGAAGACCCAGAAAATCCTAAAGAAAATGAAAAAATAAAAACATTGGGGGAAAAGAATAATGAGTAAATCAGCAAAAGCAAAGGTAGCAGGTGGTATATTTACAGGTATTGCACTCTTTATAGGATTAATTGTTATTGTAAATTGCATGGTAAAAATACCTGTCGGATATGCAGGGGTTATATATTCAATGAATGGCGGTGTCAAAGATAATACTTTAACCACAGGATACCATATCACTAAGCCTACAGAACATGTCAAGTGTTTCACAACCAGCAATGAACAGCTGCTCCTTACCAAAGATGAAAGGGAAGGCAGCGAGGATGATGACAGTTTCAAAGTATCTACATCTGATGATGCCTCCATTGCAATAAGCTTCCAGATGTCTTATAAATTCAATGAAGCACAGCTTGTAGATACATATAAGAAATTCAGGGGCATGGACGGCGAAGCCATTGTAGAAAACAGGGTAAAATCAGTCCTTAAATCCAAAGTATCTGAAATCACAACAAACTATTCAATGATGGATATTTATTCTGGAAACCGTTCTGAAATCAACAGCAAATTAACAGATTACCTTGACAGTAAATTTATTAAAGAATATGGCATAAATGTGCTTGATGCATCAATAATTGACGTACATCCTGATGAACAGCTTAAAGAAGCCATAAACAACAGGGTTACAGCACTGCAGAAGAAGCAGCAGGCACAGGCTGAACAGGAAACAGCCAGAGTTGAAGCGGATACTGCTCTGATTAAAGCTGAAAATGCAGCAGCTATTAAAGTAAAGGAAGCAGAAGCGGAAGCTAAAGCAAATGAACTGAAATCCAGTTCAATAACAGACAGGCTTATTAAGATGAAAGAAGCAGAAGCCAGGTTAAAACATGGATGGGTGACTGTGCAGTCTGGTGGGACTGTAGCAGTGGCAGATACAAAATAAACATTATTAGAAAAATTTATTATGGAATTATGTTTATTTATACTGTATGCAGGATAAAAACTACATACAGTATAAATTATTGAAAATAATGGATATACAACAGTCAGGAAAAGAATAAAAAAAGGGAGGGTATAACATGGAATTAATTTGTAAAGGACGTGGACGTGGGAAAACACATGATTTGATTTTAAAATCGGCAGAAACTGGCATACCAATACTTACTGCACATAATCCAGTATATATATTAGAACAGGCAAGGCATATGGGGATTAAAATCCACCATCCTATGACTGTTAAAGAATATAAGTATCTTATGGATAACGGTTCATTAACAAACAATAAATTCTGGACAGGCATCTTGTTAGCTGATGATGTGGATGAAATATTACACCAGCTGTTAAATGCAGATGTAAAAACAGCAACATGTACACCAGATGGATGTGAAAGAGAAGGAAAAACAGAAATGACACACGATAGTTTATATTGCACCAGTAATTATAATCCTGCATATACAGGGCGTAAAATCCATCTTCCAAATGGCATAGACATGATTATTAAAAATGACAGGACTTACAAAATTGAATTACCCGTAATAAGAGATGTAAATGTTATTGTACCAGGCATGGTTGTGGAAGTGGTTTTTGAAGACGGGTCAAAAGAAAAGGCTGTATGCAGAAAGCCGGATGTATTTAGTCTGGAAATGGCAGTTTCTATCTGTATTTCTAAAAAAATTATGGGCGGTTCTGGTGTTTATAATAATGCTGTCAGACATGGCCTGAAAGTTTACAATGATAAACTAAAAAAAGAACAGGCTGATAAGGAAGAAAAGGAACGTATTAAAAAGAAATATGCAAAAAGGTCTGAATATAAAAAACGCAAGGCTGCTGAAAAAGAAATGGCAGAAAAAGAAAGACAGATTGAAATACAGAAAGAGGCATATATAAGGGCAATGAAGGCTGTAAAAAATTTTTAAAATGTTGCAACAGATAAGGAAAATAAATAATTGAAAAAGCTTCTTTATTTAATTATGGCCCTGTTAAAAAATGATACTTATATATGTATGGTAAGAAAAGTATGTGAAAATTTATAATTACTATAGAAAATATAATGAATTAACTGGTGAAAGGAAATAATTTATGAAAGAATTAAGGGTAATTATAGCAGGAAGCAGGGATTTTGATAATTTATCTAAATTAACAGCTGATGTATCAGATATTTTATCAAAAATACCTGTGGACAGTATTAGTAAAACCAGGATTATAAGCGGGACTGCAAGAGGGGCAGACCAGACAGGGGAACAGTACGCAAGAAATGCAGGGTATGAAATTTCAAGGTTTCCTGCTGACTGGGACAGGTTAGGGAAACGGGCTGGTTATGTAAGGAATGATGAAATGGCCCGGTTTGCTGTTGCAGATGGTAATACTGGTGTCCTTATTGCTTTCTGGGATGGTAAAAGCAAAGGCACTAAACATATGATTGGACTGGCTGGAAAATATGGCCTTGAAACACATATAATCAGGTTTTAATAATATAAAATTTTTATTTTATTGGCAGATTTAAACTGTGAAAAGGAAGGCGTATATTGAAGAAATATAAAATTATATCCAGTGGATATTACTCAAACTGTATGATTGAAGCATTAAAAGCAAAATTTAAAGACCCTGGACATATAAAAATTTATTTCTGCAAACCCAGAATAACAGAAAATGGTAATTTCCAGATGTTTCATTTCATGTGGTCTGATAGTAAGGCAGATTATGATTTTTCTGACTTAAATGATGGAGAAATGCCTTGGTATAAGGATTTTATCTTTAAAGGTGTTTTAAGGAAATTTCCACCAGGGTTTGCAGAAGAATACAGCAGGTGCAGAAATAAAAAACAAAAAGGAAATACTGGTTATGAAAAGACAGGTAAGAAGAAATGTTTTTGAAACAAATTCCAGCAGTATGCACAGCCTGGTAATAAAAAAGGAAAGTGTTTACTTTACAAATGAAGAAGCCAGGGATGGCATTTATGTAAATGAAAATGGGATATTTGATTTAAGTCTGGAAGAAATGTATTTTGGCAGAAGCCCGTTCCAGGTATTATACACACTGCTGGATAAAGCAAAATATGTACTGGCATCCATGTGCATGTATAAAGATGATGCTGTTTATAAAGAAGTAAAAAATGTAATACATTCATATATCCCTGAATTTATTGATTTTGAACTGGAGTTAAGAGCACATACTTACAATTCCATAAGCACTACAGAAGAAGAAATCAAAAAATGGGCTGGGGAAGGTAATTATGCAAAAAAAGATGATAACTGGATTACCTGGGAGTATGAACTGGGAGGTGTGGATAAAGATATTTTAAGCAGCTTCCTTAAAAAAGAAAATATTACCATCACGGAGTTCCTTAAAAATAAACGGTATATTGTTATTGTAGACGGGGACGAATACTGTATTTATAAAGACATGAAAAAGAACGGGCTGATTAATACAGATAATATTGAGAAAGAGTATCCGTATGGTGGCTGTATGGATGATTAAGGAACGGGCATGGAAGATGGATAAATGGGAAATATACCAGAACGGGAATTATACTGTAAAAATAAATACAAAAAATGGCACAAAAACCAGGGAAACAAAAGAAGACGGATTTATCCCTGCATATGCAGAAAATATTGATATCAAAATAAGTGACTTCTGTGATACGGGGTGTGAATTTTGCCATGAGGGCAGTACAAGAAACGGAAAACATGGGGATATTTTAAACCAGGAATTTATTAATACGCTCCATCCTTACCAGGAAGCTGCCCTGGGTGGCGGTGATGTGACAAGCCATCCAGATTTAATTCCCTTTTTATATAAGTTAAAGGATAAAAAAGTCATTGCCAATATAACAGTAAACCAGAAACATTTTGAACAGAAGCAGGAATTAATTAAAAGGCTTGTGGACGAAAAATTAATTTATGGCCTTGGGATTTCACTTGTAAACCCGTCAGACAGGTTTATTTCCCTGGTTAAGCAGTATCCAAATGCTGTTATCCATGTTATTAATGGAATTTTAAAGCCAGAAGATGCAGAAAAATTATCTGGTAATCATTTAAAAATACTTATTCTTGGATATAAACAGTTAAGACGGGGAAGCAAATGGTACATGAAAGACCATGAAAATATCATTGCCAGGCAGGCATGGCTAAAGGATAACCTCCCAGATATTATTGAGGGTTTTAAAGTAACCAGTTTTGACAACCTTGCTATTGGGCAGCTTGGGGTAAAAAAACTTATGACAGATGAAGAATGGGAGGAATTTTTCATGGGGCAGGATTCCGAATTTACTTTCTTTATTGATATGGTGGAAAAGAAATTTTCAAAAAATTCAACTGCACCATTAAATGAAAGATACAGCCTTCTTGGTTCAGCTGATGAAATGTTTGATAAAATCAGGTTAAGGAAATAATTACAAACGGCTGTCATTTTACCTTGAAATTTTAATAATATTTGGCGGTATTATTAAAAAAACATATACACAAATTTTAAATAAATTCCAATAAAAACCTGTTTAAGGAGAACATATGGAAAGGAACAGGTTTATTAAAATAATACAAAGGACTGATGCCAGAACTTTAACATAATACAGAAAGGGCAAAGGTGCTGCAGCTGTAAGGGGATTCCGCCTTTCTGGTGAAAAATATGTTTGAAAATAGCAATTGTGAATTATGGAATGGTGACTGCCTGGAATTAATGGATAATATCCCAGATAAATCAGTTGACTGCATAATCACGGATTTACCTTACGGGACAACACAATGCAGGTGGGATGTGGTTATCCCGTTTGAACCATTATGGAAACAGTATAACAGAATAATTAAAGATAATGGGGCAGTTTTATTGTTTAGTATCCAGCCATTCACTTCAGCATTGGTTATGAGTAACCTTAAGATGTACAGATATGAATGGATATGGCAAAAACCCACCCAAAAGGACACTTGAATGCTAAGAAGATGCCAATGAGGGCACATGAAAATATAGAAGTATTTTATAAAAAACTGCCTGTGTATAACCCACAGATAACCCACGGGCATAAAAGAAAAGTTACAAAAGCAAATTATACCAGGGAAGCAGACGGAAACAGCTGTTATGGCAAGGAAGTGAGGGATACCCTTTATGACAGCACAGACAGGTATCCTTTAGATATACAGGTTTTCAGTAATGCAAACCAGTCTGGCAGAATCCATAATACACAAAAACCAGTGGGGATTTATGAATATTTTATAAAAACTTACACTGATGAGAATGAAACGGTATTAGATTCCGCAGCAGGGAGTATGACATGTGCAATAGCTGCCATTAATACAAACAGAAAGGTTATTTGTATAGAAAAAGACAAGCGTATATTTGAAACTGGCAGGGACAGGGTTATGGAATATCTGGAAAAGAGGTGAATGAAGTGGGATTGCTGACAAAAGAAAAATATAAGGAATATATAAACCAGTTGCTACCAGAAAATAGCATCCATATACCAGAATGGAGTGAACCTGTATATATATGTCCTAAGTGTGGCGGCGGCATGAGAAAAAATTTGTGGACTTGCAGAAGTTTAACCTGTAACCCGCCAGTTACAGAATATGAATACAGATGTAATAATGAAGACTGTAATAATACAGAGTATTTACGAGGGTAAAAATAACAATACATAAAAAATAAAGGAGGAAATGGGTTTGGTATACCAGTTAAACTGCAGTCTGCTCCTGATAAAAATTGAAATAAAATTTGATTAAGGATAACATTATTTATAAGAAAGTGATATAAAAGAGGTTTTTAGTTAAAACAAGTTTTTTCAATAGAATAGCAGCAACAGGAAGGTGGTAAATTGAAGTTAAAAAAAGATGACAGTTGCGTTTGTATGGAAGAATACAAGTGCAGCCTGACAGAAAAACTAGATGACTGGGCTGGATTGTCTGGAAAAGACCATTTCCATCTGTTCCGTCATTATATTTTTATAGATGAAACATTAAAAGAAGAAAAATACCTGTTAATAAGAGTACCTGGCGGTACAACAGGCAGTATCCATTATGATGGTAATAACATTATTACAAATATTACTATTGATACAGATTATGTAATAGAAACATATCCAGATAATATTAATGAGCTTGTAAAGGAATTTATTGGTGAAGAAATAGAATTGCAGGAAACTTGAAGTTAAAAAATTTATTACATAAAACTGAAAACAATAATAACCAGGAAAGGATAAAAAGAATGTGCTGAAACAAAGTATCTAAAACAGGCTGAAAGAGATATACCTGGCCTGGCAGAAAGATATTTTGATATGAAGTTTATGGATTTTTCATAGGGAGGAGGACAGATTATGCTAACAGCAGAGGAGGCAAAAAAAGAAAACACAAAGCAATATAGATAATTGTGCTACTAAGGAATTAACATATTTAGAGAAACAAATTAACAAGGCAGTACATGATGGACGTTTTTCTATTTCAAATACTGGATTTTTGGAATCCGTGACTGAACAGAAATTAAAAGGACTTGGTTATAAAGTAACTACATATACACAGTATAATGAAAGCTCTTATACTATCAGCTGGTAATAAAACCAGAATTTAAAAGGAGGATTATGTTTAAACTTTTTAAAACCAGATTAATAAACGGGCATACAAAAGCAGAGTTAAAAAGACATTATGCAGGCAAATTTATAAAAAAACCAGAGGGACTTCCAACAGGAACAGAGGTTTCAGTTTTTCAAAAAAATCCCCAGAGTACTACAAAAAATGGTGGTGGCTGGTGGGAACAGGGTGATATATGCTGCTGTGGCTGCACGGGCAGGAAAGCAGTCAATGTTGGTGACAGCATTTATGCGTTAGACAGTGTAGAGGTATATTTGACAAAATATTATTTCTAAAATAACTAATGGGCCAGTCCAAAAACAGAATAATAAAAATGAAAGGAATGGATGCAGATTTAAATATCAACTGCTTTTAATAATTTAATGTATGAACCAGTAATTAAGTGGAGCGGGAGTAAAAGAACCCAGGCTGGTGGTATACTTGCCTGTTTCCCAAAAGAAATTGATACATATTATGAACCGTTTTGCGGAGGGGCATCCGTCCTTAGAAGACTTTTAGACAGCAAAATAAAAGTAAATAATTATATATGTAGTGATTTGAATAATGGCTTAATCAGCTTATGGAATAAAATAAAAGAAAATCCAGGCTTAGTTTCATCACATTATAAACAGTTATGGAATGGATTAAATAAAGATGACGACAAACAGCGTAAGAAAGAATATTTTGCATCTGTAAGGGAAAGGTACAACAAAGAAAAAAATCCGTTAGATTTTATGTTTATTATGCGGACTGTCACTAATGGTATGCCAAGATATAACAGTTGTGGTGCCTTTAATAGTTCATTCCATATAACGAGAAATGGTATTATGCCAGAAAAGTTAGATAAAATTATCCATGAATGGAGCAGCCTGTTGGATATGAATAATGTCAGGTTTATATCCTGCTCTTATGAAAAAATAAATCCCCAAAAAAGGGATTTTGTTTATCTTGACCCTCCATATGCAAATACAAAAGGAATGTATTATGGGTGTATAGATTATGAAAAATTCTGGGAATGGCTGCGCAGGCTGCCTTGTGGATATGTATTATCATTTGACGGGTTCAGCGGGGGAGAAGATAATACATGGGATGTCCCTGGTGATATTTATTCAGAACATAAATATTTATTAAATGGGAACAGCAGTTTTAAAAGGACAACTGGCAAGTCAAAAGACAGTGTTGTTTATGAAAGTTTGTATATAAAGTGAATCTGGAATTGCTGGAACAGGGATTATATGTAAAAACAAAAGATGGTTATTTTTATAAACCTGTTGGGAGATGGAAAGATGAAACCGGAAGCATAACAGATATTAAGTATATATTGCATGTTTCTTTTTTGTAAGGGCACAGGGTATTTTATTGAAAATTTGAAGGAGGAATAATATAAAATGGGTAAGGAAAAATATTATAATTTTCAGGATATTTTAAAAATATTAGGTTTTGATTATGAGTTTGGCAGGGCAGATAAGATATATCCATTTAACAGAGGAAAAGAAAATGTGCATTTTTCCTGGGGCCAGATTATTATACCTAAATATGGAATATGGAAAATGGTAAAAAATAAAATTTCTGATATAGAAGAAGAAACTATTTCTGAAATAAAAATGATTTATAATATACCATTTTACGAAAAGACTAAAAAAGAAGGCATGTGTGGGGTTATTAGCAAAAATATCAACCTGTCTTTCAGATATGACAAAGAATATAAATATGGTGATATAAGCAAATCCATTTATGAAGTATGTTTTTGGATATTAGAACATGCAAAAAGAACAAATGATTTTTATATAATTACTGATGATATGATACAGGAGTTTATGAGTTATTATGTTATAAACAACCAATGTGGACTTGGAAGTTTAGATGTTTCCTCTCCATGTGTTGAAAAAATGGATTAAGCAATGAAATGCTATTTTATTAGAAAAAAGGAGAATATAATTGGCAGGCAATGAAGATGTTCTATTAAATATTGATGAAAGGTTATTTTATATATCTAATGATATAGATAATGAAACAATGGGTAAGGTATGTTTTAACCTGCTTTTTTTACTACAGAATGATGATGCCAATGAAGAAAAAGAGAAAAATTTTGAAAGAAAACCTGTTAAAATATACATAAATTCTTACGGTGGCAGTGTTTATGATATGTGGTCACTAATTGACATTATGCTTAATGCAAAATCACCAGTCCATACATATTGTACTGGATATGCCATGAGTGCTGCTTTCCAGATATTTCTTGCTGGAAGTAAAAGGTTTGCTACAGAACATTCAGTGTTCATGTACCACCAGATGTCATGGTGGAGAAGCGGAAAGTACCAGGATATAGTTGAAGACAGAGAACAGATGGATTACATGCAAAAGGCTATTGAAGAATATGTAACTGGCAGAACAAAATTAACAAAGGAGGATATTACAGATATAAGGGAAAAGAAAAAAGACTTTTTTATTAATCCACAGGATGCTTTGAAATGGGGAATTATTGATGAAATTTTATAGATGGAAAAGAGGTGGTTTTAATGAAAATAAAAGTATAAGCTTTGAAATTGTTTATTAAGGAGATTACAGATTATATGATGCTGGACAATAAAATGGCAATAAAATTTTGGTTTTAAATTGTTAAAAAAGAAGAAATATTTAATACGCATATATAATTTATAAATTTGCAGAGAAAAAAGGAGTGAATATTTATGGTAAAGGAATTAAAAGATACAATTGTAATGATGCAAAGTGAGGATTATAAGGAACGTTTCAAAGCTGAATACTGGCAGAATGTAATCAGGCGTGATAAGCTGGCAGCAATGCTGGATAAATGGGATAAAGGCGGGTTAAATTTTGAACCGGTTTGTCCAAGAAGCACTTACAATATACAGATTAAGGCAATGGATGATTATATTGCTGTACTTGAAGCAAGGGCGGTTATGGAAGGTATCAAATTGTAAAGACAGGGCATTTTAGAGGAGGGGAAATATTATGGTAAAGCCAGAAGAATTAAAAACATATAAAAATGCAGGCATGGATATTCTTAAAGAAGTAAAAGACAGGATTAACCAGGTATGTAGTAATTATGATGAACACAATAATTTGGAAGATGGTTTTGGATTTGAATTAAATGGTGTTTCTTATGATGTCATTGAGGATGGTTCGTCTGAATGGACAGATGAAGGGAAATACCAGTTCCAGGATATTACATACCAGCTGGTGTCTTTTGATAAAAGTATTTCAGGTTATCCTTGTGATAAGAGTATAACTGATAAATTTGATTTATTCATTAACTTGCCAGTAACAAGAAGCGGCTCATATTTTACTGATTATAATTATTCATATGGCAGACCTGTAGTTTACATTGCGGAAATTGAACATGTCCCTGAAAAGGTAATCCCTGCACATGATGAGGTAAAGATGATAGAAAAATAGAATTAGAAAAGAGATAGAAGATGAAAGAGTGGTTTCATTGGACAGAATGGAGGAAAAGTTATGGAAAAAGTATATATTAAGACATCTAATAGCAGGAATTGCAGCACCTGTAATAAAGCTAAGGTATGTAAATACAATGAAAGTGCCACTACATATATAGAAAAGATAATTAAGGAATTAGAACAGAAAGAACTTCCTTTGTTTGCGGATATTGATTGCAGGGAATGGAATGGTACAAATACAGGAATATTAAGGCAGGGGATATAAAACACGGCATTGTGAAATTAAAATACCAGATAACCTGTATATCCAGTTTGGCGGCTGGCTATACAGAAAACAGCCACCCCCGGGCAAATATATCCTGAAAACTGCTGTATGGCATAGATTCAGATAGAGTTATTTTATGTTCCAGTCCATACCAGACTGAAAATATAGAAATTTATTATTTCACAAATTTTATATTACAAGGAGGATATAAACACAATGAATTTTGAAATGCTTGGTAAAATTAGCCTTGGCAAAGAAACAGAAAAATTTAAACCTTACAGCGAAACAACATATGATTCAGGCTGGGTTAAAAGGAAGATTATGTTTAATGCAGTCTGCGGTGATAACAGGCATCTGCTGTCTGTAGATTCTGGCAGTTTTGCAGACGGGCATGGTGATGTCTATACATTCAGCAAGGGTTCTGCCAATGAAGATGGTTCAAAGGCAAAGGGTGAAACATTAAAAATACCATTTAAAGACAGGCTTACATCACCTAAACTGGCCGAAGTAGCAGAATTTAAGAAATTTATCTTTGATTTAGAGAAACCAGGCAGACGCTATAAATTAGAAAAAGCTGCTGAAAAAATTAGGGAAGGTACAAGCCTTACTGATGAAGAATTGAAAGAAATTGGGCTTGGGAGTGAAGAAGAAGTAAATGCAGCATTTGAAAAGAGTAAAAATAAGAGGCATGAGTTTATTTCTGAATGGGATTTTGCAGAGTTTATAAAGAAAGTAATTGACAGCGGCAAATACAGCAGCAGTAAATTCTTAATCCGTGGAAATGGTGATTATTCATATTCTGATAAGAAACAGCAGGTATATGAAAATTATGTCCCACAAAGGATTTACCTGGCTGACAGTGATACAGATGAATATTCTACAGGAACAATCAAGATTTTATATAATGATGAAAGCCTTGATGGTATGAGTGTGGAGGAAAAAGGGAAATATTATGTGAATGGCTACATGATGGAGTATGACCGTAACAGAAAAGAAAATATCCCTGTCCCAGTAACAGTAACAATCCCTGCTGCAGCGGAGGACGCAGACAGCAAAGAGAAAAGAAAAGTGGAAAGCATTAAAAGAAAATTTATTGTAGAAGATGGTACATATAAAGAACTTGGCATTGAAGTAAAAATGCTTAATGGTGCGCAGAAAATGGAAATTACAGAAGACATGCTGACTGATGAACAGAAAGAAGACCTTGACTGTGGCCTGGTAACACTTGATGATATCAGGGCAGACCTTGGTGGCAGTGTATACGGGGACAGGATACAGGAGTACCAGTTTTTAAAAATTGCAAGGGGATTTACAAAAGGGCGCAATGATACGGTATATACTGCTGATGATATGGTTATTAAACCTCTTGAAGAGGAAGCAGCAGAGAAAGCAGGAAATTTATTTGAAGAAGATGATGACTTATAAGGTTTAAAAACAGTTCACATATTACATAAAAACAGAGAGGAAGAACATATTTTATGGCATGGAGTAAACCAGTAATCAATAAGATTTCAACAGATATTAAAGATTTGACTATTTATCTCAGGACAATTAAAAAATGGGGTAAAAGTACACTGTTCAGGGATGTAATCCTGGAAAAATATGGCGACCCGTCTTATGGTGTGTCAATATCGTGTGGCAAAGAAAAAGGCGAAAAGTTACTTGATAACCTGAACCAGACAAGGATACAGACATATAAAGATGCAATTGAATTAAAAAACTGGCTGGTCCAAACAAAAGGCAAAGAACATAATATTGAGATTATTTCATTTGATACAGTTGATGAATTAGTCCCAATTTTTGAAAAGGAAACTATCAGGGTAAGCAATATTGAAAACCCTCAGAAAAAAGCCAGAACAATTAACGGGGCAATGGGCGGATACCAGGAAGGACAGAGGTATACTGCAAATGAACTCATTAAAACATATATGGACGATTTACAGGAAGCAGGTTTTGGAATCTGGGCTATTTCACATACAAAATTTAAAAATATAAAAGAAAAAGGCGGTTTAGAAGAAGACGGTTATATGCAGCTGACATCTAATCTGGTTTCTGCATATGAAGCAGCTTTTGGGGATATTTTTGATGTAACTCTTACTGGTGTTATTGACAGGGATGTTGAAGAAAAAGAAGTTACCATTGGTGAAAAAACTAAAATTAAGCGTTATGCTACAGATTCGGTCAGGAAACTTTATTTCAGGGGGACTCCGTTAATTGATGCTGGAGGACGTTTTGCTTTTGGTGCTGTGCCGGAATATATGGTATTTGATAAACCGGATATGGCAAAGGATTTCATTCGTGTTATAGAAGAAGGAATGGAAAAATCTAAAACAAATTTTTCTAAAAAGCCAGGAAAGGCATCTGGAAAAACAAAAACCAGTACAGAAACCACGGATGAAGAAATTACGGATGATACTGATGGTATACCAGCAACAGAAGAACCAGAAAATAACATTGACAATCTGGAAGATGAAGACACTGGCAGCATAACAGGCAATGAAGAGGTTTCTTATCCAGATAATTTAAAAGGAACAATACGCAAGATGTTTAAAGACTGCAAAGATAAAAAGTTAAAGGCAGAAGTAAAAGGGATTATTGCAGGATATGGCAAGCTGGATGACTGTGATAATGAAACTTTGAAAAACGTCTATGATAAACTGAAATAAATTTAAGACATAAATCCAGATAAATTTGTAAGGCTGTGTGGGTTATTTCCACACAGCTGTTCCTGGAGGTGGGAATTTTGCTTGTAAAATGCAGGATATGTGGCAATAAGACAGAAAGAAAAGAAGCATACAGGGTAGTGGCAGATGGCAGGAATAATTATTACTGTAATGAAACAGAATACATGGGCTGGCTGTTAAAAAGAAAATCCAAAGATAATACATATAACATTATTTATGGAATATTTGGAAGGAAAGTTACTAATACAGCCCTTTACAAAGAAATTAACGGGCTGGCAGAGGTTTATACATATGAAAAAATATATGCTTATCTTAAAGAAAACAAAGCTTACCTGGATAATGTGATGGAAAAAGATTTTCCAAGTGAATATGCACAGATAAGATATTTTGCAGCAATCCTTAAAAACAGCCTGGCAGATTTTAAATATGAAAACAAAACAACAAAAGAACCAAAAAGGATATATATTGATATGCCAGATTATAAATTCAGCAGAAAGAAACCAAAAAAGACTTTAGCAGAATATGAGGAGGAAGCTGGTGGTGGGGTATAGGGGACTTTATAACTGGAATTACCGGGAAATACCCTGCACAGGTACTGAAAGGCCGGACAGAAACAGAGGGCAATGTCATCAGCTGTTTTTTTAAAGACATGCTGCTCCTTGATGAAACAGGCCTGTCAAGAAAAGATTTTATTACAAGTGACGGGGTATTTTATTTTTCTTTGTTAAAACAGTTAAGGGATAAAGGGTTTTATTCGCTTGATGAGGTTACAATCTTATCTAACCTTGATGAAAATGTAACAGAAAGGTATGATGCCTGTGGCGGCTGGGATACAATACAGCACCAGATTGATATTATTAATACTGATAATTTTGACATATATATAGATATCCTGTCCAGGGAAAACATGCTGCTGTGCATGTGTGATGATGGCATTGAACTTCTGCATACTGTAAGCATAAATGGCAAAAAAACAATGCTGCTTAAACTGTTCAGGAGAATGGATGCTGCTTCAGTACAGGACTGGTGGGATGCAAGGATAAGTTCCTATGGTTCAGGGTATTCAAGCAAAATCA
This sequence comes from uncultured Lachnospiraceae bacterium, assembly GCA_910577825.1. Classification (GTDB taxonomy): domain Bacteria; phylum Bacillota; class Clostridia; order Lachnospirales; family Lachnospiraceae; genus Butyribacter. The sequence goes on along the minus strand of CAJTOK010000026.1, from coordinate 20,762 downwards.
TTGAGGAAGAAGAAATAGACTTTGATGACGGGTTTATTGAAAACTGCAAGGAAGGGCTGGAAAATGGTGTCCCGTTTGATATTGCCGGTTATGATGTGGATGGTGAGGAAATAAACTGTTTCCCGTTCCTGTCAAGGCAGACAATGGGACTGCTGGAAGGGACACTTACCATGCTGGCAGGTTATTCATCAGCTGGCAAGTCCACATGGTTTGTAACAGTTGTAATGGCACTTTTATTCTATGGCAAAAAGGTTCTTATAATATCAAATGAGGAAAGAGCAAAAAAATTCAAAACAAAGTTTATGGTATGGCTTCTGGGGAAACGCAACAGGTATTTCAAATTAACCAAGGGCAAATTCCTTTCAGGTGACATAAATGCTGAAAGCAGGAAACAGCTGTCAGACATACAGAAATTCTGGAGGGGGAATTATAAAGGCAGGCTGAAATTTATTTCAATCCCGGATGCTGATATGGCAGTTGTAAAGAAAAAAGCCAGGGAAAATATACTGCGGCATGGATATAATGTTGTACTTTATGACACATTTAAAATACAAGAAAAAGATTTTTCAGGGCAGAGGCAGGACCTTGCACTGGTCAGGGACAGCAGGGAACTTGATAAACTAGGCAAGAAATACAACGCAATCATGCTTGCTTCTGTGCAGCTGGCAGAGTACATGAGGGGAAAACTGTTCCTTGACAGTTCTGTACTATCCAATTCAAAGCAGGTAAAGGAAATCCTTGAAGGGCTGTTTCTTATGAGGACTGTATATGATGAGGAGCTTGACCCTGGAAGTAAATACTACTGCCGGCCTTTCAGGCTTAAAAAGGTGGATGACAAATGGATAGAAGAAGAATACATACCAGATAAAAATGCAGTATGGCGTATGCTGTTTGTTGAAAAAACAAGGAATGGCAGAAATTCAAGTGATACAGGGGTCTGTTATTTATTAAAATATGATGGGGACCATTGTATTTTCAGGGAAGCAGCACAATGCCGTCCACGCCATGGGGAAATAAAATAAGGGAATGGAATTTACTATATTAAAAACAGAAGACTGGTGAGGTGGCTTTGTATTGCTGGAAGAGATAAAAAAAGAATTACTTTCTAATCCAGGTAAATTAAAAGAATTACTGGAGTATTTTAACTTTTATAATGCAGCTGCCCACCAGTCATATATATCTTTTGGAAGGTCGGAATATTCTTCAAAAAAATCCATTGTAATAAGGTTAGGAAACAACCCTTACCTGTACGTAAAAGACTATGCCAGGAATATAAACCAGGATTTGTTTACATATATAAGCAGGCAGAGAGGGGTACAATATACAGATATTTTATCTGTTGCCAGAAAAATCCTGGGTATTAATGGCTGCTACAGCCATTTTGAAAACCAGGGGATATTTGGAGGGTTTTACGGACGTATAAAAAAGAAAAACACAATCAGTCCCCATGTATATGAAGAAACGCTGCTTGACAGGTATGAAAGATGTGGGAATTTACGTTTCCTGCGGGACAACATATCACTGGAAGCACAGAAATTTTTTAATATCAGGTATGATACAGAATCACATGGGATTGTAATCCCAATATACAGCCAGCTTGGACAGCTTATGGGTGTAAAAGTAAGATGCAATTATGATACCAGTGACGGGGAACTGAAATATTATTATTTAATCCCATGTGCAATGTCCCAGACTTTGTATGGATATTCACATAATTATAACTATCTGGCTGGCAGTACAGTTTATATATTTGAAAGTGAAAAATCAGTTATGCAGTGCTATTCATACGGGATAAGGAACTGTGTGGCTTTAGGGAGTGGCTCTATAAGTGGAAGGCAGGTACAGATGTTATTCAGCTTAAATCCTGAAAGACTGGTTTTTATGCATGACACAGGGTTTGCTATAGAAAACATTAAAAGAAATATTTCACTGGTAAAAGCTTATTCAAGGTTTTCAGATATCAAAACGGGGTACTGGGATTATTTTGGGAAAGGGTATGAAGATAAAATTTCCCCGTCTGATTTGGGAGACAGGAAGTTAAAACAGATTATGGAAGAAGAAATTTTAATGGCGGGGTGATGGGACTGATGGAAAATTATAAAGTTATTGCAGACTGCAAAGGAATGTATGAAGAGGAAATTATAAATACCGTTATGGGAAACAGGGGAATAAAAGACATGGAACATTTCCTTAACCCTGTAGAAAGTGATTTACTGCCACTGGAAGAATTACAGGGGGCTGATGAAGCAAGGAAGATTATAGAAACAGGGCTTGATAATAATAAAAATTTCGGGGTACACTTTGATGTTGATTTAGATGGTGTGTCGTCTGGAACAATTATGACAAGATATTTAAGGAATTATACAGACAAGGTTTTTCCTTATATAAATACAGGGAAAGCACACGGGCTTATTGGACAGGACTTAAAACAGTTTGAAGGGACGGATATCCTTATTATTACAGACAGCCTGGATAAAAACACAGACCAGTATGAAAAGCTGTGTGATATGGGTATACAGGTAATTATCCTTGACCACCATGCAATAAAACCTGGTGTTTGTTATGACAAGTATGTTACACTGGCCAGTTCCCAGAGGGGCTATGGCAATCCAGAGCTGTCAGGTGCAGGTGTTGTATGGAAATTCTGCAAATATTTAGATGAATACTTTATGAATGATTATGCTGGTACTTATACTGATTTAGCGGCTTGTGGCATTTTAGCAGATGTATGTGATGTATCAGAGGACAGCAGGGAGAACAGGTATATTATAAGTGAGGGACTAAAAAACCTTACAAACCCGGCAGTTAAAAAGATTATTGGAGGCTATGGGTTTAACAGCAAAGCAGTTTTATTCAGTGTAGCACCGTTAATAAACGCAAGCTGCAGGACTGGCAGGAATGACATTGCAATGCGCCTGTTCCTGTCAGATGAAAACAAAGAAATCCTGGCTTTGAAAAAACAGCTTGAAGAATGTAAACAGGTACAGGCAGATGAATTAGAAAAAATACTTCCATCTGTATATGAAGATTTAAACAGGCAGGAAAATATGAAAGTATTATACACAGTTATTGATACAGCATATGGCATTTCAGGGCTTATTGGCAATAAATGCCTGGATTTGTATAATAAACCAGTATTTATACTGAAAGACTGTGGAAGTAAATACTGTGGTTCAATGCGTTCTGCTGGATATGGCAATTTTATGGAACTGTGCAATAACACAGGCCTGGCAGAATTACAGGGCCATGAAGAAGCAAGCGGCATTGTAATTGATAAGGATAACCTTGGAAAATTTATAGAAACAGTAAACCAGAAACTGGGAACTATGGAACAGAAAGTGTCTGGTGGTTATATAGCTGACTGCGAAATAAATACAGAAGATATAACCAGGACATTGGTTAATATGGTTAAGGAAATTAACAGGATTAGCGGGGCAGGGTTTAAACCTCTCTTATTTAAAATTGTAAATATCAATGATTATAGTATTAGCAGTTTTAAGAATGGAAAACATCTGGTTATTATGCCAGCAGATTATATACAGTTAATTGAATGGAATACTAATACAGATTATGAAGAATTAGAAGATTATGCGTTAATGAATGAGCCGCTTGAAGTTATTGGGGAATTAGATGGCGGCTGGTTTATGAAAAAATATATGTTAAAAGTTATTATTTCCAGTTTAAAGGCAGGTGTGCCGCAATAGGATATTTAGAGCTAGTAAAAAAAATTATTCCAGAGCTGGATTTTGAGTTCCCATATACAGCAGAGGACTATGCAGAAAACCTTTACCTTGAAAATTACCACTGCCATAAGGATTTCAGCAATACTTCTACACCAGACTGCGCAGAATTTATAGAAAATTATGCAGAAAGAGCGCATGAATTTAATACAAAATGCCTGTTTTCCGGTGAGCATGGTTCACAGGGAAACCAGTTCCATGTATATAAAGTGGCAAAAAAGGAAAATTTAAAATACATACATTCAACAGAAGCATACTGGGTAAAAAACAGACTGGAAAAGGACAGGACAAACTGCCATATGGTTATTGCAGCTAAAAATGCTGCCGGCAGGGGTGATATTAATTTTGCCCTGTCTGTTGCGAATGAAGACGGGTATTATTACAAGCCAAGGATAGACCTGGAACTGCTGTTTAATATCCCAAAGGACAATATAATTGTTACATCTGCCTGTATTGCAGGGTGGAATTATAAAGATGCAGAAGATATCTGGTTAAAGATACATGGCTATTTTGGTAAAAATTTTTTCCTGGAAGTACAGTACCATAATACAGACAGGCAGAAAAAACTAAATGAAAAAATATTAAGGATTGCAGAAGAAAACAATATACAGATTATATGCGGGCTGGACAGCCATTATATAAAAGAAGAGAATGCTGTCAAACGCAGCCAGATTTTAAAGTATAAAAATATAAGTTACCCTGGTGAAGATGGCTGGTATATGGACTATCCTGACACCAGGACAGTAATCCAGAGGTTTAAAGAACAGGGGATATTATCAAGTGAAGATATTTTAAGGGCAGTTATGAATACAAATGTATTTGTAAGTGAATGTGAAAATATAGTCCTGGACAGGTCGTTCAAAATTCCCAGCATATATAAAGACAAGACTTATAAAGAAAAATGCAAAATTTATAAAAATATACTAAATGCTGCATATTCAAAGGAGAAAGAAAAATCCAAAGAAAAGGCTGGTGGCATAAGATATGAAGCCAGGGAGGTAATGGAATCTGGTGTTGTGGACTATTTCCTTACAAGCAAGGCAATTGTTGATGAGGCAGTAAATAACCAGGGAGGGATTTTAACAACAACTTCAAGGGGAAGTGCTGCTTCATTTATTACAAACAAACTGCTTGGGCTTACAACTGTTGACAGGTTTAATGCAGACGTACCAGTTTATCCTGAAAGGTTTCTTACTAAAGAGCGTGTTTTAGCTTCCCAGATGCCGGATATAGACCTTAATGTTGCCACACAGGAACCATTA
>CAJTOK010000026.1:0-15751 GCA_910577825.1 uncultured Lachnospiraceae bacterium | reverse complement strand
TTTTAGCTTCCCAGATGCCGGATATAGACCTTAATGTTGCCACACAGGAACCATTTGTAAGGGCAGCTAAAAAACTGGCTGGTGAACATGGCTGTTATCCACTGATGGCTGTTGAAAAGTTAAAAGAAAAAGCAGCATGGCAGTTATATGCAGGCGCAAATGATGTAAAACCAGAAGATGCAAACCAGATTTCAAAATACCTTGATGAATATAACAAAGCATTAAAGTATGCGGATGATGAAGAAAAAGACAATATCCTTGCAGAAGATTATATCCCTTTGGAATATATTAACCTTTTCAGGCAAAGCAATGGATACCAGGGTATTACAATTAATTTAAAAGTACATGCCTGCGGCTACTTTATATTTGATGGTGATATACGCAGGGAAACAGGTTTAATTTCTGCTGTTTCTGAAACAACAGGAAAACGTACCCTCTGTGCAGCAATTGAAGGCGGCTTACTTGATGAATTTGGTTATGTAAAAGAGGATTTCCTTATTGTAGACAGTGTAGGGCTTACATATAAATTTTTCCAAAGCATAGGAATGGAAGTGCCATCATTTAACAGTCTAAGAAAAATGATTGACGGGGACAAAGCAGAGGAAAACGGTCTGCCTTTTGATGTACTTGCCATGTATGGCAATGAAACAGAAAAACAGTTCAATAAAATCAATTCAGAAGGGCTGTTAAATGAATTAATCCAGAAAATACCATACAGGGAACTTTCATTAAAAGAAAAGCTGGATAACCAGAGGGAAGTCCTTGGTATCCTGACAGATTATGACCCTGGTGCTGACAGGCGGCTTTATTATGTTTCTGTACTTGATGTAAAGAAGTCGGTTACTAATATTTTCCTATATGAAATTTACAGTGGCAGGACAAGGGAAGTTAAAATGTGGACAAACCAGTACAACAGGAAACCGTTTTCAGCTGGTGATATTTTATATATTATTTCACTTGAAAAGAAGAATAAAAAAGAGCCGGCAGGTGGAATAAACCAGAAAACAGGAAAGAAAATATACATGGACGTGCCAGGTAAATTTGAATACTGGCTTGGCAGGTTTATGGTTAAAAACGGGACAGGGGAGGAAGATGTGCCATAAAATATTATTATACAGAAAAACAGTTAAAAGACCTGGTTTCTAATATGGTAATACTCCATACAGGAAATGAACAGAAAAACCAGCATATATTAGATTACTTTGATAAAAAAGGTATAAAACATAAGAAAAAGGCATTAAAAACAGGGGATTATTCATTTATGGTAGAAGCCTGTGCAGAATTAGGTTTTATGAAGGATACATATTTTACAGATGAACTGTGTATTGAAAGAAAAAATTCTGTTGATGAACTGGCAGGAAATATAAAAGAACATGATGAAAGGTTTTTCAAAGAACTTAACAGAATGATAAATATTAAAAACTGTTACCTGTTAATAGAGAACAGCAAGATAGATGATATCATCAGACACAATTACGAATCAAAATATAATGAGGCAGCATTTCTAAGAAGGATATTAGGAGTGCAGAAAGCAGCAAATTTTTATTTGAATTTTGTAGACAAGGAAAATATGGGATATATGATTTATGAAATATGTTACAGTGCATTGATGAACCAGATTTTGAAATAAACGTGTATTGGGGGAAAGATAGTCCACTTAATTGTGAATTTGCGCGTCTGGAACCATCAGGGGAAAGCCTGAAGATTAGATAATAAGAACATCTATATATAGTAGTATATATAAATAATAGCTGCTATATATAGGTGTAAAAAATCAATAAAATAGTATTTTCATTGGGAATAAATCCAGTTAAAAGAAAATAAGACAGTCCAAAGACTGCCTTACTCTCCTGCTTAATGGGCATCTTTACTTTTTATGTTTCTTCTTTTTCTTTTTGGAACTTACGCCCATATGTATCATCTTCCCTTCTGGCTAGAAGGAAGAATGTTATTTCATAGCTGTTCTATCATATAAAGTATAAATTTGTCTGCTATAAAACTATGCTTTTATTGGCAAGTGAAACTAGCATATATAATAACCTGTAAAACACATATTTTATGGTGTTGGCGCACCAGGAATACAGAATATTAATACATACACACAAACCAGATAATTTCATATAGATATAAAAAAGAAAAATGAGGTGGTGTTATCAGTAAGAGAAAGATATTAAGCGGGATAGTGGCAGCATGTGTTTTAATGCCAGTATCCATGAAACCACCAGCAGCATATGCCAGGTGTTTTCCAATGTACGCAAAGACAACTGTCAATATCAGGGCAGCACCAGGTATTAACAGTAAAGTTGCTGGCTATTTTTACTGGAATGACAAGGTTAAAGTCATAAAAAAGACCAGCAGGAAATGGTACAAAATCCGTTATAAGGGCAAAAACAGGTATATATGTTCTAAATATCTAAGAAAAAGACCATACAGGTATAAAACATATATCCCTCCAGTACCAGGTATTTTCAAATCTTATGAAGATGCAGGCTGCATTACCGGAAATACAGAGTATCCACAAGGCAGGATGAAAAAAGAATACCATCTGGATTACCAGTCTGGTGTATGGATGGCAGGGAACAGGTACTGCATTGCTGTAGGAAGCCATTACACAAGTGGTATTGGAGTAAAAATTGATTTGGTGTTGTCACATAATGGAAGAAAACATGTCCTGAAATGTATAACAGCTGACAGCAAGGCAGACAAAGACACAGTTGACAGCCACAGGATACATACAGACGGGAGTGTTACAGAATTTGTAGTGGATACAGGCACATTGCCACGGAAAGCAAAGTTAATGGGTGATGTATCCTATGCAGGGAAGAAATTTAAAGGCAGGATTATAAAAATAAAAGTGTATAGATAAGGAGAAATTATATTATGGAATTTTTAGTTAATTTAAACAGGGTAGAAGATGTAAAAACATTTGTGGGGCTGGCAGGAACATATGGCTGTGACATCATGGTCAAAAACATGGAAAGAGGTTTTACAGTTGACGGTGGCAGTATCATGGGAATGTTCAGCCTTGATTTAAGCAAACCTGTAATAGTCCATATAGAAGATGAAAAAACAGGCAGGAAATTTAAAAAGGATGTGGAAAAATTTGTAGTGGAATAAGACAGATACAGGAAATAATGAAAAAAAAGTAATGGAGGATAAATAATGAAGATTATTAAAGCAGGATATGAAATTTTAACACCTGTTCCAGAGAATGGCATTAAAGAATTACAGCACATTGAGAATGCGGGACGTGTATGTTACAAATCTGAAAGTAAAATTACAGAAGACGGGGAAAGTGCAAAAAAATTTGTAAAAATGCTTATTGGCAGAGGACATGAAGCAATGCTGGAACATTCACAGCTTACAGTTAAATTTATTGTTGACAGGGGTGTATCACATGAACTGGTACGCCACAGGATTGCTTCATTTGCACAGGAGAGTACAAGATTCTGCACTTATTCAAAGGGCAAATTTAATAATGGTGTGACATTTATTAAACCTTTTTTCTTTGAAGAGGGGACGGCGGCTTATAAGGAATGGCTTCTGGCAATGGAACATGCAGAGGAGTATTACATTGAATTAATTAATATGGGCAGGACTCCGCAGGAAGCACGTTCTGTTTTGCCAAACAGTACAAAGACAGAGGTGGTAATGACTGCCAATTACAGGGAATGGAGGGCATTCTTTAAACTCAGGACAGCCAAGGCAGCACACCCACAGATACGTGAAGTAACAATACCTTTATTAACAGGGCTGAAAGAAAAACTGCCAGTTATATTTGATGACATAAATGTGGAGGAATAATTTAATGGGCAAACATATATTTGTTATCAATGGTACTGGCAGGGCAGGAAAAGATACTTTTGTAAAATTTGTGTCTGGATATGTGCCTTCTGTAAATTTTTCTTCTGTTGATGAAGTAAAAAAAATTGCTGCTGTTATTGGCTGGACAGGCACTAAAACAGAAAAGGACAGGAAATTTTTATCTGATTTAAAACAGCTTGCCGCAGATTATTGTGATATGCCTTTTAAAAGCATGGAGAGAAAAGTGGAAGAATTTTATAAGGACAGTAATAAATTCCTGTTCCTCCATATAAGAGAGCCACAGGAAATAGAAAGGGCTGTACATAAATTTAATGCAAAAACGGTACTTATCACCAGGAAAACCGCTGGAATTATCAGTAGCAACCAGTCTGACAGGGACGTATTTTGTTACATGTATGACTTTACTATAGAAAATAACGGGACTTTGGAAGAACTTAATAAAAAAGCAAGGGAGTTCACAAAGCTGTTCCTGTAGAAAAAACGGAGGGAGGATTATTTTATATGCAGAAAAAATTTATTGAAGAAGCAGAAAACCAGTGTGTAATTGCAATAATGAAAGACTGCAATACAGCAAAAGATGAAACCAGGGAAACAAACCCTAAAACGGGAAGTGTATTAGATATGCTTGACATGGCATTTGGGCAGGACACAGCAGCAAACACAACATATAAAGGTGTTGCAAAATGCAGCGGTGGTGATATTTTTAAACCGGAAACAGGGCGTGTGATTGCAGGGCAGAAAGCCAGCCATAAATACCATAAATCAATGGCAAAACAGTATAACAGGTATATAGCCATGCTTGAAGACACTGTTACAGTCCTTGAACAGTTAAGGAATATACATATTAAAAAGAGCCTGAATATAGAAGAAAATTTGAAAAAGTACAGTTGAGGCGGTACAGAATATTTGTTTAACAGTTAAAAAGGAGATGGTGGTATACAACATGAAAATTAATCTATACGGCATGGTTGTTTTTGAAATTGACTGGAAAGCTGTTATTGGCATAGGGATTACAGTCCTGGGTTATGCGGTTATAACAAAAATTTTATAGGAGGGCATATTTATTGGTAAAAGTTATAAAAAGGGACTGCACGGAAACGTGCTTCCAGAAAGAAAAAATAACAGATGCAATACTTAAAGCAATGAAAAATGGCTCAGGCATTGTAAAACCAAAGATTGCAGAAGATATTGCCTGTGAGATTTATGAAGAAAATAAAAATAAAGAGATAATTACCATATCTGGAATTGAAGAAATGGTATATGACAAACTGATAAACAAGGGGCAGAGGCTTACAGCCAGGGCATATGAAGGTTACAGGAGCATAAGGGAGTTCCAGAGGGAAAACACCAATACAACAGACGGGCAGGTTGCAGAACTGTTAAACGGGACAAGCAGCTACTGGAATGATGAAAATTCCAATAAAAACCCGAGGCTGCTTACAACACAGAGGGACTACATGGCAGGTATTTTAAGCACAGACATAACCAGGAGGTATCTCCTGCCACCTGAAATTGTACATGCACATGACAATGGTTTAATCCATTTCCATGATGCAGACTATTATGCCCAGCTATCAATTTCAAACTGCTGCCTTATCAACCTTGAAGATATGCTGCAGAATGGCACATGTATCAACAAAGTAAGGATTGACAAACCGCACAGGCTTATAACAGCAACAACAATAGCTACACAGATTATAACAGCAGTAACATCAAGCCAGTTTGGCGGGACAACCATCACACTGGCACATTTGGCACCGTTTGTAAGGGACAGTTACAGCCAGTATTTAGAAAAATACCGCCGCAGGGGGCATAATGAAGACGCCTGTGCTGCTTATGCAATGGAAGACCTGGGAAAAGAAATTGAAGATTCTGTCCAGACATTTAACTACCAGTGCAATTCAATGACAACAACTAACGGACAGTCACCGTTTTTATCTGTATGTATATATTTAGGGGAAACAGAGGAATACAAAAAGGAACTTGCAATGCTGGCAGAAGAATTTTTAAGGCAGCGTATTACAGGTTTAAAAAATGAAACAGGTGTTTATGTAACACAGGCATTCCCTAAACTTTTATATGTCCTTGAAGAAGATAACATACATAAAGACAGCAAATACTGGTACTTAACGGAACTTGCCGCAGAATGTACAGCAAAGCGCATGGTCCCTGATTACATTTCTGAAAAAATCATGCTGGAAAATAAAACTGATAAAAACGGCCAGGGGCATTGTTACCCGTGCATGGGCTGCCGTTCTTTCCTTACTCCATATGTTGACAGCAATGGAAAACCAAAATACTACGGGCGTTTTAACCAGGGTGTTGTCACTGTAAACCTTGTTGACATTGCATTGTCATCTGGCGGGGACATGGAAACGTTCTGGAATATTTTTGATGAACGTACAGAGTTATGCCACAAGGCACTGAAACTCAGGCATGAAAGGCTGGAAGGGACATTATCAGATGTTGCACCTGTTTTATGGCAGGACGGCGCACTTGCACGCCTGAAAAAAGGTGAAAAAATTGACAGGTATCTCCATGGTGGTTATTCAACCATTTCACTTGGGTATGCAGGGCTGTATGAGTGCGTAAAATACATGACCGGGCATTCCCATACAGATAACGGGGCTGGTACGGAATTTGGGTTACAGGTAATGCAGGCACTGAATGAAAAATGCAGGTGCTGGAAGGAAACAGAGGATGTGGATTACAGTTTATATGGCACACCAATTGAATCCACTACATATAAATTTGCATCATGCCTGAAAAAGCGTTTTGGCATTATAAAAGGCATAACAGACAAGGATTATATAACAAACAGTTACCATGTCCATGTCACAGAGAAGATTGACCCTTTTGTAAAGCTGGGGTTAGAAAGCAGGTTCCAGGAATTAAGCCCCGGAGGGGCAGTCAGTTACATTGAATGTGCCGATTTGACACAGAACACAGATGCTGTACTGTCGATAATTAAATTTATTTATGAAAATATCATGTATGCAGAGCTTAATACCAAAAGTGATTACTGCCAGGTGTGCGGGTATGGTGGTGAAATAAAGATTACTGACACAGATGGCAGGCTGGAATGGGAGTGCCCTGTATGTGGCAACAGGGATAAAACAAAAATGAATGTCGCACGACGCACCTGTGGTAAAGTTCAGCCAGTATAATTGCCACAGTCCAAAACGATAGAAATTCAAAGGAAGTCTAAGTGTATTAGAAATATATATGATAACTTTGAGCCAAGATTATTTATTTTTAGCAGGAAATATTTTAAATAAAATTAACCAGGTAAAAGGCAGGGGGAATTTAAAACTAATGAAAAATAATAAATGTGATATTTGTGGCAGAATGAATAAAAAGAAAATTGCTTATTATGGACAGTCATTATGTCCAAAACATTATAACCAGATAAAAAAATATGGAAAAATATTGGATACAAACCCGCGTACAATATATGATAAAAATGAAATAAATTTTTATGGTGATATTGCAGTTATTGATTTATACGACAGGACACAAAATAAAATTTCAGAAACAATAATTGATTCAGAAGACATACATAAGATTAAATATTATAAATGGAGATTAAACAGGGCTGGATATGTCATAAATACACCAAGAAAACAGCCAGTAATATTTTTACATAGAATAATTATGGATACAGACCAGATAGTAGACCATATAAACCATAATACATTAGATAACAGGAAAAGCAATTTAAGGATAGTTACAAAATCACAAAATGGAATGAATAAAAAAAATGTGAAAGGAATATCAAAAACTAAAAAAGGTGCTTATTATGCTTATATAAAGATTAACCAAAAGATGTATAACCTTGGTTTATTTTATGAAGAAAACGAAGCCCTTTTTGCAAGATGGTATGCCGAACAAATTTTATTTAAAAGTTATGCTTATCCTAAAAGAGAACCCATTATAACAAATGATAGAAAAAATCAAATTGAAACACTGGTAAAAAACAAATTAAAACTAACAGGCTAAAAATGAATAATAAGGTGCAACGACTATAATTATCGGCATTGCTCAACCGAATAAACGGAGAGATTGCAAGGCATAGTCTACTCCCCTTGTAAATATCGGGAAACCGAGGGTATAAAGGTATATTGGGACTAATTTCTGGAACCAGGGACGCACACAGGAAATAAAAGAAAGGTTTGTCCATCTTGATGACCATGAATACAAATGCGGTGAGGAGGGGTAATATCAGGTATGCTTCAATAAGGGAATTAGATACAAGCAATGGTAATGGCATAGGCATTGCGCTTTTTGTACAGGGCTGCCATTTCCATTGTAAAAACTGTTTTAACCAGGAAACATGGGATTTTACTGGCGGAAAGGAATGGACAGCCAGTACAAGGAAAGAATTTTTAAAACTTGCGGACAGACCATATATAAGCCGTATCAGTATACTGGGTGGTGAGCCTCTTGCAGAAGAAAATATACAGGAAGTCACCAGCATTGCCAGGGAATGCAAAAGGTCATTCCCAGAAAAAAAGATATGGCTGTGGAGCGGTTACAGTTTTAAAAAACATATATGTAACCTGGAAATAACCAGTTATCTGGATTATATCATAGATGGCCAGTATATTGACGGACTGAAAGACCCGTCACTTGTTTTTAAAGGAAGCAGCAACCAGAAAGTCTGGGAAAAACAGGATGGTGTCTGGAATTAATCTTTTTAAATAATAAATGCAGAAATATATATCAGATAATATTAAAACGGGTTTCCTTCTGGAAGCCCGTAAATAATATAGAATGGAGGACAAGAATGTTTAGTATTGATAAAAAATTAAGGAAAATTGGTTTTATTAAACTTTATGAGGACAAAGGAAACGGACATCACGTTTCAGAAGATAAGTACGGAGTGTGCTACGAAAAATACAATGAATAATTCAAATATACGCATGTTCTTGATATAAGACATAAGAAAAGTGGAAATCACTTAATTCAGTCTTATCAGCTTGCCATTAAGAAATGCCGGCGGATGAAACGCAAATACAAATGGAAATAGAAACGGAGGCTCATTAAATGCAGAAACGAATTTTAAGCGTGTTGGCGGTTGTGATGGATTGGAGGGTTGAGAGATGAACGAAAGTTTGAAAAATTTTAACGCATGGAACGATGTTACAAAAGGCTTATACAGATACGTTATTGCGGCTGGTGCTTGCTATGAGATACATATTCTGTACCATGACAAGGCAACTGATATTATGTCGGCAAATGCAAGCCTTTATATTGTGGGCGATTGGCATGGAGCAGATGGCAAAAACTTTTTCGAGAGGGAATGTTTGCTTGAAAAGCCTCTGTCATGGCTTGCTTGGGAAAAGCGATTGAAGATTACAAAGAGAATTGCAAAGATTAACCTCCCCATACACCTTATGGCATGGGTTGAGGGCGAAAGGAGAATGAGGATATGGCGAATAAAGACATTCGTGATTATGCAAAAGAATGTGGAGTATTTTTGTGGGAAGTATCAGAGTATTTGGGGTATGCTCACGAAACAGCGTTTTCAAGAGTTCTAAGGCATGAACTTGATGAAGATAAGAAATGGGAAATAAGGCAAACCATTGACAAGATTGCAGACGTTCATAGAGGAATTTTATAAAAGAAAGCGAGGAATAAGACGTGGCAGTAAAAACAAAGAATGAACTGCTTGAAGAAATCGAGCAGAAGAATGAGGAAATTGAAGTTCTTAAAGCGGACATTGAGAAACTGGAAAAGTACAGAAAGTATGATGAAATGGCAGACGAGATTAAGGCTATCAATGACAGCTTTGTTCGTAGCGGATTTACAGAACAGCAGGCATTTGAACTTACAAAAGGTGCAATGACGGCGGTAGCAGGAAAACCAACATTATTTTAAGGAGGATATGAATTATGGCAACAAAAAATGAGGTATCGGCACAGAACGAGGGAACAGTTACAAAGCAGAGAACATTTGATATGGCACTCATGGAAAAGTTGGAGAGCGTAAATGACGCACTTCCAAAGGATTTCAACAAGCAAAGGTTTGTACAAAATGCACTCGCCCTTATCCATGACAATCCTAAGTTAATGGAATACAAGCGGAGCGAGATTATGACAGGGCTGTTAAAAGGTGCATACCTCGGCTTGGACTTTTACAGCAAGGAATGTTACCTAATTCCCTATGGCAACCAGTTAAATTATCAGACCGACTACAGAGGGGCAAAGAAACTGGCAAAGAAGTATTCTATCAGACCGATTAAGGATATTTACGCTAAGTTAGTTCGTGATGGTGATGAGTTTGAGGAAACCATTGTAAATGGAGAACAGGGTATCAATTTCAAGCCAAAGCCATTTAACAATGCGGACATTATCGGCGCATTTGCAGTCTGCCTTTATCAAGACGGCGGTATGATTTACGACACCATGAGCCTTGCGGACTTGGAGAACACAAGGAAATCAAGCAAGGCAAGTAATTCTCCTGCATGGAAGAACTTCACAGGGGAAATGTACAAGAAAACAGTGCTACATAGGCTTTGCAAGCACATTGAACTGGATTTTGAAAATCCGACACAGCAGACCGCTTTTATGGCAGGAATGGAGATTGAAACCGACACAGAGAAGATTGTTGAGGCAGAGATTGCAGAGAACGCAAATAGCGTTCAGTTTGAGGAAATTATAGACGAGCCAGAGGCGGCACAGGACGAACAGACAACAAAAGAACAGAAAGTACCGTTTTAAGGGAGGAATTTTATGAAAGTTTTAGAATGGGCGCAAACGCCAGAATTGCTTTTTGTTGAAGGAAAGAAATATGAAAAAACCGAGGACAAGGAAGTTAAGGTTGGAACGGTTCTTTATGACGGAAGATACCAAGATATTTTGCAAATCGAAACAGAAAAAGACGTGATGGAGTACGGATTTGTTGCGCCAGAATGTTACTGCATATTGAAAGAGGTTTGAAATATCTTTTGTTCTTTAGGTAGTCACACAGCGGACTTTCTTTCGTGGGAAGTCCGCAATAAAACAGGCAGTAATGCAAATTAACATAAACAATTTTAAGGAGGATTTTTTAATGAAAACAAATTATGAAGAAATCGTAAACGTAAACGCCATCGGCAAGGCAGAGAACCCTGTTTCGCTGAATGAAATCTTGAAAAAGGCGAATGATGAACAGCTTACACCGTCAAAGCAGAACAAGGAACGTGCGCTGTTTATCGGGATTGATGTTCAGCAGGACTTTATGGACAACGGTGCATTGGGCGTACCGGGAGCGCATGGAGACGTGGAGCGCATGACAAGGTTCATCTACAACAACATGGATAAAATCAGCAATATTGCGGTATCAATCGACACGCACACGCCGCACCAGATTTTTCATCCGTGCTGGTGGATTGATGAAAACGGGAGTAATCCGACACCAAATACACCCATTACATTGGAAGACCTTGACAACGGAAAGTACAGACCGATTATCCATCCGCTGAAATCAAGGCAGTATGTAGAAAACCTTGAAGCGAGCGCAAAGAAAACGCTCATGGTATGGCCTTATCACTGCATACAGGGAACCACTGGCTGTGCGTTGGAAAATCAGTTTGCAAACATGGTGTATTTCCATTCGGTAGCGAAGAAAGCGGCGACAGAAAGAATGGTAAAAGGATACAATCCGCTTTCTGAAATGTATGGAATAACAAAGGAAGAAGCCGGATGTACGCCGGAAAACAACGTGAACATAAACATTGATTTCCTTAACAAAGTAGAGAAATACGACAAAATCATAATCGCAGGAGAAGCCGCCAGCCATTGCGTGTTAGAGAGCATTAAGCAGATTCTTGAACACTACGGAAACAGGAAAGATGTTACAGAGAAAATCTATATTCTTGAAGATTGTATGTCTTGCGTTGTTGTTCCAGGCGTTGACTTTGAGGGTATGACAAAACAGGCATTTGACGAGTTCAAGACCAAGTACCATGTAAACCTTGTGAACAGCACAGACAGTATTTTGTAGGAGGGGCGGCATGAAGAAATATACCGTAAAAGTGCCAATCGTAGCGGTTTGCTACGTGGAAGTTAAGGCAGAAAGCGAAAAAGAGGCAATTAAAGAGGCTTTTAACAGCGAAGATTTGAGCCTTGAAAATGTGGAAGAATGGGACGCGTACAGAATTATAGCAGAAGGGAATTTTCTGCATACTTCCCACAACAGAGCGGAAATTGTTTATGAAGAAGAAATTGAAGAAAGCGAGGACTAAAACCATGAGCAATTACGAAGAAAACGGAATTGAGATTGACGGTTTGGACGAAATCGAGGTAGAGAATACCGCCGTTGACGATTTGGAGAGTGAGAGTATTAACCTTATCTTTTTGGGGATTGATGAAAGCGGAAGTATGACACAGTACATCAAGGATATGCAGAACTGCCTTACCGAGTTTAAGACAGCACTCACAGACAGCAAAGAAGCAGATGAAATCCTTGTGGCAAGGGCAGATTTTTCAGACTTTATCAATATCGGAGGCTACAAGAAAGAATGTATTGAGGAATGGGAGGTTTCTTCTGTAGGGAGAAAATACATAAAGGCGGGAAAACGGTCAGACGGGATTTGGGGAGAAATCGCGTTTGAATATAGAGAAAGCTATAAAAGACTTGTTGAGAAAACTGATTGCTGCGTAGACTACATTCTCTATCTGACAAGAAAGGAGATTGAGGAAAAACAAGAGAAAATCAGGCTGTTTCGGGAGATTGAACAGAGGTTCAGATACGGTTCGCAAAGGGATATTTCCTTAGAGTAGTTGAGGGTGATACATGGGATTTTGGAGGGAGGAAACGAGGGAGAATGAAAGTATTTGTAATAGACCGAATAGACCACTATTCATGGTGCGATAACTACAAAGCGGTTGTCGTTGCAGAAGATGAACTCCATGCTGAAAGATATGCAAGATGGAAAATAAGCGGCTTTAAGAAAGCAAAACTTAAAGTAACAGAGATTGATTTGGAAGCAGGAGAACAGATTTTGTCTGTTGAAAATGTTGGGGCATAAAAGGAAGTGACGATTTGCGAATAGCCTTAATAGATGTTGATTCTCATAATTTCCCGAACCTACCACTGATGAAACTATCCGCATGGCATAAACAGCAAGGAGATAGAGTTGAATGGTACGATCCGTTATTTCACAGCATAGGAGAACCGTTCGACAAGGCGTATATGTCAAAGGTATTTTCAGAGGAATACACGCTGGACTATCCATACTATGTCAATGCAAAAGAGATAATCAAGGGCGGCACTGGATATTGTATCAGCGTAGTTGACGGAAAAGAAGTGTTTGATGAAAGCAAGAATTTTGATTTGCCCTATGAGGTTGAACATATTTATCCAGATTACGACTTATATCCGCAGTACACCAAGAATACCGCCTACGGATTTTTGACAAGAGGGTGCTGCAATAACTGTTCTTTCTGCATCGTAAGCCAAAAAGAGGGCAGATGTTCACATAAAGTCGCTGATTTATCGGAATTTTGGAGAGGGCAGAAGAACATAAAGATTTTAGACCCGAACTTATTAGCCTGCAAAGACCACATGGAATTGCTACAACAGTTAGCAGACAGCGGAGCGAAAGTTGATTTTACGCAAGGATTGGATGCGAGGTTTATCAATGAGAGAAATGTAGAATTGCTGAACCAGATAAATATGTCAATGGTGCATTTTGCTTTTGATTTTATGAGATTTGAGAAAGAAATTACAAGAGGATTGAAAATTGCAAAAGAAAAGCTGGCAGTAGATAAGAGCAGTGAAAGCGTGTATATGCTGACTAACTTTGATACTGATATAGAGCAGGATTTATACAGAATAAAGAAGATAGAAGAAATCGGGTTCAGACCTGATGTGAGAATATATAGGAAAAATTCACTTCCACAAAGGCATATATTAAGGGATTTGCAGAGATGGTGCAATAACAGGATTTTATATAATTCATGCGATTTTATGGATTATGTTCCGAGAAGTGATGGAAAAACGATAAAGGAGATTTATTTCAAAGAAAATCGAGGTGATTTAGATGTTCGTTAGATGTATCGGAACTGGCAGTCAGCAGGGAAATTGTTACGCCTTATATGACAATGACGGAAAGATACTTCTCTTAGATTTGGGTTTAGCAAGAAAACAAATACTGAAAGGAATTGGCTTTAATGTATCTGATGTTGTTGGGGCGGTAGTCAGCCACGGACACGGCGACCACGCAAGGGCGGTTAAGGACTTTGAGAATATGGGAATGACCGTTTTCAAGCCCTATATTGGAAAATGGAAAATGGCAGAAATGGATAGACATTATCCAACATACTACGGAAAAAGAACGAGAGATTTTAAGGTTTTTGAATTTGACATGACAGATAATGAAAGCGAGGAAAAATCAATGTTACATAATGTGACCGTAAAACATGAGGAAAACAAGGTACTGGAAGAGTTTTGGGTAATAAAGGCAATGAAAAAAGATTTTAAATCTGGTTTTATGAGTTATTCGTGTGGATTTAGCGCCCAAATAGGAGCTTTAATAATCAAAGAGCAGGAATTAGACCACGAACCCGCACCGCAGGAAATAGCGCAATTTTTATCAGACGCAAAAGCCGATTTCGTGTCGGTGAAGCAGAATTACAGGTTTGAAAATGAGTTGCCGTTTTAGGGAAAGACCAACTATAAAAAGTCAAGCAGAAAAACAAAAAAATAAAAATAATTTTTTGATAAAAAAGGGTATAGCAAACAAGCTTGCATAAATACAAACTTAATATAACATATGTAATTTATTAAGCTTTAGGTACGTAAGGCTGCCCGTTTTTTAAGACAGCATAAATAATATTACACATTTTTCTGGAAACAGCACCAACACATGTAAGATGGTGTTTGCCTTCTGCCCGTTTTTTCTGGTAGAAAACACTTAACACAGGGTCTTTAAAAGAAGCAACAAGTGCTGCCTGGAAAATTGCTTTGCGCAGGTATGGTGAACCACGCTTGCTCATTACATTATGTGTGGCTTCAAATTCCCCAGACTGGCTGACAGAAGCATCAAGCCCGGCATATGCAGCAAGTTTCTTAGGGCTGTCAAATTTAGAAATATCACCAATTTCACTAATTATAGCAGCACCAGTAACTTTACCTATGCCAGTTATTGTAGTGACAGGGGAATCCAGTTTTTCCATAATGGAATTAATCTCAATATCAGTATCTTTTATCTGGCTTTCAATAAAAGAAATCTGTGCTAAAAGTGCTTTAAGCTGGAAAGTAAAACTGTCCTGTGCAAAAGTAATGCCAAAAGAATGTCTGGCAGCATCTTTTAGCTGCAATGCTTTTTCGTTGCCAGCTTTTTGCCGGCTTAACTTTGCCAGCAGTTCTGCCAGGGTTTCAGATGGCATTTCTTCAAAATCCATTGGTGAAGGGAACTGCATAAGGATTTCTTTTGAAGTTTTGCCAAATATATCTGAAAATACAGACTGGTATTCTGGGAACACCTGGTCAAGTATACAGACTACCTTACGTTTCAGGTCACCAACAGACCCTGTAAGATAGCTGCGGAATCTTGTAAGGTTACGCAGTGAGAAAAGGTCTTCCCCTGCCAGATGGGTTTCCACAAACTGTCCGTAACGGATTAAATCTGCAATAATGACAGAATCAATGGTGTCATTTTTACGCCTGCGGATTTCTTTACCTTTACGCCAGCCATCTGTCTGTATGGGGTTTATGACATGCTGTATGAACCCCTTTTCATAAAGAAAAGAATAAACAGCAAGCCAGTAGTGTCCTGTTGCTTCCATACCAACTTCAAAACTGGCTGTGTCAGATGAATATGAAGAAAGCTTTGAGAAAAGGGATTCCCCGCCATCAGAAGTGTTAGGGAAAGAAAAAGCCTTAAAGACAACTTTCCCGGATTCATCCATCATTGAAGCAACGTGGTTATTTTTACCAA
>CAJTOK010000025.1:29844-48766 GCA_910577825.1 uncultured Lachnospiraceae bacterium | reverse complement strand
TACCGTTACTGAAAACTTATAAAAAGTTAATAAAATTATCTTATAACTTATAAAACTTTTATGTTCCATTCCTGTTTCATAGTGTATGCTTTTGTTAAATTCCAACTACTCACAGTCTGATGTGCCCACCAGACACATTGTACACTCCACAGGCGTAAATTCCTGGCTAACGTACCAGTACACATCTGTATTAACTTAAAGTGTTATGATACAGATTGTAAAACATTCTCTCCATATCTTTTAAGATTTAAAGCTGCCTGGTAATCCCTGTCAATAACATTTCCACATATACATTTATAAATACGGTCTGACAGTTTTAAATCTTTTTTGATATTCCCACAGCAGCAGCATAATTTTAAGCTTGGAAAGAACCTGTCTGTTATAATGACAGGAATGTTATTCCATAAAGCTTTATATTCCATCTGTCTTCTAAATTCATAAAACCCCTGCTGTTGTACTGCTTTTGCCAGATGCCTGTTTTTCATCATCCCGCTTACATTTAAATCTTCTAAAACTATAAAGCTTGGTTTTCGCTTTATAATTTCAGATGTTGTTTGATGTAAATAGTTCTGACGGATATCCGTTAGCCTGTGGTTTAGTTTTAAAAGTTTCTCTTCACTTTTTATAATATTACTTGTTTTACAGTAACTTCTCCCTTTTTTATTTTTTTCATATTTTCTTGATATAGAACGCTGTAACCTGCGTTTTCTTTTTTCCAGTTTCTTTACTTTTTGTGTTTTGTTTATATTCTGGTATTTATTCATGTCAGAACATACTGCCAGGTCTTTGATACCTAAATCAATGCCAATACCTTCATTTGATGGAAAGGCAGTACAGTCTTTATATTCTATACCAACTGTAACCCACCAGTTTAATCCGTCAAATTTAATACGCGGGTTGTAATACTTTACATCCCTGGCTGGTATACGTCCATGTTCTGCAAGCCTTATCCAGTTTAACTTTTGTTTATTTTTCTTTTTTGAAACAGCAAACCCTTCAATTTTTACATGGGTATCTGTAAACTGTATTTTTACATTATCCTGGTAAAATGATGGCGGTGAATGTTTCCTGCTTTTAAATTTTGGGAATTTTGCCAGTCTCTTAAAAAATTTCTTATATGCACCACAGGCATCTTTTACAGCCTGTTTTGTCACATTGTTAGATATGTCATTTAACCATAAATATCCTTCAGTTTTCTTTAACTGCGTAAATTCTTTCCTCAAGTTTGCATCGGATATAAACTTTCCACCGTTTTTATAATTTTCCTGTTCTTTACCTAATGTCCAGTTATACGCAAATCTTGCCGCACCCGCATACTGGAATAATTTTATCTTTTGTTTATTATTGGGGAGCAGCATTACCTGGATTGTTTTTATCATCTTTTCAACTACTTTCTTCTGCTAATATAAATTATAAAAGTCAACACCCGTTTATAATCTTTTATAATTTTATCTCAACTGTTACTTACCTCCATTATAACATAAATGTACATAGTGTCAATAACGTACATTTTATTATATGGAAATATAATATTTTTTATCCCATAAAAATTATATTTAACGTGAGTCCGACAAAATAAAAGCCCCCATAAGTCTTATTCTATGGTATAATTTAATTATATCAGTATTTTATGAAATTGACAATTTCTGCAAAAAATTTATTCCTTACCAGACACAGGAGCTGCTGCAATTTTTTAGTAAATTTAGTTTCTGGAATTGCTGCATATTCTTTTCCGGGGAAACGGAAGAATTGTAAAATAATGCGCAACTGGTATTTGCTTTTTAGCACTGGACAAATTCTTTATTCTTGTTGCCATATATTTTATAATGGCAATAAGGAGGGTAATTTTTATGAATACAAATATTATATCGGAATACTTACAGTTTTTGCGTAAAAGCAACAACTATACACAAGATGATTTAGCGGAAGAATTAGGGATATCAAGGCAGGCAGTATCAAAATGGGAAACAGGAATGGCTATTCCTGGCCTAGAAGTTTTATTGGAAATTTCTAAATTATATAATATCACGATAAATGATATATTAGAACCAAAGATACAGCCACAGCGGATAACTAGTTTTGAGCAGATTTCAACAATTTCTGAAAAGGAACTGAAAGATGTGTTAGAGCAGTTTGGCACTAATGCACTTGTAACAGCTTTAATGGGGGCATCTCCCGAAATAAATAGTTTTTGTGAAAAATTATTTCCTGATATAGATTTTGAAATGATAAGAAAAAATATAGGCAGAATCAGGATAGAAACTGTTGAGGATATGCAGAACCAAATTATTTCTATGGTGAATTTACAGGCTATGGAGAAAAAAATAACCGTTTAATAAAATTTATACCTGAAGTGAATGAAGAAACACAATGCCAGAAGCAGCCAGTACAGAACAGAGAGAACGAGGCTGATTAAACAAAATTTAATGGAAGTGTGTATGTATTTGTGGTAATATAATAATATTGGTTAATTCAGCAAACCAGAGAAGACGGAGGAAAAGAAAATGGCTTTTAAGTTAGACAGTGTTGTGCCTTGGGGCAGAAATATGGAAGAATACAAGTTGATGTTCCAATTAGATGATAATGATATGTCAAAAAAAATTGCAGGATTTGGCGATGGTCCAGCCTGTTTCAATTATGAGATGGCTGAAAGAAATGGAAATGTAATTTCATTTGATATACCAGTTTGCAAAAGAGGATATACAAAAACGGATTGAGGAAGCCCGGATTACAGTTATGCAGCAAATGCAGGAAAATATGGATAATTATGTGTGGAAACATATTAAAAGTTTACAAGAACTTGAAAATACCCGGATGTCTGCCATGAGAAAGTTTCTGTCTGATTATGAAAAAGGAAAAGCAGAAGGGCGTTATGTATTCCATGAATTGCCTGGTAAGTTACCCTATGGGGCGGATTATTTTGATATCGGATTAAGTTCCCATTTCCTGCTAATGTATACTTCATTGGGATATGATTTTCATATTTCTTCAATAACGGAAATGCTCAGGGTGTGTAAAGAAATCCGAATTTTTCCGGTTGTAGATTTAGACGCAAATAAGACAGACTTAACCAGGAATGTAATGGATTATTTCCAAAAGGATTATAAAGTGGAAATTGTTAAGACAGAATACGAATTTCAAAAAGGAGATAATAAATTACTGGTTATTAGAAAATAACTATATTAAAATGGAGGGGTTATGAAATATTTATTAAAAAATGGAAAAATTGTTGTTATTCGTAAACCAGAGCCAGAAGATGCAGGGAGTATTTTATTAGACAGCAGTAATTGTGGTATTCTGTTAGAAGTACAAATTGTTATTTTGAGAGGCTGATAATGATTGTTACAAGAATTAAAAATGTTGATATGATATTTGAAACAGCACCTTCCAGTTTTTCAGCTAATGCGGTTGATGCTGGTACGTTAGCTATGTTATCTGTTATTGACTTTTCGCCATATGACAAGGTGCTGGACTTAGGCTGCGGGTATGGTGTTGTAGGTATACTTGCAGGTAAATTGATTGGTGAAGAAAATGTTATAATGTGTGATATTTCTGGACAGGCAATAGAATATACAAAAATAAATTTGCGGATTAATAATGTGCCAAATATTAAAGCCAGGTTAAGTAACGGGTATGAAAATATAGAAGAAAATGATTTTACACTTATATTGTCTAACCCACCATACCATGCGGATTTTTCCGTCCCAAAACATTTTATTGAAACTGGGTTTAAAAAATTAGTAAAAGGTGGTAAAATGGTTATGGTTACAAAAAGGCTTACCTGGTATAAAAATAAGCTGGCTTCTGTTTTTGGCGGCGTTAAGGTTTATGGAATAAATGGGTATTACGTTTTTGTTGCAGAGAAAAGAAACCAGACCATAAAGAAGAAAGAGAAAACAGTAAACAATTTATCAAAAAAATTGCAACGTAAACAGCAGCGCTGTAAGGTTAAACGGAAAAGATGAGGAAGAAATGCAAATATAAAACTGTGGGGAATGGAGGTGTATAGTTATGGTTAAAAAGAATATTATCTGTGTATTAGTGTCAGCTTTTATTATGCTGTTTTTACCTTGGTGTGCAGTGGCATTTATAAAAGGTGATGGTGGCATGGCAGTGTGTTTTCTGCTTTTTTTCACTATAAATCCCATAGCATCAATAGTTATAGGAATTGTTTCAGGCAGGAATATACGTACATCATGGTTTTTACCTGTACTACCAGCTGTTTTATTTCTCTTTGGAACATGGATTTTCTTTGATATAAGAGAACCTGCATTTATTCCTTATGCAGTAGTTTATTTATTGCTGGGATATACTGCTATGCTGGTTAGCGTATTTGTTGTTAATAGAAAAATAAATGTATAAATATAAATTGATGGAGAACATTATGATTAAGAAAATAGCCTTGGTATTAAGTGTAGTATTTATTATTTTAACATTTGCTGGAGCAGGATATGTTTTTCTGGATAATGGGAAAGCTAATGCGGGATATGCCTGTATACCTATGGTTTTTGCATTGGTTTCTATTTCTTTTTACAGAAAAAACAAATAAAGGGCGTATAGGGAAATAACCTATGCGCCCTGTTTTGCAGTTAAAGAAAAGCCTGTTATACAGCCTATCCAGTATAAGCAGGGCTTATATGCAGGCTGCATTTTTTATGGGGCTGTGTGCCATTTGCAAAGTATTCTGTACGTATTTGTGCGCCATCACCTGCCAGGGCACATGCGTCACTATTGGCAAGCAGCCCTGATTTGGTACATATATTACATGATACTATGCCATCTGGCATGGTAAAGCTTTTTTCTTTAAGCTTCATTTTTTTATGGATTTTTTCCATGATTTCTTTCCACATTATTTTATGGAAGTTTCCATCAGGCTGTGGTGCATTTATATCATAACCTGTCCATATACCGGCTGTATAATATGGTGTATATCCTTCAAACCAGTAGTCTGTATTATCAGAGGTAGTCCCTGTTTTGCCAGCCTGTTCTGTTTTTATGTCCTCAAATTTTGCTGCTGTGCCTGTACCATATGAAATTACATCTTTCATTGCATCTGTAAGCAGCCATGCAGAAGATTCTTTCATAACTTTTTTAGTATCTGGTTTATTTTCCAGAAGCAGGTTGCCTTCATGGTCAACTATTTTTGTATAAAATACAGGCTCAATATATGTCCCGCCATTGGCTATGCTTGCATAGGCAGCAGTAAGTTCAAGGTTTGTAACGCCGTCAGTGAGCCCGCCAAGTGCGGTAGGAAGCTGGATATCTGTATATATTTTACCATCTTCGGATTGCTTTTTGTCTACGAGTGTAGAAAACCCGAGGTTTAAAAGATAATCAAACCCTGTCTGTGGTGATACTTTTTCAAAGGTTTTTACTGTTACTACATTGTTAGAACCAGTTATTGCATCACGTAATGTAATAAGCCCTTTATAGCCTGTACTGTCCCAGTTCCTTACCATTGTGCTGGTTCCGGGGTATTTATATGGTGCATCTTCTTCAACATCAGCAAGTGTCATGCCACATGTATCAACCGCAGGGAGATATGTTGAGAGTATCTTAAATGTAGAGCCTGGCTGTCTTTTGGAAGATGTTGCCCTGTTAAATGTCCTGTCAGCTGTTTTTCCGCCCCTGCCGCCTGTAACTGCCTGTACCTGTCCGTTATACTGGTCAAGCAATACAAAAGATGCCTGTGGCTGTTTGATAAAATTAATTCTTTCATCTATAATTTCGCTGTCATCATTTAAGATTTTTTGTTTAAATGAATTTATATATTTACTGGCATTTTTTTTCTTCCTGAAATAAAGGTTTATATCCCTTCCTTTAGTGCTGGAATAAAAAGCTTTAATATCATTTTCTGTATATTGTGATATTTCACCGCCCGGGCTTTTGACAGAAAGTGAATATGAAAGGTACTTTATAGTTTCTCTGGGATAATATTTATCATTATTTATAACATTGTCACAGATATCCTGCAAATCCTTTTTCTGGCATGAATATATTTTCAGGCCTCTTCTGTAAATTGCGTTATATGCCTGTGTTTCAGTGTAACCTAGCTCCTGTTCCAGGTCTTTTATAACACTGTCTATAACGGCATCTACATAATATGAATTAACAGTGCCTTTAGCAGAAGATTTTTTTTCATTGACCTGCCTTATATATGAATAGACATCTTCACCAAGTGCGTCCTCGTATTCATCTTCAGATATAAATTCCTGCTCAAGCATTGCTTTCAGTATAAGTTTACGTTTAGCGGCATTATTTTCCTGGTTGGTAATGGGGTTATATTCTGAAGGGTTCTGTGTAATTCCAGCTATAACTGCTGCTTCGGATATATTAAGTTCTGATACAGATTTATCAAAATATCTTTTGCTTGCAGCTTCAACCCCTAAAGTATTCTGGCCAAGGTTTATTGTATTAAGGTAATATTCAAGAATCTGGTCTTTATCCATATTGTTTTCCAGGTCAACTGCAAGGCACTGTTCCTGTATTTTACGTGAAAACCTTGCAAAAAAGGAAGTTTCATTCCCGCCGCCAAAGACCTGGTTTTTAAGAAGCTGTTGTGTAATTGTGCTTGCACCCTGTTCAAGGCCGTTATGGTTTATGACACCAGTGTAAACTGCCCTTATTATCCCTTTTAAGTCTATGCCTTTGTGTTCATAGAACCTTGCATCTTCAATGGCAACAAAAGCATGTTGTACATCTTCTGGAATCTGCCCTATATCTACATATACCCTGTTGGCATCAGAACCCACAAGGGTCTGGGTTACATTGCCATCTGCATCATATATTGTAGTTGCATAGCCGCTTGGCATAAGTTCTACATCAGCAAGGGACGGGGCACTGTCGACCAGACCGCGTAAAAGGCCGGCAGCACTAAACCCCAGTACCAGGAGGGAAGCCAGAAGAATAACAACAAGGAAAATAATGCTGTAAAGGCGTATCCTGTTTATAACCTTGCCTTTAGAGGAGGCAAGGTTTTTGATTTTATTCTTAATCTGCTGTTCACCATAATTCATATAACACACCATTCCATTACCAGTTTACTGACGGTATATAATATCTGTCCTTTTTGGCCCGTTTGATACCATTTTAACAGGCTTTCCAATCTGTTTTTCTATAAATTCAATATACTTGCGGCAGTTTACGGGAAGCTGGCTGTATTCTGTTATCCCACAGATATCACATTCCCATCCGGGAAGCACTTCATATACAGGTTTTGCTTTGGCAAGTTCTGCTGTTACAGGAAAATCTGTTATAACCCTGCCATCAATTTCATAACCTGTACATACAGGTATTTCTTTAAGGTATCCAAGGCAGTCAAGTACCGTAAGGACTACTTCTGTAGCACCCTGTATCTCACAGCCGTAGCGCGTTGCAACTGCATCAAACCAGCCCATGCGTCTTGGGCGTCCCGTTGTAGCGCCATATTCACCACCGTCACCGCCATGTTTCCTAAGCTGTTCTGCTTCTTCCTCATCAAGTATTTCACTTACAAATTCACCTGCACCTACTGCACTTGAATATGCCTTTACAACAGTTACAATCCTCTTTATCTCATATGGAGGTATTCCTGCACCTACTGCACCATATGCAGCAAGGGTGGAAGAGGATGTTACCATAGGGTATATTCCGTGGTCAGGGTCTTTAAGTGAACCAAGCTGCCCTTCAAGAAGTATGTTCTTTCCTTCTTTCAGTGATTTCCTGAGGAAATTTGAAACATCACATACATAAGGCGCAACCATGTCACGGTAACTGTGTAATGTTTCAAGAAGTTCTTCTTCATCCAGTTCTGGTTTATTGTAGAGATGTTTAAGCAGTATATTCTTCTTTATACATATTCCTTTTATTTTTTCTTTTAATGCTTCATCATCAAGGAAAAGTTCTGAAACCTGTATGCCGGTCTTGGCATATTTATCTGAATAAAATGGAGCAATGCCTGATTTTGTAGAGCCAAAAGATTTCTTTCCCAGGCGCTCCTCCTCATACTCATCAAATGTTATATGGTATGGCATAACCACCTGTGCCCTGTCAGATACAAGCAGTTTAGGTGCTGGCACTCCTCTTTGTACAATGCTTTCAATTTCATTAAAAAGATAAGGTATGTTTAATGCCACGCCATTACCGATTACATTGGCTGTATGGTTATAAAAAACGCCTGATGGAAGCAGATGCAGGGCAAATTTGCCATAATTATTGATAATTGTATGTCCGGCATTGCTTCCGCCCTGGAAACGGACAATAATATCTGATTCCTTTGCGAGCATATCGGTAATTTTACCTTTGCCTTCATCTCCCCAGTTAGCTCCAACAATAGCTGTTACCATAAAAATCCTCCATTCTGCCGTTTTTACGGCTGTTAGTATAACAATCCAGGCATCTTGTTTAAGTATCAGATTACTATGTTCTTGATGCTTATGGAAGTTTCTTTTGATAAGTCATAGTAATTATCACCAACTTTTACTACAGGCTTTGAAAGTTCTTTTCTGTTAACCATAATAACCCTGCCTGTTTCACCAGTTGACAGTATAACTCTTGTATTGACATAAGCATGTGCCGCCTTTTCAAGGAATGGCAGCAGGAATTTAACATCATATTTTACAAGCCCTTCCCTTTCAAACATATGTATAACATCAAATGGGCATATTGCCGGGCGGTAAGGCCTGTCGGTTGTCATTGCATCATATGTATCGGCTATAGCCACGATTCTTGCAAATTCTTCTATCTGGTTACATTTCAGGCCGCCAGGATACCCGCTTCCATCACATCTTTCATGGTGGCGCATGGCAACTTCTGCAATGCGTGGGTCAAGGTTAAGCCCTTTTAAAATATTGTTGCCATGGAATACATGTGTCTTGGCTATATTGTATTCAGGAAGTGTAAGCCTTCCACTCTTGCTGATAACTTCTTCTGGTACGAGGATTTTGCCAATATCACACAAAAGACCTGATAATGTAAGGACTTCCAGTTCCTCATGGGATATTTCAGGGTATATAGTCCTTCCTATCAGGTTGCTTAATAATGCTACATTCATACAATGTACATACGTGACGTCGTCATATCCCCTCATACATTGCAGCATATCAAGTATATGGAAACTGTTCCTTCCTTTCGATACAACTTCCTTAACATCAGAAAGCAGCAGTCCTGTATCAATTTCTTCATTTTTCATTACAACACTGTTAAACACATTTTTCAGGTCATCGACACTTTCTATAAATGATGACTCAAATTCTTTAAATTCTTTTGTATCTTTGGTATTTATAATGCCATCATCAGGAACTTCTAATATCCTGAATTCTATATAGGGAATTTCTTCACCAGCATCCCCTGGGATTTCTTCAGTTGTTTCTTCTCCCATCATTACAGGGGTAACACCATCCCAGCTTGTATCAACCCTGATGGCAAATACAGAATGGTCTTTTAATGCTGTTATTATATCCTCTGTAAGAACAGTTCCTTTAGGAATAATAAGCTGGTTATCTGCAGAGTAGACATCTTCAGATGCCACCATATTAGCTTTAGCTTTTGTTGTTAAAATCCTTTTACTTACCATAAATGCCCCCAATCTGCCTTATGTGCCAGTACAGGCTGGCACCAGGCGGCCCTGTTATAAGTTGTTTGTTATACTGTTATCTCAGGTTTTATTCCGAGAATATCTTTGTTGGCATCAAGTACAGGCTGTACAAATTCTTTTATATATTCTTCAGTCTGTGATGCAGCACGTCCTGTATACTTTGATGGTTCCATAGTGCCTTTAAGTTCTTCTTCACCTACAGGGAATTTATCATTTGCTGCAATAAGGGAGAGAAGGTTGTTTTCTTTGCCGTATTTTTTAACATTTTCCCCTGCCTGCATAGAAAGGGTGCGTATTTCTTCGTGGAGTTCCTGCCTGTTGCCACCAGCTTTTACTGCATCCATCATTATATTTTCCGTTGCCATAAATGGAAGTTCTGCCATAAGATGTTTTTCTATAACTTTATCATAAACAACAAGGCCATCTGCTACATTTACAAGTAAATCAAGTATACCATCTGTTGCAAGGAAACCTTCAGGTATGCTTATGCGCTTATTGGCAGAATCATCAAGTGTACGCTCAAACCACTGGCAGGCTGATGTATACATTGTATTAATAACATCTGACATTACATATCTTGAAAGGGATGTAATCCTTTCGCATCTCATAGGATTACGTTTATAAGCCATTGCTGAAGAGCCTATCTGGTTCTTTTCAAATGGTTCTTCAACTTCTTTAAGATGCTGCAGAAGGCGTATATCACACGCAAATTTATGTGCGCTTGCTGCAATTCCTGCAAGTACGTTTAACACACGTGTATCAAGCTTACGTGAATAGGTCTGCCCTGATACAGGGAAACATGTGTCAAAGCCCATTTTGCCCGCAATAATTGAATCAAGCTTTTTAACCTTTTCTTCGTCGCCGTCAAACAGTTCCATAAAACTTGCCTGTGTGCCTGTTGTGCCTTTAGAGCCTAAAAGTTTTATTGTAGAAAGCACATAACCAAGGTCTTCCAAATCCATCATAAATTCCTGTATCCAAAGTGTGGCACGTTTGCCAACAGTTGTAGGCTGCGCTGGCTGGAAATGTGTAAATGCAAGGGTTGGAAGGTCTTTGTATGCAAGGGCGTAGCTGGCAAGCTTGTCAATTACATTTATAAGCTTTGCACGTACAAGTTTTAATGCTTCTGCCATAACTATAATGTCTGTATTGTCACCTACATAGCATGATGTAGCGCCAAGGTGTATAATTCCTGCTGCACCGGGGCACTGTACGCCATATGCGTATACATGTGACATTACATCATGGCGCACAAGTTTTTCACGTTCTTTTGCAACATCATAGTTTATATCTTCTGCATGTGCTTTTAGTTCTTCAATCTGTTCTGCGGTAACAGCTGGTTCTCCTTTTTCATTTTTAAGTCCCAGTTCATTTTCAGCTTCAGCAAGTGCAATCCAGAGCTTCCTCCATGTCCTGAACTTCTTGTCTGGCGAAAAGATATACTGCATTTCCTTGCTGGCATAACGCTCTGAAAGCGGGCTTGTGTATCTGTCGTTGCTCATATTTTCCTCATTTCTGCGCTGCCATTTATAATGGTATAAAATATTTAATCTGTGCAGCAGCGCAAACCCACAGACGGATATATTATATTAATGTTCGTAATCACCACGTATATCTTCTTTTGGGGGTGTTACGGGATAATTTCCTGAGAAACAGGCATCACAGTATCCAGGTTTCCCGCCTGCCAGTTCGCCAAGGCGGTTTATATCAAGATAGCCGAGGGAATCAGCCCCTATAATGCCACAGATTTCATCAATAGTGTGGTTATATGCAAGGAGCTGGTCACTTGAAGGTACATCTGTACCAAAGTAACATGGGTACAGGAAAGGAGGCGAGCTTATGCGCACATGTACTTCCTTTGCCCCGGCATCCTTTAACATCTTGACTATACGTGCACTTGTAGTGCCACGTACTATTGAATCATCTATCATAACAACCCTTTTGCCATCTACAACATTCTTTAATACATTAAGCTTGACCATAACGCTTGATTCGCGTGCGGACTGTTTTGGCTTTATAAAGGTGCGTCCTACATAACTGTTTTTTACAAATGCTGTGCCATAAGGTATCCCTGATTCAAGTGAATATCCCATTGCAGCGGCATTGCCTGATTCAGGCACGCCTACTACAATATCAGCATCAGCAGGATATGTCTGTGCAAGTATTTTACCAGCTATAAGCCTTGATTCATGTACGCATATCCCGTCTATATAGCTGTCAGGCCTTGCAAAATAAATATATTCAAATATACACCGTGCCGTTTTGCCATCTGCCATGCTCATATCTGACTTAATGCCATCTGATGTAATCGCAACAATTTCGCCAGGTTCTACATCACGGATAAATTCTGCACCTATAGTATCAAGTGCGCATGACTCTGACGCAAGTATATATGCGTTGTCCCTTTTGCCAATGCAAAGCGGCCTGAAACCAAACGGGTCCCTTGCACCTATAAGCTTTCTGGGGCTTGCAACTACAAGGGAATATGCGCCCTTAATCTTTTCCATGGCTTTTTTTACTGCATTCTCCGCTGTCCCTGACTTAAGCCTTTCACGTGCAATAAGATATGCAATAACTTCTGAGTCAATGCTTGTCTGGAAAATAGCGCCGTTGGATTCAAGGTCATTTCTTAATTCTATTGCATTTACAAGGTTGCCATTATGTGCAACTATAAGAGTGCCTTTTATATAGTTAAGCACAAGTGGCTGTGTATTCTCAGCAATGCTTGCCCCGGCAGTGGAGTAGCGTACATGCCCTACGCCAATATCACCGTGCATCTTCTCAAGGGATTCTGCGTTAATAACTTCATTAACAAGCCCCATGCCTTTGCATACACATGAGTTGCGTTTAGGCCCGTTTGTACGGCTTACCGCAATGCCGCAGCTTTCCTGTCCCCTGTGCTGCAATGAAAAAAGGCCATAATATATAGCAGATGCCACATCAGTGCCATCTAAGTCATACATGCCAAATACACCACATTCTTCACCAAGCCCCGTATCATAATGTCCATTGCTGTAATTTATTATTTTATCCATTATTTCCTCCAGATATATACTAAAATACATTATATCAATTTCTATAAAAAGCGCAAGGGCTATTTTAAATGGCAGTCTAATTTGTTTTTTTAATTTCTTCGCCATAATCATAAATAGGGGACTGGTTTGGAAGATATATATCTATATTATAAATATAATCTGTGTTTTCCTGTATTCCAAACTCATAAATGCAGCCGTTTATAGAATAACGGTATATTGTGTATATTAATTTGCCAGAATATGAGTGTGTTTCAAAGGAATCCCCATATAGTTTTACCATCTGGGAATATGTACTTCCAGGGGATAAACCTTGGACTGTATATGGGACTTTATCAGTATCTTCCAAAGCATAAGTGCTTCTTAGGCGTACGCATTCATCATTTAGAAAATATATTTGCAGCGATGAATCAGCGTTATAAAAATAATCATACCGGTTTTTTCCTGGATTATCAGATTTTGTTTCATCATACTTCTTATAATCCATACCAGCTTTATCTAACTTTGTAAATATATCCTGTTTACTTTCATGTATGGAAAGAGATGTATTTCCTATGATAATGGAATCCGCATTTAATGTCTGTTCTGCTTCAGAGGAGCTGCTATAATCCGTAGCAGATATATTTGTAACTGGAAGTCTGGTCTGGCTGCCAGGTGTAGAATTATTACTGCCACAAGCTGTCAAAAATAAAGACAGTGGTAATATAATTGTGATTTTGTTAAGTTTCATTTAGCTTTTACCCTCTTTCATTTTATTTAGAAATTATTGTTTTTTATTATACCAGACGGACGTGTTTTTAGTTATCTGGTATACGCCTCTGCCGGCATAATGCCACGCATAAATTTTACTGTTAGTATCCTTAATACAGAAGCATCAAGCCTTTCTTTGGATATAGTGCCATTATTTATCCGGGTTATAACTTCATTATATGCCATTTCAAGGTCAAGCGGCATAAGCACTATGTCAGCACCGCTGCTTATAGCCCCGTATGCTGCTTCTGCAGATGTATAATTGCCAGTTATGGAAGCCATATCCATTGCATCTGTAATAATAATCCCCTGGAAGCCAAGTTCATCACGCAGTATGGTTTCCATTATCAAATCTGACATGCTTGCCGGCTGTGATGTTTCAGTTACTTTGCTTACAGAAATATGTGATACCATTACAAAGTCGGCACCTGCCGCTATTCCTGATTCAAATGGCACAAAATCATTTTTGCGCAGGCTGGATATGCTGCTGTCTATATTTACACTTTCTATATGTGTGTCACCATTTGAAGAGCCCTGTCCAGGAAAGTGCTTTAATGTTGCGCTTACATTCTGGCTCTGCATGCCCTTGACAAATGCAGAAACTAAATCTGCTACTTTGCCAGGTTCACCGCCAAAAGACCTTGTCCCTATTTCAAGGTTTAATTCACTTGTTTTGACATCAGCAACTGGTGCAAAATCCACATTAAAACCAAGCTCTTTTATCTCTGAGCCAATAGTTGCACCCATATCATATACATAAGAAGTATTTTTGGTGTTTCCCGTTTCTTCCATAGTTGGGAATACAGTTGTACCCATTTTTTCATTATTTGCTATCCTTGCAACATCCCCGCCTTCTTCATCTACTGTTATAAAAAGCGGGATAGCGCTGTTTTTCTTAAGCTGGTTTATAAGCTTTTTAGTCTGGTTCCTGTTTGCTATATTCCTTGAAAATAATATAACCCCTCCAATATGGTATTTATCAATGGACTTTTTCATCTCTTTGGTAAACCTCTTCCATTCATAATAATTGCCATTCCGCTGGTCTAAAAGTTCAAGGTTCACTATAAAAAGCTGTCCTGCTTTTTCTTCTATGGTCATATTCTCCATATAATCTGCTGCTGCTTCTACAGCTTCGTCATATTCCATGCCAGGTGCTTCTGCAGGGGGGCTTTCTGTATCCATTCCGGTTTCCTTTGGAATATTTGTTTCTTTAGCGCCAGGCTGCAGTGAACAGCCTGTAATACATACACATAGCAAAATACAATATAAGAATCTTGTAAAACTATATTTATTAATATCCATTATAAACAGTTGTTCTCCATTCATTTTAAATACTATCCGGCAACATGTCCTGTCATTATTGTAACGGAACATTCCATATATATCAATATATACCAGTCTAAATTTTTTTATTTTTTAGTAAACTGTCCAAGCAGTACCGCATATTATAAGACTGTAAATAAATTTAACTGCCTAAGAAACGGCAGATTGGAGGATTTTATGAGTGATTTAGCAGCAACAAATTGTGGTGGATGTGGTTCAGGAGAAAATGGATGCAGCTGGATAATTATCCTGCTCCTTCTTTGCAGCTGCTGTGGCGGCGGTAATGGTTTTGGCTTCGGCGGAGGCTGTGGCGGTGAATCAGGATGCGGTTCAATAATCTGGATTTTACTGCTTCTCTGCTGCTGTGGCGGTGGCAACGGCTTCTGCTAATTCCTGGATTGTGCACCTGGCACACTTAAAACAGGTTTTTAAAACTTTAAAAGGGCTGGTACTGGCGGTAAAACCACTGGTACCGGCCCGGTTTTATTTATAAAAACCTATAAATTATTTCCTGCATTCCATACATTCTTCATCAATCTCATAGACTGTATCATCCTCTATAATAAGGGTACTTTTACTTGAAAGGCGGCTGCTGTGTGGCTCTGTCTGTTTATCCTTTGCTGTATAAATGCTGCCGGATGCTTTTAACTCCCTTTCTTCTGTAAATACATTGCTGTTATTATTTTTATAATGATAATACCTCATAACCTGCCTCTTTTCTATAGTTATAATCAGAGGGAAAATCCCCTGGTATTAATATATGAATAAAACAGCGTTATTGCTACAGGTGCGGGTATACCTTACAGGCTGAAAAACCTTTTTATCAAATCAAGCCTTGATGTCATTGAAAGCATAAGCATATCAAGGATAACAGCAGCAACCATTGTTTCTACAACTACAACAGCCCTTGGCACAATAACAGGGTCATGCCTGCCCTTTGTTTCTATTTTTATATTATCCCCTGTTTTATTAACAGTATTCTGCGGTCTTGATATTGAAGGCGTAGGTTTTATGGCAGCCCTTATAATAATATCGCTTCCATCACTTATGCCGCCAAGTATGCCGCCAGCATTATTTGTCTTTTTAATAATCTTTTCACCGTTATTATAGAAACAGTCATTATTAACAGAACCAGAAGAACCTGCCACCCCGAATCCTGCACCGGTTTCAACACCTTTAACCGCACCTATGGACATAACAGCTTTAGCAATATTTGCATCAAGCTTTTCAAAAACTGGTTCACCAGCGCCTGCTGGCATTCCAGTTACAATACATTCTATTATGCCTCCGGCAGAATCCCGTTCTTCCATTCTTTTGCAAAGTGCCTCTTCCGCCTTTGCAGATGCCACAGGGTCTGGCATAAAAAGAGGGCTTTTAAAGATATTTTCACGTGATGCCCGGCTGTCATCTATAGTTATGCCGCATACTGACCTGGTATAGGCATATATATTAATCCCAAGTTCTTTAAGAATTTCTTCTGCAACAGCACCTGCGGCAACCCTGCCAATAGTTTCACGCCCCGAAGAACGCCCGCCGCCCCTGTAGTCCCTGAAACTGTATTTCTTGTCAAATGTATAATCAGCGTGTCCCGGCCTGTAACATTCTGCAATGGAAGAGTAATCTTTAGACCTCTGTGATTTATTATATACAGCCATTGATACCGGGGCACCCGTTGTCCTGCCTTCAAAAGTCCCTGAAAGTATTTCCACTACATCATCTTCCTTGCGTGGTGTGGAATACCGGGTCTGTCCTGGCTTACGCCTGTCAAGATATGCCTGGACTTTGGCTTCATCAAGTAAAAGCCCCGCAGGACACCCGTCCACTACAACACCAATGCCCTTTCCATGTGATTCGCCCCATGTAGTCATTCTGAAAATATTTCCAAAAGATGAACCAGCCATTATAAAAAGCTCCTTTCTATTATCGTGGAATATCCGTAAATCCAACTTTTTTACGTACTTTGCGCAGCGTTTTATTGGCAAAATACCTTGCCTTTTCATCATTTTCTTTAATAATGCCGTCAAGATAGCCTTTATCCTGTAAAATACGTTCAAACTCCCTGTGCATAGGCTCTAAAATAGCATTTACAGCTTCAGCCACAGCCGGTTTAAACTCACCATAACCTTTACCGTCAAATTCCTTTTCAGATTCTTCTATAGATTTGCCAGTGCAGGCAGAATAAATTTCAAGAAGGTTGCTTACGCCAGGTTTGTCTTCTGAATAACGGACTTCACTGCCTGAATCTGTGACAGCACGTTTGCACTTGCGTACAACTGTATCTGCATCATCCATAAGGTAAATACTGCCATTAGGGTTTTCATCAGACTTGGACATCTTTTTGGAAGGGTTCTGGAGGCTTCGTATATTTGCACCATTTTTGCCATAATAACCTTCAGGAATTGTAAATACATCACCATAAATGGAATTAAACCTCATGGCAATATCACGTGTTATTTCAAGATGCTGCTGCTGGTCCTTTCCGACAGGGACATAATCTGCCTGGTATAATAAAATATCTGCTGCCATAAGTACAGGGTATGTGTAAAGGCCAGCATTAATATTGTCTGAATGTTTAGCCGCCTTATCCTTAAACTGGGTCATGCGGTTAAGCTCGCCCATATAAGTAAAACAATTAAGAATCCATCCAAGTTCTGCATGGGCAGAAACATGTGACTGGTAATAAATGCAGTTTTTAACAGGGTCAAGCCCGGCTGCAATATAAAGTGCAAGAAGATTTCTGGCACGTTTCCTGAAATCAGCAGGCTGCTGGCGTATTGTAATAGAATGTAAGTCCATAACACCAAAAAAACATTCGTATTCTTCATTCAGGGTAATCCAGTTTTTAAGAGCCCCAAGGTAATTCCCTAAAGTCAGGCTTCCGGTTGCCTGCATACCACTATATAAAACTTTCTTGTCATTAACCATAACTAACCTCACTTCCGTAATGCTTTTAAATATTTCCATACAGGATAAAATAAAACAGGATAAAATAAAAAGCCCCTGGCTATCATATATAATAGCCAGGGACGGATTAAACTTAACCGTGGTGCCACCCTGTTTTATGGTTTCCCATACTCTTTAAAGGATACAGACATATCCCTGGCAACTAACGTATGCCTTACGTCATAGAATACTCAGGTTTATATAAAACCCTTTGGCTATGCCCTCCGTGGTCCATTTAACGGACTGTTACTGCAGGTTTCCAGCAATGCCTGCTCTCTGTAAGCACATATTCCATTTTTATCTCCACATCATCAGTTTATGCTAATTATTTAACTGTAGTATAGTATACACTTTTAAATGCCTTTGTCAAGACTTATATGGCTTCTGGCATGGAAAACTGCAAATGCCAGAAGTCCATAACCTAACATAAAGAATGCCCGGCTTCTGATAATTGTTGTTTTAACCTTGCAATTTCAGCATCCTTATCTGCAATTTCAGCATCTTTATCTGCAATTTCAGCATCCTTATCTGCAATTTCAGCATCTTTATCTGCAATTTCAGCATCTTTATCTGCAATAATAGCATCTTTGTTATCAATAACCAGACGCAGTTCTTTTAAATCTGGTTCAACCAGCTCTTTTAATGCCTCTGTCATACGCTCATCCTCCTTTAATATACGCATAAATAATGTTTCATTTAAATTTGAAACAAAATCCACTACTACATTTGCGTTCCGCCTGTCCCTGGAGTTTTCTAAGCTGCCATAGCTGTTTAAAAGTTTTTCTGCTTCCCCCTGCCCCATGGAACGTGTCAGGGAAGGGAGCCATGTGTGCAAACCGGGGTCTAACTCTTTTGTTACTAAAATTTGTAATGGGAATAACATGTTTCCAATACGGTAAATACCAGCGGATTTTTTTGTTACCGTGTATTTCTGCGATAACTGCTTTATCAGTTTTACAGGCCTGCTTTCCCTTATCAGGGATATAGTAATATCTGTATCAAGGACTTCATCTGTTTTGCCTGTGCCATGTTTATAAAGGCAGGCATAACCTAATACCTTATAAAAAGTATCAATATCCAGCCCGTCCTCTGGTGATTTATATTCCATTATATTATGCCCAAGGAAAAAATCGCCAATCTCATTCTTTAATTTCCTGTCTGGTTCTTTTTTAATAACAAGCAAATCAATCTGTAACGGCTTTTTGCTTAAATTATGTTCCCTGTAGTATTCTAAAATATCATTATCTTCACGGAACTCCAGTTCCATAGCTGTACAGAATACAGGATGCCACTGTTTTTT
>CAJTOK010000025.1:0-29744 GCA_910577825.1 uncultured Lachnospiraceae bacterium | reverse complement strand
CTTCACGGAACTCCAGTTCCATAGCTGTACAGAATACAGGATGCCACTGTTTTTTGTTTTTAATTTCCAAAGTAAATCCTCCTGTTTATTAGTCCAAGTATAACATAAGATTATATGAAATACAATATTCACAGGTTTGGGTTTTCCCATTTTTCGTTGCAAATAAAAGTTATTAATTGTCTTGTTTCAGTTAAAAAATAAAATACGGCTTTTAATTTTAAAAAAGTTATTTTTTTATAGTTGCTGTAAGTTTAATTTTCTTTTTGTTTTCATTACATGTAAATATTATGGCAACTTTTGTATCTTTATTATTTTTCAGTCCTGTTGCTGTAATTTTAAACTGTCCGTTTTTGCCTTGTACAGGTGTAACTTTTACATAACTTTGTGAAGTATCCGCTACAGTAGCAGTATACGTACAATCATCTGTCGTTGTGCCACCCGGTGCAATGCCAGCCACGCATATATCCAGAGAACCTCCTGCGCTTATAGAAGGGTTTTTAATTTTACTGCCTGAAGTATTCTGTACTTCAAGCTTTTTAGGTGCCATAAGTACATTTACCGGACAGCACTCATAAGCACCATTCTTTCCAGTATCAATAATCCACAGGTAAACAAGACCCTTTTCCTTTCCAGTGGCAGTTACAGTTACCTGCCCGTTTTTAATCCTTGCCTTCGCAATCTTTGCCGCCTCCCTGTCAACAATCTTATTCTTTGACACCACAGGCTTTGTACTGGAAGAAGTAATACCAGCAATAACCTTGCCAGAAGAAGGTTTTACAACGCCCTTGCTGTTAAGCGTATAATTATAAGATGGCAGGATATCAGTATATGCAGTAAACTGTTTATTATTTACAACATTGCCATCAATCTTTTTATTAATCCCATTGCCATAAAGAATAACAGGTGAACCCTTTACAGGACTTGTGTAATCATAGTCATTAAACAAGTGTCTGCAGTCTGGGACAACAGCACTCCCTGTAGGAACTGACGGGACAGGTGAAACAGACGGGGCTGGTGAATCTGTTGGCAAAGGTGGGTTTGACGGGGCAGGTTCAGATGTACCAGAGAGGTTAAATATATTACAATAATCAAAATCAAGCCCGCCTACACTGCTATCTGGAAATACAAAATTTAAAGCATGAAAACATATTAAGTTTTCATGTGTTATATCCTTTTTACGCTTTAATTGCAATGTTAAAAACTTATCGTTATCATAAAGAAATTGTTTTTCATCAGGACCATAATCAGCAAGCCATAAATCTAATTGTTGGGCATCGGCAAGCCAAAATAAATCTTTATAGTTTTTATTAATTGCTTCATAACTATCAACAAAAAACAAATCTTCATCAAAATAAATATAAATCTCAAACATATGAGCAGGACGTGTACCTTTATATGTAAATGTAAAATTTATAATATCATCTTTTTTAATATTACTAATTTTATCTGCTGTGATATTCAGACCATACTCTGGTGTAAGCCTGACTGAATAACCTTCTTCATATGTATAACTACTAATAGTATCAGGAAAAACAAAGCCTACCGGTTTAAATTTTATTATACTTTCTTTATCAATATCCTTTAGGCATCGGAATTGTATGTGTAAAAACTGTTCATTCTCATAAATATAATACTTGTTATTAAGAGTTTGTAAGAGAATACGGTCATATTCTTTTTCATAATTTAATGTATTATAAATTTTGTTAATTGATTCAACCTTATACACTTCAATCAGAGAATGGTCATATTCAATACAAAAATCCAAATATGAAATTCTTTTTGTACCTGTATATGTAAATGTAAGTGTTATTATTTCGTCTTTTTTGCCATTGTACTTATCTGTTGCAATCCATAAGTCTGCTTCTTTTCCACTTCCCACAGGTGGAATGAAAATATTTTCTGCCTTCGCTTTTTGGAAATTATATTTCCCCACACTTCCGAACATAATTGCAATTACCAGAAATACTGCTATTCTTCTTATTAATTTCTTTTTTTGTTTCATAGTTTTGCCTCCTTTTTAATCTCTTTCTGTTTGTTTGGATTAACTGTAATAAACCAGAGAGAGTTAAGGTTGAATACCTTTTTTCTCCGGCTTCCCACTATTCTGCGCTGGCAATAATATCTGGATTTAAAATTTATCTGCCATTGCTTTTAGCGGGAAACCAAAATAAGGTGCTGGTATGCGTCCACACCAGCACCTTAGAATATATTAAAAGGTTGCAAAACAAAGAATCCTCCTGCATAAATACACAAAAAAACATGATTGCAATAATAAAATAAATCATGTATAATAAAAATGCGTGTATCGCAGGGTAATCCTGTATGTGTGGTACTCTTTCTACCATATCTTGCCTGGTATTGTTGCAGCAATGCCAGGTGGTACACCGATTATTATTTTGATTTCCCAATTCTTATTTTAGCATAATTGCTGTGTAAGTTCAAGTATAATTATTCTTTGATTTTCCATATTTTTGTAACTAAAACTTTACAGGCTATAATTTAATATACATTTTTCCCAGTATATATTTTTTAAAATAGAAATTATTTCCCGAACTATTTGGAGATATTTTTATAGTAAAAATGTGGAAATTAAAAAAATTGTTCTTTC
This sequence comes from uncultured Lachnospiraceae bacterium, assembly GCA_910577825.1. Lineage (GTDB taxonomy): Bacteria > Bacillota > Clostridia > Lachnospirales > Lachnospiraceae > Butyribacter. The sequence goes on along the minus strand of CAJTOK010000025.1, from coordinate 27,136 downwards.
AATCAAATCTGGGATATATATTATAGGCATACACAAAGCAGCTGGTTTCTGATTGGTTTTTACTTTACTGTATTTATAAGAACGTTGTTGGTTTTTTATTAGAAATCCTGCAAAGAGTAAATTAGCTGGCAAATTCCCAATGTGCTTCCAATGAACAGCTGTTGGCGCCGTTCAAGCGCAAGCGGGCTGTTCATGGAACACATTGGAATTGCCAGCCCGTAATTAAACCTTTCCACAATTTTTTTATCCTAATATACTTTAAGTTCTTTCCACAGCCTGTTATATAATGCTTCTGCTTCTGGCCCCAGGTACGTAAACATTTCGCATCTGTCAAGCACATTGTCATCAGGGAATATTGCTGTATCTTCTTCTTTTTCTTCTTCGTCAATGTTATCAAGCACTGCTTCATTTGGTGTTGAATAGTATACATATTCAAAATTCTTTTCTGCAATATCTTCCCTGCACAAAAAGTCGAGGAATTTTACAGCACCGTCATAATTCCTTCCGTCTGTGGGTATAACCCAGCTGTCCATCCATACATTAGAGCCTTCTTCTGGCACTATATATTCAAGGTCCTCATTATATTCACTTGCAAGGCTTGCTTCACCAGAGTAAATAACTGCCATTGCTGCCTGTTCATTTACCATATCATCACGTACTTCATCTACAAGGTAAGACTGTACAAGGCTTTTTTGTTTTTTCAGTGCTTCAAGTGCTTTCCTTAAACTTGTTTCATCTGTTGTATTTATTGAACATCCATCTAGTATAAGTGGCGGTATAAAACTGTCACGCACACTGTTCTGCATAATTATATTATTTTTATACTGGCTGTCCCATAAATCATTCCAGCTTTCCGGGGCTTTATCTACCATTGCTGTATTATATAAAATCCCTACTGTGCCCCAGAAATATGGTACATTGTATTTATGCTCTTTATCAAAGCTTTCAGAAACCTGCCAGTATGTGTCACCAATATTTCCTATATGTTCCATGGAATTATAGTTAATTTCTTTTACTTCTTTTTCTTTAACCATTTTATCAACCATATAATCAGAACAGCATATTAAGTCATACTTTACAGTACCATTCTTGTACTTTGTATACATGGCTTCAGGTGTAAGAAATTCTTCATAGACAACTTTAATGCCTGTTTCTTTTTCAAACTGCCCGAGTACGCTTCTGTCTATATAGTCACCATAATTAAATACAACAATCTGCCTGCTGGCATTTTTTTCTGTGTCCTGGCCACAGGATGCAAGGAGCAGGGCAGCAGTGGTTAATACAGAAACAGCCTTAAACTTTAAAGTGTATTTTTGCATTATAAAGCCACCCCGCTTTCTTCTTTTAATTTATATAGTTTTTCGCTTCTTCTGTTAATTATAAAAAGCACAAAAAGCACAATAATAAAAACAATAGTTGAAAGTGCATATATTTCTGTCTGTATGCCTTTGCGGTATTCTGCATTAATCATTGTGGACATTGTATTAAGCCCGGGTGCTTTTGTGAAATATGTTACTGAAAAATCGTCAAGCGACATTGTAAATGCAAGCAGGAAGCCGGATAAAATACCAGGCATTATATCTGGGATTACTACTTTCCACATAGCATATAAATGTGATGCGCCAAGGTCAAGTGCAGCTTCATATGTGCTTTGGTTTATTTGCAGTACCTTGGGATAAACGCTTAGTACGACATAAGGTATAATAAATGTGACATGTGCAATTAACATGGTTGCAAAGCTTAGGTCTGCAAATCTTGTAAAAAGCAGCATAAGGGCAATTCCTGTTACAATATCAGAGTTAAGCAGCGGAATCTGTGTAACTGCCATAATAACTGATTTGGAACGTTTCTTCATATTTATCATTCCTATACACACAAGCGTGCCAAGGAGCGTGGCAATAAGTGAAGCGCCGCCGGCAAGCAGCAGTGTATTATAAAGTGCACCCATAACTACTTCATCCTGTATAAGCTCACCATATGCTTTCAGGGTAAAGCCTCCCCATACTGCCTTATTACGTTCTGAGGCATTAAATGAAGATATTATTAACAGGGCAATAGGTATGTAAAGAAGAAGCAGTATTAAAATAAGGTAGGTTCTTTCAGCAGTTTTTTTAATATTTTTTACCATATTCCATGTCCTCCTTCCCCTTTGTCAAATAATCTGTAAACCACCATGCTTATAATTATAAGCACCATAAGTGAAAGTGAAAGCCCGGAGCCCAGGTGCACATCTGCATATCCGGAATTAAAAGCCTGTTCTATAACATTTCCTATAAGGTAAACTTTATTGCCACCAAGCATGTCTGCAATTACAAATTCACTCATTGACGGCACAAAAACCATTGTAATGCCGCTTATTATGCCAGGAAGGCTTAAAGGGAGCATAATCCTTTTTAATATAATAAAACCTGTTGCGCCTAAGTCTTTTGCAGCATTTATAACATCTTTGTCAATTTTAACAAGGGCATTGTATATAGGAAGCAGCATAAACGGGAAGTAATCATATGCTGTGCCTAAAATAACTGCTGCCTTTGTATTCATAAGATAAACAGGGTCAAAACCCAGTATGCCAAGACCTTTATTCAGGAAGCCGTTATTAAGCAGGATAAGGCGCCATGCAAGTGTACGCAGCATAAAGTTCATCCACATAGGCAGTATAAATGCCATTACTATAATGCTGTTTTTATTCCTGGAATATTTGCTTAGTACCAGCGCAAGCGGGAATGACAGCAAAAAACATGTTAATGTAACTATTAGTGACATGCTTAAACTTAAAAATAATGGCTTTGCATTAACATAATCAGTTATAGCGGTTATGTTATTAAATGTAAAATTGCCATCAGTATTAGTAAATGCGTTATATAAAATAAGGCATAATGGGATAATGGTAAACAAAACCATCCAGGCCAGGTATGGTCCGGCCAGAAGCCTTGAACCAAGTTTTTTCATATATGCACCTCCTATTCTTCTATAAAAATTTCCTCATCTTCGGATTCAGGTTTATTCATTATCTGTATATTAAAAGGGTCAATCCACATTCCAGCCATAGTGCCAGGCTCTACAAGTACAGTGCTATGTACAAGCCATTCAAAGCCGCATGCCTCTACCTCCATTTCGTAGTGCACACCCTTAAAAATAGCTGAAACCACCCTGCCGTCTATAATTCCTTTGCCAGGTTTTGTAAGTACAATATCCTCCGGGCGCACTACAACATCAACAGGTGTGTTGCTGCCAAAACCCTCATCAACACACTGGAACTTTGTGCCAAGTATTTCAACAAGCTTATCTTCCAGCATAATTCCATTGATAATATTGCTGTCACCTATAAAATCAGCTACAAATGCGTTCTGCGGCTCGTTATATATATCTTCTGGTGTCCCTATCTGCTGTATATAGCCTTTGTTCATTACTACAATGGTATCAGACATTGTAAGTGCTTCTTCCTGGTCATGCGTAACATAAATAAATGTGATGCCAAGCTCATTTTTAAGGCGTATAAGTTCATACTGCATGTCCTGCCTTAACTTTAAATCAAGTGCACCAAGCGGTTCATCAAGCAGGAGTACACGGGGTTCGTTGACTATAGCCCTTGCAATGGCAATTCTCTGCTGCTGCCCGCCGCTCAGGGAATCAGGCATACGCTTTTCAAAACCGTCAAGGTTGACAAGCTTCAGGGCATACCTGACTTTATCTTTTATGTAGCTCTTTGGTTTATTTTTAATTTTAAGCCCGAAGGCTATATTTTCTTCTATATTCATATGTGTAAAAAGCGCATATTTCTGGAACACGGTATTAAAAGGCCTGCCATTTGGCGGGGTATTGGTGATATCCCTGCCTTCAAAAAGCACTTTGCCGCTGTCTGGCATCTCAAAACCGCCTATAATCCTTAAAGTTGTAGTTTTGCCACAGCCACTGGGGCCAAGAAGGGTAAGGAACCTGTTTTCATTCATAAACAAATCCATTTCATCCAGTATGGTTTTATCTCCAAAAGATTTTGTAATTCCTTTAAGTTCAATTAATTTATTTGCCATATCCAAACCTCCTTGCTGCAGGCTGTAAGAATAAAAGTTACAACCTGTTCCTTTTCTATGAATTAACGCTGTAAAGTAACTATTATACAATATGTATGGCTAATGTCAATATTTTTATGGGAATCAAATTGTCCTTTACTTGACATAACATCAAAAAATAATATAATAAAGATACAAGGGTCTTTATTGCTTAAAATCAGAACAAAAGGAGGGGTCTTATGGATATAATGAAGAAAAAAGGCATAAGAAACAAAATTATTTTAATAGCATCTGCCCTTTTTGCACCATTACTCGTTATACAGTTAGTTATATTGGTCTTATTATCAAAGAATATAATCGGGGTTTTAACAGCTGTAATACTGACAGCTGTTGTTGTAGCGGCAATCCTGTCAGCAGTTATTATGGCACTGTGGTCTTTCCTGAATCCGCTTGTATCGGTATTTGCAGGCAATATGGCGCAAGATGCTGCTGATAATAAGATGATGGAAAGAATACATAAACTGGCAGAACGCAATGACAGCATAGGGGAAATGGTACGTACTGCCAATACTACGGTTTCTGGTTTTGCAGATATTTTAAAAGGTATAAAGAATGCCGTAGATAATCTTGAGGATGTATCAGCAGAATTTGGGAGCACATTTGATGAAATGGAAGCTTCAATACAGGATACATCTGGCAATGTAAACATTATTACAGGGAATACATTATCACAGGTAAATAATGTACATGACATGAAAGATAAAATTGATTCAATAAGCATGGCAATCGAAAATATCAATGCCAATATAAAGGCGCTTACAAAGAGTACAGAAGTAGTTGAAAGCTGCCAGAGGGATGCAGGGCGGATTATGGATGAGCTTATAAGTATAAGCAAGGAAAGCGGTATTGCAATAGAAGAGGTTAAGAACCAGACAGACCGCACTAACCAGTCGGCACAGCAGATACGTACAGCTACAGAAATTATTGCGGATATCTCTAACCAGACAAACCTGCTTGCATTAAATGCAAGTATTGAAGCTGCCAGGGCTGGTGAGCATGGAAAAGGTTTTGCTGTTGTAGCTGAAGAAATCCGTATACTTGCAGACCAGTCAAAAGAGTCCACAGAACAGATTAACCATATTGTTAATGAATTAATTGCCAATTCAGATATCAGTGTTGAAATAACAGAGCGTGTTTCAGAGTCATTTGTAGAACAGAATAAGAAAGTAGAGGAAACAGGGCATATATTTAAATCACTTGATTCTGAAATTGCAAGGACAGGCAAGGCAATAAGGGAGATTGACTCTGAGATGACAGGTTTAGACAGGCATAAGGTCTTAATTGGAAACAGTGCGGATGAAATGACTTCCTTTGCAGAGGAAAATGCCGAACAGGCAAACCTTACTTCTGGCAACGTATCAAACCTCCATGAAATGGCTGGTAACTGTACAGAGATGACAAAGAAGGTAGTCAGTGTATCAGAAGAACTGGCAGGATATATAAAGAAGTTTGATGCTGGCAGGATTCTGGGCAATTAAAACCATATGCAGTTTTGCGGCAGGCTGGCATTACCAGCCTGCCTGGTTTAGTTTATGGGGGTAAATTCCATATAGTGTAAAAGTTATTAGAAATATTGACAAACCAAGATATTAGAATTATAATTGAAAGTGGTTTGACCATAATAAAAATAAACCTGGCCTGAAGTGCCCAGGTGAGAATAAATGTGAAAGGAGAACTTATACAGCTGGCTATAACCAGAACATCTTCCACAAAAAGCAGGCAGCCCTGCTTGTTAAAAAGTATGCACCGGAATGTATAGCTAAGAAAGGAGTTAATATAATGGCAGAAGAAGTTATGGAAGAGGTACTGGAGGAGGAGGATACCCAGAAGGGGAAGTTTATGACCTTCCAGACAGGGAATGAATATTATGGCATAAGCATAAGTTATGTTAATGAAATTATTGCAATGCAGCCAATTACAGCAATACCTGAAGCAGAAGATTACATAAAAGGCCTTCTTAACCTCCGCGGCAAGATTATTCCTGTTATTGATGTCCGGGTAAGGTTTAAGATGAGCCAGAAGGATTATACTGACAGGACATGTATTATTATTATTAATGTAAAATCTACTACTATCGGCCTTATTGTTGAGAAGATAGCAGAAGTGGATACAATAATGGACAGTGATATTATGCCGCCTCCGACGCTTGGAAAGAAAGTGAAAGAACAAAATAAATATGTATATGGGCTTGCTAAGACAGGTAATACAGTAAAATTACTGCTTGACCCGGAAAAGCTGGTTGAAGACACTGCTATTGAAGTGCCTGTTGGAGAAAACCAGGAAGAGGAACAATGAAACAGTTAACAGGGGGGATTAGAATTGAGTAAAAACAGAAATAAAATGGAGGAATCCAACATGAAGAAGAAATTTAAGTTTAGTAACATGTCAGTCAGAAGCAAGCTGTTGTCATTTGGCGGTGTTGCATTAGTCTTTACAATAATAATTGCAATAGCCAGCATGAAGATACTCCAGAGTACCAATGAACAGCGTACAAGGCGTTATGTAGTCTATGCTGACAGGGAAATTGCGTTAAGTAATTCCTTTACATATTTTAACCAGATAAGGACAAATATACGTAATCTTATAGGTATATATAAAGATAATGCAGCAAAACAGAAGGAAATAATTGATTTAATAAATTCAGAATTTTCACAGATAGAAGAAAAGGTTGATATTTTCAAGGTATATCTTGAGGATTACAACACTGATGTACAGAGTGGTTTTAAAGAACTTGTGGATTGTATTAATAAATATAAGGAATCTACTGACCTTATTATTTCTTATAGCAATGCAAAGAATTATAATGCAGCAGAAGATGAAATTGAAACTAACAGCATGGTTATTTCAAACCAGGCGAATGAAGTATTTGAAGGTGTAATTGCAAGCATGGTAAAAGAGGCAGATGAAGAGTCTGAAAGAATTGATAAAAATGTAAAGACACTTGCATTTATACTTATTGCCATTTGTGTAGTATGTATTATTATAATGCTCGGGCTCTGTTTTTCTATTACAAGGACTATTACTGTGCCTGTTACCAAGCTTTCAAATGCAGCAAGGAAGCTTGCAATGGGTGATATAGATGTAGACTGTGAAAAGATACATGATGATGATTTAGGTGAGCTGATGGATGCCTTTGACCACATGACAGATACCATTAAAGAGCAGGCGGCCATTGCAGACGCTATTTCAAAGGGTGATTTAACTATTGATGTTACACCAAGAAGTGATAAAGACCTGCTTGGCAAGGCACTCCAAAGACTTGTGGACAGCAATAACAAGGCACTTGGAAGCGTACAGGAATCTACAATGCAGGTAACTATTGGTGCTGAACAGGTAGCTAATGCAAGCCAGGCACTTGCACAGGGTTCTACTGAACAGGCAAGTGCATTGCAGCAGGTAACAGCATCAATTAATGAGATTGCAGAAAAGACAAAGAAGAATGCTTCTGAAGCAACTACAGCCAATGACCTTGTAAATACTGTAAGGAACATGGCAGAAGATGGAAACGGGCAGATGAAGTCATTAACTGGTGCGATGAATGATATTAATGATTCTTCTGAAACAATTTCAAAGATTATTAAAACTATTGATGACATTGCATTCCAGACTAACATACTTGCATTAAATGCAGCAGTTGAAGCTGCACGTGCTGGTGTACATGGCAAAGGTTTTGCAGTTGTTGCAGAAGAGGTAAGGAATCTTGCTGCCAAGTGTGGCTCTGCTGCAAGTGAAACAGCTGAGATGATTGAGGATTCTATCCGTAAAGTGGGCAACGGAAGGCAGCTTGCTTCTGAAACAGCAGAAGCCCTTGACAGAATTGTAGCTTCTATTGAAGAGGTTGCAGGTATAATCAATAATATTGCAATATCTTCCAATGACCAGGCAACAGCAGTATCACAGATTGACCAGGCAATAGGCCAGGTTTCTACAGTTGTACAGACCAACTCAGCTACAAGCGAGCAGTGTGCTTCAGCAAGTGAAGAACTTTCTAACCAGGCTATGAACCTCAGAAACCAGATGGCAGCATACAAGCTTAAAACAGCAATGTCTTCAGGCAGTGCAACCAGTATACCTATGACACCTAGAAACGAGATACCTGTATCAAATTATAATGACAGCAGTTATAATGAGCAGATTATTTCACTTGATGGTGATTTTGGTAAATATTAACAAGTATATACCCGTTTTGTACAGGCATTAAGGCATATATTATGGCAGGCATATAATTTATTATATGCCTGCTTTTTAAACCCCTTTGTAATAAATATATTTATAATAACATAGATTATAGAGGAAGTTATTTTAAGGAGGTTTTTATGCCAGTACCAAATGAACGTGAACGCCATATGGAGATTTTAAGGGCGGCACTTCCATATGTACCACCTGAAAACAGACATGTAATGGAGATACTTTTACAGGCAAATTCACTTGTAAACCTTGCTATGCAGCCACCAGCAGCAGAGCTTGAAGGCTGTGATATTGAGGGGCAGGAAAGCAGGCCGTTTACGCCAGACCCTGAAGCAATGCTTATGGATATAAGGCAGTTCTGTACTAAAAAAGAATCTGAAACAATACAGGTACTGCTTAATTTTATACATGCTGATAAACTTTTTAAGAGTTACCGTGATTTTGCACATTCACATCCTGATATGCTTGAGGCATCTGAAATTAATAATAACAGCACTACACCATTAAGCATATTATTCCAGCTTATTAACGGGCTTGGTTCAATAAGTGGCAATTTAAATAAAAATAACCCGCATGGTGGAAATTTTATGATGGAATTTCTGATGTCGCAGCTTTCACCTGAGCAGAAATCAACTTTTGAACAGCTCCAGGGAATAATGGGAAATTCATAGCATTACAAAAAATATGGAATATTGCAAAAGGAGGTTAAATTGGATAATTGGAAAAATAACCCTGCATTCCTTAGAATGGACAGGAGAAAACAGCAAAAAGTAGAAAGTTTATTTAATGGATTAAAGGGGAAGAACATAAACGAGGCACTTCCTGTGGTAACGAACTGGAATATGCAGTTAAAACGTGAAAACATATCTTTTACAAGTGAGGAAAATGAACTGCTTTCACAGCTTTTCCTTAATGAACTTTCACCTGGACAGATGAAGCAGTTTGAATTTCTAAAATCATTTATGAAGAAATAAAGATTTTTAAACCTTATGTAAAAGCCCTTCTGTTGTATATGTATTGCTGCCTGTACATGGACAGCTATATGCAGCATGCAGGGCTTGTATACATTACCTATAGATAAAACAGGTGTTTTGTGTTATATTGGACAAAAGACAGTGGTAAAGCATGGAGGATTAACATGGATAATGAATACAGGACTATTTATAAGCAGTTTGAAAAGAACTTTAAAGAAGAAGCCGGAACATTTATTACAGAAGAGGATATTAAAAGTACACTTAAAATGGAAAAAGCCCGTTTTGACAATGCAGAAAAATATAATATACCTGTAAGTAAATTTGCTGGCAGCAGCCTTGCACGCTATACCAAAGATATGGCCAGGCAGCGCCAGCCCTTATTTATTATATACTATATTCTTAGTATGGCCACTGAATTTTTCTACTGCCTTCTTATGTGGATGGCTGTTAAATGTGTTTTTCTTTATATGGCAGGTATTAATAAAGAAGCATTCAGTGGGAAAATTACTATGTCTTTGTCTATAATATTCTTTGTAACTGTTATAATCTGCAATTCTGTTACACGGTTTTATACAAGAAAGCTTCTTTATTCCTGTAAGGCAGATATAAAAAGAAAAATAGCTGTATTTAATACCTGCTGTTATTTAATATCTGCGGTTATAATAGCAGCATCAGCAGTATTTATATATTTAAATAAAGAAAATTATATTAGTGCCAGCCTGTCATTATTCCAGGTATTTATATTTACTGTAGCAATGCTGTCAGCATCTGGCATACATAATGTTATATACAGCAGCCATTTTACTTCATTTATAACTATAGGATATTGGATTATAAAGCGTAATTCTTTGGAGCAGGACAAGGCAGCAGAAAAATATATACAGCTTTCCCTTAAAAGTTTCCTTATACAGCATAAAATTCCTGAATCCAGTTATAAAGAAAATACCAGATTACAGGCAGGATTTAAACAGTGGATGCGTTCTAAAGCAGTATCTTTAAGGACATATGGTGCAATAGCATTTTTTATATTATTTATCCTTTTAATAATATGCCTGCGCCAGCTGGTACTTCCAGGCATTTCAGCCTGGTTTATAATATTTATCCTTATAACATTATTTATAACCATAATGCTGTTTATTGAAATACTGTCATGTAACTATATAATAAAGAAACTGGATACCTGAACTGCCCGCTATATTACAAGTTTCTCCTTACAACTGCTGCTGCCAGTTTAAGGACTTCCTTTGATGGTTCTTTTAAATCAGGAATACATATTACAGGTATTCCTGCCGCTGCTGCTGCCTTTACCCCGTTTTCTGAATCTTCAAGTACAAGTGCTTCATGTGGGTGTGTTTTTAGCTTTTCACATGCCATAAGGAATATATCTGGTTCAGGCTTTGAATATTTAACCATTTCACCGCCTGTAATTTCACTAAAATATCCAGACAGGCGTGCATGTCCAAGGTACTGGGATACATAGGCAGAATTTGTAGAAGAGGCTATTGTACAAGGGATTCCCTTTTCTTTAAGCATTGAAAGAAGTTCCCTGATTTGTGGCTTTACAGTAAGCCCCACTGTCCCGGCAATTATACTGGTACGTGACTGTGCAATATGCCCGCATTCTTCAAATGGGTAATCATCACCATATTCTGAATACATTATATCTTTAAGTTTACTGCCACATGTCCCAAGGGTCTTTTTATATATTTCCTGTGTAAGTATATACCCCTTTTCCTTCATAACTACTGCAAGCTGTTCCATAAAAACACGTTCTGTATCAAAAACAAGCCCGTCCATATCAAAGATTACAGCTTTAAAATTCTTTTGTGCATTAACAGCTTCAAGTAAATCAAAATATTCCTTTGCCATATTGCCTCCCCTGCCATTTTAAATGGCCAAAATAATTATAAAAATACAGGTGTAAAGTATCTGTGCTTTTTATAATATAATACCAGGCAATAATTTACAACTGGTTATTATAAGTATAAGATAATTTTTAGTTATCCTGTGTTTATTGAAAACACTATATTTTTTTGTTATAATTGCAAATACAGGAATTATAGCATTTTTGGGATTAGTCTATTCAATGGATAGATATAGTATGGAGATTATATAATGTATACAGAAAAAGATTTAATAAGGGTAGCATTAAGGGAAAATAATACAAAAAGGAATTATCTTATTGTAAACCCGCTACAGGGCAAACATGTACCAGTGCCGCCATGTAAGGCACTAAATCTTTTTAAGGCTTTAACAGGTACTTTTAAGAATAATTACAAAGGTGAAAAGCTGCTTATTATTGGATTTGCAGAAACGGCTACAGCAATAGGCATACAGGCAGCAATAGATTTAGAGGCGCTTTATATACAGACGACACGGGAGGATATACCTGGTGTAAAATATTTATTTTTTTCTGAGGAGCACAGCCATGCAACGGAACAAAGGCTTGTAAAAGATGATATTGATATTGCTGTGGAAGATAAGGGCATAGACAGGATAATTTTTATAGAAGATGAACTTACGACAGGAAATACTATTTTAAATATTATTAAAATCCTTAATAAAGAATATCCTGGCAGGCTTAAATTTGCTGTTGCTTCCCTTGTTAATGGAATGGAAGAAAAATACCAGGATATATATAACAGAAATGGAATTAATCTTCATTATATTTTAAAGACAGATAATAGTACATATGCAAAAAGGGCAGGGCTTTTTGCAGGGAATGGGGAATATATTCCATGTTGTACTGCAAATGCTGGCAGATATAATACATTTAATGCTTCTGGCTGGATGGATACGAGAAGGCTTATTAAAGCACCAGAATATAAAAGGGCATGTGAAAAACTCTGGCAGGAAATTTATTCTTATACCGGGGAGAAGAGGAATAAAAGCATTTTAGTGGCAGGGACGGAAGAGTTTATGTATCCTGCTTTGTATATTGGCAGTAAGCTGGAAGGGATGGGAAACAGCGTTATGACACATTCAGCAACAAGAAGCCCGGTTGCTGCCAGCATGGAAAAGGATTATCCATTACATTCAAGATATGAATTAAGAAGCCTGTATGATAAAAACAGGGTGGCATATATATACAATATAGATGCTTATGATGAAGTAATTATTATTACAGATTCACATTCTGGTGAAGATGAAGGTGTTAATTCACTTGTTAATGCACTAAAGCGCAAAAATAAAAATATATTACTGGCCAGGTGGTGTTGTGTTTGAGAAGTTCGTATAAAGAGGAAGATGTGGTATTGCTTTTAAAAGATATTACAGGGCTGGTTAAGCCACAGCCAGCAGAAGAGAGGGAGAAGCTTATACAGTCGGGCAGGCATTATAGTGAAATGCTGCCAGTTGAATATGTACCAACAGAAAAGTATATGCAGGTATATAATAATTCATTAAAACAATATGCAGGAATAATGGCGTCAGCAGTTGTAAAGCTTGCCGGCAAAATTATAGAGAAAAGGGGCAGGGACATTGTACTGGTTTCTCTGGCAAGGGCAGGCATACCTGTTGGCATATTGCTTAAACATTATATAAAGAGGGAATATAAACTGGATGTCCCTCATTATTCCATTTCTATAATAAGAGGGCGGGGAATTGACGGCAATGCCATGAAATACCTGTTAAAAAGGTATAACCCGGGGCAGCTGCTTTTTGTAGATGGATGGACAGGAAAAGGGGCTATCTTTAATGAATTAAAAAAGGATGTTAAAGACTATAAAGGCGTTTCCCCTGAAATTGCCGTTATTGCAGACCCTGCCAATATTACAAACCTGTGTGGCACACATGAAGATATACTTGTTCCAAGCTCATGCCTTAACTGCACAGTATCAGGGCTGGTAAGCAGGACATTCCTCCGGAGTGGCATTACCGGGCCAGATGAGTTCCATGGTGCAGTTTATTATGGGGAGCTGGAAGGTTCAGACTTGTCTTATAGTTTTATTAATACAATAGAGGAAAAGTTTGGCACAAGACTGCCAGATATCAATGAAAATGCAGTACAGGGAAAAGGAATTGATGAAGTAAAAGAAATTGCCGCATATTTTGGCATTGATGATATAAATCTTATTAAACCGGGAATAGGTGAGGCAACAAGGGTATTGCTGCGCAGGATACCATGGAAGGTGCTGGCAGATGAAAAGCACAAAGATAGCCCGGAGCTATGCCATCTGGTAAGGCTTGCAGAAGAGAAAAATGTCCCGGTAATGTATTATCCCCTCAGACATTATAAGTGCTGTGGGATTATTAAAAAAATAGCTGGTACATAAAGAATCAGTTATTTTTTACCCCAAAAACTTCAGCAAGGAACAAAGTCTGCTTTGCCCAGTTATAATGGGTTTTATATTCATTCATGCGTTCCCTGGCAATGTTGCCGGAAACATACTGGCTTGATGACTGGTTCCAGTTTAGTATATCCACTGCATCAGAAAAATCAGGTTCTGTTACCTGGTATAACTGGTTGAGTACAGGAACCTGGCATGGATGGATAACAGTTTTTCCAATAAAACCACATAATTTGTCCTCTTTAATTTCACTGGTTAACCCATTTTTCCAGTTATTGCCATTATAATATTCCCATACTGGACCAGAGATAACGTAGTCTGTGCCATAAACCGTTATTATATCTGAAAAAATATCTGCTATTGGTTTAATGCTGTGGATTGATTCATCTGCATGTCTTCTGAAGCCAAACATATGGCAAAGGTCATTGCCGCCTACACGTATATTTAATACCAGTTCTTCAATATTTGAAAGGGTGTCTTTAAGGCTGTAAAGAATTTCTGCACGGTTTTTTAAATTAATAATTGAGGAATGTTCATAAATTGGCATTATATATTTTTTTTGGGCAGATATTTCATTTGCCTTAATAACTGCATTAATATACTGGCGTGCATTTAAAGGGTTAAATTTAGGTATTATAAAACCTGTTATTAATTTAATGGCATCTCCAAAAGATTTTGTTAAACGGATAACCTGTTCCGGGTTACGTACCCTTATAAATATTTTAGGAAGGTAAAAAGACTTTTGCTGGTATTCCCTGTATATCTGCATAACTGAACCGGTTAAAATATGTTCAGCTTCCATTACAAAATTATCATTAATAGTATCTTCCAGGCATAATGCAAGTGAATACATATTGCCAAATTTTCCATTTATAACTGCGCTGGCAATAGTGCTTTTATTAGCAGGACAGTATAAAAGTGCACCAACACTGTAATATATAACATTATCTTTCAAATTGCAATCCCTCCGTAAATATATATTATATTTTTAAATGTAATATACATATATCTGTTTTACAAAACGCATTATTATTGTATGCAATACTATAAATGACCAGATAAATGCAGTTCAATTATAACATGCCATAAATAGAAAAGATAGATATTAATTAAAAACCAGTAAAAAACTTGTCAAAAATATGACTATATGTTACAATAGTTTCCAAGGTTTAACAGACATAAAAAGTTTTACAAATAGTTTATAAATATTGAAGGTGGAACCCGGTGCTGGAACATAAAAGAATTAAAAACCTTAATGATTATTTTGCCAGATTAGATGAAAGGCAGGATAAGGGTGTATATTTTTACCGTATTAATGGGTATTCTGAAGAAGTAGGGCAGTTTATTAAAAAGTATTATAATGCTGCCAGGCAGAATGGTGTAATAATAGAAGGCAAAATACCGAACCCGGATGAAAAGAATCTTTCTTATTATAAAGAGATTATGGGAATGGATTTTCAGATGAGCCCGGGATTTATTGCATACAGCCTTAAAAGGTGGCTGCCACGTATGGACAACGGGCAGCTTGCCAGTGTATCTGCTGCTATGTATGATTTCCTGGATTTTCTAAGGAAATCAGGTAAAACAGAGAATATGCTGAAAAATTCATATATAAAGTTTATGTGCTGGCTGTATTACAAGTTTGAAAGGGTGGTAAACAGGCTTGGACAAAATAATATCCCAAAGATATTGTATGAAGGGGATATAAGCCAGTATGAACTTATGCTGTTATCAGTCCTTTCTAATTCAGGCTGTGACGTAGTTTTGCTACAGTACCATGGGGATGCGGGGTATCTTAAGCTTGACGCGCCGTCAGCTTTGTCTTATGCACTGGATACAGGCGGGCTTAAAGCGTTTCCAGAAGATTTCAGCATTAAAAAAATCAGGGAAATTATCCAGGAAGAAATGGATATTGAAAGGCTGTATGGAAGCAGCCCTGTACTGGTGAACTGTACAAATGCCTGGATAAAAGGAAAAGGATTAGAAGATATCAGTAAAAACACTTCTGCAAGGGGAAATGATGCAGGCGTATTTTATAACTGTTATTACAGGATAAACGGGGTGGAAGACAAGTTTAATTATTCTAATGAATTATATAAATTCCATCTTGGATTAAAGAACCAGAAAAGGCATGTAGTGGTTATCAATAAAGAAATCCCAAGACCTTCCCCAGATGAAATAGCAGGTATAAAGCGCAGTAATTATACAAAACAGGAGCAGATGGCAGCAGGCCTTGCTTCAAATATAAAATATACTGCCAACCCTGCATTACAGTCTGTAATGAATAAAGCATTTGTTGATGTAATGCTTATGGAAGCAGAAACAGACAAAGGAAACCTTAATAAGCTTACAAATAAAGCAGTATACCTGCTTTGCTGGCTTAAAAGATACCAGCCGCTTTTATTTTCAAACTGGAAGCCGCCAGAAACTGCATGTTTTATTTACCTTGGCGGATGTAAAAACAGGAATGAAGCAATGTTTATAAGATTCCTGGCAAGGCTTCCCGTTGATGTATTAATCCTTTGCCCAGGCCCGGATGACAGATGCTGTCTTGATGACAAGCTGTTATATGAGATAAATTATACAGATTCACTTGAAATTAGCCAGTATCCTGAAAATGATTCACAGGCAGTAATAGGTACAGCTGCATTCCATGCAGAGAGGGAATTAGATACTATTATGTACCAGGATTCCGGAATGTACAGAAATAAACAGTATAGCAGGGCGAATGTAATAACTTTACAGACAATGTATGAAGAAATAAAAATTCTCTGGAATGAGGAACTAAAGTACAGGCCTGGTTTTAGTACAGATGGCGGAATTGTCAATATACCTGTTATTTTTGCAAAGGTTTCCGGGGTAAAAGACGGGGCAGTACAAAGATACTGGCAGTCTGTTAAAGAATTAATTACAGAGGATACAATTCTTATAAGAAGTGCACCTTATACCAAAGCACCATATAACAGCGGAATAAAGGCTTTTGCAACAGGTTTTTTAAAAAACGGGAAGCTTTCCGTAACAAAAATTAAAAGCCATTCCAGTTATAAATATGGGATTTTAAGGGAAGAAACACAGGATTTGATACTTGAAAAGTTACAGTTAATGATAGACCAGAAGCTTGTAAAAGGCATATCTGAAAATGGGACAGAGTATACAGTTATTTCTATAGTGCTGGATTTGCCAAAAGATATATTAAGGCTTGTACAGAAGTTTGATTTTACAAAGAAAAACCCGAAGTTAATTTATATTAATACATCAGAAAGCATAATATCACTTGAGGACACAATAATAATTACATTCCTTAACCTTATAGGGTTTGATATAGTTTTTTTTGTCCCGACAGGATACCAGAGCATAGAAAAGTATTTTAATAAAAATATAATTGAAGAACACCAGGCAGGTGAATATTTATATGATTTACAAGTTCCGGATTTTGGAAAGCTGTCACCAGGACGTACAAGCTGGCGTGATAAAATTTTTAAGAGAGGTGGTTAAATAATGGGGTTAGATTTTAGCAAAGCACAGACAATGGCTGCAGGTACAGCAGAAAGCCTTCCTGGAGTTAAAAATGAGATAGAAGTAGTAGAGAATTATGATATTGTTGCTGACAGGGAGAAAATGAATGCTGAACTTGTTAATTCAGAAGAAGTTGACCAGATTGTAAGTACAATAGAGGTATATAACCTTGATACCATTGTTTCATTTGGTGCTGATGTAGCAGAAGAAATTTCAAAGGCTTCAGATGTTGTATTAAATGGCATGAATATGTCACAGTTAGATGATACAAGTGAACTTATGAATGCACTTGCCAAAATTATGGATAAGTTTGATATAGAAGAGATTAAGGAAGAACCAGGCTTTTTTAACAAGATTTTTGGCGGGGTAAAGAAGCAGCTGGATAAAATACTTGCCAAATACCACACAATGGGCGAGGAAGTAGACAAGATTTATGTCCAGTTAAAGCAGTATGAGGAAGAGATAAGGCAGTCAAGCAGGAAGTTAAACCAGATGTTTGATGCCAATGTCAATTTTTACCATGAATTAGTTAAGTATATCCTTGCAGGGGAACAGGCATGTAAGGAAATTGAAAATTATATTGCACAAAGACAGGCGGATATGGAGAAAACAGGTGATAATTCCATACAGTTTGAAATTACAAGCCTTAACCAGGCCTTAATGATGATGGAGCAGCGCACACAGGATTTGCGCACAGCAGAAAGTGTTGCAATGCAGTCTGTGCCTATGATTAAGATGATGGAGTTTACTAACTTTAACCTTGTAAGAAAGATAAATTCTGCATTTATTGTTACACTTCCTGTATTTAAACAGGCACTGGCACAGGCAATTATGCTTAAAAGGCAGAAAGTGCAGGCTGAAGCAATGTCAGCACTTGATAAAAAGACTAATGAAATGTTAATTAAGAATGCCCAGAACACAGTTGAGATATCTAAAGTAACATCAAAACTTGCTTCTGGAAGCTCAATACAGATTGAAACCCTTGAAACTACATGGAGGACTATTGTAAGCGGCATTGATGAAACAATGAATATACAGGAAGAAACAAGAAAGAAGAGGATTGAGGACAAGGCACGCCTTGAAGCAATTAAGCAGGATTTTAACAAAAGATACCATATGCCGCCTGCAAAGGATAAATAATAAAAAGAAATATATTTATTAATAATAAGGAGGGTGTTATTTATGTCAATTAATTTGTCAAAAGGGCAGAGAGTAGATTTAACAAAAGGAAACCCAAGCCTTACAAATATTATGGCAGGTCTTGGCTGGGATGTTAATGTATTTGATTCTGGCGCAGACTTTGACCTTGATGCTTCAGTATTTATGGTTGGAAGCAATGGCAGGTGTCCTACAGAGAAGGAATTTATTTTTTATGGAAACCTTGTACATGACAGCGGGGGTATAACCCATATGGGAGATAACCGTACTGGTGAAGGTGAAGGGGATGATGAGCAGATAGAGATTGACCTTTCAAAGATTCCTTCTAATATTGAAAAAATTGCAATTACAGTAACCATCTATGATGCAGACAAGAGAAGGCAGAATTTCGGGCAGGTTTCAAACGCATATATAAGGCTTGTAGATGAAACCACAGGGGCAGAACTTATAAGGTATGATTTAGGTGAAGATTTCTCTATTGAAACAGCGGTAGTTGTTGGGGAATTATATAGAAATAATGGTGAATGGAAATTCAATGCTATTGGAAGCGGGTTCCAGGGCGGCCTTGCAGCACTTTGCGGGCATTATGGCATTGATGTAGCATAAAAGGAGGAGAATATTATGCCAGTTAGTTTACAGAAAGGCCAGAAGGTAAGCCTTACAAAAGGCAATCCAGGCCTGAAAAAAGTTGTTGTGGGTTTAGGATGGGATGTTAATACATTTGATACAGGTGGTGATTTTGACCTTGATGCAGCAGCATTTCTTTTAACAGATGCAGGACAGGTTACTGGTTCCGGTGATTTCATATTTTATGGCAATCTTGTGCACTCTTCAGGAAGTGTAGAGCATCTGGGAGATAACCTTACTGGCGCTGGTGATGGTGATGATGAACAAATAAAGGTTGATTTGTCAAAAGTACCTGCAGGCATTTCTAAAGTAGCATTTACAGTAACTATTTATGAAGCGGAGCAAAGAAGGCAGAATTTCGGACAGGTCAATAATGCTTTTATACGTATCTATAATGAAGAAACAGGGGAAGAAATGCTAAGGTATGACCTTGGTGAAGATTTCTCTATTGAAACAGCGGCTGTGTTTGGTGAGCTTTATAAAAATGGTGATGAATGGAAATTTAATGCCATTGGGAGCGGATACCAGGGCGGTCTTGCGGCTTTATGTGCAAATTACGGGATAGATGCAGAATAATGGAGGATTGGTATGTCAGTTAGTTTACAAAAAGGACAGAAGGTAAACCTTTCTAAGGAAAACACAGGGCTGTCAACAATTTTAGTTGGCCTTGGCTGGGACGAAGTAAAACAGAAAGGCGGTTTTTTCTCAAAAAGGGCAGAAGATATTGATTGTGATGCTTCTGCAATAATGCTTAAAAATGGCAGGCTGGCAGATATAGGTGATTTGGTATATTATGGCAACCTGAGCCATAAAAGCGGCACAGTCCAGCATATGGGGGATAACCTTACCGGTGCTGGTGCTGGTGATGATGAGCAGATTGTAATTAAACTTGCAGATGTCCCTAAGGAATATGACAGGATTGTAATTGTTGTAAATATTTACAAAGCCTTTGAAAGACGCCAGAATTTCGGGCTTATAGAGAATGCCTTTATAAGGCTTGTAGATGCAAGGAATAATAATGAAATGTGCAGGTATAACCTTACTGAAAACTATTCCGGGATGACAGCCATGATTTTTGGTGAAGTATACAGGCATAATGGTGAATGGAAATTCAGTGCAACGGGGCAGGGGACAACTGACCCTGGATTAAATGAACTGGCGGCAAGATACAGATAATAAATATAGGATTGTTATGGAAAGAGAAATTGTAACTATAGTTTCTCTTTTTAACTCTATAATAAGGAGGATTATTTATACCTGATGGAAGATTTTAGTAAAGACAGGCTTATGGCCGGGCTTACAGAAGCCCAGGCGGATGAAAGCAGGAAGAAACATGGCACTAACCAGCTGGCAAAAAAGGAACAGGAGTCTTTATGGTCAATGTTTCTAGGCGCATTTGATGATATCTGGATTAAGGTGCTTTGTGGTGCACTGGCATTAAAGGTTGTACTGGCTGTATTAGGCATAATGGTGCCAGCACTTGGCGGGGAAAATGATGTTGTGGAAATTATAAGCATTATCCTTGCTATTGCACTTGCAACTGGTTTTAGTACATTATCAGAGTACAGGAACAGTTCCAGAAGTGAAGCATTACAGGAGGAGTATAATAAAACATTTGCAAAGGTTATAAGAGGCGGGAAGATTGTTAATATCCTGACCAGTGAAATTGTAAAAGGTGATACTATACTTGTACAGGCTGGTGATAAAATACCTGTGGACGGGTTAATTTTTGAAGGGAATATTAAAGTATCACAGGCAGCCTTAAACGGCGAGTCAAGGGATGAAACAAAGACAGCGGCAGATTCAATGGACGAAGCTTTAAGCACTGATTATTCTTCAAAACACAAGGTTTTTATGGGGTCAGTTGTAACAAGTGGTGAAGGTTATATGACAGCAACTGTAATTGGTGATGAATCAGAACTTGGCAAAATCAACAAAGCCCTTACTGATAATGATGAAGAAGAAAGAAAAGATACTTCAAGCCTTAAACTTGAGGTTGTTGCTGCGGGAATTGGAAAGCTGGGCGTTTCTGCTGCCGCAATAGCAGGTGTTTTACAGGTTGCTTTAACACTTTTAAGGACAGATGCAGATATAACAGCAGTGTCTGTGCTGCTTTTAATTGCAGAAGCAATTATGTTAATGGCATCTATTGTAATTATGGCTGTGCCTGAAGGGCTTCCAATGATGAACAGCCTTGTCCAGTCCATGAATACAGAGTCTATGTATAAGAAGAATATTCTTGTAAGCCATAAGGCTGCATTTTCTGATTCGGCGTATATGAATGTTCTTTTTAGTGATAAGACAGGTACAATTACAGAAGGAAATTTATCTTTAGTTGAATTTATTACTGGTGAAGGCAAAATTATTGATTATTTAAAACATGAAGAATTTATTGAGGCAATAACATTAAATAACCTTGCTAAAATATCTGAAGGAAAGCCTATAGGCAGTAATAATATGGACAGGGCGCTTCTTGCATATGCAATACAGAATGGTTATAACGGTTCTGTAAATAATGCTGGTAAGGTAAAAGAAGTCAGCGGGTTTGATTCTGAAAAGAAATGTGCAACAGTTACTTTAAATGACGGCACAGTATACTGGAAGGGTGCAACAGAAGGCATTATAGGGGATGTAACACACTATATGCTTCCAGATGGCACTACAGAGGAATTTACAGCAACAGACAGGAAAAAAGTGGAAGAACTTATGCTTGTCGAAGCTAAAAGGACAATGAAGCTGCTGTCAGTTGCTAAAATCAGCGGAGGCCAGACGGTATTAATAGCTGTATTATGCCTTAGGGACAATGTAAGGACTGATGCTGTCGAAACAGTGGAAATCCTGGATAAGGCAGGCATACAGGTTGTTATGGTTACTGGTGATGCAGAGGAAACAGCAGTTGCCATTGCAAAAGAAGCAGGAATTATTAAAGACAGCAAAAAAGACCTTGTGCTTACACATGAGGAATTAGAGCAGATGCCAGATGAAGAACTCGAAAAGAAACTTCCAGGGCTTTGTGTAGTAAGCAGGGCAAAGCCACTTGATAAGAAAAGGCTTGTTTCTATTTCACAGCGCTTGGACAATGTATGCGGCATGACAGGTGACGGTGTAAATGATGCACCAGCATTAAAACAGGCAGATATCGGTTTTGCAATGGGGGATGGCACAGCAGTAGCACAGGAAGCAGGCGATGTAGTTATTCTTAATAACAGCCTTGCATCTATTAAAGACTGTGTGCTTAACAGCAGGACAATGGCAAAATCCGTTGGCAAGTTCCTTATATTCCAGCTTACTGTAAATATAAGCACACTTCTTATGAATATTATTGCGCCGGTACTTGGATGGACAGAACCATTCTCAATCGTGCAGATTCTATGGATTAACCTGATTATGGATACACTGGCAGCAATGGCATTTGGCGGCGAGCCAATACTTGCAAGGTATATGGACGCAAAGCCAGCCAAAAGGACAGATAATATACTTACAAATTATATAAAGTCAGCAATCGGTACCAGTTCAGTATTTATAACGCTGGGCTCTATACTGATACTTGAAAATGTAGCAGGCATTACAAGTTATGTAACACCTGAAGGATGTACAGACCCCGGGCTTTATGAAAAAACCTTTATGTTTGCATTTTTTATATATTCAATAATATTTAACAGCCTGAATACAAGGTCTGAGAAGTTAAACATTTTTGAGCATATTGGTGAAAATAAAAGATTTATCTTTGTTATGGGGGCAATATTTATATTACAGACTGTAATTATTGAAATTGGCGGGCAGGTATTTAACACAACAACATTAAGCATTAAAGCCCTGCTTGTATCTATGGCACTGGCTGTTTTAATTATTCCTGTTGACATGGCAAGAAAGATGTTTGTATCAAAAAAGTAAAGTGCAGTTTATATTGTACCGGGGATTTTGCTAATGATAGTATTAAATATGGATTTAGATAATACAATAATTTATTCTTATAAAAAAGATATAGGTACAGATAAAATTAATGTGGAGATATACAAAGGACGGGAAATTTCATATATTACAAGAAGGACTTATGGACTGCTTTTAAAACTTAAAGAAAAACTTCTGCTTGTGCCCACATCTACAAGGACTGCCAGCCAGTATAAAAGAATAAATCCTGGGATTAATATTAAATATGCACTGGTGTGCAATGGCGGGGTTCTTCTTGAAGATGGCAGGAGGAATGAAGAATGGTACAGAAAATCCCTTAGTATAATAAAGGACAGTATGCCAGAACTTATAAAGGCAATGCACTTTTTAGAAAAAGATTTAAGACGTAAATCAGAACTGCGGTTTATAGACGGGCTTTTTGTATTTACAAAATGCAGCCAGCCAGAAAACGTAGTTCTGGAACTAAAAGATATCCTTGATAATACACTGGTGGATGTGCTGGATAACGGGGAAAAGGTTTATATAGTGCCAGCAGATTTAAACAAAGGGACGGCTGTCCGGAGGTTTAGAAAGTATGTAAATGCGGATACTGTTATAGCAGCAGGGGACAGCAGGTTTGATATCCCTATGTTAAAAGCAGCAGATATTAAATTAGCACCATATGGTTTTACAGAGAAATTTGGAACAGATTTTAAGGCAGAAGAAGCAGGAAGCAAGGAAATATTTTCGGAATTTCTTTTAAATTACTGCCTGCACTGCCAGATACCCCACAACAGCCTGTGAGGTATCTGGCTTAATCTTATTCCAGGTTTAATTTTTTCTGCATAAGTTTTATTGAAATGGTACTGCATATTGCAGAAAAAGCAGCTATAACTATTATTGCAATAAATAAAAAGTTCTGGGTATATTTTAAAATCTGGGTTTCATTTTCTATATCAACCCCGGATATAAATAATGGTACTATAATTATAAGAACCATTAATATCTGCATAATTGTATAGGTTGCAATATAAACTGCAACAGAGATTAAGTCCCTGCTTGTGCCTTTTCCAAATGGAAGGCTGTATCCTATATTAAGGCTTATAAAAAGCTGTGATATACTAAAGTAAAGTGCAATTATTAAAAGAATTATTATAGATGCTATATATATGTTTCCATTTATTTTATATTCAGCTGCACCATAGTGGAAAGTTACTATTATTTCTTTAAAGTCATCCCAGCCAACAAGCCCTGAAAATATAACTGATAAAAATACTACAATTATATCTAAAAGAAAGAATAACATTGCTGCTGCCATTTTGCTAAAATAAAGCTTTGACGGGGATACAGGCAGCGTGTGCATAAGATAGCCCTCATCACGCAAAAGGTTATTCCTGTACCTTAATACAACCCATACTAATGTAATAACACATGCCGCCACTATGGACAGTATAAGTATAAAGCCTGAAAATATAAATAAAAAATTAGTAATAGATTTAAAGCTTCCGTCTGATATACCAGATATAAACTTCATAATTCTTGAAAATACGGCACATAACATTATAAATATATATGCCGGGAACATTATATGGCTTCCTGATTTTAAATCATATTTAACCAGTTTACTTAACATGCAAATACCTCCCTGAATAATGTGTCAACAGATTTTCCTTTTTCACTTCTTATTTCATCTACATTTTTATGGAGCACCATATGCCCGTTTTTAATAAATATAACATCATCAAGCACTTTTTCCACATCACTTATAAGATGGGTAGATATAATAACACCTGCATCTTCATTATAATTATTAAGGATTGTTTTTAAGATAAAATCCCTTGCAGCGGGGTCAACGCCTCCCATTGGTTCGTCCAGAAGGTATAACCTGGCTTTGCGGCTCATAACAAGCACAAGCTGTACTTTTTCCCTTGTGCCTTTTGATAAAGTCCTTATTTTGTCATCAGGATTTATATTTAAGCTTTTTAGCATATCTGCTGCGGCATCATCAGAGAAATCATCATAAAAATCCTTGAAGAATTTTATAGTTTCACTTACCCTCATGCCAGGTGAAAAATAGGGGCGTTCTGGAAGGTATGAAATTATTTTTTTGCTTTCAATGCCAATCTTATGGCCGCCTGCAAATACTTCCCCTCCGTCATAATTAAGTATGCCGCTTATTATTTTTATAAGTGTGGTCTTGCCACTGCCATTAGGGCCAAGAAGCCCTGTAATTTTACCACTTTCAACAGAAAGTGAGAGCTGCTCCAGTGCAGTTTTGCTTCCATATCTTTTTGTTAAATCACGGCATTCTAAAATATTTTCCATTTTAATCCACTTTCCTTTCTGTTAGCATTATGAGATATCATTATTCCAGTATTTTTCAATAAGTTTTATACAGTCTTCCATTGAATATCCCAGTTTCTTCATAGTTTCAATAAATACTTTTATACATTCCATCATCATTTCCTCCTGTAAAATATTGGCATTAGCCGGGTTATCAGATACATATCTGCCAGATGTCCTTTTTGAGCAGAGCAGCCCTTCCCTTTCAAGCTCTGACAGGGCTTTCTGCATTGTATTGGGGTTGACTTCTGCTTCAATGGCAAGTTCCCTGACAGAAGGAATCTTGTCACCAGCTTTAAGCGCCCCGGTTGCGAGCATTGCTTTTATCTGCTCTATAATCTGCTGGTAGACAGGGGAATCATTATTAAACTTCCAATCCAAATAATTACCTCCTTTACTGTATTATTGTATTAGCTATATAGTACAATAATACAATAGTACAGTTTTGTCAATACTTTTTTGCAAAAAAACAGGAAAATCCATAAAATATAAAAAGGATTTTCCTGTTTTTTATAAGGCCAAATTTTTAGTTAACTATTATTTTGTATATTTGTATTTAATATATCTGAAAGTTTATCAATGCCATTTTTAATATTTTCCATAACGCCAAGTATATCATTCATGCCTTTTGCCTGTTCACCAATGGAAGAACTTATTTGTGAGGTATTTTCCACAGATTTCTGTGAAACATCTTCTACCTGTTTCATTGCCTGTAACAAGTGGTTTTTGAGGTCTACAATATTAATAAGCTCATTCTTTAATAAATTAGTAACATTAATAACTTCTTCTGAAGAAGCAAGAATTTTTTTAAAAATTTTGACTGTATCATCCAGTTTCTCTTTGGAATCATTTACAATAGTATTATTATTATCAATAACTTTATTGGTATCCTGCACTGTATTTATAATATCTTTAAGAATGGCATCAATCTTTTGTGTTGCCGCAGCAGATTCACTTGAAAGGGAATTTATCTCCCCGGCTACTACTGCAAAACCCTTCCCGGCCTCACCTGCCCTTGCGGCTTCAATAGCAGCATTTAAGGCAAGCAGGTTTGTCTGCTGGGCAATCTGGCTTATGCTTTCGATAATATCACCAATGGATGTTGACTTCTGCGCAAGTGAAGTAACACCTTCAGATGCCATTTTGGCGGCTTCTATATTCTGGCTGAATTTTACAGAAAGTTCTTCAATAGAAACTATCCCCTTGTCATTTTCTGCTTTAAGCTTCTGCATATTTTCAACTGTCTGTGCAACACGTGTTTCTGAAAGTTCAATTTTATCATTTAAATCATTAAATATTTCAAGGCTGTCTTCCACCTGTCCAATCTGCAAATCGGCACTGCTGGAGATTTCTGAGGTAGAAGCAGCAATATCTGCTGAACTTTCTTCAAAGTTATGTAGTGATTTATAAATTTTCACAGATGACTGCTGCAGGCCATCAACAGCATCATGTACGTTGTTAAGCAGGTGTTCTATATTATGTTCGTTTGTTTCAACCTGTTTAAACAGTGAAAGAGCCCTTTTAATGATAAAAAATGCCACAACAAAAGCAAGTGCATATACTATCCATACAAAGAACCAGATAGACATAGAATACATTGCAAGATATTCTTTCTGGAATATAAACATTGCAATTATATTCGGGATAACGGTAACAGCTGTGCATACTTTTATAACTGACAGGTCATAGTATGGTATACATAAAATCAGGACAAGAAAATATGCTTCTGCCATTGCACCATATACAGCAGGGGTTCCGGCGGTAATTACCAGTACGCCAAAGACCGGGAGTATTGATATATAACAGTATTTTGCATATTTTCCAAGGACTTTTTCAAGTGCCTTTACTAAAAAACTGCATACCGTCATAGATAGTGCAACAATATCCTTTAGCGCCCCGCCATTAAACAGCATTACATACCCAAATGCTGCTATAGGGATAATTGCTGTAAAAAGGAACATAACCATATTCATTCTTTTTTCTTCATCTTTTAAAATTTCTAAATCCATTGCCATTCCTCCTAGCATAATAATGATGTACTCAATCAAGAGTACTTGTTTATAAGTTTCTACAAATCAGA
>CAJTOK010000024.1 GCA_910577825.1 uncultured Lachnospiraceae bacterium | reverse complement strand
TATATGTTTTGGCAAAAATTATTTATTTTTATACCCTAAAGCCTGAATAGTAACTATCCACCATCCCTTTTTTTAATTTTATCTTTACTTTTTTGCAGGAAAATTATATAATTAACACTATTATAAATATTTTTCACGGAAATATCAACAGCCAGCTTTTATATAATTTATCCTGTACATGTAATTTTACCCTGCCATAACTGCTTTATCAACTGTTTTGGGATATAATCCAGTTTTTTGGGCTAAACGGCATACTTATAACCATATACAAAGAAAGGATATTTAAAATGCTGCTGTCTGTACTTATAAATACAATTTTAGAATTTTTAGCTGTAATACTTGTATTTTACTTTATACTTGGAACAGATTTCTTAATAACCCCTGCCAGGATATTATTATCTTTAATAATGTTTACAACCCAGATAATAATGCAGGCAGTTTCTATAAAAGTATTTAATACTTCACTTATAAATACTTTTTCAATCCTTGCCATAACTATTATTATATTTAATGGTACTTTTTTATATAAGACCTGCTGGCTTTCTGTATTAAGCCTTGCTGGAATAATAGCAGCATACCCTGTTTCCAATATTTTTTATATATATTCTGGCAGCCTTATAGACAGCACATCCGCCACAGGTTTTTTAAGGCTTACTGACAGAATTATACTTTTAATATTTATTATATGTGCAATAGCACTACATAAAAGCCGCCTGCAGAGGCAAAAGGCAATAAAGCAGATTGAAAGGAAAAGCTGCTTTTTAATGCTGTTTTCATGTATTATTACAAAAGTTTTATTAGGAATGTCAGAACTTCTGTTTTATAGAAACATAAACCAGTTCTCCCAGTATATTATAGCATACCTTATATTCCTGCTTATTGTAGTATTAATGGTAACAGTATTTGCATTTTTAAAAACCCAGTACCAGCATAACCTGCTAAAAGAAAAAGAGGAACTGCAAAGAAAATATATTAGAATGGAACAGCTTTATTATTCACAGCTTGAGCAGAAAAACAATGACCTGCGAGCTTTCCGCCATGATTTCAACAGCCATATACTTGTATTGCAGGACCTTGCATATAAAGGGCAGACAGAAGAACTTAAAAAATACTTAGAAGAAATATCCACAATACATAAACAAAGCTTCTATATTTCCACGGGAAACCTTATAGCTGATGTTATTATAAACCATTTCTTCAATAAACTGGAAAATGGCGTTTTATTTAAGACAAGCGGATATTTTAAAGAAGATTGTTTTGCCAGCAGCTTTGATATATGCACTATTTTATCAAATCTTCTAAATAACGCTTGTGAAGCACTAGAAAGAAAAGATACCCCCTGTCCAAAGGAAATTTACCTTGATATAGATAGTTCTGGCGGGCGTATTTCAATACTTATTAAAAACACTTCAGGAAATATTATAAAAAATAAATCTGGCAGCATACAGACAGCAAAACCTGATAAGGACAACCATGGGATTGGACTGGAAAATATCCAGACAACTGCAGAAAAATATCATGGATTTATAAAAACCAGTTATAAAAACAATATGTTCTGCACATATGTTGTATTAAACAAACCTTTATAATTATACAATGGAGGGCCTGCCATGAAAATTGGTATCTGTGATGATAATACAAGTGAACTGGAACAGTACCTATTATTTTTAAACCAATTAGGATATAACAATATTTACATTTTCCATTCAGGGGAAGAATTAATAGAAAAAATGCCTGCACTTGATTTATTATTTCTTGATATTGAAATGGATAATATGTCCGGTATACAGGTTAAAAACATTCTGGAAGAAAAAAGAAAAAATACATATATTGTCTTTTATACTACACATATGGAAACCATGCCTGAAGGCTTCGGTGCTAATGTACTTGGATTCTTAGGTAAGCCAGTTACTTTGAATGAACTGGAATTATATATTAATAAAACCAGCATAAAACTTGAACAGAATTACCCGGTCCGGCTTGATAATAATACATATATTTCTTCTGACGATATTTTATATATTAAATCAGAACATAACTATACATTATTATACAAAACAGGCGGCTTATATATCCCGGTACGCAAAACCCTTGATAAATGGACAGAAGAACTTTCATCCCATGTATTTGTGCCTGTACACCGTTCATATATAGTTAATATGTATAATACCAGCTATATAGAACACTCATCACTTGTACTGGTTAACGGGCAGAAACTTAATATAAGCCGCAGAATGTCTGCCAGAGTAAAAAAAACATTTGAAAACTTCCAGTTAAGGCTTTTTAACAGCCAGTAAATTTATATATTAAAAAGCCTTAACAAATATCTGGAAAAAGCTCTGATATCTCCTTAAAATTTTTTAATTTTAAAGGCGGTTTTTATTACTGCATTTTATCCCTGGAAACTGTCTGTTGCAATCCTGTCAGCAAGCTGGCTCATCTGCTCTTTATAACCTGCAAGTTTCTTTTCTGTTGCAAGTTTTCTTTCATAATCCTTTGCAGTCATTTTTATATCACTGCTGTTAATGCTGCCAGCCTCTCTTTTAACAGCAGGTTCTTTTTGGCTGGCACTGCTTTTTCTATCTTCCATTATATTTTTCTCCTTTTTTATATTATTAAAAATACTTCTTCTTAAATATTATGTCCCTGTAATCATTTTTAATGTACCAAAGACAATATAATTCTTTTTATTTTTATTATAGCTTAACCCATTGATTACTTTATGATATTTTTATGAATATTGCACTTTTTTTTGCAGACAATATTACAGAAAATTTTATTAAAATATGTTTCTGTTTTATTAAGCTGGAGGAAATTTATGTATGCCCGTTCCCTTTTAAAAACTATTGCCATCCTTTCATTGATAACAGCTATTGTATGCCTTTCGCTTAAATATATACTGCCGCTGGTTTTTCCTTTTATTTTAGCATATATTTTTATGAGAATGCTGCTTCCTGCAATTAAATTTTTAAATAAAAAATGCGGGCTTCCTTCCTGGTTTTCATACAGCAGTATACTGGCAGGCTTTTTTATTTCTGCATCTGGTGCTTTTATGCTAATTATATGGCTTTTATGCCGGCAGGTACAGCTTTTGGTTAATAACTTCCCTGTTTACTACCAGCTTTACAGCAGTTTTTTTTATAACTCCCTTAAAAAATGCTGCAACTGCATTGATTACTATTTAAGTGTCCAGAATGGTACTACATTAAATTTTGCCAATGAGAAGATAGCAGACCTGCAGACATGTTATATTGACAAACTGGTTAATAATGCAGGACAGATTTTTTCAGGCTGCTTCAGTGTTTTTGCACGTGTAATGACCCTTATATTAATAATTGTAATAAGCATGATAGTTTTATGCAGGGATATTGATAAAATCCACAATGTATATGCAAAAAGCCGTTTCTATCCACAAATACATAAGATAATGCACACCCTTAAAGAAACGGGGCTTGGCTATATTAAATCCCAGGGCATTATAATATGTGTAAACTGGTTTGTATGCAGTATTGCTTTCCTGTTAATACACAACCCTTATTTTATTCTTATAGGCCTTTTAATTTCGCTGGTTGATGCACTTCCTATACTTGGAAGCGGCATGGTATTATGTCCTGTTGGAATATACTATATATTCCATAATAATTTTGCTTTTGCAGCAATTCTTTTCACAGCGTATATAATAACTGTGTTTGTACGTGAGATACTTGAAGCCCGGCTGCTTGGCGGCAATATGGATATACTTCCGTTCTTTATGCTTTTATCAATTTATATTGGACTGAAAATATTTGGAATTACAGGTATTGTGCTAGGGCCATTCGGTGTTGTTATTATAAGGACAATTTATGAAACATTTGCAAGTACAGAATGACCTGCTTCCAATAATTAATAAGCCCCCTGTTTATAGTTACAGGGGGTTTAATTTTTTAATTAAAATATACAAGTTCTTCTTTTGGTATCTGTGCTGGTTCTGCATCTTCTGCATAAAATACAGGGCCTTCTTCCCCATATTCTTTCATATACTTATATTCCATACGTGCCGTAACTGTTACATACTGCTTATTTTTAAATTCTTTCCAGCTGTCTGCCTTACATAGGAAACCCATATACTGTACATCATCAGCACAGCATGTCATTGCAAACCTGCCAAATACCACAAAGCCCTTAGGAAGCCCTGGTGGTTTCTGTATCATGCCAGTTACTCTTAATGTTTTGCCATTATAATTTTCCTGGTGTTCTGTCATATCTATATACCATAACCCAAAATCATCATCTTGTATTTCTATTATATCCGCATTTATATCAAATGGCAGTTCTTCCTTCATCTCATAGAAAGCTTCATCCTCTGACTCATAGACAATCTGGGCACTTGGATTAACAGCCTTTATGCTTCCTCTGATAGCACGCTTGTTTGTTTCAAGGCTGCACCTGTTTATTATAACCATCTGGGATATCTTAAAATGCTCCACCATTATTGAAGGCATATTTTTCATATAAAGCGCAAATGTTTCATCATTAACAACATCTAATGTCTGGAATACCACCTCACTATCAAAGCATATTTCTTCCAGTTCATCATAAATCTGTGGTATATGGTTTACAGGCCACATGCCATTATATTCTATAATTAACCTGTCTGGCCTGTGCTTCTTTAAAAATTTCTCTATTACTTTGCCATTAAATGATTCTTCATCTTCAATGTATTCACAGACTGAAAGCCCTTTTTCAAGAATAGCTTCCGGATATTCCTCTTCCCCTTCTTCACATGCTATTATAAGGGTTTTGGCGTCACCATCAAACATATCATCTGTTATTAAATCACGTATAAGGCTTGTTTTGCCCGCTTCAAGAAATCCCAGGATAACATATACCATCATTTCCTTTTTCTTCCTGTTAAACATATGATACCTCCATTAAACCAAGGCTATGCTACATGGAATAATTCTTTTATAGCATCTTCATTTAAATTTGAACCTATAACACATACCCTTCCTGTAAAGTCAGCAGCTCCTTTTCTAATTTCTGTTTCCTCTGGTACAAGGTCAAAAT
This sequence comes from uncultured Lachnospiraceae bacterium, assembly GCA_910577825.1. Classification (GTDB taxonomy): domain Bacteria; phylum Bacillota; class Clostridia; order Lachnospirales; family Lachnospiraceae; genus Butyribacter. The sequence goes on along the minus strand of CAJTOK010000024.1, from coordinate 45,275 downwards.
GGAACCACCCGCCTTCTGCAGAAGCAACTATTCCTTTAGCACGCAAAACCTCCCCAAATGCGTTGCCTGTTGAAAGTCTGCCTACAATATCTTTAAGTTCTTCCTCTGTAAATTTATATGCAGTTTCAACACCCCAGCTTGTAAATACCTCATCTGCATGATGATGGTGGTGGCCATGGTGGCAGCACTCTTCACCATCTTCATGGTGGTGGCCGTGGTGGCAGCACTCTTCACCATCTTCATGGTGGTGGCCGTGGTGGCAGCATTCCTCACCATCTTCATGGTGGTGATGGTGATGGTGGCCATGCTCCTCAAGCAGTTCTTTTTCAAGTGAATTAACTTTCTCCATTGCTTCTAAAATCTTCTTGCCGTCTATATCATCCCATGGTGTAGTAATTACTGATGCTTCAGTATTCTTTTCGCGTATAAGTTTAAGGCATGTTCCAAGCTTTTCATCTGTCATCTTCTGTGTCCTGCTAAGTATTATTGTTCCTGCATATTCCACCTGGTTATTATAGAACTCACCATAGTTTTTCATATACATTTTACACTTTGAGGCATCAACAACAACTGCCGTACTGTTTATCTGTACACCTTCCCCTGCATTTTTAACTGCCTTGGCAACATCTGAAAGTTTCCCGACACCTGAAGGCTCTATAATAACCCTGTCAGGAGAATATTTTTCCAGGACTTCTTTTAAAGCTTCACTGAAATCACCTACAAGTGAACAGCATATGCAGCCTGAGTTCATTTCTGTAATCTGTATTCCAGATTCTTTAAGAAATCCACCGTCAATCCCAATTTCTCCAAATTCATTTTCAATAATAACAAGCTTCTCACCCTGGAAAGCCTCTGCAACAAGCTTTTTAATTAATGTTGTCTTCCCTGCTCCAAGAAATCCTGAAACAATATCTATTTTTGCCATCTTAAATCCTTCCTCTCCATAAAATCTTTTATAAAATTTATTTAAAACATGCCTTTGTTGCCTCATACATAGCTATTCCTGCTGCTACAGGAAGATTAAGGCTGTCAATCCCTTTAAGATGCGGGATTACAACTGGTGTGCCGGTATTGGCAAATTCTTCTGGAAGCCCTGTTGCTTCATTGCCAAATACCAGTGAATACCTTCCTTTGGGAGCCAGGTTATGCAGGCTTGTTTCTGCATCCAGCATAAACGGGTAAATTTCCCTGCCACCATTATTTTCCTGGTATTCATCAAAACTGCTGAAATATTCAAAATCTGTAGAAAACAATGCCCCCATAGAGGCCCTTACAACCTTCGGGTCAAATATATCAACTGCAGGGCGTATAACTGCCATCTGGTTTAAACCAAAACCAAGTGCACTCCTTATAATAGTGCCCATATTTCCTGAATTAGATGGATTAACAAGCACAATATGCGGCTTTGTATTATCCAGCCTGCAGCTGAATTTTTTAAACTCACCTATTATATAACAATTTTCCTTTTGTGACAATACATTAAATATCTTATCGGCATAAACAATGCCAATACCTGCATCCCTGCATATAGCAGCCAGTTTATCCAATGTATCTCCCTGTTTCATTGCAGAATGTACATATACTTTGCTGGCATATTCCTTTTTAAAACGCAGCATCTCGAAAGTAACTGTAATTCCAAGTGTATATGAAACAGTGTCTTCCTTATGGTATCTTTTATATACTGCCACTTAAAAACCTCCATAAATTTATGGTATAACCATTTTCTTATTACTTTCAAGCCTGGATTAATACTTACAGAACCCTTTTAATAACAGGATTAGGAGGAATATCAAAAGATATATGCAATATCTTTCCTCTGAAACGGAATAACTTTGTACCAAGATTCATTTCAGTTTTTAAAGAATCCCTTCTATTAATTTTTTCTTTTACCTTCTTATATTCATCAAAACCAGCATACTTTCCACTTAATCTATACGCATCTGATACAAGATATAGTAAAATCTTTTTATATTTATATTTGTCATTTAAAAAAATCTGCCGGAATCTCTTAGATAAAAAATCATCAATAGTATTTCCAAACTTTTCATGTATATCCTTTATTATTAAAAACTTTGGACTATGTACATTCTTCAATTCTAATAGATACATTGCAAATGAATCACATTCGCAATCCACTACTGCCAGAAAATCAATTGCTTTTGGCAGCGAAGCAATATGAAGCCCTGCATAATATTCATCAACCTTTATAATTGCTATTTTACCAGGGGCAATCTGCTCTGAAATATCAACAACAATGCCTTCATCTTCAATAATATCTTTTAAATATGGAATTAATTCTTTGCAATTCTTTATCTGCTGTACCATGCTTATTCCTCCATATTTAACTTCTGGATAATCTTCTCACGTTCATAATATAACTTTTCACTCACATCTATAAAATTTTCATCTTCAGCTCCCAGTTCATTAATCTCAATAAACTTTGCAATGCTTCCTTCCTGTCCTTCCTCTAAAATAACAGGCTGGTAAACATTATAATCCAGATTATTTCCTAAAACCAGATTATTTAATTTATTAAAAATATAATTGCTGTGGGATGACATAACCATTTTAATATCACTCTGGATTAATTTTGTAAAAACCTCTATTAATGCTATCTGGTTCTCTGGGTGCAGATGAGCTTCTGGTTCTTCAATAAATAATATTGGTTTTCTTTTATTTCCATTTCCATCATGGTCTTTTAAAATAAATTTCAGAAAAGCAACAACAGGGGCTATTTCTGAAACCATTGATGATACCTCTGTCATCCCAAAATCTGCATCTACATTTACAGGCCTGTACATTAAAGCTTTTTTACCATTATCAAAAGAAACCCTGCCTTTTAATATATTATTCTCTATATCTGTATAAAACCCTGCCAGTCCATTATTTGGTTCTGGCTGGATATTGGATAAAGTTATAAAGTAGTCTGATATAGGTTCTGATATTCCAGGAAGTTCTATTTTCTTGGTAATATATGACCTGCTCTTTGATAGTTCAGCCACTATAGAACTAAATGCACTCATGCCACTGTAAATTCCAGACCTTGACGCAGGCAAAAAATAAACACCGCTATATTTTTTCTTAAATTCATTAATACAATTAATTATATTTCTTTGTATCTGCCCCTGCAAAAGTTCTGTCATCTTTTTAAGTCCAAGTACAATATATCCTGCTTCCAAATCAAGGTTTTCACTTAATTTAATAACATCCGGATTATCCCTGATAAGCATTACTGGCTTTATATCTATTGTCCCCTTGATTTTTTTCTGTTTTAACTGAATCTCAAAATTATATATACCAGTATTAACTCTGATAACGGGATTTTCCACTAAAGCCTTATCAAAATTTCCAAACGTATTATAACAGGAATTAATAAATTCTGGTAAAAATATATCCCCCAGGCATGAATACATCTCTTCTTCTATCACTGTTTTAACATTATGCCATGGTTTTTCTGAATCCAGGAAGTCCTGCACTGCTTTTTTTAATTTTATTTCTGATGAATCCAGCATGGCATAAGGTATCCATGTTAAAATTTTACTTTGCTGGTCTGTAATATAACAGTTTGCAATAAATTCTTTCAATAACAGATATACCACCTGCATTGAATAGGATTTGCCTATATTATTATTTCCATATACTATCACTAAATCTTTATCTAAATCACATACAAAATTACTAACAGGACCAAACCTTTTAATTTCTATCCTCATAAAAATCCCCATTCATTATAAAGGATGCAGATATAACAATATAACTTATATCTTTTATATACATAATTCCGTCATACAGGAAAAAGAGAGGATATATAACCTCTCTTAAAAATCCTTATGTACATCTTCTAAATACTAATCTAATGACATTTTTATGTATTGAAAAATATATCTATAGATAAATCACCAATTTCTGTAGAAAACGGGATGCTGAATAATTCCTTGCCATCATCCTGGTATTGTCCGCCAATGCAGTATGATGGCGGTGTAATATCTATAATAATGCTGCTGTTCGCAAATACTGTTGCAGCATTGCCTGCTATCATATTGCCAAGTTCTGCTATAGCACTCTGTCCTAACTCATCTATAGTTTCAACTGGTGTCATAACCATTTTAGAAACAATCCCTATTGCTGTATCATGGTTTATATTTAATACCACTTCTCCAGAAAGATTCCCAAGCAACCCTAATTTAATAAGTGAGCTGTCTGATAAATACCAGCCCTTCTTTAACGCTGGTTTTCCTATTTTTAAATCAAGCATGCACATATCTTTCATAATTTTGCATACCGAAATAATAAAGGGATTTACATGTTCTGCTCTCACTCCATCACCTGCCATTAATTTAATATAGTAAGTATAACAAATAAGGATTGTTCTGTAAACGTAAAAATCTAATAAATTTAACTTTTATGTTTTTCACATTTGTATAACTTTTTTATATTGCTTCCAGAAGTAACTCAGATTTCAAATTCCTCCCAGAATTTCTGGCTTATGCTTACATCACACTTTTTCATCCATTCTGCATACTTTTCTTTAAACATATTTGTCTGTCTTTCTTCTATTACTTTTTCTTTATAGTCATATGCTGCATCTTCATTTTTGCTGTTTACACAATAAATTATAAAATACCCGCTGGTACCATCAGCGCTTTTACTTTCTATTACCTTGCTGAATCTGCCTTTTTTCAGCTTAAATACTTCATCTGTGGCTTTCTTCCCCAGTAATCTGTTATCCCGTCCTATTGTTGCGCTTACATCTGCTGCGTCTGTATTTTCTTCTGCAAATGCGGCAAAATCCTGTGCCTTTTTTGCTTCTTTCAGAAGTTTTTCTGCCCTTTTTGCTGCTTCTTTTTTAGTTGCGGCGTCCATCGATATATTAGTGCCGTTCCTGTCTTTGCCCTTTGTTATTATTTCAATATACTGTATATCCACCTGCCTTGCTTCGTCGTCTGTAACTACTGTGCCAGCTTCATCTGTGGCTACATAAAACATTTTTTCTGCAAGTATGTTGTCTTCATACACCTCTGCCATTCCCTGTATCCCAAGGCAGTATTTTGTCTTGTCTTTAGCACTTGCACTGTTTACAATTTCTTCTGCATGTCGCAGCGCCTCGTCCTTTTCATCTGATGTAAGGCTTATCTGCATGTCATCTGCTGTTTTCCTTATAATTTTAAGCTGTGTAATAATATTTACAATCTCCTGTTTTGCTTCATCACCTATTGTAGTATCTTTATCTAACTGGTATTTCCAAAGCCCTGCACCAAAACTTGCCTCATACTGGCATTTTAAAAGATAACAGTAATTGCGGACTTCACTGTATTTAACACCTGTATTTCCTGCTTTTATAACTATTGATGTATCTTCAATCTTACCTGTTTCAAGCTTTGCCTTTTTTTTGGTAATACTTGTTCTGCTGCATCCTGGCAGCATTAATACAGCTGCTGCCAGTACACATAATATAACTTTTGCAGTTCTATTTTTCTTCATACAGGCCTCCTATACTTTTTATAACACTTTCTACAATATGGAAAATACCATCTGCTGTCAACAGCTTCTTTTTCTTAAGCCCGCCTTTTGTGGATGAAGCATAGCGGCGGGTAACAGGTTTTATATCCTCTTCCTTGCCCACTGGATAGTTAAAATAAGGCTCATCTGCCTGTACATATTTAAGTGTCCCCTGGTACTCTTCTAACATTGCCGTAATCTTGTCTGTATTCCATGCCACGCCACTATAAGGATAAAACCTTATGCCATCCTCTTTCTGTATTATCTGTGATATATATGCTTTATGCGCATCAGCCTTTAAAAGTGCTATCCTTAAAAGGTTTTCTGCTGCCACAGGGATATCACCGAACCTGTCTGCCAGTTCATCCTGCATATCTGAATATTCCTCAACTGTTTCAATGCAGGCAATGCGTTTATACATATCAAGTTTCTGGAACTCGCTTTTTATATAGGTATTTGATATATATGCACTGACTGAGATATCAATTAAGGTTTCAAATTCCTCATCAGTCTTTTTCTCACCTTTAAGCAGGCGTACTGCATCATTTAACATTTTGCAGTAAAGGTCATACCCCACTGCTTCCATATGCCCTGACTGTGCTGCCCCGAGCAGGTTCCCGGCACCTCTTATTTCAAGGTCACGCATTGCAACTTTTATACCAGAACCCAGGTCTGTAAATTCCTTAATTGCCGCAAGCCTTTTTTCTGCTATTTCTTTTAACATTTTATCCCTTTTATACATAAGGAAGGCATATGCTGTGCGGTTGGAACGCCCTACCCTGCCACGCAGCTGGTACAGCTGTGACAGCCCCATCTGGTCTGCATTATCTATAATTATTGTATTTACATTGGAAATGTCAAGGCCTGTTTCTATAATTGTAGTTGAAACAAGCACATCTATCTCACCATTTATAAATGAAAGCATTATATTTTCAAGCTGGCGTTCGCTCATCTGCCCATGTGCAAATGCCACTGTGGCATCTGGTACAAGTTTTGCCACTTCAGAGGCGGTTTCATCAATATGCTGTACCCTGTTATAAACATAAAAAACCTGTCCTCCCCTTGCCATTTCCCTGTTAATTGCTTCCCTTATTATTTCATTATTATGTTCCATTACAAATGTCTGTATTGGAAGCCTGTCAACCGGCGGCTCTTCAAGGACGCTCATGTCCCTTATGCCTACAAGGCTCATATGGAGTGTCCTTGGAATAGGCGTTGCGCTTAATGTAAGTACATCAACGTCACCTTTCATCTGCTTTATTTTCTCTTTATGTGTAACACCAAAACGCTGTTCTTCATCAACAATTAAAAGCCCGAGGTCTTTAAACCCCACATCTTTTGATAAAAGCCTGTGTGTACCGACTACAATGTCTGCCTGCCCTTTTTTTAGCATTGTTATGGCTTTCTTCTGCTGTGTGGGTGTACGGAACCTTGAAAGCATCTCAACATTTACAGGAAAATCCCCCAGGCGTTCTTTTAATGTGTTATAATGCTGCTGTGCCAGTATTGTTGTAGGCACAAGGAATGCCACCTGTTTGCCGTCATTTACTGCCTTAAATGCTGCCCTTATGGCAATTTCTGTCTTGCCATAGCCTACATCACCACATATAAGCCGGTCCATAACCTTGCTGCTTTCCATATCTTTCTTTGTAGCTTCTATTGCATCCAGCTGGTCCTGTGTTTCTTCAAACGGGAATAAATCTTCAAATTCTTTCTGCCATACTGTATCAGGGCTGAACTGGAAGCCCTGCCTCTGCTGGCGTCTTGCATACAGAAGCACAAGTTCCTTTGCAATATCTTTAACTGCCCCTTTTACTTTGGATTTGGTCTTTTTCCACTCAGCAGAATTTAATTTATTAAGTTTAGGGGTCCTGGCTGCCTCCTGTCCTGCATATTTCTGCAGTACATCCAGCCCCGAAACAGGGACATAAAGGTTGCCGCCATCCCCATATTCTATTTTAATAAAATCCTTTGTAATATTATCTACACGGAGTTTTTCTATACCCCTGTATATCCCAAGCCCGTGGTTTTCATGTACTACATAATCACCTATATTTAATTCATTAAAACTTTGTATGGCCCTGCCATCATAATTTTTGTGTTTACGGCGTTTATTCTGTTTTATACCGAATATATCACCTTCTGTTATTACCACAAACTTCTGCTGTGTATATGCAAAACCCCTGTGCAGCTGGCCATATGATACCATTACCTGCCCTTGTCCAAGTGCTGTATCCGGCTTCTCCCTGTAAAATGCAGGTATCCCGTATTCATTTATATCCCTGCTTAACCGCTCTGCACGTATACGTGAAGCAGACAGCAGAAGTACACGGCAGCCATCTTTGCGCCATTTTTTTAAATCCTCCACAAGAAGTTCAAAATGCTTATTGTATGAGCCTGTAGCCTGTACCATTACATTAAACTGGTCTTTAACAGCCATGCCTTTTGGCAGCTGGCCGAGCGTAGTAATATAAACACATTTCTTTCCTGCAAGCAAAGCATTTACAGATGATGCCGGGTACAGGATAGCAGCCTGTCCTGGAAGTATATCACCCTTTTCAAGCCTGTTCTCCATGCTGTCCCGGAACTCAGTTTCAACTGTTTCCATTTTCTCATTGCAGCGTGCTGGTTCATCTATAAAAAACACTGTATTTTTCCTGTCAAAGTAATCAAAAAAAGATTCTGCCTGTATTCCAAAATACTTTATAAAACTTTCCATTCCAATACGTCCATGGTAAAGTCCAAGTGTTTCCCTTATTTCATTAATCCTGTCTTTAAGCCGGTTAATGGCTGTATGGTTGTTTTTCTTCCTGAATATGCCAAGGGTATCTATATAATCTTTTTCAATATTCTCCATCCCGGCCTTTATCTCTTCATCAGACAGCATAACCTCTGATGCTGGAAATATTTCAACCACTCCTGTGCGCTCAACGGAACGCTGGCTTTCTGCATCAAATGAACGTATTGTGTCAGCCTCATTATCCCATAATTCAATACGGAACGGGCATTCTTCCGTTACAGGAAAAATATCTATTATGCCTCCCCTTATGGAGAACTGCCCTGGTGCTTCCACCTGGTACTGGCGTTCATAGCCCGTTGATACAAGATGTCCTGCCAGCTCATCAATATCCACAATATCCTGTTCTTTAATTACACGTATAGCATTTTCAAATGTATTTAATGATGCTACAAGTTCCATTCCCGCATCCATTGTAGTAACTATAGTGCCGCTTTTTTCTTTTATAATGCTTTTAACCACTTTAAGCCTTTCTGCACTTATTGCACTGCCATGTATATCAGCACTATAAAAAATCACATCTTTTGACGGATAATAAAGTACATTTCTGTCAAACATGTGATAATCTTCTGCAATTTCCCTTGCACGTATTTCATTCTGTGTTATTATCACCTTCCATGCAGTATTTTGTGACAATCCATATATAAAATGGCACTTCTGTGTATCTATACAGCCAGAGATATGTATTGGCAGCCTGTTCCTGCCAATACATTCTAAAGCTTCCCTGTATGAATTAATTTCACGCAGGGGTGCAAGTAACGTTTCCATTATCTCCCTCCATCAGTTAAATCTGTTCATAGCTGCCCCTATATCTTCAAGCATTATTACCTTACACGCTTCCACGGTATTCTGGAGTGCTTCCCGTATAACAGGTTCTTCATCCCTGTTAAACCTGCTTAACACATAGTCTGCAAGGTCCTGTCCCTTTGGCTTCTCCCCGGCACCTATACGTATACGGTAAAAATCCTGGCTGCCCAGATGGGCTATTATATTCTTTATTCCATTGTGCCCTCCTGCACTTCCCCTGGCACGTATACGCAGCTTTCCTGGTGCAAGGTTTATATCGTCATATATTACTATAAGTTCATTTTCCGGGTCTGCCTTATAGTAATCCACAAGTTCCCTTATACTTTCACCGCTTAAATTCATATATGTCTGCGGCATGGCAAGCAGTACCTTCTGCCCTTCAATATACCCCCTTCCACATAAAGCTTTATGTTTCCTTATATCAAGTGGTATATTATATATATCAGATATTACAGTAACAGCAGAAAATCCTATATTATGCCTTGTACCATTATATTTGCTTTCCGGGTTGCCAAGTCCTGCTATAATAAACATTATATCCTCCAGTTATTTTAATAATTTTTAGATTCCCTGTGTTCCCCCATATGCACTGTACCTCCCGAATATTGTGCAAGCAGGTCGTTGTCTACTACATGGCGGTTATCCATTGTCTTCATAATGTCCTTAATCTGCATTTCCTTTGCTTCTCTTGAATCGCCAAGGTTATGGACTTTATTATCACGGAATGATAATACAAACGGTTCAAGTACATTATTATTAGCTGCTATTACAAGCCCCCTGTCACCATTTACCATTTCCACGCATGTGCCCGGCTGCAGGATATTTATGCTTGAAAGAAGCGCATCCACTACATCAGGGTTATATTCCACTTCATCATTCATAAGATGCCTTACAGCAACTATTTCAGAATGCGGCTCTTCGTCAAAGTTCATTGCAGTCATCATATCATATACATATGCAACTTTAAGGACTTCTGCACCAAGTGGCATTACTTCTGGCACTTCACCATCTTTTACTATTTCAGGGTGCAGCTGCTTTATTATATCTGTAACAATCCTTATAATATCAAAGTCTAAGTCCCTGTTCTGGCTAAACATCTGCAGCGCGGCAACATGGTATGTATTAACTTTAACCTGTTCTTCTTCTGAAAGCTCAGACCTGTTTTTGTGGCGCAGGTTTAATGGGATAAGAAGAGTCCCTATATCATGGAACAGTGCAGCAATTACGACATCAAGCTGGTACTTAAATTCCATTTTAAGCTTATATGTCATCATGGCACAAAGAATAGCTGTATTTAAAGTGTGCTTATATACATAATCCTCTTTGCTTCTTATACTTTGTATAAAGTTAATCTTCCTGTGCAATGAACCATAGTTTTTTAATATGCTGTTTGCAAACTGGTACATTTCTTTTGGTTCTTTCTTTTTACAGATGGCATCCATTATATCCCTTATGGCAAATACAGACATGGCCTGGAATCTTTCAAATTCAATGTCATCTTCTGACATTGGCGGCACAGGTTCAGCAGCCTCAAGTATATACACACCAATCAGCCCGAAATTCCTTATACTGACGATGCCCTGGCTGGTAAGTTTTGAATTTCTTTCGTATAACATAACCCCGCTTTTATTATATATCGGTTTTGCTAATCTCATACCAGTTTTGAGGTCATCAGATTTTATAAATAACATATTTTATCCCCATTTCTTGTCATTTTTATGTTAGCCCATATACTGCGCCTCTGTGGCACAAAAATAGCGGACTATTTCCAGCATTTAATTAATAGTTGATGCGGGCAGATGGCAATGGACAATCAGCCCTTGCTTTTCTCTGCCAGATTATTTGTAACCCTGTTATAAAGTTCAAGTGCTGCATTGTATCCCATCTTCTTCTGCCTGTGGTTTACTGCTGCAGATTCACATATAATTGATACATTCCTGCCAGGCCTTATTGGTATGGAATGGCAGACTACTTTATTGCCAAGAAATTCTATAAACTGCTCTTCAAGCCCAAGCCTGTCATAGTCCTGGTTCTTATTAAATTCTTCAAGTTTGATTACGAGGTCTATTTGCTGTTCATCTTTTACACTTTCCACACCAAAAAGTGATTTGGCATCTACAATGCCAATGCCACGGAGTTCTATAAAATGCTTTGTAATTCCTGGTGAACTTCCCATAAGTGATTTATCACTTATCCTCCTTATTTCAACAACATCATCTGATACAAGACGGTGCCCCCTGTGTATCAGTTCAAGTGCCACCTCTGACTTTCCTATGCCGCTTTCACCCATTATAAGTATTCCTTCACCATATATATCAACAAGCACGCCATGTACTGAACACCTCGGTGCAAGCTCTGCATTAACCCACTGTATTATTTCTACCATAAATGATGATGTAGACTTCTTTGTCCTTAATATTGGCACATTATAACGGTTTGCAAGGGCTATTATCTCTTCATCAACCCATATTTCACGGCAGTAAATTATACATGGCGGCTTTGGTGACTCTGTGCTCCCCGCCATTATCCTTTCCATCATTGCAAGACTGTGCTCCATGCCCCTCTGCTGCATATATGTATGCTCAACATGGCCGATTATCTGTATTCTCTTTGAATCAAAATAATCAAAATATCCTGCCAGCTGCAAGGCAGGGCGGTTTACTTCATTCTGTGTTATAAATATTTCGTCTGTATTAATATCTGGTGTACAGTTCTCTAAATCAAGCTGTTCAATAAGCTCCCTTAATGGTACTTTGTATGTTGTATTCTGCATTTTTTCCTGCTACTCAAAATATGGACAAATATACCCATATCGAGATATTGAAAGTTTTTACAAACTTTTCTTACTGTTTCACCGTGTATGCTTTCGTATTGAGTAAACCCAAATACTACTCACAAGTTCTTGTACACTCCACAGTCGTAAATTCCCGGTTAAGCCACCGGTACATACTTACAAAAGCTTTACCATGCTATTTTGTAAGTTTTAGTATCTCTTAAATTAAGACTTGCGTTGTAATCCCTGTCTTCGCAGTAACCACATCCGCAAATATATTCCCTGGCAGAAAGTTTTAAATCTTTCTTTATACATCCGCATTCATGGCATATTTTGCTTGATGGATACCATCTGTCTGCAATTCTTAATTCAATCCCAAATTCTTTGCATTTCATTTCCAGTTTTATTCTGAACCCATAAAATTTTTGTGAAGCAACTGCTTTGGAAAGATGCTTATTCTTCATCATGCCTTTAATATTTAAATCTTCAATGGTAATATAGGATGGCTTGGTTTTTGCTATCTCATTTACGCATTTGTTAATATAATCAGTACGGATATTTTCTATTCTTTGATGAAGTTTCTGTACCTTTAAGACTTGTTTCTGGATATTTTGCCTAGTAGCCTCTCCTTTCTTTTTACTGCGCTTTTTTAAGTCCCCGTATTTCCTCGAAAGACAGCGTTGTTCCCTTTTTAATTGTTTTTCTGTTTTTTTAATTCTTTCTGTTTTATTTATATTTTTCTTTACCACCCCGTTACTTAAGACTGCAAATTCTTTTATACCTAAATCAATGCCAATCCCAGAGCCATTTAACTGTGGTTTTTCTTTTTCTTCTTCTTCCACTAAAACAGATACATAATATTTTCCAGCTTTAATGGAAACTGTCCCGCTTCTGATAATATGTGTATACGGGTTTGTTGGTATATAGCCTTTCTCTTTTATCCTGGTCCAGCCAAGGGTGGGGATTTTTATCCTGTGCCTTTCACAACGGATTACTGTCCTGGAATCTGTCTTTACAAAATACATTTTTACATCTGCCCTGCTTTTTTTCTTAAACCTTGGGAATTTACACTGTTTCTTAAAAAACCTGGTAAAAGCAGTACAGGCATTTTCCAGGGACTTTTTACTGATTTGGAACTCGCTTCTTTAATCCACTGGTATTTCGGATTGCACGGGATGTACTCATTATTAAGCCAGGTACTGAATGCTTTTGCTGTCATAAACTTTCCGCCTTTGCCGTAAAGCTGCTTATTGTAATGTAGATAGAAATTATAAATAAACCTGCATGTACCAATTGTTTTATTTATTATTTGTTTCTGTTCCTCTGTTGGGTTTATTTCTGTCTTGTAACTCTTTAGCAATTCACACACACTCCTTTCCTGGTTTCTGTACTTTATATTAAACACATTTTATCACATATATGCACTTTTATCTATATTTTTATTAACTTAAAACACCTCCTTTTTATACATTATGAAAGAATTTATATACATTGGAGGCAGCACTTTCATTCATGCCGCCAGCCTGTAAAAGTTCTTCCACTGTTGCATTTTTTATTGCTTCTATTGACTGGAAATGCTTCATAAGAGCTTTCCTTCTTGCCACTCCTATCCCTTTTATATCGTCAAGAACCGATTTTACCTGTTCTTTGCTCCTTAATGAACGGTGGTATTCTATTGCAAACCTGTGTACTTCATCCTGTATCCTTGCCATAAGATGAAACCCCTCACTGTCTGTTTTAACTGGCAGTTCACATCCATTGAAAAAAAGCCCCCTTGTCCTGTGCCTGTCATCCTTGACCATGCCACATACAGGAATATCAAGTTTAAGCTCCATAAGAACCTTCTGTGCAATATTTACCTGCCCCCGTCCCCCGTCCATCATTACCAGGTCCGGGAAACGTGTAAAACTGCCTGTTTCCTTAAAAAGCCCCTTTTCTTCTAATCCCTTCATCTCATCTATACCATGCCGGAACCTTCTTGACAGTACCTCATACATGCTTGCATAATCATCTGGCCCTTTAACTGTCTTTATCTTAAACTTACGGTAATCACTTCTCTTTGGCCTGCCATCCTCAAATACAACCATAGAGCCAACAGACTGGAAACCGTTTATATTAGATATGTCATATGATTCAACACGTGATACACCTGTTATCCCAAGCCATGAACATATTTCTTTCATAGCGCCTGACGTGCGTTCTTCTTCCCTTTTAATCCTTTCCATATCCTGCGTAAGCACAAGTGCTGCATTCTTATGTGCAAGTTCTACAAGGCGTTCCTTGCTGCCCCTCTTTGGCACAAGCAGATGTACTTTCCCGCCTCTTCTGCCGCCCAGCCACTGTTCAATAAGTGCTGCATCTGCTATATTATATTCTACCATGACTTCACGTGGAATAAAAGGAGTTCCTGCATAAAATTGTTTAATAAAATCCTGTAAAATGTCTTCTTCCTTTTCCCCTGAAGTCCCGTTCAGATGGAAATGGTCACGTCCTACCAGTTTCCCGTCACGCACAAAAAAGACCTGTACTACTGCTTCTTCCAGTGTCCTTGCAAGTGCAATAATATCCCTGTCCTGCCCCTTAAAATCTGTAACCTTCTGTCTTACTGCCATCTTTTTCACACTTGAAATTAAATCCCTGTACCCTGCTGCCTCTTCAAATGCAAGGCTTTCAGAAGCTTTCATCATTTTTTCTGTAAGGTAATCTGTTACTTCTGTATAATCCCCTTCTATAAGCTTCATGGCTTTTCTAAAATTCTCCTGGTACTCCTCCTTTGTTATATTTCCCTGGCATGGTGCACTGCACTGCCCTATATGGTAATTAAGGCATGGCCTTTCCTTGCCTGTATCCCTTGGCAGTATCCTTCCGCAGGTTCTTATCTTATATATCTTATGTGCAAGGTCTAAAGTGTCTTTGGCAGCGCCCGCACTTGTAAACGGGCCAAAATACCTGCTTTTATCACGTTCCTGCTTCCTGGCAATTAAAAGCCTTGGATATTCTTCCCAGGTAGTTGCCTTAATATAAGGATAGTTTTTATCATCTTTAAGCATTGTATTGTATTTTGGCTTATGTTCCTTTATAAGGTTGCTTTCAAGTACAAGTGCTTCAACTTCTGAATCTGTTATTATATATTCAAAATGGTCTATCTGGGATATCATTCTTTCTATCTTCGGCGATACATTACGGCTTGCCTGGAAATACTGGCGCACCCTGTTTTTCAGGCTTATTGCTTTACCTACATATATTATTGCATCTTTTTTATCGTGCATAAGGTAAACACCTGGCTTTGCAGGCAGTTTCTTTAATTCCTCCTCCAAATCAAACATAGGACGCCTCCGTTCTTGTGTTTTAACTATTAACATTTTAATTATACAGAAAAGAACTATTTATATCAAGTATCATTATTTTGTAGTTTCCCCACTTTTTACTTTATCCCCTTAATTTAAATATTGCATTAAACAGGTTTATAGAACACATTATTTAAAGTTACACCGTCTTTTGGCAAAAACCAGTAGAATTATATATATGTATATGGTAAGATAATGGTAATGGACAGGTTTATGGACGAAAGGCATGGTACAGATTTGTAAAAAAAAGCACTTACTTTTACCGCAAGTGCTAAATTTTTATATCCATAGAATTTCTAATCCAGCCATCATCACTTACCCCACGTCCTTTACGCATCCGTTCTTCTAATACAGCATCATCACAGACAACGGCAAGATAATAAATATGGGTAAACAATTCTCTTTCTGGCAAATTTTCAAGTTGTCTGGGTACTCTGCATCCACATAGTACAACAGGCTTTCCAGCTTGTGCAATATTGCACATACCCTTAACCATAAACGGTTATACTCAGAATAATCATCCTCCGGGGTATTGTAAATGTCATTCCACAATAAGTCACTTTCCATTACAATATATTCTTTTCCGTTAATGAACAGTTCATTACAAAGCGTTGATTTTCCAACACCAGAAGCCCCGGTGACAATAAATAATGGTTGTTTTTTAGTAAGTTTCATAACAGCAATTCCGGTTTAACATTCTTTTCATTACTTAATGGTCTTGTACATTAGCAGGAATACTTAAATATGCCTTAAAAATCTACTTCTGTATCATAATAGCAGCATTTAAGAAGTTTCTCCATCTCTTCCTGTGAAGGCTGGCGCGGGTTAGAGCCTGTACACGCATCTAACAGTGCATTGGCAGCTATGCCTGGCAGCTTTTCAAGGAACTCATCTTCTGGAACAATTCCTGTGTCTGCAGGTACTCCGCCTTCCCCGTAATTCTTTATACAATGAGGTATATCCAGGTCATCATTCATTTTACGGAGGTAATTTATAAGAAGGCCAGTCTTTTCATCGTCAGAACTTCCGCCGAGCCCCATATAATCTGCTATTTCACCATAACGCTTCTTTGCTGTTGCATCTTTGCTGTTAAACTTTATAACTTTAGGAAGGTACATTGCATTGGCAGCGCCATGTATTATATGCCCGTTTTTAAATGCAGCGCCTGTCTTATGTGCCATAGAATGTACAATGCCAAGAAGTGCGTTGGAAAATGCCATTCCTGCAAGGCACTGTGCATCGTGCATTTTATCCCTGCTGTCCATATCTCCATTATATGATTTTACAAGGTCTGCTTCTATCATCTTAATTGCCCATATTGCAAGAGGGTCTGTATAGTTGCAGTTAGCAGTTGATACATATGCTTCTATTGCATGTGTCATGGCGTCCATCCCGGTATGTGCTACAAGGTGTGCTGGCATTGTTTCTGCAAGTTCTGAATCCACAATAGCAACATCTGGTGTAATTTCAAAGTCAGCTATAGGGTATTTAATACCTTTTTCATAGTCTGTTATAATTGAAAATGCTGTTACTTCTGTAGCTGTACCTGATGTTGAAGAAATAGCACAGAAATGTGCTTTCCTGCGGAGCGGCGGTATACCGAATACTTTGCACATATCTTCAAATGTAATATCAGGGTATTCATACTTAATCCACATAGCCTTGGCAGCATCAATAGGTGAACCCCCGCCCATTGCTATAATCCAGTCAGGCCCAAATTCCTGCATAACCTTTGCGCCACGCATAACTGTTTCCACTGACGGGTCAGGCTCAATCCCTTCAAATAACTCTACTTCCATTCCTGCTTCTTTCAGATAGCTGCAGGCCTTATCAAGAAAACCATTACGCTTCATTGAGCCGCCGCCCACACATATAATGGCTTTCTTTCCAGTAAAGCTTTTTAATGCCTCTAATGAACCCTTTCCATGGTATAAATCCCTTGGTAATGTAAATCTTGCCATATTTCCTCCTTGTCTGGTTAAATTTTACTAATTTCTTTTAATATATTCCATATTTTTGTTACATATTTATATATTAACATTACAGGATTTATGCGTCAATAGTGAAATACATCTGTAATACTCTTTATTTCGTCCAATATACATATAGCAACTTCTTCTTTGTCCATTTTACCAAGTTCTTTATATCCGTCTTTTGTAATAATTGTTACAACATTTGTACCAGTGCCAAACCCTGCGCCTTCTACTTTAAGGTTATTGGCAATAACCATATCAGCATTTTTGCTGGCAAGTTTTTTCCTGGAATTTTCAAGAAGGTTTTCTGTTTCCATTGAAAAACCACATAAAAACTGGCCCTTTTTCTTATTTTCACCAAGGTATTTTAAGATATCTGCAGTACGTTTAAGCGGTATGCTTAAATCCCCTTCTTTTTTCTTGATTTTTTCATCTGATACTTCTGCCGGGGTATAGTCCGCCACTGCTGCCGCTTTAATAATTATATCATTATCTGCTGCACGCTTTTTAACTTCATTAAACATATCTGCTGCACTGGTAACATGCACCATTTCAACAAAGGCAGGCGGTTTTATATTGACAGGCCCGCTTACCAGTGTAACCTGTGCACCCCGCTGTGCTGCTATCTTAGCTGCTGCATAACCCATACTGCCTGTAGAATGGTTGCTTATAAACCTTACAGGGTCGATTGCCTCAACTGTAGGCCCGGCTGTAACCAGCACTTTTTTTCCTGCAAAATCTTTTTCAAAACGGATTTCATGTAAAATATAATCAAGAAGCACCTGTTCTGGCGGCATCTTCCCTGCACCAGTATCTTTACATGCAAGAAGCCCTGTATCTGGCTCTATTACTTCAATTCCATACTTTCTTAGCCTGCTAATATTATCCTGTACTGCCGGGTTTTCATACATATTTGTATTCATTGCAGGTGAAACTATTTTTTTGCATTTGCAGGCAAGCAGGGTAGTTGTAAGCATATCATCTGCAATGCCACATGCCATTTTGCCAATTACATTGGCA
This sequence comes from uncultured Lachnospiraceae bacterium, assembly GCA_910577825.1. Lineage (GTDB taxonomy): Bacteria > Bacillota > Clostridia > Lachnospirales > Lachnospiraceae > Butyribacter. Next base: position 27,059 of record CAJTOK010000024.1, on the reverse strand, counting down.
GAAGCAGGTGCAACTAATACAACATCTGCTTTTTTTGCAAGTGCAACATGCTCTACATTAAACTGGAAATTCCTGTCAAATGTATCTATAAGGCATTTATTGCCTGTCAATGTTTCAAATGTAATGGGATTAATAAAATTAACAGCATTTTTTGTCATAAGTACATGTATATCTGCATGGAGTTTTGATAACATGCTTGCAAGATTGGCAATTTTATATGCTGCTATGCTTCCTGTAACCCCTAATAATACTGTTTTGCCTTTTAACATAAAACACCTTTCAGGGTTGAAACCATAATGATTGCTGGGCCGCGTTCTTTGCTGCCCTATAATCATTTTTCAACCTATCATCTCTTCTGCCAGTTTACCATATTTTTCATAAGATGACACTTTATTTATTTTATTATTTTCATCAACAAATACAACTTTAGGCTTATGGCCTTTTACTTCTTTGTCCTCTAGCTGGCAGTAACACATAATAATTATATGGTCGCCTGTCTGTACCTGCCTTGCTGCTGCCCCGTTCAGGCAAATCATGCCGCTTCCTGGCTCACCTGCTATTGTATATGTTTCAAACCTGTTGCCATTTTCAACATCAACTATCTGCACAAGTTCATATTCATATATTCCTGCTGCCTGCATAAGCAAAGGGTCAACTGTAATGCTGCCTACATAATTTAATTCAGCCTGTCTTACAACTGCACGGTGGATTTTGCCTTTTAACATTGTAACTAACATAATTTAATCTCCCCCTGTAAGTTAATCCTCTAAAGCAATAAAATTATCTATAAGCCTTGTTTTTCCTATAAATACAGCAACTGCCACAAGGACTGGCCCGTTAATATTTGTAACAGGCTCTAATAAATCCCAGCTTACAGCCTCAACATAATCAATTCTTGCCATAGGTTCTGAATTAATTATTCCAGCAACCATATCTTTTATTTTAACTGCATCACGTTCCCCTGATTCTATAAGCTTCTTTCCTTCCAGAAGGGCACGGTTTAATACCAGTGCCGCCTGTCTTTCTTCCTTATTAAGATAAGTATTTCTTGAACTTTTAGCAAGCCCGTCTGCCTCCCTTACTATAGGGCAGCCTTTTATTTCTATGCCATAACTTAAATCACAAGCCATATGGCGTATAACTGCAAGCTGCTGTGCATCTTTCTGCCCGAAATAAGCCCTGTCTGGCACTACAATATTAAATAACTTTGCAACCACTGTACATACCCCGCGGAAATGTATGGGCCTGCTTTTGCCACAAAGCCCTCCTGTAAGCGTATCCATATCTACATATGATGAGAAACCGCCCTGGTACATTTCTGATGGTTCCGGGTGGAATATTAATGCTGCACCTGCTTCTTCACATAACGCTGCATCCCTGTCCATATCCCTTGGATAGCTTTCTAAATCCTCTGACGGCCCGAACTGCATAGGGTTTACAAATACGCTTACAACAACCCTGTCATTTTCAGAAACAGCACGTGTTATAAGGCTTTTATGCCCTTCATGCAGGTATCCCATAGTTGGCACAAGCCCTACAGAAAGCCCCTGCCTTCTCCATCCAGCCACCCGTTCCCTTGTTTCTTTAACAGTTACTGCAATTTCCATATACACTCCATTCCGTATGCAATATAAGCACACTTAATATATACTTATGTTAATATAACTTGCCAAGCACTTCTTCATCAATTTTAAATGTATGCTCTTCTGATGGATACGTCCCGTCTGCCACTTCTTTTTTATAATCTGCAAATGCACTTTTCATAATAGTTCCCACATCTGCAAATTTCTTTGCAAATTTAGGTATATAATCAGAAAACATGCCAAGCATATCCTGGTATACAAGAACCTGGCCGTCACACCCGTTTCCAGCTCCTATGCCTATGGTTGGTATAACAAGTTTTTCTGTAACCAGTGTGGCAAGCTTTGCAGGAATACATTCGAGGACAACTGCAAATGCGCCTGCTCCCTGTACTGCCAGTGCATCTTCAATAATTTTTCTGGCGGCTTCCTCACTCTTACCCTGCACCCTGTTTCCACCAAAGGCATTAACCGACTGTGGTGTAAGCCCGAGATGTGCCATAACAGGAATCCCTGCATCTGTAATTGCCTTAATCTGCGGGCATACACTGGCCCCGCCTTCAAGTTTGACGGCGCCGGCACGTCCTTCCTTCATAAGCCTGCCAGCATTAACCAGTGCATCATATACATTTGTCTGGTATGACATAAACGGCATATCAACAACTACCATTGTAGTCTTTACACCTCTGGCAACAGCAGCGCCATGGTGTATCATATCCTCCATTGTTACAGAAACCGTATCCTCATAACCTAGTATTGTATTGCCTAGTGAATCGCCTACAAGAATTGCGTCAATTCCTGCCTCATCCATTAATCTTGCTGTAGAATAATCATATGCAGTAAGCATTGAAATCTTTCTGCCTTCTTCTTTTGCCATCTGGAATGTCCTGACTGTATTCTTCATTTCCCCCTCATTTCTGCACTGTAATAATAATCCGGATGCCTTTTATCCTGTATTATGCAGACAGTGCCAATGCACAATACCTAACCGGCAAAGCAGTCTTTAAGCCCTGTATAATCCCTGCCTGGATTTTTCTCTTCTGCAATGGACACAAGCACATTTCCCAGTTCTTTATATATCTTTATAATATCTGCATCTTCTAAAACACCAAGATGCTTTTTTATAGTTGGTATATCACCACGTTCCACTGGTCCTGTAAGTGCTCTCACTGTACCGTCTGCCAGTACAGAATTTATATTGCCAAGTGAAACAGGGGCAAGGAGCTTTCTTGCATCACTTTCACTAAACCCACACTCTTTAAGCAGCTGTATTGCTATGTGCATAACCCCTGTAACATAATTGCTTGCAAAAGCTGCGGCAGCATGGTATTTTGCCTTGTCACATGAATTAATTGTAAATACATTATGCCCAAGGCCGCCAAAAAGCCCTTTTATTTTCTGTATGGCAGTTTCTTGTCCTTCAACTGACAGACATGCTGTATTAAATTGTAAATAAGATGTGTATTTATTGCTGAATGCATACATAGGATGGACTGAGCAGCAGGATGCACCTGTATCCCCAATCCCTGAAAAAATACCAGATGATAATGAACCACTAAAATGACAGATTGTTTTATTTTTTATACTATAATGTCTTATACACTCCCACACTTCACTAATAGCCCTGTCTGGTGTAGTGATAAATATTGTATCACAATTATTTACAAGGGTTTCCAAATCATAAAAAGCACTGGACTGTGTAAAAGCCGCCGCATTGTCAGCGCTCTGCCTTGTCCTGCTATAATAGCCGGCAACTGCAGCATGCCCGTTAAGATACTTCCCAAGGGTACACCCAGTCCTGCCAGCCCCAATAAAGCCAATAACCAATTAACCACCTCTCTGCTAAACTGGCATAATGGTGGTATTTTACCATCTGATGCAGTTCCATTGCATGGATACCACTCAGCTACGTTAGATAATATCACAAGAAAACGGATTTGTACAGTTTTTTTACAGCTATTTTTATACATTATATAACAACTACTCTGTTTTTGCCGGTTTTCTTAGCTTTATATAAAGCAGTATCAACCCTTGTACATAATGTATCAATACTGTCATCTTCCCTTGCCTGTGTTACACCTACACTTACTGTCTGTGTCCTTACTGACGGAAAAGATGTATTAGAAAAGCACTGCCGTATAAGGTCTGCTATAAGTGTTGCTGCCGAAATATCAGTATCATTTAAAAGCAGCATAAATTCCTCACCGCCCCATCTCCCTGCAGAAAGTTTCTCTGTATAAATTGCACGTTCATTATTTAATATGCCAGCAAGGGCAATAATAACCGCATCCCCCTCCTGGTGTCCATATGTATCATTTACCTGCTTGAAATTATCTATATCAAACATAGCTATTGAAAACTTTGTCCTGTTAATATTGCCAAGCTTCTTTTCTATCTGTGTCTGTATCTCCTTGCGGTTATAAAGCCCTGTCATCCCGTCAATTATTGCTGCTGTCTTAAGCTTGTCATTAGCAAGCCCGAGCTTTTTATTAATTTCTTCTAATTCCAGCGATGTAACGCTTATAAATGTAGCAAGCCTTGATACCAGCGGGACTTTTGAAAGTTCTTTTTCCCCTGACGGGATAACAGGTGCAGACAGCTCTTTCCTATTTCCTTCCCTCATCCCTGCAATAACAAGTGTTACATTATGCTGGTTTAAATTACCCTTTGTACGCAAAAACTCACCATGTGAGAAAAAACCTGATGAAGGTGATATATCTTTAAACGGGTATATCTCATATGTAGGCTCTTTTGAAGTCCAGAAAGTACGCCTTGCTGCACATGAAAAAATGTGCATTAAATCAGGCTGGAACTCATAAAGCTTTTTGCTGTCCTCTTTTATGCTCTCAATAATTGTACCCGGGTCACCATAAGATATACGCACCACCGAACCAATATCCATATCCGAAGTCATTGTAATAGAACCATCTGCATTACTTGCTACAGGGGTGCGGAGTATTGTAGTTCCATTATGTTCATAAAATAAAGGAAATTCCAAGGTATTATAGAAGAAATTTTCATCATTTTTAATATTAAGGTATTTATGGTAAACATCATATGCAGGAATGCCGTCAAGCTCATGTAAAATACAGCCATCCGATTTTGTGACATGGAACTTTCTTCCAAGAGGTTTCCAGCCAGTTACATTTATAGAATCAACATAAAAATCATTCCCACCATAAAATACAGCAATTATAGACTTTCTGGAATATCCCCCGTCTTTTGAAAATACACATGAAGCATCACTTGTAATATCATCACTGCATGCAACACCTCCAAAAACCTGGATATCCTCCCTTAATTCTTTCAAACCGTCACAAAAACGGGTAGAAGAATTTTCTGGGATTGTAAAAAACAGTTCTATTGCCTTTACCCACGGGTTTAACCTTGATTCCTCAAGTATCTTCCAGGTTATGCTGTTTACAGGTTCATTGCCAATGTCATACTGGTAAATCTTTACCTGTGTTGATGGAAACTCAAAAACAGTACATGCAACAGTTACAGGATGTGCAAGCTGGCAGTCTGTAATATTGCCACTTGTTGAACACCCCATATATAAAGTATCTGGAAATACTTCTTCAATAATACTGCATACCTCACTGATTTTGTCCTCTTCCAGTATTTCTGAATAAATCTGGAACATCATTTTAGAAACATTATTTATACTGCACAGGCTTTTAAATTCTGTAAGCCTGCCATTAAATGTTTCTGCATCCCTGTATCCAAACATAAACTGCTTCATAAAGTTTTATCCCCCATATAAAATAAATAATTTAAAACAAATACATACCTTATACATTTCCACTAACACAATAATCTGTATAAATAACTTCATTAACTTTAATTATAGCTTTTAAGGGCTTGCTTTGCAATCACAAATTTCAGAATATGCACGTGAAACTTAAGTAACATAATATAAAATAATTGACATTTTATAACTAAAAGAGTAACATGGATGGAAAATAAATTATAATACAGACGGAGTTTAATTATGGACAGAATTAATACAAAATGGTTTTTAAGGCATATTGCAATATGGATTCCAGCAATATGTATTATGTTTATAATTTTTAATTTTTCTTCAATGGCAGCAGATGATTCTTCTAACACAAGCATACCAATAGCCGAACTTGTAATGCAGAAGATAGGACAGTTTACAGGCATTTCTTTTGATGTAAATTCTGAAGGCTATGATTTAATACACCATCGTGTACGCAAGGCAGGGCATTTTCTCGAATATATGGCACTGGGCTGTACACTTATACTTCCATTTGCTTTTATATGTGAAGGAAAAAGTTATTATAAATTAAAAGTTGTGTTTTGCAGTGAGTTATTTTCTGCATGTTATGCCTGTACTGATGAGTTCCACCAGATTTTTGTAGATGGACGGGACGGAAACCTTGCAGATGTGGGAATTGACAGCCTTGGGGCATTGGCCGGGATATGCGCAGGGTTAATATTCTGGTGGATTTGGAAACGGATTATAAAAACCGTACATAAATAAAATATTCTAAAAACATATATTCCCGGACAAAAAAAGAAACGCCTGGAGAAGCGTTTCTTAAAGGAGAAGGTATGAAAAAATTTAAGCACTTATCAAATGTTTTTATTTCATTTGACAGTTACATTATATTCAAGGTTTATGAATTACAAATGTGTAAGCTGTGAATAAATTGTAAACATATTGTAAAGATAATTTTAAGTGACATAAATATGCCTTAATTTACCATATATTATTCAAATTTTAATTACAGAAATTCTTTTTCTGTATACCATCAGAAAAATCACCAAAAATCTGCATATTTAGTGCATATATGTGAAAAGTAACCATAATTTTGTCACAACAACCATGTATATATAATATATTAACTACCCAGAAATAGTCTGGTATCTGGAGGATTTATATGAATATACGTAAAATATTATGCAGGCTCTCTGCTGCTTTATTATTACTAAACAGTGCTGCCCCATATGCTTCTGCTGCATCACAGACAGAAGGGATTTTTGACAATAAAACCTATACCCATGCTGATGTTTTTGATGGAATGAATATTTATAATGGCATTGATGTTTCCTATTATAATAAAAATATTGACTGGGAAGAAGTAAAAGATTCTGGTGTTGATTTTGCCATTATACGTGTTGGATACCGTGGATATGGTTCTGCTGGTACTCTTTGTACTGATACTAAATTCGTTGATAATATCGAAGGTGCGCTTGATGCTGGCATAAAAGTGGGCGTTTATTATTTTACAGAAGCCATAAATAAAAAAGAAGCTATAGCCGAAGCTGAATACTGCCTTGAAAAGATTAAGGATTATGATGTAACGCTTCCTGTAGTTATTGATTATGAATTTCCTACTGATTCAAACGGGCCTATTGGCAGGATGTATAAAGCAAATCTTAGTAAATCTGCTGCCACCAATAACTGTATTGCATTCTGTGACACAATTAAAGAAGCTGGTTATGAACCTATGATTTATGCTAATAAAAGTGATTTTGCCAATCTTATTAACGGAACAAAGCTTTCAAAAAGCTACAAAATATGGCTTGCTAATTATACTACAAAAACCACTTATTCAAATCCATATGAATACTGGCAATATACAAGTTCTGGTTCGGTAGATGGCATATCAGGAAAAGTTGACTGCAATTTCTGGTATACAGATACTGGTTTAGATGGCAATACTGTTATTACTGTTCCTCCTGCCATAACTGGAACACCTGCTGTAACTGGAACACCTGACACAACACCTAAGCCTTCAGAAACCCCTAAACCTGCGGAAACTCCTAAACCTACAAAAACACCTAAGCCTTCGGAAACCCCTAAACCTACAAAAACTCCTAAACCTACAAAAACTCCTGAACCGTCAAAAACTCCTAAACCTGTTGTAACTGAAGAACCTGTTGTAACTGCCAGCCTGTCAGATGCAGAAATCCAGGCAATTTCTGATGAAGTGTATACTGGTGATGAAATAATGCCATCTCCTGTGATTTCATTAAATGGCAGTGAATTAATAGAAGATGAAGATTATGAGATAACATATACTGATAATATAAATGCTGGCAAGGCTTCTGTTACAATTACCGGCATTGGCAATTATACAGGAACTATAACAACAAGCTTTATAATTAAACCAGCCAGGACAAGTTATTTTTCAGGAAGCCCGTCTAATAAGGCTATAACCTTAGCATGGGATAACCTTACCGGGGCACATGGATACCAGATTTACAGGGCTGATGTTTATAATGGTACATATAAAAAGATTAAAACCATTACAAATGGAACAACATCTTCCTATAAGAATACAAAATTACTGGCTGACCATGAGTATTATTACAAAATCCGTTCATATGCTAAAATAGATGGGAAAACATACCACAGCAGCTATACCACGCTTACAGCAGCTACAATGAAGACAAAGAAAGCTGCTATAATGCCAGCTAAAACTAATTTATTAAAAACACCTGCTTCTGGTTCGGCAAAACTTGTTTCCCTTCCAAAGAACTGTACTGTAGAATACCTTGGCAAAACATATTTAAATGATAATACTTCATACCTCCATGTAAATTATATAGTTAAATCCAAGGCTTACAATGGATACCTTCCATCAGGACTTGCACTGGAATTTTATTCACTTGGCAAAACTACTGCCGCACTTAATATGCGCAAGGCAGCAGGCACTAATAAAAAAGTCCTTGCAGTTATACCAGAAGGCACTCCTGTTGCACTTCTTAAAAAAGTAAATGTAAAGTCAAAAGTATGGTATAAAACTAATTATTACGATGGCAAAAAACTTTATACAGGCTATGTAGCATCAGGATACATCAACAAATAAATACTATAATAACACCAGATACCCCGCTGCTGCCAGCGGGGTATCTGTATTAGTTTTAAATTAATATTTTATTTTTCTTCTTTTTCTTGTTTTTCTTCTTTATAATCATATTTATAAACTGTCACAGATAATGGCGGAAGATTCATTTCTATAGAATAATCCCTGCCCTCGCACTCAATTTTTTCTGCCTGTACTGTTTTTGTATTCTTTACGCCTGTACCTCCATAACACAAATCATCTGAACACAATATCTTTGTATATTTTCCAGTACATGGGACACCTGTCCTGAAGCCATCATACTCTACTGGTGTAAAGTTACAGATAAAGAGAAGATGGTTTTTTGTAGTAGAACTGCGTCTTACAAAGCTTACTACGCTCATATTGGCATTATCACAGCTCATCCATTCAAATCCAATAGGGTCATAATCATTTATATACATTGCTTCATATTCAGAATAAAGCTTATTTAAATCTTTTACATATGCCTTCATCTTCCTGTGCATATCATAATCTAATAATTCCCAGTCAAGGCTTCTTTCCTCACTCCACTCACGGAACTGCGCAAATTCCTGTCCCATAAATAACAGCTTCTTGCCAGGATGCCCATACATAAAACCATATGCTGTCCTTAAATTGGCAAATTTATCTTCATATTCACCCGGCATTTTTTCAATCATGGAACATTTGCCGTGGACTACTTCATCATGTGATAACACCTGTATAAAGTTTTCACTATACGCATAGTGCATACTGAATGTAAGTTTATTATGGTTAAATGACCTGAAATACGGGTCAAGTTTCATATACTCAAGGAAATCGTTCATCCAGCCCATATTCCACTTAAACAAAAAGCCCAGTCCTTTAAGCTGTACAGGTGCAGTTACCCCTGCCCATGATGTAGATTCCTCAGCTATTACTACTGTACCTGGCGCTCTGTCCTCAAACTGTTCATTCATGTGCATAAAAAGATTTATTGCATCAAGGTTTTCCTTGCCGCCATTTTCATTAGGAAGCCATTCACCGTCATTTTTGCCATAGTCAAGATACAGCATGGAGGCTACAGCATCAACCCTTAAACCATCAATATGGAACTTATTAAGCCAGAACAGCCCGTTAGCAATAAGGAAATTTTCAACTTCCTTATAAGCATAATTGAAAATATAAGTCCCCCAGTGAGGATGTTCACCCCTACGTGGGTCTGGATGCTCATAGAGAGGCTGCCCGTCAAATCTTGCAAGCCCATGTGCATCTCTTGGGAAATGTGCCGGAACCCAGTCAAGTATTACATGTATACCCTTATTGTGCATATAGTTTACAAAGTACATAAAGTCCTGTGGGTCACCATAACGCCTTGTTGGTGCATAGTATCCTGTAACCTGGTATCCCCATGAACCATCAAACGGGTATTCAGCAATACCCATAAGCTCTATATGTGTATATCCCATCTCAATCAGGTAATCTGCAAGCATAGGTGCAAGTTCCCTGTAATTATAGAAGCCGTCCTCTGTGCCATCATCTTTCTTCTTCCATGAGCCAAGATGTGTTTCATAAATTGAAACTGGTTCTTTTCTGAGCTTGTCCCTGTCCTTTGCGGCACGTTCCTTCATCCATTTGTCATCATCCCACTTAAATCCTGTAAGGTCTGCAACTACAGAAGCATTATCAGGGCGCAGTTCTGCGCAGTTAGCATATGGGTCAGCTTTTAAAAGGATTTCACCCTGCCTTGTAAGGATTTCATATTTATAAATTGCCCCTGGTTCTACGCCTGGTATAAACAGTTCATAAACGCCTGATACCTCAAGCGTCCTCATAGGGTGCAGCATACCGTCCCACATATTAAAGCTTCCAACTACACTGACTGCCCTTGCATGTGGTGCCCATACTGCAAAATATGTCCCTTTTACGCCATCTACAGTTACAGGGTGTGCCCCAAGCTTATCATATATTTCATAATGGTTGCCCTCTGCAAAAAGGTAAAGGTCATCATCTGTAATCTGCGGCTTGAAACAGTAAGGGTCAACAAACTCCACTGTATCATTTTCTGAATACTGTACACGCACTTTATAAGGTGCTTTGTAATTATGCCCGTCCACATATTTGCCATAAAACCCCGATTCTTCTTCCACTTCTTCAAGCTGGATAATATTCCCGCCGTCCATATCTGTAATAAAGACATTCTGTGCATGTGGCCTGAATACTGTAAATACCTGCCCTTTATCAAAATCATGCAGACCAAGTATATTATGGGGTGCATTATGCTTGCCAGATACTACCTCATCATACTCCATCCAGTTTATCCAGCGTTCTAATTTTTCCTGCATTATCATTCCTCCGTATAATTAATTTATTACTGCGAATATTTTGCCAATCAAACAAACTGCCCCAGACCTGTAAAGAGCCACCATATGCGGCAGCTCTTTATATTAGCCTGTAATAATCCTGGTAAAAATATCTTTTACTGCATCTTGGCAACCATGTCTGTAACAGCCTTTGCCATATCTGCTGATTTCTGTTCTGCATCATCAAGTGAACTTCCCACAACACCATAGTAGAATTTAATCTTAGGTTCTGTGCCGGAAGGCCTTACACACATCCATACATTATCTGGCATGTCAAAGTAAAGTACATTTGACTTTGGAAGCCCTGTAGGCTGGACTTCGCCAGTTTCTATATTCCTGGCTGTATCTGCCTGGTAGTCACGGAATGAAATCACCTTATGGCCGTTAATCTCCTTTGGAGGGTCTTTGCGTAACTGTGCCATAATCTCCTGGATTTTATTAAGCCCTTCAATACCCTTCATTGTAACTGACTGTACACCATCTTTATAGTAGCCATACCTTTCATACATTGCAATCATGGCATCCCATAAAGTCATATCCTTTGTCTTATAGTAAGCTGCAGCCTCGCAAAGTGCCATAGTTGCAACAATAGCATCTTTGTCGCGGGCATGTGTGCCGATAAGGCAGCCATAACTTTCCTCAAAGCCGAACAGGTATGAACCTTTTCCTGTTGTTTCAAATCCAAGAATCTGCTGTCCGATAAACTTAAATCCTGTAAGTACCTCTACCAGTTCTACATTATAATATTTTGCAATGGCATCTGCAAGATTTGATGTAACTATTGTCTTAATAAGCTTGCCGTCTTCTGGAAGCCCCTTTGTTTCCTTAATCTGTGAAATCTCATAATCAGCAAGGAGGCAACCTGACATATTGCCTGTAAGTGTGATATATTCACCACTCTTTGTATCTTTTACATATACACCAAGGCGGTCTGCATCAGGGTCAGTTGCAAGTACAAGGTCTGCATCTTTCTCCTTTGCAAGTTTAAGTGCCAGTTCAAAGGCCTCTGCTGCTTCAGGGTTTGGATAGCTTACAGTTGGGAAATCACCATCTGGAAGTTCCTGTTCTGGCACAACATATACATTTTCAAAACCGATTTCCTTAAGTACACGCCTTGCAGGAATGTTTCCTGTACCATGTAAAGGAGTATAGACTATCTTTAACTTGCTTCCCATCTCCTTGATGCTGTCCCAGTGGATAACCTGTTTCTTAAGTTCTCTGATATACTTGTCATCTATTGCTGCACCAATCTGTTCATACAGGCCTTTGGATATTGCTTCCTGCTTGTCCATTGTCTTAACATCTGCATAATCTGTAACAGCCTTAACCTCTGCCATAATGCCTGTATCATGCGGAGGTGTAATCTGTGCGCCATCCTCCCAGTATACCTTATAGCCATTATATTCTGGCGGGTTGTGGCTTGCTGTAATATTAATGCCGGCAACACACTTTAATTCCCTTACTGCATAGGAAAGTTCTGGTGTAGGCCTTAATGATTCAAATACATAAGCCTTGATTCCATTAGCAGCAAGACATAATGCAGATTCATCTGCAAATTCAGGTGACATATGGCGTGAGTCAAATGCAATGGCAACACCCTGTGCAGCCTTTCCAGCTTTAATAATGTAATTAGCAAGACCCTGTGTAGCTTTGCGCACTGTATAAATATTCATGCGGTTTGTGCCTGCACCAATAACACCACGCAGCCCTGCTGTACCAAACTCCAGTTCCTGGTAAAAACGCTCTTTAATCTCATTGTCATCACCAGCTATTGATTTAAGTTCCTTCTTTGTCTCCTCATCAAAATAAGGATTGGCAAGCCATGCCTCATAAACCTCTTTGTAATCCATTAATTATTATCCTCCTCTTGTTTTTTTATATTTATAATATATTAACCAGAGTCTTCTGCCAGTTCAGAAAAACCCAGTTTAACATTTTTATTATCATCCAGGACATCTACTGAGTAGCTTTTTGTCTGGTAACCTGGTTTGCTTAATGTAATGGTCTGTGAACCAATAACTTTTGTAAAAGTGCATGGTGCCAGCCCTTTATAAACATTATCAAGATAAACTTCCGCCCCGTCTGGTGCTGAAACAGTTATTGTATGGTTACTGTCTATTTTTTTAGTAGTTACATTATCATCATCTTTATCATTATTGCCACTGCCATCATCTTTTTTTGAAGACCCTGCTTTTGCTGAAGGTTTTGGAGCAGCTGCCTGTGAACCCACAGAGGCATTTTCTTCTATTAAATTAATATATACTGTATCCCCTGCCCTCTCAACATCAAGCACGCCTGTATAAGTTGTATACCCGGTCATTTCAACTTTAATATTATATTCCCCGTAATTTAAAGCAACCGGGCTGCTGTAATCAACAGCAGAACCATTAATATACAGGTCTGCCCCATAAGGCTCTATATTAAATGTAACGCTGCCTGCATTTTTTACTTCTGTCTTGTACTCACTAAAATCAAGCTTTGTTTCAGCCCCGTCCTTTACAACAGCATTTTTCACTGCCTTTGTACTGCCTTTGCTAAGTGTTACACGGTATGAGCCCTCCCCGGCAACAATAAGCATATTTTCAGTTACAGGAAGTATAACTTTGTTGCCAACATTTACAGTCCCGCCTGTAAAATAGCTGTAATTAACAAGCCTTATATATCCATGCCCCTGTGTACGTGTAACAGAATATACCTTAGTGCCTATGCCTCTTGCCGTGATAATATCACTGTCATCCAGCTCCATCATCTGTATTTTGCCATCCAGTGATGAAAAATATGTCCAGTCAGTATACTGGTATTTCCTGCCTGCAAGGCTTAAAGATTTTTCCTCACCATCAAATGAAAACTTGTCAACCTCCTGGTACTCCCATACTTCCTTTGGGATATTCATTGAAACAACTTTGGAATTTTCTGTGTTGTATGTTACAGCCATTATCTGGCCGTTCTTAAGTTCATCCCCTGTAATCTGCACACCGTATTTATCTATAATTTCAGATACTGCATTATAATCCAGTATAGTATCAACATCACTTTCAAGTTCACGTACTGTAACCTGCCCAAGCTCCCTGTCCACATTAACAATAACCCCTGTCATTGTATGTGTCTTCTCATCTTGTACTTTTGATGTCCTGGTAACATTTACATTAGTCCTGGTACGTTTCCTGGCACTGCATGATGTAAATACCATAAGAACCATAAGAAAAATTATAAATACTGCTGTCTTTTTACCATAAAACCTGTTAAAAAACATGGTTCTTCCTCCTTATCACAAGTGTTCCGGGAAATTCTGCAATATTCCCTTAACCATTATACTACATGAAAAGCTAAATTAAAAGCCTTTTTAATTCTTTAAGAAATTTATGGCGCTCCTGTTCCTGGCTGCATATGCGTTTCAGTTTTTCATAATTTTTAGAAGACATCCACGATTTCTTGCCATTGTAATAGAAATTAACCAGTTTCCAGTATTTCTCAGGATATAGAAGAAGTGCATAAAAGACTTTCTGTTCCCTCTCTCCCAGCTCCCTTTCTTTCCTGTAAGCCTCTATTGCCTCTATCCCCATCTCCATGTTCCATGCGTTTTTCTCCATAACCTTCCTTATAAAATCATATAAGTCAATTATCTGGAGCCCTATATCTGCCTTCTCAAAGTTTGTTGTTACAATCCTGCCATCTGATACTATTATATTATGGTAATTATAACTGCCATGCAGCACCGTCCCCTTTTCCAGAGCTTCACTATATAAACTGCCATAGCCGCTTTCTTTTAAGAACTCTTCTGCCATGCTTCCCTGTTCTGAAAAATTCCTGTAAGAATTAAGAAGGCATATTTCCATTTCATTTTTCTGCTTTTTGCCACGGATATAATTATGTACCTTCTTTATTTCCCTGTTATGGCGCCAGAAAATACTTTCCAGGTCTGATTTGCCTGCCCTTGCAGAAGGCATTTCCATGTCCCTGTCCCCTATAACCATTAATTTATGTATAACTGCCATATTTGATGATGCAAGCACTACTTTTTTAATATCTTTAATATCACATTCTGTACCATTGTACCATCTTTTTACCAGCCATTTATTCCCGTTTCCATCATCTGTAAGCAGCCCGCCATCAATATTTTCAACTGCATAATCAACGTCATTATAACCAGCATTAATTAATGCTTTTTTAACCTTTTCTTCAAATAAAAGCCTCTTCATGCTTGATGTATATGCCTTTGCCATATATATGCCTTTGTCTGTGTCTAAAAGGACAGCGCCCCTTATCCTGCGCTTAGATTTTACTATTACAGGATATCTTTTAATTACTTCATCAAGTTTGTCATCCATAATGCCTTCTCCTTCCCTCGCCGAATTACATAAAGACTGCATGTTTAATCCTATGCAGAAGGAAGAAAAAAAGAACTGTTATACCTGATATCTTTAAGTATAACAGTTCCTATGGCGTAAATATTACAAGAAATTACTGTAAAGCATCTACAAGTTTCTGTACTGCTGCAAGTGCTTCATCTGGAAGCTTATCATATCCGCTGTTATTTCCAGCAAATCCCTTAACGGCATCTACACGGTTCTGCATAGCATTCTTTAACGCATTCTTGTATTCTGCATCATTAAGGTCTGGAACAAATCCTTCCCATTCCATAATTTCTATATCATCAAAATTGCCCCACTTCTTAAACTCTGCTTTGCCTTCCACAATAGCTTCAAGTATTCCAAGTGTATCTTTAGGCTGTACCTTTTTGCCCATAAAGTCACCTGTATTAACAATATAGCAGTCAACATTCTTCTCTTCTACTAACTTCTTGAACTTGTCATAGTCATTTACAAGAGGGTAAGTCCTGAACGGGTTAGCATATGGCACAATACGGAGTGCATTCATATCTGTACCTGCTGCGACACGTTCTGCTGTAGAAGTCTTTGTAGCAAGCGTAGCGCCCATAACTGATGCAAGCGCTGAACCCTTTAACTTAACTACAGGAGGTATTGTAGGGTCTTTCATAATCCAGATAATTGAATTAACAGGCTCATTAATCTTGTCTACACGGTTTGGTGACCAGAGTTTGGACTTAATAGCACGTCCATTGCCATTACGGATATCCTCTGTAACCAGCTGGATTTTACCATCTTCATCCATTGTAGCTGAACAGTTCTGGGCTGTCAGGAGATACTTGTTATCAGGGCATCCTGTAGGGTAATCTGCTGTCTTGTCAAAATATGTCGGCTCAAGTGCTACTGATGCACATGTATCTGAATTAATGATAAACGCGTCATCATGGAGAACAGTAATTGCATTCTCACCATACTTGTTATTATGCTTTGCATGTGTAAGTGTTGACTTTCCTGAACCTGAAAGGCCGAATACTGATGCAACATATTTCCTTCCATCTGGAAGTGAATATTCTTTCTGCCCGCCATGGCATGATGCGTAACCATTCCTGTTAGCAATAGCCCATGCCATTGTAAGTGTGCCTTTCTTATGCTCACCAAAATACTTCATGCCAAGGATTGCTGCACAGTTTTCATTAGTATCAAAATAACAGAGGGTCTGCGGGTCACTTAAACAGCTGTAGTCAACATCAGGGGCTGGCACTGGAACCCACTGCGGGTCAGAGAAAATATAGATATCAGCTTCTTTGCCATCCCCTACCGGCTTAGATTCTTTGTACATCTTTACATACTCATCTGACATATACTGGAAGTTAAGCATCCAGTTGTACATAAGCATTTCTTCCCCTTCCGGGATAAGAAGGTGTGCCTTAACCATAAATTCAGGGTCAAGTCCTACAAATACCTGTGCATGGTATAACTTCTTAAAACGTGTCTTATAGATAGCATCCATAACTACCTTGTCAAGCTTGCCTTCATCAACGCCAGGATATCCCTTGATGCGCCGTGCTGCTGCATAACGTCCTGTTACAGCGCCATCATTAAATAATAAAACTTTGGCATCTGTATCAAGCCCAAATTCCTCACCTCTGTATACAGGCATATCTGTAACAATAGCACCAGGTGTATTCTTTGCTAAGTTATAAGCTTCTTTAAGAGTATTTACCTTTACTACATTGTTGCCATAAAAAGCACCTTCGATGATAGCACGGGTCTTTGAAAAACCAACTTTGCCAGCACCAATTTCTTCTAACTTGTAATTAGCTTTTGTTGCCATTTTATTAAAACCTCCCTGTGATATAGTTGTCCTGCCATGTAAACCAATAAGGCAGGGTTTATTGAAACAATGGTTATTACAGCAATAAATAGCATATAGCTGTAATAATTGCCATTTTTATCTAAGTATAAATTTTTTATGGTAAAAAGTCAACGGAAATTCCTATTTTTTCTTAATTAGGGAAAGAGCTATTAATACTGCAAAATCTATTGCATAACTAATAACTATTATATAAAAGTTCAGGCTGTTAAATTCTTCACCTGGCTTTACAAACAGCAGTATACCATAAAGCATCCCACATACATAAGCAATGCCCCAGCCTATATATGGCTGTATGGCTATATATGCAGATAATATAAGGATAATTACAAATATTACTGCTGCTGTTATAATGCTTGCCTTGTAAAACCCGTCACTTAATAAAGAATCAATATTGCTCTGGAATATCCCTAATAAAATCTTTGGTATAATTGTAAGCGCAAACACCGGTAACAGTGCTATTATTAAAAAAACAATTATTTTATCTACGCCAGGCTTTTCCATTTTACACCTCCTGTATTGCTAATACATCTATATTAACATACCACAAAATGGAAGTTTACACAATACTTTTTGTATACATAAAATATAATTTCCATGCTTGATAATCACCAGCACAAAGTGTATTATATTTTTATATATCTAATACTGGTACTGCATATCCAGCTATGCTGGATTTACAATTACTAGCTTGTTATAAAAAGACATGCAGAATTAACAAAAAATGAGGATATCTATGATTTTAGGATTAACACCATATTTTATATTAATGAATTTTTATATTTTCAGCTTCTTTGGCTGGATTTATGAATGCACATTTGTTTCTATAAGGGACCATAAATTTATTAACAGGGGGGTTTTAACAGGCCCTTTACTGCCTCTGTATGGGACAGGGGCAACACTTGTTTATGTAATGCTCCTGCCATTTGAGCCCCATCCTTCACTGGTTTTTATATTGGGCATGGTTATTGCAACTACAGCAGAATATATTGCTGCACTGGTTCTTGAGAAACTTACACATGCCAAATGGTGGGATTATTCTAATGAACCATATAACTTCCAGGGAAGGGTGGCACTTATCCCCTCAATGTTCTGGGGATTTCTGTCAATTTTTTTATTTGATTTTTTAGAACCCTTTGTTATAAAAATAATTAATTTAATCCCGGAAAAAGAGGGAAAATACCTGCTGTCAGCTGCCCTTGTATTATCAGCAGCCGATTTAATATATACAGTATTTACTACAATAAACTTCAGCAAACAGCTCGAAACACTTTACAACTTCCGTAGTGAAATTGAAAACCAGTTACAGGATATACGTTTTAAAACACTAAATGAAATAATTTCATCTAAAAACATTAATTTTAATATAAAAAAGGAAACTATATACCAGAAACTAGCTTCATTAAAAGATGCCCTTGGCACTGATGCCAGGCTTATACAGATTGAAGAACGCCTTAAAAAACGTCCATTTACAGGAAACAGGCGTATACTTGATGCTTTTCCAACCATGAAATTTGTTTCTAAAAATAAAAAGCTTATTGATGTAAGGGAACTGCTCACCAGCCTGGATATTAAGACAGGGAAAAATAAAGACAGGAAATAACGTATATTTGCCATAAATGGACAAATGCGCACAATATCATGTTGTATATTGCAAACCAACACAATATATGGTAGTATATATACCGTACCCAGCAATTACCTGCCGGGTACGGTTTTTACATATTATGCCATATGAAAGGACTGGTCATTATGAAGATTATAAAACGCAGTGGTACAGAAGAAACCTTCGATATAGATAAAATTATTGCAGCTATTGGAAAGGCAAATAAAGAAGTTGCAACTATTAACCGCATGTCTGAGGAACAGATAAAAGAAATTGCAGGAAATGTAACACAGATATGCGCGGATATGGACAGGGCCCTTAACGTTGAAGAAATACAAGACCTCGTTGAGAACCAGATTATGAATAAGCGTGCATTTGCTGCTGCCCGTAAGTATATTACCTACCGCTATACAAGGGCGCTTGTACGCAAGTCCAATTCCACAGATAAGCAGATTATGAGCCTTCTTGAATGCCAGAATGAGGAAGTCTTCCAGGAAAATTCCAATAAAAACCCTGCCGTCAACAGTGTACAGCGTGATTATATGGCAGGTGAGGTAAGTAAAGATATCACTAAAAGATTTTTACTTCCTGAAGATATTGTACATGCACATGAACAAGGGATTATACATTTCCATGACTCTGACTATTTCGCACAGCATATGCACAACTGCTGCCTTGTCAACCTTGAAGACATGTTACAGAATGGTACTGTTATCAGTGAAACCATGATAGACCCGCCAAAAAGCTTTTCAACGGCATGTAATATAGCAACACAGAGCATTGCACAGATTGCCAGTTCCCAGTATGGCGGGCAGAGCATTTCGCTCGCACACCTTGCACCATTTGTTAATGTAAGCCGCATGAAATTCCGAAAGCAGGTTGCAGATGAATTTAAAGAATCTGGAATTGAATGTACTGCAGAACAGATAAACCAGGTTGCAGAACTGCGTGTTAAAGATGAGATAAAGCGTGGTGTACAGATGATACAGTACCAGGTTATAACCCTTATGACCACAAACGGACAAGCACCCTTTGTAACTATATTTATGTATCTTGATGAAGTGCCGGAAGGAAGGCTGCGCAAAGACCTTGCCATGATTACAGAAGAAATACTGCACCAGCGCATACTTGGTGTCAAGAATGAAAAAGGGGTATATATTACACCCGCATTCCCAAAACTTATATATGTACTTGAAGAAGATAATATACGTGAAGGTTCACCTTACTGGTATTTAACAAAGCTTGCCGCCAGGTGTACTGCAAAACGCATGGTTCCCGACTATATTTCTGAAAAAATTATGAAAAAGCTTAAAGACGGCAACTGCTACACCTGTATGGGATGCCGCTCCTTCCTTACAGTTTACCATGATGAAGATAATAAGCCAAAATTTTATGGAAGGTTTAACCAGGGTGTCGTAACAGTCAATCTCGTTGACATTGCATGTTCCTCAGAAGGTGATATTGATAAATTCTGGGAAATATTTAATGAACGCATGGAACTCTGCAAACGTGCGCTTATGTGCCGCCATAACAGGCTTAAAGGGACTCCATCTGATGTAGCGCCTATCCTGTGGCAGTATGGCGCTCTTGCCCGCCTAAAAAAAGGAGAGAAGATTGACAAGCTTCTCTATAACGGATATTCAACACTATCACTTGGATATGCAGGGCTTTGCGAATGTACACGCTATATGACAGGCAAGCCGCATACACACCCTGATTCAACACCATTTGCACTTGAAGTAATGCAGAAACTTAATGATTTCTGTGCAAAATGGCGCAAAGAAGAAAATATTGATTTCAGCCTGTATGGCACACCTCTTGAATCAACCACATATAAATTCTCCAAATGCCTGCAGAAACGCTTTGGAATTATAAGAGGGGTTACTGATAAGAACTATATAACCAACAGCTACCATGTACACGTAACAGAAGAAATCAATGCCTTTGAAAAACTAAAATTTGAAGCGCAGTTCCAGCGTCTTTCACCAGGTGGTGCAATAAGCTATGTTGAAGTGCCAAATATGGAGAATAATATTGATGCTGTACTTGAACTTATGAAATATATTTATAATAATATTATGTATGCCGAACTTAATACCAAAAGTGATTACTGCCAGGAATGTGGCTATACCGGGCAAATACAGATAGTTACCGACATACATGGCAAACTGGTATGGGAATGTCCAAACTGCGGCAATTCTGACCAGAATAAAATGAACGTTGCACGCCGTACATGCGGCTATATTGGCACACAGTTCTGGAACCAGGGACGCACACAGGAAATAAAAGAAAGGGTGCTCCACCTGTAAAACAATACCCGCTAACAATACTTATAAAACAGCCAGTGCAAAATACTTTTATACATGCTTTTGCACTGGCTGCATTATATTTTCTGGAAAACCACTGTTACTACCATATCTTTTCCTTTTATTTCCGCAAATATTTCCCCGTTCATTTTGTGCATAAGCTGCCTGCATATATACAGCCCCAGCCCGCTTCCTTTATTACTTTCTGCATTAGAGCCACGCCAGAAACTGTCAAATATATGCGGGAGTTCTGTTTCTGGCAGATTATTTCCGCTGTTCCTTACCGCTACAAGTATACATCCGTCTTCCTCTGTAATATCTATGCTTATAATATCACCATCACCATATTTTATGGCATTCTCTATTATATTCTGCACCACTTCAGCCGCCCTGCTTGTATCGCCATATATAAGGCAGTCTGTATATTCTCCTATATCAAACTTTATATTAACCAGGCCCAGCTTCTCATTATAATATCCTGCAATTTTATTAATTACTGATGAAAGAAATATTTCATCTGCATTTACATCAAGGCTTAAATATTCTTCACCCGAAGCCTTAGCAATCTGTGAAACAAACTTTTCAATTTCATCTGTTTTTTTATTTATTTTTTCTGCAATTTCCCGCTGTTTTGCACTGTCTTTATAAAGATTTGTTAAAAATGCTTTGGAATATAATTTTATGGCAGACAGAGGAGTTTTTATATCATGTGAAATTGAAAGCAGCAATGTATTTTTATCTTTTTGCAGTTTTAATTCCCGCTGTTTCTGTTCCATAGTATTTTCACGCAGCAAGTCAAGCCCCCATAAAAATTTTCCAAAATACCGGTTTTTATTCTCCTTTAACGGAATTACAAGATTTCCTTTTGAAAGTTCATACGGCAATTCTGAAAGTTCTTCAAATGGAAGAAGTATTTTCTGGCGCACAAAAGTAAATACAGCCACAACTACAGCAGCCATTATAATAATTATTATATCCGCCTGTATAATAATGCCTGTATTGCCGCTGCCATCTGCAATATAGTCAAAACGGTATAATAAACCATTTATTACACAAATATAATAATCACTGTTTACATTATAAAAACTGCCATTATTATTATATTTCTGTATATTTGTTATATATTTGTACTTTGAAATATCTATGCCATTATAGCCTTTTTCTTCTATTTCCAGTGCCGCCCTCTTTATTTCTACACGGTACTGCCTGCTGCCTTGTGATATATTGTAATCTGCCATCGCAATATTAAAACCAGCAAACAGGATAATAATTAATATAACTGTAATTATATATACTTTATCAAATGCTCTCATATAAATTTATAGCCCATGCCCCATATTGTAACTATTTTCTCTGGTTTGCCAGGGTTATCCTCTATCTTCTGGCGCAGCCATTTTATATGTACAGTAAGCGTCTGTGGTTCTGAAAAACTGCCACTTCCCCATATCTTATTAAAAATATACTCCTTGCCAAGTACCCTTCCCCTGTTCTCCATAAGCAGGCATAGCAAATCAAACTCTTTTGCAGACAGTGCAAGCGGCACGCCATCTCTTTCTGCAGTACGGCCGGTTTTATTAAGGCTTATATTACCACATATAATATTATCAGCTGCATACCTGCGTTTAAAAATACCACTTATTTTAGCAAGCAGGATATCAATATCATACGGCTTCCCAATATAATCATCTGCGCCCAGGTTTAAACCGTCAAGTTCTGACTGTTTATCATTCTTAGCACTAATTATAATAACTGGCGTATTACCCTCTTCCCGTATCTTTTTGCATACCGCAAAACCATCAGTCCCAGGAAGCATAATATCAAGAAGTACAAGCTTTGCCCCTTTTTCATTATACAATTCCAGCGCCTTATTCCCATCCCCTGCAATACACACAGAATAATTATTTGCACACAAAAAATCTGCAAGAAGCCCCGCAAGTTCTTTATTATCTTCAACAATTAAAATATCTGCCATAATAATTTTTTACAGATAACTTACCAGCCCATTTCCATAAGCCAGTTACTAACCTGCTTCTCCCTCTCACGTAATTTAGTGCTTCCAGTATACCTTCCTGGATTATACTCCCCTTCAATATTCCCGTCAGCTATATACAGAAGCCTTGTACACCTTGCAGCAACCTTTACATCATGTGTAACAAGCAATACTGTTGTCCCTTCCCTGTTAATACGCTCCAGCTCCTCCATAACTTCACCCGACGCCGTCCTGTCAAGTGCGCCTGTCGGCTCATCTGCAAATATTATATCAGGCTGGTTAATCATGCTGCGGCAGATACAAGCCCTCTGAAGCTGCCCTCCCGAAACTTCATTAATATCATTATTTGCAATTTCACCAATCCCAAGTTTACGCATCAAAGCCATGCCACGCTCTGCAGTTTTATTATGTTTTTCTTTTATTTTACCAGACTGGCAGGCTGGAAGTATAATATTATCAAGTATGGAAAGATTTTTCAGCATATACATCTGCTGGAAGATAAATCCCATTTCATCAAGGCGCAGCTTTGCAAGCCCATTTTCATCCATTCCAGAAATATCCTTTCCTAAAAATTTCACTTCACCAGCAGTAATATTATCCATTCCAGAAACCGAATATAAAAGTGTAGACTTCCCTGAGCCGGATGCGCCCATAACCGCCACCATTTCCCCCTCCCCCACAGTAAAATTAACATTTTTAAGCACATTATTCTGGCGTTTATTTATAATATAAGTTTTACATAAATCCTTAACTTCTAATACCATGTCCATAAAAACCCCCTAATCTATATTTGATGCCTGTGAAGCCTGTACTTTCCCAAGCCCCCGTGATGACAGGAACGCAGCAGATGACGCCGTTATTAATACAATAAACGGGTAAAACATGTATACTTCAAAAACATTAATATCAAACTCTATGCTATATGCCCCCATCATACGGAAAACCGGCGCTATAAGAAGCTGTGAAAGCGGGCTTGAAAGCAATATGCCAGAAACAGCCGAAACCAGCAATATAATTACAATCCTTAATGTCTGCCATGCCAGCAGGGAAATATTTTTAAAACCTATAGCTTTAAGAATTGCAATTTCACCTTTCTCTTTTGTAATAAAACTTTTTACCATAAGAACCGTAACAAGCATATTTATACAAATTACAACACCAAATATAAGATTTTTAACACCACTTATCTGGCCGCCAATATCACCTATAAGAGAATTAACATAATCACCCACAGAATAAACTTTATCATCTGGATAAAGTGATTCTAAAAACTTCTTTCTGCCAGACAGCACGCTGCTGCCAGGATTATCTTTATAACGCACCTGTATGCCAAGCACGCCATCTAAATTTTTACCAGCAGTATCTTCACCATGGTAAAACCGTATAGATGCCCCCATATTCTGCATAGACTGGAAAATTGCTGTTATAATATATGTCTTCGTTACGCCGCCCATCTTAACCTCTGCATCATCACCAATACCTGCACCAGTTTTTTCTGCCACAACACTGGAAATTGCAATTTCCCCGCAGTTTTCCGGCGGTGTGCCCTCTATATAATGATACATGCCATCATCTGTATCACCCGCTCCCTGGCTTGCCATTACTTCTTCCTTCTTATCATTAAAGAAAATATTTGATATAAAACACATTTCCTGGAATACCATTGCATCAATATTATTTTTCTTAAATTCTTTCTTTAAACTGCTGATATTTTTTTCCACACCCTCCAGTCCGGAACTATCCTTTGAAACCAGCATTTTCTGGGAAATAACATGGTCACATGGCGCCATGCCAAACAACTCTATAAGACTGTCTGAATTAAGTGTATTTATAGTATTAGCAGGTACAATTACCAGAAGTATCCCCAATGTAAAAACCACAACCATTGACATATATCTTCTAGGGGCACTGGAAATATCATTAACAGCCATAAACAGGACTGGTGCAAGCCTTGACCTGCCCAGATGTACAAAGCCCTTCTTGGAATAGCGTTCCCCTGTTTCACCATTCCTTATAGCTATAACAGGTGGAATCTTATTTATATTCCTTGTGCAAAAATAGCAGAATAACACTACAATAAATACCACAGCCAGTGCCAGCAGGAAATTTATAATATAATTCCCATTCCCTGGGATTATAATATTCTTTGAAATACTTCCTAATAAAAACTTTCCAAAAGGAATACTGGCCATAAACCCAGCCAGCGCCCCCACAGCAGAAATTGCCAGGTACTTTACAATATACAGAAGCCTTATGCTTCCATTTTTAATACCAATAGCCTTCATAACCCCTATTTCCCGGAACTCTTCACACATAGTAAACTTAATTGTAAAACGTAATATTAGCATTGACATAAAAATAATACATATACTCGTCACTAAAATTGCTGCAGCAATAATTATATCCGTAATATACATTAACTTTATTCCATTATAATCTACCCTTGCCATAGAACTTGCATCAATCTTTGATGCTTTTGCACTATAATCTTTATCATCTGTATAAACACAACAACTCCATAACAGGTCTGGATTTCCTTTCTTCAAATAACTATAATCATTTTCACTAACAAGAATCCTGGTCATTCCATTTACACTTGAAGAACATATCGCATCTTTTGTATAATCTTTAAGAATAAAATCCCTTGCCATTCCATTTACCGTTATCCGTATTTTACTTCCAATCTTAAAATTATTCTTTTCTGAATAAAACACATTTTGAGTAAAATATATTTCACCATCAGAAACAGCCGTAATTTCATTGTCCCTGCTGTCAAAAATCCTAAGAGGTTCTTTAACCGTCCCAATACATACAATATTAGAATAATCAAACTCCCTGCCATCAATTTTAATATTATCCGCACTTGCAGAAATCATTTCACCAGACTTGCAGCCATAATTATTTTCACTTGCAAAATCCTCATATTTCCCCTTGTTGTCTATATCATTAAATACAAACCAGTAATCAGGAACCCCCGCCATTTCAAAATAATCATCCAATGCTGTAAAAATTGTAACCATATTGCCCCCTCCACTTGCAATAAACATAGCCGCAAGCAGAATAAATAACAGCAAAACAAAATTCATTGTCTTTTTGCGCTTTAAATCCTTCCTAAGTATCCGCCAGTACATCTATTAAGCCCCTTTCTTATTTTATGGCTTAATTATAACAGGAGAATTATTAAATAATCCTTAAATCTTTAAATTTATTAAATATAATTTCAATTTCCTATTACCCCGCGAATCTGCATTTTACCCCAAAATAAACAGTACAGATACATCAAAACATAGCAAAGGCAGTAATCTTTACAATCATAAAAATTACTGCCTTTTCTTTTTATCTCTATATAATTCCGATAAATAACATTCTCTCCCTGCCAAAATCTTATCCTAGTATATCAATGCCCTTTAACGGGCTTACTTCATTTCTACGATAGTGGGTGTAAAATAGACACCCTTAAATTATGATGTGTCAATGCCCTTTAACGGGCTTACTTCATTTCTACTCGAGTTGTACCAGGGTTTGCTAATCCAGACAATCTCTTGTGTCAATGCCCTTTAACGGGCTTACTTCATTTCTACCTGAAGGCGCCTGTGAGCCAGTTGGTGAGTTAAATGTGTCAATGCCCTTTAACGGGCTTACTTCATTTCTACACAAGCAAACCAAGTGACACTGAAAAACCAACTGTGTGTCAATGCCCTTTAACGGGCTTACTTCATTTCTACGCAAAGATGATTGAATGGGAGCAAGCCTCCTTTGAGTGTCAATGCCCTTTAACGGGCTTACTTCATTTCTACAATAATGGAATTGTGTGCTATTACGATGAAACAAGTGTGTCAATGCCCTTTAACGGGCTTACTTCATTTCTACAGTAACTGCAGTTAAAAGTAATGGAAAAAAAACAGAGTGTCAATGCCCTTTAACGGGCTTACTTCATTTCTACGATAAAACCAACAATAAGGCCAACAGAAAAGCCAACAACGTGTCAATGCCCTTTAACGGGCTTACTTCATTTCTACCGTGGAAGGAAACTCTGGATTAGGCAGACGAGTTGTGTCAATGCCCTTTAACGGGCTTACTTCATTTCTACCCTGCCTTTTTGGAAGCCCCTGTTTATAAGGCTTCAAGGTATATGTTTTCCCCAAGGTTTTTGAAATTGTTACAAAAGTGTTACATTTTGCCTGTTTTTTGGTTTTTT
>CAJTOK010000023.1 GCA_910577825.1 uncultured Lachnospiraceae bacterium | reverse complement strand
CCATGCACTATATCCGTTATGATGTACTGTATGCCTATGTGCTTGCAAGACTGCAATACTGGTCTATGTTGGCACAGAAAGACGAGGACAAGCTGCTGAAACGGCTGCTCAATGCCAGCGACAGAGAAAGAAACTCTGCGAAGAAAAAGCAGGCTGCGGAGCTGAAAAAGGCGGAAAAGCGTAAAGCCGAGGTTGACGGGCTGTTTGCTAAAATGTATGAGGACTGGTCTGCCGGACGCATAACCGAGTATAACTTCAATATGCTGTCCGAGAAGTACCAGAACGAGCAAAAGGAGCTTGAAACAAAAATAAGACAGCTTCACGAAATGATGGAAGCCGCCGTACAGACCGCAGCGGATGCTGAAAAGTGGATTGCCCTGATGAAACAGTATGTCAACCCTGTGGAGCTGACCGCCGAACTTCTGAACACTCTAATTGAAAAAATAACCGTCCACGAAGCTGTCAAGGGCGAGGACGGAAGCCGTGAGCAGGAAGTAGAAATCTACTATCGCTTCATCGGCAAAATCGACTGACCTTTCTTTTTTACCCAACAATATCTTTAATTGAGGGAAACGGGGCAGGCAGTCCCGGAACTTGATAAGATAGTAGCATTAAGTGCAATTTTTAATGTTACAACAGACTATATGCTGAAATCATCAGAAATAGATGATTTATCAGTAAAAACCGGAATACTGGAAAAGCAGCAGCATATGATTATGGCACAAGAACAAAGAAACCAGCAGGTTTTTAGGAATATCATGTATTCACTTGCCATATATCTGGTATTTTTTGCTTTATATTTTATTGGGCATTTTTATTTTGAAATATGGAATCCGTCAGTAATTTTTTCAGGATTTCTCATTGCAACTGCTATTGTAATTTTTATATGTGTTAAGCGTTAATTTTAAAACCAGTTTATATTATGCCAAAATGCAAATTAGCTGGCAAATTCCAAATGTGCTTCATTCAAGCGGAAGCGTGCTATATATTGGACACTTTGGAATTGCCAGCCTGTTTAATTGTAAAAAATTTTATGCCTGCATCTGTGCCTTATAATAATTTATAAGGCATCCTTTAACAATTATATCACGTTCATCATCTGTAAGCCTTCCAAGTTCCAGGTCAAATTCTCTCATTCCGTCATTGGCTACATAAGCTTTTATTACATCTTCTTTATTAATAACTGCATTTTTAATATCCTTGATAAAGATATAATCCCCGTTTTTAAATGGAAGCTTGCCATTTTCAAATAAGAATGGAAGCATTCCCCAGTTAATAAGGTTAGAACGGTATCTTTTTGTGGCATATTCTTTTGCTATATTTGCAAGGCCGCCAAGCACTTTCTGGCAGGAAGCTGCCTGTTCACGTGCAGAGCCGTCACCTGGTTTTACTGCATATATAAGGCTTCCTATCTGTGTTTCTTCTGGTTTTGCCTCAAACCTGCTATTAATCTGCTTAAATACTTCTTCCACTTCAGGACACGCAGCAAATATGTCTGCTGCCGGCTTTGATGCTGTTCTTGCCTTTTCTGCAAGCTGTACAGCCTTGGCACGTCCCACATATTCAGGGTCTTTGCGTGAAAGTGTATATTCAGCAAGCCCGAGCGGGTTGGAGCGGAATGAAGATGTTTCACCAGAAGGTATAAGTTCGTCTGTTGTCGTTACAGGGTCATGTATCTCTGATACAACTTTAAGCACCATATTATCTGTAAGTGCAGACATAACAGGCCAGTCCTTTATATTAGGCCCGGATTTAATCTCTGTGTCTGGTTTTGGATTTCCAATGCCGTTATAAACACGGTTTTCATATATTGTACTGTCAAAGTAATACTTTGGCTTATTAAAGCCTGCATCAATATCCATTGCGGATGCCAGGTAGCCTTTATTGGCAGCAGTAGCTGCGATTGAGCGTGCATCCATAAGGGCAACCGAAGCAATCTGCCCATTTGTAACTTTAGAACCTTCCCTGTTAGGGAAGTTACGTGTTGAATGCCTGATTGACAGCCCGTTGTTAGGAGGGACATCACCAGCACCAAAGCATGGGCCGCAGAATGCGGAACGCACTGTTGCACCAGTTGCCATAATATCTGCTATTACGCCATTTTTAACAAGCTCCATAAATACAGGCTGGCTTGACGGGTACACACTAAGCGAAAATTCATCTGAACCGATATTTTTACCACGGAGTATATCAGCGGCATCACATATATTTTCAAAACCGCCGCCGGCACATCCCGCAATAACACCCTGTTCAACATAAAGCTTCCCGTCATGTACTTTGTCTTTAAGCGTAAATTTGATTTTATTATTATCAAGGCTTACAAGTGCCTTTTTCTCAACATCATCAAGAATATCCATCATATTCTGGTTAAGTTCATCAATAGTATATACATTGCTTGGATGGAAAGGCATGGCTATCATAGGCTTTATCTCCGAAAGGTCAACATAAACCATCCCGTCATAATAAGCTATACTATCTGGTTTTAATTCTTTATAATCCTCTGGGCGTTTATGGATTTCATAGAAATCTTTAATCTCACTGTCTGTTGCCCAGATAGAAGAAAGGCATGTTGTTTCTGTAGTCATTACATCTATGCCAATACGGTAATCTGCCGAAAGGTTTGCAATGCCATCACCAACAAATTCCATTACTTTATTATTAACATAACCATTACTAAACACAGCACCAATAATTGCCAGTGCAATATCCTGCGGGCCAACACCCTTTTGCGGCTTTCCTGACAGGTATACTGCAACCACACCTGGCATTGCAATATCGTATGTCCTGCCTAAAAGCTGCTTTACAAGTTCAGGGCCGCCCTCGCCAACTGCCATAGTGCCAAGTGCACCATAACGTGTATGTGAATCTGAGCCAAGAAGCATCTGGCCGCCCCCTGCAAGCATTTCACGTGCAAACTGGTGGATAACTGCCTGGTGTGGCGGTACATACATGCCGCCATACTTTTTAGCACATGAAAGCCCAAACATATGGTCATCTTCATTAATAGTGCCGCCTACTGCGCATAAACTGTTATGGCAATTAGTCAGGACATAAGGGACAGGAAACTTTTCAAGGCCTGATGCACGTGCTGTCTGTATTATTCCTACAAATGTTATGTCATGTGAAGTGAGTTTATCAAACTTTATATTAAGGTTCTGCATATTTCCTGAAGTATTGTGTGCTTCCAGTATCTTATATGCCATTGTCCCTTTTGCAGCTTCCTCTTTAGCAGGTGCTTCGCCACACTCTGCATTTAGCAGGCCTGCTGCCTCCCCGTTATCTTCTATTATACGGGTGCCATTTACAAGATAAACCCCGTTGCCATAAAGCTTAATCATAATTATGCCTCCTTAACCAGTAATCCTATCTTAATATAAACTGCCCTATCAGTTCTTTTAATGATGTTGCCTGTGCTGCAAGTTCTTCGCTTGTTGCTGATGTTTCCTGTGCAGATGCGGAATTGCTCTGCACTACGCTTGAAATCTGCTCAATGCCTTTTTCGATTTCAAGCATTGTATCTGCCTGTGCAAGTGCAGTATCACTTGCCTGCTTTGAAGAATTAGATAAAAATTCTATGCCGTTTATAACTTCTTCCAATGATTCTTTTGTCCTCTGTGTCATTACATTGCCTGCACTAACTTCTTCAAGCGCATTATGTATTAACTCCCTTGTCTTTACAGCTGACTGGGCACTGTCTGTAGCAAGCTTTCCAATCTGGTCAGCAACTACTGCAAAACCTTTCCCGGCTTCGCCTGCCCTTGCTGCCTCAATAGACGCATTAAGTGAGAGGAGGTTTGTCTGTGAAGCAATATCTTCAATTTCGGCAATAATATTTTCAATCTGCCTTGAAGCATCACTAATACGTTCCATGGCACTTATAAGGTTATTCATCTCCCCGCTTCCATGTTCTGCCTGTTTCCTGTATTCCAGCCCCTCTTCATATGCAGCGCCGACCCGTTTTGCAGTATCTTCAGCAGCAACCGTGACATTTGTTATTGTTGCAGTAAGCTCCTGCACTGCGCCTGCCTGGTCTGTTGCACCTTCTGCAAGTGCTGTTGCACTTTCTGCAAGCTGTCCTGCCCCTGCATCTACCTGGTCTGATGCTTCTTCAATCTGTATAAGTGTATCCCTGAATTTATCAGTAATGCGTTCTACACCATCTTTTAACCCTTTAAATTCCCCTGCAAAAAGATTAGGGTTTTTCAGCTTTATCATAAAGTTACCCTCTGCAAGGGCATCAACTTCATCATCAATATCATTAATAATCTGGCTTAAATTATTAGCTACTGATTTAAGTACAACTGCAAGGTCATTAATCTCATCCTTAGTGCCGACATCAGGAAATTCTGAAGATAAATCACCTTTTGCAAATGACTTCATCCTGTCTGAAACAAGGTTTAAACCATGTGAAATCTGGCTTGCAATATTCTTTCCAAGTTTTATTGAAACTGCCATTACAGCCGCAATAATAACTATAATTACAAAAATCATTATAGTTGAAACTGTACCAAGGGATGAACTAAGTTTATTGCCCTGGGTTACATTTACGTGCATTAAATCTGACAGTTCTCCATAAACTTCATCATACATAGGTGCAAGTTCATTTGCCGCCTTTTCCTGTGCCCTCGACCTGTTCTGCATGTTTACAGTGCTTTTGCCAAGCTCAATTATCTCTGTATCAAGTATCCAGTACTCTTCCATTTTCTGGGAAAGCTGCTTATATGCGTCCTCTTCATGCTTTGTAGACAGCGTGTCCTGCATCTTTTCAAAATATTCCTGGAACTTTGCCTTATTATCATAATGTGCTGTAAGGTTTTTTGAAACCAGTTCTTTATTACTGTATGCAATTACTGTCCTTGTTGAACTTCTTGCATCTGCAAATGCTGCCATTGCATTGCCTATATCCCCCTGTGAAAAACCATATTGTGTAAGTGCATATGAATAACGGTTGCTCACAATTATAAGGGCGGCCAGCGCAATAATTGCTGCCACTGCCGCCATAACAGTTACCATTACAAAAGATTTTTGCAGCCTTTTTTCCATTCTTTCGTCTTTAAACAAAATCTCCACCTCTATTTTCTTTATTTTAGTTTCCAGACATACTCTGGCATATTTAGTATTGTACTATTTTTTTCTGTTAATGTAAAGCAATTTTTTTAAATGTTTCTTGATAAGTAACCTTCCTTGTAGTAGAATTATAAAAGACAGAATCTGTACAAGCACCAGAAATATGCCTGTACAATTATAAATAATTATATTAAGGGGGATTATTAATGAAACATCTGATTAGCCCGCTGGATTTATCTACCAGTGAACTTGAAGGAATCCTTAAACTGGGACAGGCAATTATGAAGAATCCTGGCAAATATTCAAATATATGTGAAGGGAAGAAGTTAGCCACATTATTTTATGAACCAAGCACCCGTACACGCCTTAGTTTTGAAGCAGCAATGTTAAATCTTGGCGGCAAAGTGCTTGGTTTTTCTTCGGCAGATTCAAGTTCTGCCTCAAAGGGTGAAAGTGTTGCTGATACAATAAGGGTAATATCTTCATATGCTGATATATGCGCAATGCGCCATCCAAAAGAAGGTGCACCAACTGTAGCAGCAATACATTCCAGAATCCCTGTAATAAACGCAGGCGATGGCGGGCATAACCACCCTACACAGACCCTTACAGACCTTTTCACCATAAAAGAACTTACAGGACGCCTCTGCAGCCTGACAATAGGCATGTGCGGCGACCTTAAATTCGGAAGGACTGTACATTCCCTTATAAATGCAATGGTACGTTATGAAAATGTCCGTTTTATACTAATTTCCCCAAATGAACTTAAAATACCTGACTATCTGCGCCAGGAAGTGCTTATATCAGGTAATATCAGTTTTATTGAAACCAATGAACTTGAAAAATATATGCCAGAACTTGATATCCTCTATATGACACGTGTACAAAGGGAACGTTTCTTCAATGAGGAGGACTATATAAGGTTAAAAGACAGCTTTATACTCGATGCCAGTAAAATGAAATACGCCAAGAAGGATATGTATGTACTGCATCCTCTCCCACGTGTTAATGAAATTGCTGCTGAAGTTGACAGCGACCCGCGTGCAGTTTACTTTAAACAGGCAGAATTTGGCGTGTATGTCCGTATGGCACTTATTATTACCCTTTTAGGGCTTAATTAAAGGAGGATGGTTTAATGTTAAATATAAGCGGATTAAATGAAGGCGTAGTTATTGACCATATAAAGGCTGGCGGTTCAATGAAGATTTATGAATACTTAAACCTTGAAAAATTTGACTGCCAGGTTGCCATTATTAAGAATGCCAGAAGCAGCAAAATGGGCAAAAAAGATATTATTAAAATAGAAGGCCCGCTGGATATAGACCTTAATGTACTTGGCGTGCTTGACCATAATATTACCATAAATATAATAAAGGACAACCATATTACAGAAAAAAAGACGCTGGAGCCGCCGGATATGGTAACTAATATAATAAAATGCAGGAATCCCAGGTGTATTACCTCGGCAGAGCAGGAAATACCACATAAGTTCAAGCTTACAGACAAGAAAAACAGGATATACAGATGTGTATACTGTGAATCTAAATTCAAAGGAAATTAGCCTTGATGCTTAAACGGCAATGCAGCTGGCTGTAACCCTGTGCATTGCCGCCCGGATTAAAGAAAACCTTTCTTAGTTACTGGATACTTACAACTTCATACCCTGCTTCTGTAACAGCATCTTTTAATGCCACGTCATCAGTGCCATCTGCTGTTACAGTTGCACTCTTTCCTTCAAGGTCCATTACAACATCCATAACCCCGCTTACTGCACGCAGGGCTTTTTCAACCCTTCCTGTACAGTGTTCACACATCATTCCATCAATAATAATTTTCTTTGTCATAATTAAATCTTCCTTTCTTAATGTATTTATATTATTTTTATTAATATCTGCCCCTTTATTAAGCCTGAGCCTTTTTAACCTTAACGCATTACTTACAACACACACACTGCTAAGGCTCATTGCTGCCGAACCAAACATAGGGCTTAGTTTCAGCCCGAATGGCAGGTATAAAAGGCCTGCTGCCACTGGTATCCCGATAATGTTATAGAAAAACGCCCAGAAAAGGTTCTGTTTTATATTCCTTATAACTGCCCTGCTCAGCTTTATTGCCCCTGCAGCGTCCATAAGGCTGCTTCTCATAAGGACTATATCGGCACTTTCAATGGCAACATCTGTACCAGCGCCTATAGCTATGCCGACATCTGCAGAAGCGAGTGCTGGTGCATCATTAATGCCGTCACCCACCATAGCCACCTTATGCCCTTCTGCTTTTAATGAAGATATTTTCTCCTCTTTCCCGGCAGGAAGCACATTTGCAGCCACCTCATCTATACCAGTTTCTTTCCTTATTGCCTCCGCAGTAACTTCATTGTCACCAGTAAGCATAATAACATGTATTCCCTGTTTCTTAAATTCAAGGACTGCCTCTTTGCTTGTTTCCTTTACAGTATCAGCAACAGCAATTACCCCTGTTATATGGCTTTCATCTGCAAATACCAGCGGCGTCTTGCCCTCTTTTGCATAACCACTGGTTATCTTTTCAATGCCGTCATCTGCAAATATATTATTTTCATTTAATAATGCAAGATTTCCTGCATAATATCTTTTTCCATCAATAATGCCTGTTATCCCCTTGCCAAATACTGCCTGGAAATCCTTGACATCTGCAAGCACTGTCCCCATCTCATTGCATTTTTTAATAATTGCCTCTGCAAGCGGGTGCTCGCTCCCGTTTTCAAGAGAGCCCGCAATCCTGTACAGTTCCTTTTCTGTCATATCCCCAAAAACAGTAATGCCAGCCACCACAGGTTTTCCTTCTGTAATTGTACCCGTCTTGTCAAGTACAACAGTATCAACAAGATGTGCCGTTTCCAGTGCTTCGCCAGATTTTACAAGTATGCCGTTCTCTGCGCCCTTGCCAGTACCAGCCATTATTGCAACAGGCGTGGCAAGCCCCAGGGCACAAGGGCATGATATTACAAGAACTGCTATTGCCGATGAAAGCGCAAATTCAAATCCATATCCCAGCAGCAGCCATGCAGCAGCTGTAAACAGTGCTACCGCTATTACAGCAGGTACAAATATTCCCGATACTTTATCTGCAATTTTAGCTATTGGTGCTTTACTTGAAGAAGCCTCCTCAACAAGCTTTATAATCTGTGAAAGTGTAGTATCCTCTCCCACTTTTACAGCCTTTGCCTTAAGAAGCCCCGCCTTATTAATTGATGCCGCCACAAGGCTGTCGCCTTCCTGTTTAATAACAGGTATGCTTTCACCCGTAACCACTGATTCATCTACAGATGATTTTCCTTCTATAACAACGCCATCTGCAGCAATGGACTCACCAGGCTTTATAATAAATATATCACCCACAGCCATTTCACTGGAATTAATAGTCTGTGTAACACCATCCCTTATAACTGTTGCCATCTTAGGGGCAAGGTCCATAAGCTTTGTAATCGCTTCACTTGTCCTGCTTTTGGAACGTGTTTCAAGAAACTTGCCTACTGTAACCAGTGTAAGAATCATTCCTGCAGATTCAAAATATAAATCATGCGCAAACTGTTCTACTGATGCCATGTCACCATGCCCAAGGCCATATACAATCTTATAAGCCGCATAAATGCCATATAAAATTGCAGCACCAGAGCCAACAGCTATAAGACTGTCCATATTAGGGCTGCGTTTTACAAGTGTCTTAAACCCTGTAATATAATATTTCTGGTTGGCAATAACAATAGGTATAAGCAGGAATATCTGTGTTATTGCAAATACACCAGCGTTTTCACTGCCATGCAGGTACTTTGCCATATGTGCCG
Organism: uncultured Lachnospiraceae bacterium; assembly: GCA_910577825.1. Lineage (GTDB taxonomy): Bacteria > Bacillota > Clostridia > Lachnospirales > Lachnospiraceae > Butyribacter. The sequence continues at coordinate 42,193 of CAJTOK010000023.1, read as the reverse complement.
GCATATCAAGCCCTGCCATATTAAAAAACATATGCCCCATTGACACATACATAAGCGGTATAAGGAAAATAATTGAAACCACAAGCCTTTTTTTCATGCTGGCAATATTTTTCTTATAAACATCCTGCATCCCGCCCGTGCTTCCAGATGCTGCCCTGCTGCCAGAAGGATTTGTGCTGTTCCCCTTAACACTTGCACCATAGCCGGCATTAGCAACAGCATTTATAATATTATCTTCACTTGTAATATCCTCCCTGTACTCCACCTGCATACTGTTTGTAAGCAGGTTTACACTGACATTATCTACGCCATCAAGCTTTGATACACTTTTTTCAACATGTGCAGAACATGCAGAACAAGTCATGCCTGTAACATCAAACTTTCCAACCATTTAGAATCCCTCCTGCCAGTTTTTTACACCTTCTGCATTATTTCATAAGATTTTTAAGCAGTTCACAAAGTTCATCAACAGCCTCATCTTTCCCGGCCCTTATATCATCACATACACATGACTTAATATGCCTTGCCAGGAGCTGTTTATTAAAGCTGTTAAGAGCTGCCTGTATAGAAGATACCTGTGTAAGGATATCAACACAATACCTTTCTTCTTCAACCATCTTCTTTATCCCGCGTACCTGGCCTTCAATTACACTAAGGCGGTTCACCATGCTTTTTATCTCTTTAGTATCCCTTTTAACATGCTTTATATTCTCCTGTTCCATAAAACCTCCATTCCATGCTGCCATAACTTTTTTCTTTAAATAGCCTACCCCCGTATCCTATCTGTGATAATACCAGAAAAATGGAATATTGTCAATACATAAATTTATGGTATTATTAATTAAAAAAGGGGGATGCTATATGCTTTTTAAATATAAAAATAATAGTTTAGAACCGCTGCCTTACTATGATTATTCTGATTTTAAAGGAAAGGAAAAAGACCTTGAAAACCTGCTTGCAGGTAACCTTGGACGCCTGTATACTGAAAGCGGCCAGCTTATGACCATATTCCAGGAACGTCCATGGCAGGAAGAACCTGATTTATGTGCGCTTGATAAAGATGGAAATCTTATTATTTTTGAACTAAAACTTGGTAATGTACAATGCAATACAACAATACAGGTAATGCGCTACGCCCAGTTATTTGGACAGAAAAAATATGCAGAATTAAATCGTATATTCAAACAGTATAAGAATACAGATGAAGAATTAAAAAATGTCCATGCAGAAACTTTCGGGCTTGGGGATGCCATACTTAGTGAAGAACAGTTTAACAGGAAACAGAAACTTATTATTGTTGGAAGTTCATCAGATATTTCATTAATAGAAGCTGTTGATTACTGGAAATCAAAGAATTTAGATATAGATTTCCTGCCATACCGTTTCTATAAAATTGGCAGTGATATTTATTTTGATTTCTTTGCCAAGCCATATGATTACCATATTAACCCACGTGGCAAAAAGGGCATTTTATTTGATACAAACCGTTCACATAATGAAAATTCCGTATGGGATATGTTCGCAAACAGCAAAATAAGCGCATATGGCAGTGCTTCAAGGTATATCCACAGCTTTAACAAAGGTGATTATGTCTTGTATTACCATAAAGGATGGGGCGTAATCGGGGCAGGAATAATAAAAACCTCTTCCGTAGAAGAAAATCCCGGTGAAGATGAGCTGTACCATACAGTAGACCTGCTTACACCAGCCATTAAAGATAAAAATGATATCAAGTATATTTCTGCATTAGAATTATGCAGCCTCTTAAATAAAAACTTTTATTTTGCATCAACAATAAAAAGCCCCTACCTTTCAGCAGGGGAAGCAGAACTAATTATTGAAGAATTAAAGAAAAAATACCAGTAACTGGTTTTCCTGCTATCTTTATTTTATAATAGTTACAGAAGAATCCCAGTTATAAAAAGAAAGCTTTTTACAATTACTAATATCCAGTTTTGTTAACTTGTTATCATTACAAAACAGTTCCTGCAATGCCGTATTATTGCTTATATCAAGTTCCTTAATCCTGTTACCACTGCAATACAGCGCTGCTAATGCTGTATTGTTGCTTATATCAAGTTCCTTAATCCTGTTGCCGCCACAATGCAGCGCTACTAATGCTTTATTATTGCTTAAACTAAGTTCCTCCAGCTGGTTGTTTTCACAATTAATATCTGTTAATGCTGTATTTTTATTTACATCAAGTTTCTTTAATTTGTTTTTATAACAATACAGGTATTCCAGTTCTGTATTATGGCTTACATTAAGGCTTGCCAGCCCGCTATTATCACAAACCAGTCTTTTTAATTTTGTATTTTTACTTAAATCAAGTCCTGATAACGGGTTATCATTGCAGTATAAGATTTTTAATGTTTTATTCCCACTTAAATCAAATTCTTCCAGCTGGTTCATGCCACAATACAATTCTTCCAGTTTTGTATTGCTGCTTAAATCAAGGCTTTTTAACTGGTTGCTGCCACAGGACAGGTAAGATAGTTCTGTACATGGACTTATATCAAGATTTTTAATCTGGTTACCATAAAATTCCAGTTTTTCTAATAATATATTTTTACTTAAATTGAGGCTTTTTAACTGGTTGCCGCCACAGGACAGGTAAGATAATTTTACACAGGAACTTACATCAAGGTTCTTAATCTGGTTATTATAACATTCCAGTTTTTCTAAAGCTGTACAGCCATCTGCATTAAAATTTCCAATGCCATAACTTTTTCCAAATATTTCATTGCCTGGACAGTATAATTCTTCCAGTTTTGTATTATTACTTACATCTAAATTCTTTAGCCTGTAAAACAGTGAAGAACGCTTTTTTTCTAATGAAAGTGTACCTTTAAGCCCCTTGCCGCTCCAGTAAATGCCTGTCAGTCTTCCATGTTTTGACCATGTATACTCTTTACTGTCTAAATTGGTACTTACATCTGCACCCAGTTTCCTTTGCGCTTTAATTATTTTCCTTAAATTTACAACATCTTTTTTATGTTTACTATAAACCTGTTTTTTGGTACTGCCCTTTATAATAGTTTTCTCTTTTGGTACTGCTGTAATTCCAATGCTTTTTGTTACTGGTAATTTACCCTCTGCTTTTGCTGTAACTGTACCATTTGCCAGTGAAATTAATAAAAATGCTGAAAATGCTGCAATAGCCTTTTTGTTTAGTTTCAAACTTTAACCCTCCCTATTTTAAGATAAAATCCATGTATATTGCTATTAACCAGAATACAATTATATATATTCTTTTTATAATAAACTGGCTGTTCTGTTACTTATTATATACTTTTAATTATTTTTGTCAATAATTATTTAGATAAAATAGGTATTTACTTTTTCCGGTTTTATGTTATAACTATATACAGGAGGAATATTATGGCAACAAGAAACAGCTTTAAAAGCGGGTCTTGTGAGCTGGTAGTGCTGCATATCCTGAAACATTATGGTGATTGTTACGCATACCAGATTTCACAATATATTACCAAACTTTCTGATGGTGGTTTATCATTTCCTGAAGGTTCATTATACCCAGCATTTTATAAGATGATTGATAATAAATATATTTCAGATTATAAAAAACAGGCTGGAAAACGCCTGGTTAAAGTTTACTACCATATTGAACCAGAAGGCGAAAAACACCTGGAACAGTTATTAAAAGATTATTACCAGGTCACTGGAAGTATTGAAAAAATTTTACATTTTGATTTTTCAAAAATAGAGGAAGTCCAATGAATAAAAATTCTAAAAAATATTACAGGGATATCAAATCAGTTATCCCGTCCAGAGGCCGTCAGGAAAAGCGGCTTATAAAAGATTATAAAATACGGATTACAGAGCTAAATGAAATAAAACCAGATATTACCTATGATGAATTACAACAAAATTTTGGGACTCCTGTGGATATAGTAACCGGATACTATGAAGGGGCAGATACTGGATATATTATGCAAAAAATCCGTACAACAAGAATTATACGTTTCTGTATTTATTGTATATTAATATTTACCCTGGCTGGTTTTACCATCAGTGCAGGTACTAACATAAAGCTATATAAGGAAATACACAACAGTATTATCACACATGAAAAAATTATTATTGAATAAAAACTATAACAACACTAAAGGATTTAAATATAGTAAAGGTAAATTAGCTGGCAAATTCCAAAGTGCTTCCAATGGACAGCTGTTGGTTTGCAAAGGGGCACTTTGGAACTGCCAGTCCATATATTTATTCACCTTTATAGTTAATAAGCATTTCTGTTTCCTTTAATACAAGGTTTTTATTTCTCTTCCACACATCTTTAAATTCACTTTTTGGCAGCGGGCATGGTGACTTCCCTATTTCAAGTGTAATGCTTGGCAGGTTCTTTTTATACATTACAAATTCCCTCAGGTTTCCAACTGACTTGCTGTCACCATTATAGCTGGCAGCGCTTGTATAACCTGTAATATCACAGGCAAGTGTATACATCTTGTCTATTATTTCTTTAAGCGGGCCTTCATAATCCCCAAATACTATTGAACCTGTAGCATGGTAATTAATCTGTCCTTTTACTGTTGTGCTGTTTTTAAGCCTGTTAACCAGAGCCATTATTGCCTGTGTTTCGCTTTCACTGCACCTTTTAGGCCCTGTGTAACCTTCACTGCCACGTGTCCCCTGGTCTGCAACATATTCATATGGGTAATTCTTATTAAGGTCAACCCCCCTGGCATTAGCTTTCCATAATGAAGGGTTATCTGCACCTGGCATCTTTAAAAGCTTTTTGCGCAGTGATTTATTATTTATTGCTGTAAAACCAAACTGTGATATTGCCGCACCATCAGGATTTGCCATAGGTACATAATGTATTGCAACTTTATTTAATACATCTGATACTTTGACCCCGTCCAGTTCTTCATTATAATTCTGCAAGTAATATTCTATCTGTTTCATACATAACTGTGAAGTCATATATTCCCTTGCATGAAGCTGTGCAACAACAAGTACAGACTGGGCTGCATACTGGTTGCCGATTACAATGTCATAAATATTCCTTCCATCTTCTGACTGCCCGATAATATTATAATGAAAATGGCTGCCATAAAGCCCGCTAAGCGCTTCTATATCACTGCACAGTTCTTTATAGCTGTAATTCTGCAGGTCTGTATTAATTTCATCCTTAAGCATAACCCTTATATATGTATTGCTGCCATATATTTTTACTTTTTCATTATCATATACAGGCAGAATCTTATAAGCGTATTTTTTATTTATGGCGACAGAATCATCATGGTACTTTGCCTTTTTTACCGTAGCCACCCTTTTAAAACGCCCTTTCCCAAGTCTTCTATATACTATAAAACTTTTAGTGCATTTCCCCCTTTTCCATGAAATATCCACTTTGCGGCTTGCCACCCTTTTATATAAAATATTTGCAGCATCCGCTGGTATACATGCAGTTATATTTTCTGTCCTTGCCATAACCTTTTTCTTGCCAAATATAGCTGTAACCCTGTATTTATAACGCCTGCCTTTTTTAATCTTCACATTGTATTTTAGCTGCTTTGTAGTTTTAATAACTTTCCATTTTTTAGCACCCTGCTTTTTCTGCCATACTTTATATTTATTTGCAGATTTTCTTTTAGCCCATGAAATGGCAAGTTTTTCACTGCCTGCCTTTTTAACTTTTATTGTAAATGGAGTATTATCTTTTACAGGGCCTTTTGTCGGCTTTGGTGATGGTTTTGATGTTGGCCTGGCTGTTGGTGCTGGCGTTGGTTTCTGTCCAGGCCCTGACGTTGGTTCTGGTGATGGTGTTAAAGTTACAGCCGGGCCTGTTGTCAATGCCGGGCCTGTCACAATGCCTGCTGCCGGGCCTGTTGCTGGAACTGCTGGCTGCTGTGTTAATTCCGTGACTGCCTGTACACTGTTTTTTGCATATGCAAATGGTATATCTGCCATTGTTAATACCAGTGCTAATGCAATTAAAAAACTAATTAATTTTCTGCTGGATTTTTTCATATACTTCCTCCAAAATATTAGTAATATCCATAAATGCCGCAATATCCCATAAGAAGAACTTCCTTATAGAGTAAAACAAGCACCATATATATTTGCAAAAAACACTAATATATATGATGCCCCCGTTATTTTTATGAATAATACTTATTATAATCTATATGCCAAGGATTTTCTCCACTTCCTTCTGCATATCTTCTGTTTTGCACACCGTGCTGTGCAGCACAGGCGCTGTACGTATCTCTTCTACCGCTTTTGGTATATCTGTCCCCGATATCCTGCTTAATTCATCAACCAGTGCAAAATCATCCATCCCTTTGTACCCGCTGCCAATAGCACCCATTACACTTGTACCGAATTTATACGGGCTTGCTGTTGATGCAATTACAGTAACAGTGTTATCTTTTGTCTTTTCTTTATAAGCACGGTAAACAGCAGATGCAACGGCTGTATGCGTATCCATTACATACCCTGTTTCTTCATATACCCTTTTAATTTCTGCGGCTGTTTCTTCTTCACTTGCCCATCCGCCTGCAAAATCTGCCATCTGCGCCTTCATATCTGCTGTAATTGTATATTTCCCTTCACTGGCAAGCGCCTCCATCATGCCCCTGGTGGCTTCTGCGTCTTCCCCTGCAATTTTAAATAACAGGCGTTCAAGGTTGCTGGAAACAAGTATGTCCATTGATGGTGATGATGTAAGCATAAATTCACGGTTCTTATCATAAACGCCTGTTTCAAAGAAATCAAACAATACCTTGTTTTCATTAGATGCACAAATAAGTTTTCCAACAGGGATTCCCATATTTTTGGCGTAGTATGCTGCAAGTATATTTCCAAAATTGCCTGTAGGCACTACAAAATTAACCGGGCTTCCAGACTGGATTACACCTTTTGCAACAAGCTTTGCATATGAATATACATAGTAAACCACCTGTGGCACAAGACGCCCTATATTAATTGAATTGGCAGAAGAAAACTGGTAATTATGCCCGTCCAGTGCCCTTGCCAGCTCTTTATTGTTAAACATTGCCTTGACACCGCTCTGTGCATCATCAAAATTGCCCGTTATCCCTATAACAGATGTATTACTGCCCTTCTGTGTAACCATCTGCCTTTCCTGTATCCTGCTTACGCCGTTCTTAGGGTAAAATACAATAATCCTTGTGCCAGGCACATCTGCAAACCCTGCCATTGCAGCCTTGCCAGTATCACCAGATGTTGCTGTAAGGATTACTATCTCTTTATTAACATTATTCTTCTTTGCTGAAGCAGTAAGAAGGTGCGGGAGTATTGAAAGCGCCATATCCTTAAAGGCTATTGTAGCACCGTGGAACAGTTCAAGATAATAAACTCCTGCTTTCTCTGTTAATGGAGCAATTTCACCAGTATCAAACTTACTATCATATGCCTTGCCAATACATGACTTTAATTCTGTCTCTGTAAAATCAGTTAAGAACAGTTTCATTACCTCATAGGCAGTTTCTTTATAAGACATCCCCGCAATATCTTCAATGGAAATATCAAGCCCTGGTATCTTTTCAGGCACAAAAAGCCCGCCATCATCTGCCAGCCCTTTTAAAATTGCCTGTGATGCAGTAACCTTAACCCCTTTACTACGTGTACTCTGATACAAAAGTTCCATTATTTCCTCCATTCCGCTGTGTAATGCAGCATTAGAACCAATATACATTATTAATAATTCTAAATATGTAAACATAAATACGGCATCTATTATACAATAACATGCCGCTAATTTCAAGAACCTTTGTCAAAAAGTTACTGGCAATAAATTTAAACATCACTGGACAAATATAAGAAAGGCGCACCATACAGTACGCCCATACAGAATATCTTTTATTAAGAATTAAGAATTTATTTATAAAATTCATGGCAACGGTAACTAAACAGCCTTGTTAAGCATCTGTCAAACCATGAAGCATTGTCTGAATCTGCATATGCCCTTTCCATAAAATAAAGTGCCCCCTGTGAATGGTCAACACCATTTAAAGCATCTTTTACAGCTTTTTTAGTATCATCTGATACATCTATTGTATAATACCTTCCATCATATATAGGTGAAAACTGGTAAGTAGAACCCCTGTGCGCAAAAACCACCTCTTCAACTGTAGATGGAAATGATTTGCTTTTAACCCTGTTCAATACAACATTAGCTACAAGCACTTTCCCCTTGTGGTCCTCACCACCTGCTTCTGCTTCAACAATTCTTTCAAGTATAACCCTGTCAGAAGCTGATACAGCTACCCCGCAGCTTTTCTTAATACGTGCTGCCTCCTGTATCTGTGCCCTTTTCTCATGGTTGTCACTTAACCTTTTTATCCTGCTGTAATTATTAGCATTTTCCACAATACGGTTCTCAGGCTGTAGTATAATAACTCTTTGTGAAGAAGCATCTTTTACTGGTGCAGGCGCCATTACAACTGATGCGTTGCTGGCCGCTGGTACAAGCGTTGCACTTAAAGCTGTCATTACCGCCAATGCCCCTTTTGCTGCTTTTCTCATAATAATCCTCCATGCCGCTTTTCAGGCGGCTCAAAAATAGTAATGTTTAAATATTAAATATCATTAATTATTGTTACAAAACTATTACAAATTATATGAGGTTTTTAAATTTTTATTCATTTTATTTACAAATTTATATATAATTTTTTATTTCCCCCTGTTCTGCTGCTAAAACATTTTTTTTATTCCGTTTTTATGTTATACTGGATAAGAATAACAGTATTATTATGGGGGAAATATGTAAAAATGCTGCCTGGTGTATTTAAATCAGTTAAAAAGGATGGGAATATCTCTTACAGGTCATCTGTAACATTCCGTTCCAAACATATAAGCCTTGGAAGTTTTAACAGTGGGGAAAAAGCACATAATGCTTATCTTGACGCATTAAATATTATAAATAATAGACAGGTTTTTATTCCTGAAGATTATTCTGATGGAATATGCAGAGCCCTTTCCTTTGATAAATGGGTAGTGCTTGTTAATTTTAAAAATAATGGCATTTATATTAAGACGCCTATATATTTAAAGAAGAAATTTTTTTACTATTATCTTTCTGTGCAGGATGTGCTTATATTTGATGCGGACGACCTTTTTTATTACTCTGACCACAGCATTATGCAGCGGGGCGGCCATCTTTTTGTTACAGAATATGGAATGCAGGTAAATATTGCATCAAGATATGGTATACGCAACTTTGCAAGGCCTGGAAAAGATTTTCTGTTTGTTAATGGCAATAATTATGATTTCCGTTATGAAAATATTAAAATCCTTAACCCGTACCAGGGTGTTACTATAGAAAAATATAAAGGCGGTGTATGTTATGCCACACGCATACACATTAACGGCAATTTTATTGTAGGCCGTTATAATTCAATAGAAAAAGCAGCAGCGGCATATAATAAGGCAGCAGACATACTGGAATCAAAAGGAATTAAAAAACATTTTGAAAGAAATTATATAGAAGACCTTCCAGCAAAAGAATATATGGAATTATATAATTCAATAAAAATAACAGATAAAATAAAAGGCATAACATGCAGTTAATATTTGTTATGCCTTTTATTATACAAAGTTTATTTTAACTTAAATCTATTGGCATAATTGGGTATTTTCCATAATTTTCATCTTCATTCCATTCTTTTATAGAAACAACATCTACAGCTTCTATAAGTTTCTTACCATTTCCTATATTTTCCTGCAAAACAAATGGTAATTTCTGTTTCATCCTTTCACGCAGGCGTTTACGGGTTACAATATCTCCATCAGGATACTCTAGTATATATATGTATTGTACAGGTTTTGTTTTTTCCAAAAGATTCAGGTAATGCAGCGAATCATAAAACTTATGTACTATGGTTTGGCTCTAATTCTTCCATTTTATAAGCGGACTGGCTGCATATTATGCCCCCATTGCCAGAAGAACTTTTATATAAATTATGGAATATAACCTGTTCTTTTTCTTTACGCCGTATTTCCAGATATTTGGCAAAATTATAACTTTGTGTAGCTGCAAAAATCTGTACACCATTCTCCTGCAGCTCTAATAAAACGTCTGCAACCAGCGGGTACAGTTCCGGGTTTAGATTAGCTTCTGGTTCATCCCATAAAAGAATGGAATCCTTTTCTAATAAACCATTACGTATAAGTTTCCATAACAGGCCTAATTTTCTAAACCCCTCTGCTTCCAAAGTAAAATCAATTTTATGGCCATCTCTTTTTATTATATAAAAATTATCATTTTCATATAAAACTATGCCATCAATTACATCGCTTATCTTATCAAGAATTACGGACATATTTATGGGAATTTTCCTTGTTTCTGGCAATGAAGCATTCATAATAATATCTGCCTGCGTGCCATCAAATGGCATATTATACTTTTCGTGCATTGCTAGAAAACCTTTAGAATGTGAAAGCATTTCCATAGCCGGGATAAAAACAGCCTGCATTCCAAGTCCAGTCCATTCATCAAAACCAGATATGCCATTATGTGACAGGCTGCATTCAAAATTATGGCAGCCATCAGATACCTTGTAATAACAATAATCATTTTTATGGTAATTATTTTTCAGTTCATTTGTATCAATAGTATTATTTGAAAAAAACTGAAGAAAGTATTTTGTCCTTCTTGGACTTCCTTGTCCGGCAGACAATTGTGTAGCAGCATAAATCATTTTAAGTACACTTGTTTTGCCAACACCATTTTCCCCTGTTAATACATTAACACCATCAGAAAAATTTAAATGAAAGCCACTATTAATTATATCTGTGTCTTTTAATATTTCTTTACTGCACTCTTTGTTGTTTTTACACAACTGTGCCTGGAATACCAGTACATTTAAAATATCAATCGATTTAATTGCCAAAATGCACACCTCACTTTTATTATTTTCTATCTGTTAAGCATTTTCTTTGACTTATAGTATTCTTTTAGCACAAAGTATTCCAGCCTGCGTTTTAATACAATTTGTATTTCTTCATGCCTGGCAACAGGTTTTACAAGTATGGAATGTATGCCTGCCCTGTTTGCACCGAGTATATCTGTAAATATCTGGTCCCCGACAAAGAGCGTAGTGCCAGCATCAGTCCCCATACGCCTCATACCTTCTATATAGCCTCTTGCTGAAGGTTTGCCAGCTTTATACACATAATCTGATTCAAGTGCCTCAGCAAGAGGTTTTACCCTGTATTCCTTATTGTTTGAGATAATGCACGTTTTAAACCCGGTTTCTTTGAGCCGTCCAAATAATTCAATAGCCCTTATGGTTACGGGCTCTCCATGTTCAACTAATGTATTATCAACATCAAAGAGTATTCCCCTGTAACCTTTTAAATAGTAATTATAATAATCAATATCATATGCCGAGTCATAGTCATCGTTTGGAAATAAACTCTGGTACATTATATATTCCTTTCAGTTATTTGCATTGTTTTGCAAGATTAACCATTTCTATTGCACCCAGTGCGCAGTCATACCCTTTGTTGCCTGCTTTTGTGCCTGCACGCTCTATTGCCTGCTGTATATTGTCTGTTGTCACAATACCGAACATTACAGGTATGCCTGATTCAAGGCTTATGCTTGCAATCCCCTTTGCTGTTTCATTGCATACAAGGTCATAATGGCTTGTTGCGCCGCGTATTACTGCACCAAGGCATATAACCGCATCATATTTTCCTGACATTGCCATTTTCTTGGCCATAAATGGTATTTCAAATGCACCAGGAACCCATGCAAGTGTTATATTATCATCTTCTACGCCATGCCTTACAAGGCCGTCACGTGCACCGCTTATAAGTTTTGATACAATAAATTCATTAAACCTTGCACCTACAATGCCAATTTTTAAACCGCTTTCTGCAACTACATTTCCTTCTAATGTTTTCATAATCAATTATCCTCCATTTTATGTTTTTAAATTTTATTCTGTATTAGCAATATCTTAATGTAAATCAAGTATATGCCCCATTTTTTCTTTTTTTGTTTTAAGATAAAACATGTCATATTTGCCAGGTTCCATCTGTATTGGTACTCTTTCTGTTATTTCAAGGTTATACCCTGCAAGCCCGTATACTTTTAACGGGTTATTGGTCATAAGCCTCATTTTGCGCACGCCCAGGTCAACAAGTATCTGTGTGCCTATTGTATAATCCCTGGCATCTTCCGGGAAACCAAGTTCTAAGTTGGCTTCAACTGTATCAAGCCCTTTATCCTGCAGTTCATATGCACGTATTTTATTAATAAGCCCTATCCCCCTGCCTTCCTGGCGCATATAGAGAAGAACCCCCCTGCCTTCTTTTGCAATCATTTTCATTGCAGCATCATACTGCTGGCCGCAGTCACATCTTGCTGAACCAAGTGCATCACCTGTAAGGCATTCTGAATGTACACGGCAAAGCACTGGCTTTCCATCTGTTATATCTCCTTTTACAAGGGCTACATGGTGTTCACCATTTAACTTATTAATATAGCCATATATTGTAAATTCACCATACCGTGTAGGCATTTTTGCCTTTGCCACACATTCCACCAGCACTTCATGTTCTTTGCGGTATTGTACAAGGTCTGCTATCCTGCCAAATTTAAGTTTATGCTTTTTTGCAAATGCAAGCAGGTCTTTGGTTCTTGCCATGCTGCCGTCCTCGTTCATTATTTCACAGCAAAGCCCTACGGGTTCAAGCCCTGCAAGCCTTACAAGGTCAACTGTGGCTTCTGTATGGCCATTGCGCTCCAGTACACCGCCTTTTTTTGCCTGTAGAGGGAACATATGCCCCGGCATCCTGAAATCGCCAGGTTTTGTACCATCTTCAACTGTTTTTTGTGCCGTTATTGAACGTTCGTATGCTGAAATGCCTGTAACTGTGTCTTTGTAGTCTATGGATACTGTAAACGCTGTACAGTGGTTATCAGTATTTATTTCACACATCTGGCGCAGCCCCAGCTTCTTTGTATATTCCTCATCCATTGGCATACAGATAAGCCCTTTGGCATAACTTGCCATAAAGTTTACATTTTCCTGCGTTGCAAACCTTGCTGCACAGATTACATCCCCCTCATTCTCCCTGTCCTCGTCATCAATCATTACAATATTTTTTCCTGCACTTAAATCTTCAAGCAGTTCCTCAATAGTATTAAATTTATTATCCATTATTTTATTCCTTTCTGCAAACTTTATTAAAACCCGTTTTCTGCCAGAAAATCCATTGTTATTTCTGGTGTGCCTCCTGGTGCAGTATTGCAATCCGGACTTTCTCTGTAATTTAAAAGCCTTCCAACATATTTTCCAATAACATCATTTTCAATGTTCACAATATCCCCCACAGCCTTTTTAAGAAGTATGGTTTCTTCACCGGTATGCGGTATTACTGAAACTGAAAATGTACCGCCATCATCATTTAATGCTGCTACTGTAAGGCTTATCCCGTCGATTGCCACTGAACCTTTAAGCACAATATATTTTAAAATACTTTTATCTGCGCTTATTGTTACCCATACTGCATTATCCTCTTTAACTTTAGAAACCACTGTCCCCGTGCCGTCAATATGCCCTGAAACTATATGCCCTCCAAAACGCCCCCCTGCAGGCATTGCACGTTCAAGGTTTACCCTGCTTCCTTTTGAAAGCTTCCCCAGTGAACTCCTCCGCAGGGTTTCCGCCATAACATCAGCAGTAAAAAACCCGCCATGTATAGATGTAACAGTAAGGCATACACCATTTACTGCAATGCTGTCACCCACATGGCTTCCTTCAAGTACCTTAGCTGCCTGTATTGTAATTACTGCGGACAGGCTTCCCTCTGCAACCGAATTTACAATTCCTGTTTCTTCTATAATACCAGTAAACATGCCCGTCACCTGCCTTTATTTTTTAATATCACATTCCAAAAGGATATCACTGCCAAATCTTGTTATATTTATATTTTCAAATATATATGCAGCACCAGGGGATAATACACCCTCCCCTCCTACTGGTGTATACCTGCCGCTTCCGCCAAATATTTTTGGTGCAATATATGCCTGTATATGGTTTACAATACCTGCTTTTAATGCACTATTATTTAATGTGCCGCCACCTTCAAGAAGTATGCCGTCAATCCCCATACCGCCAAGCTCCTGCATAAGCGCCTTTAAATCCACCCTGCCATTTAAAGGCTGTGTCTTTACAATAACAGCCCCTTTTTTCTCAAGTTCCCTAATTCTTTTTATATCACCAGACACTGTTGCAATAATAGTTTTTATCTTATCCGCAGTTTCAAGGATATGGCAGCAGCCTGGTATCCTTAAATGGCTGTCACATATAATTCTTACGGGATTCCTTCCGCCAGCCATACGGCATGTAAGATGCGGGTTATCATTAATTACCGTCTGCACCCCTGCCATAATGCCCGTTAAAGCGTTCCTTGTTTCCTGGACATGCCCTCTTGCTTCTTCACCCGTTACCCACCTGCTTTCCCCTGTATCACATGCTGTCTTGCCATCTAATGTCATAGCATATTTCATAACAACATATGGCGTCTTAGTGGTAATATAATGGAAAAATACAGGGTTTAATGCGTCACATTTCTCTTTAAGGACACCCCTTATAACATTTATCCCTGCTTTCCCAAGCTGTTCTATGCCCCTGCCTGCAACAAGGCTGTTAGGGTCATCTGAACCAATATACACATTTTTAATGCCATTCTGTATAATTGCCTCTGTACATGGCGGCTGTTTGCCATAATGGCAGCAGGGTTCAAGTGTCACATAAATATCTGCACCTTCTGCACTTTCTGTAAGGTTTTTAAAAGCCTCACGCTCCGCATGAAGCCCGCCATATCCTGCATGGTATCCTTCCCCAATAATATTGCCGTCTTTTACAATAACAGCACCTACAAGCGGGTTGGGATTAACCCTGCCAGTGCCATTACGTGCCAGCTCTATGGCACGTTCCATATATCTTTCTTCCAAAAAAACACCTCTTTCCAAAAGGTAAAAAGCCCTGGATAAAATCCAAGGCTTAGAATCTGTAAGTACAATTATAATTTATATATCCTGGAATACTGCTGGAACTATTATAACCATGCCAGCAGTTGTATTATATTAATATACAAAAGTCCTTTTATATATTATACAATTTATGGATATTATTATATTCCTGTTATAATTAGTATTGTACATCTTCTCTTATCCAGACTTTACTGTCGGCTTTGGAATCACACCAAATCATGCCTTACGGCTTGCGGGCTTGCCTTTACATGCTCACCGCCGGCCAGGAATTGCACCTTGCCTTGAAGAATAACCATATATCATTATATATTATCGTTTGCTTTATGGCAACTGTTAATTTTGTGGTCTTAACCCACCGTCTAAAGCCAGTGGAATTGCAGCCATATTATTTCAAGAGAGAATGTGATATTGGAGCAGACGTGCAAAACATATCAAATTTTATAAAAAGTTATTACCAATAAAGGATTTTATAACCTGTTTTTTTGGTTTGATGCGTGTCTTTCTGTGCTGCTCCTGGTTATGTTTTCTTCATTAAGACCACCAAAATATATTACATTTTTTAGCCCTTTCCTTTTCATTCTACTTTATATTGTTCACATTTTCTATATATTCATCAAAACACACAGAGCCAGTAAAAAAATCCTTTTTAATTTTTTCTAATCCAGGTATTCCATTTTCCAAAAAATCTTGTATACTGTTCCATAGGGGACACCTTCTTTTTTTATATTTTTTCAGTGATTATATTATATACAAAAGGGTGTTTCTTTTGTATTTTTTTCTAAATATTCTCCAAGTAAAGTTACACTATCTTTTAAAATACTCCTGTTAATAGTGGTTTAATTTCTTTATCCAGTGTTTTTTTCAACTCTGCTATCATTTGTGCATAATACCTGAACTTAGGCAATGCTTTTTCATGCGCCTCTTTATAGCTTGTATAATCACTTGTTGCCTTGATAGCACTTTCATTTGGAATCCCGCCATTCCTGTAATGTGTTGCTGCATACATTACATCTTCTTTTGATGTATGCCATATAATGCAAAAATCTGTTATTACTTTGTCGATATAATTATATTTAATATTCTCAACAACATTAAGGATTGACTTCCCTTTATATTTATCTGCATCCGATTCAATTTCATATACCAGATTAGATATAATATCTGCAACTTTTGGGTTTTCCTTATGAATCTCATCCACATACTGTTTTACTTCATCAATCTTCTTTTGCCTTTCTTCTGGCGTTACGTCCGCTGCATCACCAGGGGTAACAATATTCTGTATCAGGTTAATAATATATTCATAATCAATTTTAGTATTGCTGTATGCCATAAGTTCATAATCCGGGTCAATTTCCTGTGCATCCTGCTCCGTGTCTGGCTTTTCTGCCTTCAGTTCTTCTAGTACATTCAGGTAATGTCCTGCATAATCACTATATTCTTCTTCTGTAATTCCATATTCTTTAAGCATGTTGTCATTATAACGGGTAAATGATTTAAGCTGGGCAAATAATTTGTCAAAATTTTGGAACGTTTTTGCAAATATTTTTTTCTCTTTTAAAGACATGCCTGGTACTTCTGCTGGTGCCTGAGCCTGGGTCCTGAGTGCTGCAAGGGATTTTCTGAATGCTGGTTCAATTTCATCCCATCCAGCTAAAAGTGCATCTTTTGTGCCACCAGCAGAATATAATTTCACAGCATTATCAACACATTTCTTAAAAAGATGTGGTGCCTGGAATGTAACAATCTGCCCATAGGCTTTATTTTTATTATAAATGCGGTTTGTCCTTGAAAAAGCCTGGATTAAATCATGTGGCCCCATTGGCGGCCTGTCAATAAAAAGAACCGACAGGCACAGGGCATCAAAGCCTGTCAGCAAACGGTCTACAACAATTACTAAATCAAGCTGTTCCCTTCTGCTCTGGAATTTAGCATCTTTTCTGGCAAGCCTTTTATTCAGGTTTTTATTATATCCCTGAATCTCTGAAAGTTCATATTTTGTACCAAACATTTTATTATAATCATCAAGTGAAGCCTGCATTTTCTGCTGGTTTACCTGTGAACCCTCATCATTTTCAGATACAGAATATGTAATGGCAAATTTAGGGAAATCAGGGAGCACCTGTCTTATCTTCTTATCAATTTCCAGCGGGGCTTCCCCGTTTTTAACACGTGTTAGTAAATCATAATATTTCTGTGCCAGCTGGATTGAGCTTGTTGTAAGCAGCGCCTCATATGTCTTTCCCTTGCCATTCTGAAAGCCCAGTTTATAATAAGACTTATTTAATATTACATCCAGAACCTTTAACATATGTGTTTCATTTTCATATGCACTGCTGCCTGTTCCGTCCACAATATTCTTAGGCCCGTTGTGTTCTACCTGGAATCCAAGTACAGCATTGTCATGGATTGCATTTTGTATGGTATATTTGTGCAGGCATCTGCCATATAATTCTTCTGTAGTACGTGGCAAATCGCCCATTTGTGGATACGGGTTTTCTGCAAATCTCGGAGTTCCTGTAAAACCGAACCATAATGAATTGCCAAAAAATTTTTCCAGTTCCCTTTTTGTACCCGGTGAAACTGCCCTGTGGCATTCATCCACAACATAGGCTATTTTAAGGTTCTTTATTTTATTATATTCCGGAGTCCCTTCCTTTAACCTCTTAGTTACCAGCCTTTTTAATTTCTGGATTGTGGTTACAATTACCTGCCTGTCATTTGATTTTAGTTTGTTCTTTAAATCAGTTACATTTTCTGTTTCATCAACATCAACCAAATCATTATTTGCATAAGCCTGGAATGCCATTGTAGTCTGTGTATCCAAATCTTTCCTGTCAATCAGGAAAACCGCCTTATTTATGGCGGGAATATCCATTAAAAGGTTTCTTGTTGCTTTATATGAAGTTAATGTCTTGCCAGAACCAGTTGTATGCCATACAAAACCTGACTGGCCTGTTTTAGAAGCTTTCCTTATTGCTTCTATCGCATGTATCTGGTATGGGCGGAGCAGTATTAACCGTTTAGCTTCTTTATCTAACACTGTGTACCTTGCAATCATTTCATGGGCTTGCGGTATACCCAGTACATTTTTGGCAAAGCTTATATAATCTGTTACCGGGCTATTTTCTTTATTCAGCCACCCGCTTATAAACTCTGGGTTTAATTCATTATCACTTGCCGCAGAAAAATATTTTGTATTTACGCCATTACTAATAACAAACATCTGGACAGCCGAAAAAATACCGGTAAACTTGCCTTCCCCGATATATTTTTTAATCTGCCAGAAAGCGTCCATATAAGAATGTTGTTTATTCTTTAATTCTATATGAATCAATGGAAGCCCGTTAATCAAAAGAGTGACATCAAATCTTCTGTCCCTGGCTGGGAAATTACTGTTTTTATCTGTATTTAACGCATTATACTGGTTGATAACTTCATAAACACTGCTTCCGCCTGCAATGTGTTCATGGTTCATTACCATTAAATGCAGACGTTCTGTATCACGCTGGACATGTACATAGACTTTTCCATTCTCTCCAACAAGCCATTCACCAGCCTTATAAAAAGAAGAAAACTGTAACTGGTTTTTTACCTGTTCAAATTCTGTGTCTGAAAGATTTTCTCCATTCAGGCGTTCTTTATTGTTCTGTTCAAGAATATATTTAAAATTTGCCCATAAATCTTTTTCTGTTTTTAAATCCTTTCTGTAAGTCCACTGTGAATCCCCGTAAACTAATTGTTCAATTAATTTGTTTTCTATTATTGATTCTAATTCTGGAATTTTTATCATCTCCTTTGGTATAATAAAACATCCTGTTTTGTTAGCAGGCTGGTAATTCCAAAGTGTCCCTTGACAAACCACAGCTTGTTCATTGGAAGCACATTTGGAATTTTCCAGCCAATCTACTCTTTGTGATGTTTTCATTAAAAAACAAAACATAATCCCTGATATCTATTAAATTGTCTTGTAAATAACTTTTTCTATAACTAAACAAACATGTTTTGTAACATAAATTTTTTAATATTTTGTAATTCATTACACTTACGCTGGTGAAGGGTGATGAGATTATCAAGATGTTTCAGGAAATTAACTATTTGTTTTTGTTCTTCAATTATTGGCACAGGAAAAACTAATTTTTTTACAACTGATGAACTTAAACCGCTCATAATACTGCCAACTGATAATCTATCAATCTGAATTTTTATTTGTTGTGTATCTCGTAATAAAAACATTATGTATTCTGGAATCACATTTTTATTAAATTGAAGTCTTAACAAATGAGAGTTCATTATACCTTTTTCCGCTGTTTCTGGAAATATTGCACATGCTCCTATTGTTCCCATCATACTAATTACTAAATCACCTGGAAATAATTCACAACTTTTCAATTCATTAAACTTTTCTTCAGTAATATAGTATTCTCCTATATTAAAATCTCCGCTAAATATATTTTCTTGTGCATACACTTTAATTCCCTTTTCAACAAAAAATTCCTTCTTTAAAGCACTTCCAAATGGTCCAATTTTCATTGCAGCTGAACCGTTTTTTAATATATCAGTAACCCTTCGCTGTTCCCAAGCTTCTGTAAATCCATTAAATCTAATTTCTGGAATATCCGCTCCATTCTGTGGAAACATTTTTTGAAGCATATATTTTTTTAGTTGTTTCACTTCATCACATTTACATTGTTGAAAGGTAAGGAGGTGGTCAATATGAGAAAAGTATATACCAAGAATACGCTGTTCTTCATAACAACAAGGAACATAGTATTTATTTTTTCCATAATCTTTAAAATAAATATGGGGAATAGTAGACCCTGTGTATTCTTTACCTAAATCTGCTTTTGTAATTAATTGAAACAAGAAATTCAAATCACTGTTTTGAGGTATCATAGCTCCCATTGTACCTAAAAACATTGTAAATTTAGGAAGTAATCTTGTTCTTCCAACACCAGCTCCATCTTTGATTATTGTAATATAATCTTCTGCCATATAACCTTTGTTAGTTTTTCCAATCAAAGAATTTGCATCATATAAATTATAGATACCATCTTCATCAATATCTTTTGCTGTTAATGTTGAAGAATAATAAGTACATATTTCTTCTAACCTGTGCTGCTCCCAGTCATCTGTATACCCCTTAAACCTAATCTTTGGATTTCCCATGCCTGTTACCTCTCCATCATTCCAATAAGACCATTTAATGATGAAATTATATTTTCATCTGTTGAAGTTAAATCTTTGAGAAGTGATAAAAATTCACTCTGGGTCTGTTCTATTTCTTTATCTGTTTTTTTCATATCAGCTAAAAGCATATTCAGGTCTATTTCTTCTTCTTTCTCAAAGTTGTCTACATATCTCGGAATGTTAAGGTTGAAGTCATTTTTTTCTATATCTTCAAAACTGGCAAGGAAGGATTCTTTTTCTACAGTTTCTCTTTTGTTATATAAATCCAGGACAGACTCTATATGTTTGTCTGTCATGGTATTTTGTTTTTTGCCTTTATCAAATTTTTTGGAAGCGTCTATAAATAATACATCCCTTCCATCTCTATGTTTTTTTAATACAATAATGCAGGTAGGGATAGATGTGTTGTAAAATAAGTTTGCTGGCAGTCCAATTACTGCATAGATGTTTCCTGAACGGAGTAATTTTTCCCTTATTTTCCCTTCTGCCGCACCTCTGAATAAAACACCATGAGGCAGTACGATTGCCATAGTCCCATTGCTTTTTAAATGGTACAGGCCATGAAGCAGGAACGCATAATCTGCTTTTGATTTAGGTGCTAATACTCCATAACTGCTAAATCTTTCGTCTTGTAAGAATCCTTGTGCTGCGCTCCATTTTGCGGAGTAAGGCGGGTTCATAAGAACCATATTGAAGTCTGTTTCTTCTCCAGAAGGCCAGTCCCCGTCGAGTGTGTCACCGTTACGGAGATTCTGGTTTTCTGGTATAATCCCATGTAAGAACATGTTCATTCTTGCAAGGTTATATGTAGATGTCATCAGTTCCTGTCCATAATATTTTATATAGTTTGGTTCTTTAGCGTATTTTTTTGCATTTAAAAGAAGCGAGCCAGAACCCATACATGGGTCATATACAGATAACCCTTTTTTTGTTTCCTGTCCGGCAACAGCTATTTTTGTTAAAATCTGTGAAACAGCCTGCGGGGTATAGAACTCTCCCGCTTTCTTGCCCGTTTCAGAAGCAAACTGCCCTATCAGGTATTCATAGGCATTGCCAAGTACATCTGAATCTGAATTTAATAAATCTGCTTTGTCAATTTCTTTAACAAGGCTTGAAATTGTATCACTTTGTTTCTGGTCACCCGTTCCCAGACGGCTGGAATATAAGTCTATATCTGTAAACAAGTCTGCAAATAACGGGTCGCTCTGTTCAATATTATTAAATGCTTTTTGCAGCTGTTCACGGTTAAATGAATTGTTTCTTGCTGCATCTGCAAAGTATGTGTATGTCAGTTCTGGTTCAATTACATAATGGCATTCTGCCTTAATCTGTTCTTTTAATTCCACGGCACTTTCATCTTCTAAAGCTTCCCTGTAAGCTTCCAGCGCAGCTTTTAACGACTCTGGTTTATCATCATAAAGCAAATCATAAATCTTAATCAGAAATGAATCCGATAAGTATTTATAGAAAACAATTCCTAATAAATAATCTTTATACTCATTTGCATCCATTTTTGAACGGAGTATATCTGCACCGCTCCATAATACACTAATTAAATCTTTGCTGTTTTCTAAATCTGGCATTTTATATCCTCCATGTTTTTTCTGTATGGTTATATTTAATAGTATTAAGTATAACATAGCTATGACAGGACTGCAATCCTGGTTAACAGTTTGAATTGATTAATCTGGCCAATTCTATATACTTCTCCATAGTAATATATTTCTTTAATTGTAATTTACTTTCTGTTTGCTGGATTTCATCATAAGATACTTCACATACGCATTTACGAAAATCTATACGGGATAATAATTTTACAGTATATGGACGCTTATTATCAAGAAATGCAGTTGACAACAAAAAATCCTGTATTGTTGCACTATTTAACAAAAGCATCATACAATATGCCGTATCATAATTATCAAATGATAAAAAATATGCTGTATCATCCGTCATTACAGGTTTTTCTGAATATAATAACGAGAACAAAGGTTTTTTATAAAATCCAGACAAACCTACTTTATATTTTGAAAAACTATAATCACCAATACCAAACATTGAAAAAGGAGGCAAATTTTTATAAATAATACTTTTTCTGTTATTGAAGTTATCAATATGGTCATTTAAATATTTCCAGGTATATGGTAATTTCTTCTTTATATACGAAGTATCTTGTCCTGGTTTATTTTGTGTAATAATTACATATTTAGAAAATTCAAAAATAACAGGTTTTTTAAAATGGCTGGAGTTAACTAACGGAAAAACCAGTGTATCTTCTATAAAAACCTTCTCATTATTTTTATTAATAAATTCTCCATTTTTAAGTTCTAGTTCCATAACTTTACTACAATCATGTTTTACTCCTTGCCGCCATAATAGCTGGCATTTTCCTTCAAGGTCAATTTTTACCTTTGATGTTTTAATAACATCATTATGTACAGTAATAGTGTCTATCAGTTCATAATTTTCTATATTTTTAACATTACAGGAAAAATTTTTTCTTAATAAAATATTTGAGGTTAATTGGACTATCAAAATACATGCGGATGCAGAAATTCCAAAAACTTTTTTGCTATCAAAATAAAGCATTTCAATTTTCTTATGTGCAATTTCATTTCGTGATATTTCCAAAATAACATTACGGGCAACAGAAGTTTTACATAACATACAAAGAGTGCTATCAGTATTTTTATATTCATCAATAAGGCGAAGAATAATATATTCACAAATATCAAAATTTGAAGAACCTGTGAGTGCATCTATTCCACGCAATTTCTTAAAATTCGTCTTCTCTGGAAGATTATATAACAATTCCGAATTAGTTGCCCATGGAGGATTTCCAATAATTAAAACATTTTCTTCTTTACATAATTGATGTATAGATAAATCAAAAATATTCCCCCCAGATAATATTTGCACCTGGAAATTTTTTCTGTGCTTCTTTAACGTATTTTTGATTAATTTCTAATCCATAAACTTTATCACAATCAAAAACAGTTGAAGCAGCAGAAATAAAATTGCCTGTTCCACATGTTGGTTCAACAACCGCTTCAGGAGAATATTCTAAAACAGCATTTTTAATATACTCGCAAACTTTTATGCAAAAACTTAACGGCGTTTGATAATCACCAAATTCTTTTTTTTCATTACCAGACAAAATTCACAACACCCCCAACTTCATTATTTAATTCAATAACCCGTTTATATTGCAATCTCCATTGTAGTGCATTACTTATGGTCAAATATCCCTGTTCAGGAGGATTTGCAAGAATTTCATCTGCAAGGCTATTATATATAATATCATCTCCTGGCACATTTTTGTCATACAGCAATCCAATAATATCTTCTTTGTTTGCATTAACAGAAAGCTTTTGCCTGAGTAATGCAGTCATTGTATAATCAGATGTTCTTTTTAATTGTAACCTAAACCAAATATCTTTTGTCTTGCTGATTTAAACGGACAGCTGCTCTGGGACTGGATATAATTTAAATATCCAGTTTTATAATATTAATTTAAAATTTCCTGAAACCATTATACCATACTTTAATATTTTTTCATATATATTACCGTAGTTTAAAGAATACAGAATTGGCAAATGGCAGATAACTGGAAATTATCCTTTAGTTATCTGCCATAATGTTATTTATAAAATTGTAATTTATTAATCAGTATCCATATGTTTCAACTTCCCAGTTTCCATTTTTATTTTTGCTCATAACCCACATGAAATTTGTATAAGTATTGCCTTTTTCTAAAGAATTGTCTTTACAATAATCATAGGTGACATAAAAATCAGAATCCAGGATAATTATATCATCTTTTTCATATAAGTTAGAAAAATATGTTACATTTCTCTGGTATTTATCTTTATTAAACCATAGTTTTTTAATTGTACAGCCTTCAAATACTTTTTTAAAATAAGTTTTTACTGTTTTTTTTGCTTCTTGTATATCTTCATCTGAAAAGATATAATTATCTGAAGTATCCAGTACATTATACCAGTTCTCTGCAATATATGCGGCTGTTTTTGCCAGAGAAGTCCATTCTGTATTATTTTTTTCTGTTCCTGTAAAATCCGCACGCATATAAAAGTTTATTTTATTATATTCCCATGAAAGCACTACTGCTGTTTTATTGTCTTTTATTTTATGAAACTGTATTTCAATAAGTTTTTCATATTTTCCTGGGAAAAAAGACCAGTATTCGTTTTCAAAAGAATCTTTTTCTGAAAGACCTGTTATTTCTTCTTGTTTCTTTTTTCCAAAACCCAGTGTAACATCTGTTTTGGCAATGCTGTCATAGTATTGTACTATTCCTGTACTGCCCTCTTTATATGCTGCAGGGTTTTGTATCCAGTTTTTATTTTCAGGCAGTCCTATTGTAACGCCAGTATCTTTAAAATAAAAACTGTTTTCTGTATTATTAACGGGTCTTTCCATGCTAAGACTGGCAGTTTGTTTTTTTGCGCCTTCTTCTGTTAATGCCTGGTATGTGATTTCACCGTTTTTACATTTAAAGTCTTTGGAATACACATCCGGGATTGTTACCAGGTTTTTTCCATCTTTTGTAGAAAGTGCATATCTTGTAATATTTCCATCTTTATCTACGTTGAAAAACTGGTAATACATAAAATTCCCAAGCTCTGGCAATGGCGTCTGCCCCTGGCCTAATGCAAAATCATCGTTTTCCCCGTCCCCGTTATAATCTTTAACAGATAAACTAAACCCTTCTTCTGGATAATAAACCATATCATTAATGCCAAAGTCCAGCGGGTATTCTGCATATTTTACATTGTTTTTATAAGTACTTATTGCAAATTTGCCACTGTACATGCCAAAGTCCAGGTTCTTTTTATCTGGCAGTTCTTTGTCTGGCATGTAAACAATCTGTACATCATACCCGTGGATTGTTGTATTTGCAGTTAAAACTTCATTTTGTATATTTTCTTCTTTATTGCCAGTTTTCTTTATGGTTTTACCTGTACTTTTCTTTACAGCTTTTTTATCTGAATCATAGGCATTTGTAAGACATGATGCCCCTGCCCCCACAATTAATGCTGCTGCTATGACACCAATCCATTTTCCCTGTTTTTTAAAATTTAACACATTAACCACCCGCTTTCTTGTATCTGTTTCAACAAAAGACAACATTCCTGCATTTTTTATTCTCTGGTTTGTAGCAAATCCTAATAAAGACCTGCTGTAATCTTTACGTATGCCTGCATCCATATTTTGTAGTACGTATTCATCACAGCTCATTTCCATGTCACGCACCATTAAAAAATATGATAACCATGTTAAAGGGTTAAACCAGTAAATACTTGCCAGTAAAAATGATGCTGGCTTAATAATATAGTCCCGCCGCATTATATGGTACTTTTCATGTTTTAAAATATATTTCTGTTCCTCTTTTCCTAACTGGAAGGGAATATAAATCTTAGGATTAACAATGCCTAAGACAAAAGGTGAAGGGATATTTTCGCATTCATAAATATTGCCTTCAAGCAGCACTGCCCTTTCAAGATGCTTTTTCATGCCAAATACCATATAAAAATTCCAGGACAGTATAATTATAATACCTGCCAGCCATATAAATGTTCCATATCTGGTAAAAGGTTCTATGCCAGTGCCAGATGCAGGTATATTATCTTTTTTTTGAATGTTTATGTTTACATTATCCTGCAAGCTGCCAGAAATGCCAGATGGAATTTTACTGTCCACAGGCATATTATGCAGCACAGCATTTTTATCTGTTTTGCTTGTATCTTCTTTTTCCATAGTAATTGTTTCTGCCAGATTAAATATGCTGGCTGGCGAGGAAACAGCAAACGGGCAGATTAAACGTATGCCCACAATTCCCCATATAAAGTACCTGTATTTTTTAGGGAAGGGGTACATAATGCCACGTACAAAAAGAATTACAATAATAACAGGGCATGATATAAGTGCCATATCCAGAATGCCGGAAAATAACTGGTATAACATATTTCCCACCTCTTTTCTTTATTCTTCACTGTGCTGGTCAATTAATTTTTTAATTTTTTCTGCTTCTTCTGTTGTAATTTTCTTTCCCCCCAAAAAAGCCGCCAGAAACTGCGGAAGTGAACCGCCAAATGTCCTTTCAACAAAATAGGCTGATTCATCCCTTTGGACACGTTCTTTTCCAATTAAAGCTGAAACAACTGCATTCTCATTTTTAATATATCCCTTTTCAGAGAGTTTCTTAATAGTAGTGTATGTAGTTGATTTCTTCCAGCCTAAAACCTGGCTGCACAATTTTACAAGAGTGCCTGAATTAACTGGTGCATGTTCCCATACAACCAGCATAAAACGGTAATCACTGTCACATAGTTTTAGATACTCCATAAATTTCCTCCTTCCTGCGCTGCCTTTTGCGCATAATGCAACGTTTGTGCCGCAACGCAGGCACAAACTTGCCGGGTGAAAAATTTATTTTTCACCCTTTACTCCTTAATTAATATAATTTGGTCTATTATTATAGACCAGTGTTTGTATTAAGTCTATAACAATAGACCAGATTTGTCAACTGTTTTTTGCAAAAAAAATGCTACATTGATATATAGCCAATGTAGCGGGAAATATTCCAGATATCCTGTCCTTTTATAATATCTTCTGGCATTCTGAAATACAGTAATCTGCCAGTTCTTTTTCCGATGTAAACTGTTCTTTTTCTATCCATTCTGTATTTTTTTCTCTTTTAAACCATGTAAGCTGCCTTTTGGCAAAGTGCCTGGTTTCCTGTTTTATTTTGTCAAATGCACTGTCAAGCGGCTCTCCTGTTTGTATTGCGTTTATTATTTCTTTGTATCCAAGCCCCTGCATTGATACAAGGTCTTTTGTACAGCCTTTTGCCATTAGTGCCCTTACTTCATCTTCAAGCCCTTTTTCCCGCATTATGTCTACACGCTGGTTTATGCGGTTATAAAGTGTTTCACGTGGAAGGTTTAATACAAAGTATTTAAATAAATATGCTGGTTCTTTTTTGCGTTCTTCTTCATTATGTGCCGATATCGGTGTGCCTGTCTGGTGGTAGTATTCCATTGCCCTTATTACACGTTTAATATTATTTGCATGTATTGCTTCTGCTGAAGCTTTATCTATTCTGGCCAGTTCATTGTGCAGTGCCGCAGCGCCATGTATATCTGCAAAATGCCTTAGTTTTTCACGGTATGCACTGTCTGTCCTGGTTTCTTTAAAGTCTGTATTATATAAAACAGCCTGTATATAAAAGCCTGTGCCCCCTGCTATAACCGGCACTTTATTATGGCTGTAGATTTCCTGTATATATTGTCCGCACTTTTCTTTAAAAACCGCAACATTAAATTCTTCCCACGGTTCAAATTCATCAATAAGGTAATGTTTTATTCCCTGCATTTCTTCTTTGCGGATTTTGGCAGTCCCAATGTCCATTCCACGGTAAACCTGCATTGAGTCTGCTGAAATAATTTCCCCGTTAACTGCTTTGGCAATTTCTATTGAAAGTGCTGTTTTGCCAGATGCTGTAGGTCCTGCTATTATAATAAGGGGTTTCTTCATAAAAAATACCTGCCTTCCAGACTTATATAATACGCTTAAATTTCTTTTCTAGTTCCCTTTTTGTTATTTTTACAATTACCGGCCGCCCGTGCGGGCAGTTATATGGATTATCAAGTGCCATAAGTTCTTTTAAAAGTTCATGTGCCTGCTTTGTATCAAGGCTTTTGCCGCCCTTTACGGCAGCTTTGCATGACATTGTTGCAATATGTGAAAGCAATGTTTCCGGGGCAATTTCTGTTTTATTATCTAAAAGCCCGTCTATTATTTCAAGAAAAAGTTCCTTTGTTGCAATATCTGGAAGCTGGGCTGGCACACCGCTTAAAATATATTCTTTTCCGCCGAAATTTTCAATAATATAGCCAAGCTTTTTAAATACCTGTATATTTTCTTCTAAAACCTGCTGTTCTGCCATTGAAAGGCTTGCTACAACAGGCGGGTTTAACATCTGTGTAAATGCCTGGTTTTCTTCTATCTGTTTCATAAACCTTTCATAAAGGACTTTTTCATGTGCCGCATGCTGGTCTATAAGGAACAGGCTGTCACCGTACTGCAGTATCCAGTATGTAGCAAATGCCTGCCCGATTATTTTAATATCATTACTTGCCTGCGCCTGCATTATACCTGTTCCAAATAATGTTTCCTGCTTAATGTTATGTGCATTATAAGCAGCCGTTTCACGGAATTTGGTTTCTGTATTCTTTGCGGGTATTTCTTTTTTATTTTCTGTTGTAATTCCAAATAAACTGTTAATTTCTTTTTCTTCCGGGACTCTTAATATTACTTCTTTATCTTTTTGTTTTTCTTTTTTAATATTATTATTTTTATCCTTTCCAAATGATACTTCTGGTATCAGTTCCTTATGTTTTAATATTCCTGATATTGTATTATAAATATCATTATATAATTCTTTTTCATTAGTAAAACGTACTTCCATTTTCTGTGGGTGCACATTTATATCTATCAGCCCAGGGTCAATTTTAAAATTTAATACTATAAATGGGTACTTATGGTTCATCATATATGGTGCATATGCTTCTTCTATTGCACGGTTTATAATATTGCTTTTAATATACCTGCCATTGACAAAATAATTTATGCAGCCCCTGTTGCCACGTGATATTACAGGCTGGCCAATAAAGCCGCTTATTTCACAGCTGCCTTTTACAGCATCTGTTTCAAGAAGGTTTGATGTTATATCCCTGCCAAATATATTGTAAATTACATCTTTTAAACTGCCATTGCCTGATGTATTAAGCCTTTGCTGGTTCTGGTTTATAAACCTGAATGAAATGGAGGGGTTTGAAAGTGCCATACGTTCAACTGTACTGCTTATATAGCCTGCTTCTGTCTGTGGTGTCTTTAGGAATTTAAGCCTTGCAGGGGTGTTATAAAAAAGGTTGTGTACAATAAGGGTAGTGCCGTCAGGACAGCCTGCCTGCCCAAAAGATTTTTCAGTGCCCCCTTCAATAACATATCTTGAACCATTAAATGAGCCCCTTGTCTTAGTAAGCATTTCAAGCTGTGAAACAGATGCAATGCTTGCAAGTGCCTCGCCCCTGAAACCAAGTGTGGATATAGATAAAAGGTCTTCAATCTGCCTTATTTTGCTTGTTGCATGTGGGGTAAATGCAAGTTTTATATCTTCTTCACTTATGCCATCCCCGTTATCAGTTACACGTATTAAGCTTTTGCCGCCATCTTTTATCTCCACAGTAACAGAGCCTGCCCCTGCATCAATAGCATTTTCCAGCAATTCCTTAACTACTGCCACAGGCCTTTCTATAACCTCGCCAGCTGCAATTTTATTTACTGTATCTTCATCAAGAAGTTGTATAGGCATATTTCCCTCCATGCTAAATCCTGTTTCTTAGTTTTGTCTGCATCTTATATAAAATATTTATTGCATCAATAGGTGTTATATTTGATAAATCAAGGTCATGGAGCTCTATTATTATATCATCTGTTTTAATGTTTTCATTATTAGTCCCAAATAATGAAAGCTGCCCCATTTTTTCTGCTTCTTTTCCGCTTTCCTTTTTACGCCTTTTTTTCTTTTTAACTTCCTGTTGTTCTATGCCATAATAGATTTCTGGAAAGCTGTCATCTGTTTCTGCATCTATATCCCTGGCATGTTCCATTATATCGTTTTCACTAAGCTTTTCTGCTATTTCCCTGGCACGTACAATTACACTTTCTGGCACGCCTGCAAGCTTTGCAACCTGTATGCCATAACTTTTATCAGCGCCGCCTTTTATTATTTTCCTTAAAAATACTATATCATCACCTTGTTCTTTTACGGCAATGCAGTAATTATTTACACTGGAAAGCCTGCCTTCAAGTTCTGTAAGTTCATGGTAATGTGTTGCAAAAAGTGTTTTAGCGCCAAGCAGTTTTGTATTGGCGATATGCTCTATAACCGCCCATGCTATGCTCAGGCCGTCGAATGTGCTTGTCCCCCTGCCTATTTCATCAAGTATTATAAGGCTGTTTTTCGTTGCATTCCTGATAATATTGGCAACTTCTGTCATTTCTACCATAAATGTGCTCTGGCCGCTTGCAAGGTCATCTGATGCGCCTACCCTTGTAAATATCCTGTCTGCAATGCCTATGCTGGCACTGTCTGCCGGGACAAATGAGCCAATCTGTGCCATTAGCACAATTAATGCTGTCTGGCGCATATATGTGGATTTGCCAGCCATATTAGGGCCTGTAATAATTGCAATCCTGTTTTCATTATTATCAAGAAATGTGTCATTAGCAACAAATAAATCATTGCTAATCATCTTTTCAACAACAGGATGCCGGCCGTTTTTAATTTCAATGCAGCCTTTTTTATTTATTACAGGACGTACATAATTATTCTGTTCTGCCACAAGTGCTAGGGAAGCAAACATATCTATATTGGCAATTATATGTGCTGCCTTTTGTACACGCCCTATATTGTTATAAATCTGCTCCCTTATCTGGCAGAAAATATTGTATTCAAGTAAACAGAGCCTGTCCTCTGCCCCAAGTATTGTATCTTCAAGTTCTTTAAGCCGTGTGGTTGTATATCTTTCAGCGCCGGAAAGTGTCTGTTTCCTTGTCCAGTCCTCTGGTACAAGTTCTTTATATGAATTTGTAACTTCAAGATAGTAGCCAAATACTTTATTGTATTTTACCCTTAAATTCTTAATGCCTGTACGCTGTTTTTCCTCCTCAACAAGCTCTGCAAGCCAGTTTTTGCCTTCTGTTTTGGCTTTTTTAAGCTGGTCTGCTTCACTGTTATAACCATCTTTTATAATGCCGCCCTCCCTTATGGATATTGGCGGCTCTTCTTCTATGGAACTTTCCACAAGTTCATACAAATCCTTTAAATCATCAAGGTTTTCTGCAAATTCCTTAAGACCTGTTTTCTTAAATGAAGAAAGCAGTGTTTTAATATGCGGGAACATTGAAAGTGACTGCCTGAATGCTATTAAATCCCTTGGGTTTGCACTTCTGTAACTGATTCTGGCAATAAGGCGTTCAAGGTCTTGTACCGGGTTTAAATATTCCCTTAGTTCTTCCCTTGAAATAGCATTATTGTTTAATTCCGTTATAATATCAAGCCTTTTATTGATTTCTGCTGCATCCACAAGCGGCTGTTCAACTGATTTGCGCAAAAGCCTTTTTCCCATTGCTGTTTTTGTCTTGTCAAGAACCCAGAACAAAGAACCCCTTTTGGATTTTTCACGCATTGTTTCGCAAAGTTCAAGGTTTCTCCTTGTGGAGCGGTCAAGCATCATATAATTTCCAGGGGAATATGGTTTAATAGAAGTTATATGGTCAAGGGATATTTTCTGTGTTTCTATAAGATACTGCATTACGGCACCGGAAGCAATTACCCCTATGCTGTAATCATCAAGCCCGAGCCCTGACAAAGAGCCTGTATGGAAATGCTCCATAAGGACTTTTTTACACTTGTCCTCATCAAAATACCATGAGCCGACACTTGATACTGCTATGTTTAACCTTCCCCTTAAATCCTCTAAGTCAATTCCTGATACAAGAAATGAATCATTGCATATTATTTCAGAGGGTGATATTTTACTGATTTCGTCAAGCAGTTTATTTTCTGTATCAAATTCTGTCATATAAAAGCTGCCTGTAGTGACATCAACATATGCTGCACCATACGCATTTACTGTATATAGTACACACATAAGGTAATTATTCCTGCTTTCGTCAAGTGCCTGCGGGTCAAGGTTTGTACCAGGTGTGGCAACCCGGACTACTTCCCTTTTTACAAGCCCCTTTGCTTCTTTTGGGTCTTCTACCTGTTCACATATTGCAACTTTATACCCCTTATTTACAAGCTTGTTTAAATATGTACTGGCAGCATGGAATGGTATTCCGCACATAGGGGCACGTTCTGGAAGCCCGCAGCTTTTAGAGGTAAGTGTAAGTTCAAGCTCTTTTGAACATATACTGGCATCTTCATAGAACATTTCGTAAAAATCCCCTAAACGATAAAAAAGAATACAATCATTGTATTCCTGTTTGGTTTCTATATAATTCTGCATCATTGGTGTGAGCGGCATATTTTAACCTCATTTCTGCAGGGCATAATTAACCCTGCCTGGGAAAATCTTTTATTTTAGTATAATTAAATGTATATATAATGAGTAACACTGTAAGCCGGGTTCTGTATCAGACAGCCATCTATCTGGCCCTGCTGTTACCAGCAGGTTCAAGCGGCCTACCCGGAACACAGCGGGCAACTGTATTGTTCCTGTCTGGCCTTGCTCCGGATGGGGTTTACACAGCCTTTACTGTTACCAGCAAAGCGGTAAGCTCTTACCTTGCCTTTTCACCCTTGCCTGCCATTGGCGGGCGGTTATTTTCTGTTGCACTATCCTGGGAGTCGCCTCCACCGGACGTTATCCGGCATCCTGCCCTGCGGAGCCCGGACTTTCCTCACCTGCATAATAAAATGCAGGCGCGGCTGTCTGTGTTACTCATTACAATACAACGGTATTTTAACATGATGTCTGGAAAATGTAAAGATTTTATAACTGCAATGTCAGCTGTTTTTTTCATATTTACTGATTATTTCAACTGTCTGTAATAATTTTTCCATCAGTTCATGTGCCTTTTCTGCTTTATGGCTGGTATTTGCCCCCAGTTCTGCTGCCTGCTGCGTGCTTGCTGTTACTTCCTGGCTTGCCGCAGAAATATGGTTGATACTGTCCACAATAACATGGTTTGACTCCATAATATCTTCTATCTTCTTGTAAATCATCTGTACATTTGTATAAAGCCCGCCTATGCTGTTTCCAATTTCCCCAAACTTCACACCGGCATTTGAAATTAATTCATGTTCTGTATTAGCTGTTTCAATAACATTGTCCACTGTATCCTTTGCTATATCTGCATTTTCCTGCAGCTGTGCCACTATGCCCTTAATTCCCTCCGTAAGCTTCCTTGTTTCATCTGCAAGGCTTCTTATTTCATCTGCTACTACTGCAAAACCTCTTCCTGCTTCCCCTGCCCTTGCACTTTCAATAGAAGCATTCAGTGCCAGAAGGTTTGTCTGGCTTGAAATTGCAAAAATCTGCTCTGTTATTTCCCCTACTATTCTTGCATTGGAAATCAGTGTTTTTACAGAATCCGATACATGCTGGTTTGCTTCCCTTGTACGCTGTGCCTGGAGCTGGAGGCGGTCCACAGATTCCTGGCCGTCATGTACTGCTTTTTCAGACTGTCCTGCCAGTGCAAGCATTTTATCAGACATGCTTTTTGTTTCAGAAATCATCTCCTGGATATTTCCCGTCATAACAGTCTGCTGCCTAATGCTTTCTGCATTATTGCTATTTCCCTCTGCAATATTTTCAAGTTCCGATGCTGTAGAAGCCACATACTCACCCAGTTCCCTGATATGTGTTTCTGCCTCAATAGAATGTTGTTTTACTGCAACAGCTACCTGCAGCACCTCATCAAGAAGCACAGCACTTTTCTGCTGTTCCTCCTTAAGCCCTGCAATTTTCTTTGAATTATTGCCATTTGAAATAGTTGTAGTCCCGCAAAGTACAACCATATATACTACAACAGATGCACCCTGCAGCAATACTGACGAGCTGTTTACAGGCGCACCAGAGTGCATATGCCCAAGCACTGCTGCCATATATATTACATCTGCAATATTTATTGCCCCGAATATTATGGCAATCCACATTACAATTTTAAAGTCATAATATAAAATATATATTACCGTCAATGGAAAAATCATTACAAATACAAGGTCATTTTGTGCGCCAAATACTGCAATCCCGTAAACTGCCACATAACCAGCCATTGAAACATACCTGAAAGCGGCACTGTCTTTCTTTTTAAAATAAACTAAATAACACGCTGCCATAGAAAGGACTACCAGCCCGTCAACTGCCAGCATAAACCCTGGACTTATATTTCCCTGTGCATAATCCCCTATGTAACCAAAAAACAGAAACATATCTATCACGGTAATAATGATTAATACAAATCTGTTTACTTTTTTTCCCATTTCAAAATCTGTCCCATACATAAAAATCTGTTCTCCTCTCTGCCATCTTTACCACGCAGGCTATGTTATTGTAACTCTTATAGCATTATAATGCAACTTTTTTAACAGATTTTTTATAAATACAGGTTACAAGGTAGCATTATACAGGCACTTATGTTAAAATTAAAACATAAGCAGGTAGCTGTTTTCTGAATTGTTTATGTGAAAGAAAGCAAATAAAAATAAGGAGGGGCTGCTTATGGATACATTTGGAATTATTGTATGTATATGCCTGGCTGTGGCTGCTTATATATTAAGCAGCTTCCAGTTCAGGGAAAAAGGGATTCTGTTAAATAATGCCTGGCTATATGCTTCAGCAGAAGAACGCAGTACAATGGATAAAAAACCTTACTACAGGCAGTCTGGTATTGTATTTGCACTTATTGGGATTATATTTACATTAAATGCAGCCTGGATAATAACAGACTTTAAGTATATGTTATATTTCTTTATTGCTATAGTTGCTATAATGGTTATTTATGCAGTAGTTTCAACAATACGGATTGAAATGAAAAAATAATTATTTAAATTTTTATCAGGGAGGATTTATAATGTTTTATTTAAATACAGATAATGCAGCTATTATGTTCCAGAAAACTTTGCGCAGGGACACTTATGTAGATAAAAGCCAGTTAATCGGGCATTTAAATAAACGCATTGGGACAGATAACTGTTTTGTCTGTATTACCAGGCCACGCCGTTTTGGCAAGACAATAAATGCTAATATGCTGGGGGCTTATTATACCAGAAACCAGGATAACCACGAAATGTTCAAAAACCTTGCTATTGCAAAAGACCCGTCTTATAATAAACATCTGAACCAGCATAATGTTATACAGATAGATTTTAGCAAAACACCAGATGAATACAATTCTTATACAGAATATATTAATTATATTAAAAATATGCTTATATCTGATATAGAGGAACTTTTTAATATACGTAAAAGCCCTGGTATTTCAATAAGTGATTTTTTAATATCTTCTTCACAGTCCTTTATATTTATATTTGATGAATGGGATTTTTGTTTTAATGAAAATTTTATGTCTGAAAATGATAAAAAACATTTTCTTAGATTTTTAAAAGGACTGTTAAAAGACCAGCCTTATACAGACCTTGTATATATGACAGGTATACTTCCTATTGCAAAATATTCAAGCGGTTCAGAATTAAATATGTTTAATGAATATAATTTTATGTACAGTTCTGTTTATGACAACTATTTTGGTTTTAATGAGGATGAAGTAAAAAACCTGTGCCAGAATAATCCCTCTGTCTGTTATGAAGATTTACAGATGTGGTATGATGGCTATTCCCTTGAAGGAGGACGCCACCTTTTTAATCCCCACTCTGTATGCTGTGCTTTAGAAAATGGCATATGCCAGAATTACTGGACAGAAACTGGCCCTATGAATGAGATTGCATATTGTATTGAACAAAATGCAGATGAAGTAAGGGAAGATATTGTTAAAATGGTTTCTGGCATACCTGTACAGGTAAAACTGTATGGATACAGTGCAGCAGAACAAAGCATGTCTACACGTAATGAAATACTTTCTGCCATGGTTGTTTATGGTTTTCTGTCTTATTATGACGGACTGCTTAAAATACCTGATTATGAGTTAATGGAGAAATACGAAGCTATACTTTCAAGGCAAAGCATGGGGGAAATTAAAAAAATTACAGACCGTTCTAAAGAAATGTTATGATAAAGAGAAACACCATACCTGCCTGATAGAAAAATATTATAATACTTTATAATGCACAAAAGAACCACCAGTTTATATTTCTGGTGGTTCTGGCTTTTACACTTTCTTGTACTGGTATTTTCTCCCAATCATATTCCTGTATTCTGTGGCTTTTTCCTTTGGCACTTTTATTACTGCTTTAGAAGAAATCCCTGTAAATGCTTTATTTGAAATATTATTTATCTTGCTTGATTTTATTGTTACTTTCCTTAAAAGCCCTGATTTGTAGAAACATTTTGTACCAATGTCTTTGACTTTCTTGCCTATCTGGACTTCCTGTAATACATTACATTCCCTGAATGCACTTTTGCCTATGGTTTCTACATTATTCCCAATCACTACTTTGGCAATATTGTTGCTTCTTAAAAGTGCCCTGTCGCCTACAGATGTAACTTTAAATGTTTCCCCTTCTATCTCAACAGTATTTGGTATTTTTAAATTTACCGGGCTTTTTAATGAAAATGAAAATTCTACATTTCTTATATTATTTCCATTCTCTGTAACTGTATAAATTGAATTGCCAATCTGCCATGTAGTACCTTTTACAGCCAAATCCGGGTCTGTTGATGGTTCTGCTGATGGTGTTACTGCTGGTTCTGGTGTTACCACTGGTGTTGGTGACGCTGTTGGTGCTGGCGATGGTGTTACAGTTGGTGACGGCGTTGGTGATGCCGTAGGTGTTGGTGATGCCGTAGGTGTTGGCGATGGTGTTATGGTTGGCTTTGGTGTTGCCGTAGGCGTTGGTGATGGTGTTACTTTTGGTGTAGGGCTTGGTGTAGGCACTGGTGTTGACATATCAGGAACTGTAGGTGCTTCATTCCTCATATACATTGTTACCGGCTGCCCTCCCAGCATATACCTGTATTCCCTGCCATAAGTATCATGCCACGGATAACCGTTAGATACTGGCAAATCAATATTTACAATCATATTGGCAGGTGCTGTAATAAATGTCATGCTTGTGCAGCCGTTAAACATTCCTATAGCGTTAATTACTTTGCCCATGTCAAACATGCTGAAATCAAGCACACTTATATTAGTACAGTTGCTAAACATCTCACCCATATCTGTTACATTGCTTGTATTAAAACTGGAAAGGTCATAACTCCATGCCTTGCATCCGCTGAACATGCTGTGCATATTTGTTACACTGGCTGTATTAAACCTGCCCATGCTTAACATAGTACATTCACAGTTATTAAACATATTCCTCATATCTGTTACCTTTGATGTATCAAAATTGCTTACATCAAGGTAACTGTAAGCTGTACAGTCTTTAAACATGCTGTTCATGTTTGTTACATTGCCAGTCCTTAAATTACTTATTGTATATGCAGAAAGGTTCTTGCATCCTGTAAACATATAGCTCATGTCTGTTACATTGCTTGTATCAAACTTAGTAACGTCAATTTTTGCATTCCTGCAGTTTTCAAACATGCCTTTCATGTCAGTAACTTTTCTTGTATTAAGTTCTATGGTATTTGTTGAAAGGTTAAAATCACACAGGTTAGTGCAGCCTGAAAACATATAGCTCATATCTGTTACATTGCCTGTGTCAAAACCTGTATACCCAATATCATTTATATGGAGTGAAACAAAGCTCTCACAATTATAAAACATATGTGACATATTAGTTACATTGGAAGTATTAAAAGACCTGAGTTCAAAGCCAGGCAGTCTTTTACAGTTTGCAAACATATATGCCATATTGGTTACATTCGTTGTATACCAGCCATCCAGTTCAATGTTTGTAATGTTTTCACAGTCATTAAACATATAGCTCATGTCTGTTACATTTACAAGAGGCACTGTCCTGAAACTGACACTCTGCAGGGATTTGCACCCGTCAAACATATGGCTTATGTCTGTAAGGCG
Source organism: uncultured Lachnospiraceae bacterium (assembly GCA_910577825.1). Taxonomy (GTDB): domain Bacteria; phylum Bacillota; class Clostridia; order Lachnospirales; family Lachnospiraceae; genus Butyribacter. The sequence continues at coordinate 4,254 of CAJTOK010000023.1, read as the reverse complement.
GCTTGCGTCAAAATAAGTAATATCAAGTGTTGCCAGGTTGTTTAACCCTGCAAACATCTTTTTTGCAGAACGTATGCCGGTAATGGCAATAACTGCGCTTCTTATTGAGCTGCGGTACTGGTACCATTTAGGATATGTATTTTCAGGAGTAACATCAGAATAATCACCATTGCCTGTAAGTGTAAGCACCCCGTTCCTGTCAATAGTCCATGTTATTGAACCATCAGTACCGTTATATATATAATCATCTGCACCTTTTAATGAATTGATTTTATCAATACGTTCCAGTATTTCTTCTTTGCTATGTACATCTTCATTAATTGTATCTTCCTGTGGCATATTTATGGCGCTTATGCCTTTTATTTCTGGTGCTTTTACAGTCTTGATGGCTGTTACATACGGTACCTGGGACGGCAGCAATGATGCTGATAAAACAACTGCGGTTAGTATCTTGAATATCTTAAACATATTCTCTCCCTCCTTATATAAGCAATATACCATTAATGTTAATCTATATCTGGTATAATATTCTATAATTGTATCACAATAATGGCAGATATCAAAGAGGATGTGGTTATTTTAAAAAAAATTTAATCTTCTTCTATTACTTGTATCTCAAGGTAATCAAAATCAACAGAATCAATAAAATTGTCCTGGTTAAACCTTGTTTTATCCCTCCGTTTAAATTCATTAATATTTTTATCAAGCCATACGGGCCTGCTTAAATCAAATTCATAACAGATTTCATCAACAGCATCAAAAATCTTTTTAGTCCTGCTTTTGCTTTCTGCCATATCACTTATTGTTATATCTTTAAAAAATTTCCCGTTTTTAATCTCTCTGGCACATAACCTGAACATATTGGCAAACCCTTTCATCCGGCTGGAATTTTATTAATATTTTTAATTAACTTTGTAATTTATAATTTCCCTTATATCATCTTCTTTTGCTTCAAACGGCATTGATAAAAGTTTCTTAGGGTTGTCTTTTATTTCTTTAACCATATTTTCTTTATCTTCTTCATTAAATGGAATGTATCCAATGCAGTTTTCTATAAATTCTTTAAATTCCTTAATATTTTTAAATCCCATTTTAGAGATTATGTCTTTATAGCCCGGAATGGAGTTTTTCTCCATAAGATAAAGATAGCTGGCAAGAAATACACCCACAGCCCTTCCATGTGCTATTCCTTTATTATATGTCAGGTAATAACTAAGCCCATGCGGAAGTGATGTGCCTGTATGTGATATTGCCATTCCTGCCAGTGTTGAGGCGAGTAAAAGCCCGTTATAATTATCTTTTGTAAATTCCTTTTCTGCCAGTGCATTTTTATTTTCTGCCCATTTTTCTATTCCGTTAATGCTTAGCAGGCGGCTGTATTCTGTTGCATTTGCATTAAAATAGCTTTCAAGCAGATGGCCCAGTGCATCTATTGCAGTATTTCTTATTATATGTGAAGGTGCTGCATCAAGGTACTTTGCATCAATACATGCTATTGCCGGGTATATCCTGTGGCTTATGCTCTGTTTTGTCTTAATATCATTTCTTGTAAGTATTGCATAAGGGGTAACTTCTGAACCTGTACCGCATGTAGTAGGTATTTCTGCTACAGGGAGCGATTTAAGTTTAAGCGGCTGGTATAATACTTCTTCTGGTGTATCCCTGTTCTGTACCATAAGCGCAACAGCTTTTGCGGCATCCATAGGTGAACCGCCGCCTATCCCTATAACAAAATCTGCACCATATTTCCTGCCGGCATCTGCTGCCCCCATTACTGTGGCAACAGACGGGTTTTGTTCTACGTCATAAAAAATATATTCTGTATTATTATCTTCAAGTACCTTTATAACATCTTCAAGCGCCCCTGTCAGTACAGCAGAGTTTCTGCCTGTAATTATAATGGCTTTCCTGCCAAGTGAGGCAATTTCATCACCGTGTTTTAATACTGCATTATCTTCATGGTAAATCTTTGTAGGTATATAAAATTCCATTTCTGCTCCAATCTTTCAAAGCATCTGCATATAAAGCGGTTTCCTGGTTTTCTTCCGTGTTACCTCTATAAGCCCGAGCTTTGTCATATCAACAAGTTTTGTCTGTACGCTGTCTTTTGCAAATTCATGGCGCAGGCATTCCATTAATAATTTGTGGTTTTCTTCATCTTCCATATCTATAAAGTCAATAATTATTATGCCTGAAAGGTTCCTGAGCCTTAACTGCACAGCTATTTCTTTTGCTGCCTCAAGGTTTACTTTAAGAAAAGTTTTCTGTACATCTTTTTTCTTTGAAATTGCTTTTCCCGTATTAACATCAATGGCAACAAGTGCTTCTGCCGGCTGTATAATAATATATGCCCCGCTTTTAAGCCAGACTTTTGGCATAAGGGCACGTTCCAGCGTCTTTGGTATGTTATATACAGCTTCAAGCCTGCCATTACTGTTGTCCCAGAATCCCAGCCTGGCAGCAAGCAAATTTTCCCTTTCCCCAAGAAATGCTTTTATATTATTATATATTTCCTGGTCATCAGTCCAGATTCTGCCAAGCCTGCCATTATATGAATTAATAATGCTGCCAATGTATCCAGGCGGTGCACTGTAAAGGCATGAAAATGCTGCTTTATGCTTTCCATAACCTGCTATATCTTTATATTTCCCTATAAGCATTTCTATTTCACTAATAATTTCCTCTGTACCTGCATCTGCACTGTTAGTCCTTGCAATAAAGCCATATTCTTCTGTAACATACTGGCTGTTTATCCCCAAAAGGCGGTTTCTTATATCCTTATCACGTATTTTAGATGAAATGCTGTTCCTGCCACCCTCTGAAACAAGCACCATATACCTGCCTGGAAGGCTTAAACTGCCTGTAAGCGTAGGCGGTTTGGTCTTAACAGCTTCCCTTTCAACTTGTACAATGATTTCATCACCAATAAGCACACGCCCTTCCTGGTAATGCACACCATCTGTATGTATGGGGCATTGCTTCATATCCAGTGAAAGATAGCCTGTCTTCCCTTTCTCAAATTCAACAAAAGCAGCATTTATATTTTTAACAATATTCCTTACCTTGCCAATATATATATTGCCAAGCACGCTTTTTTCCTCTGCATTTTCTGCCTGCAGCCCGGTAATGCGGGAATCTTCTATTGTGGCAGTAATGATTTTATTATCTTTCCTTATAATAATTAACTCATCTGTCATATAAAAGCCGCCTTTCTGGTTATAGTAGTTATTATAAAAACAAGTGCAAAAAAACCAACATACCCATATTTTATAGATATACTGGCTCTCTGCACTAGCTTATCCAGCTTTTGCAATAATTTCTTCCTGTATAGTTTAACATTCTTATACGTTCCAGTCAAGCCATGGCTTTTTCCCGGTTTTGTTAATTAAATAATTCACAGATAATCTTTTCTGCACACTCCCCCGGGCTGTATATGCTTGTATCAACTCTGGTACTATACTTAATATTTCCAGCCATTAAATCATACTGTTCCTGTGACTGTGTTTCATATCTGTCCCCACGGATAATATTACGCTGCCTGCAAATCTCCAGCGGACAAAATACTTCCACTATATCAAGCGGATTATCCTTTAATATTTCTAATAACTGGCGGTAATGGGGTTTTATCTCCTCTCTCTCAGTTAAAATACCATCAACCAGTACATTCTTCCCCATATCAGAATATAATTTCGCTGTATGGTACATCATAATTATTACTTCGCTAAGATATTTCCAGTAATTTTTACGCAGGTAATTCTCACCAACCATTTCCTGGAACAAGTCATTAGCAACAACATAAAAAAATTTAAGTATATCATTGGTATAATTTATTTGCTATCCTCATAGAATAATTTAAAAAAACATGGGAAACGCATAATAAAAAAAGCCAGCATATCTTTTATAGATACGCTGGCTCTCTGTACCATGCCTATTCAGCTTCTGCAATAATTTCTCTCTTATTATATGAACCACATGATTTACATACTCTGTGTGACATCATTAAAGCCCCACATTTACTGCACTTTACTAAATTTGGTACAGTCATTTTCCAGTTTGCTCTTCTCTTGTCCCTGCGTGACTTTGAAGATTTATTCTTTGGACAAATTGACATTTTATATTCCACCTCCTAGTTACTTCCATATCAGCACTTTTCCAATTATAGCAACTGGGAATATGTTTGTCAAGCTTTTTTCTTAACATCTTCAATTAGTCTTTTGGACATGATATAAAAAATCTGTTATAATAGACAAGGGA